>JAGYJE010000039.1 GCA_018402305.1 Puniceicoccaceae bacterium | reverse complement strand
GGCGCCCGGTGGTTCCAGAGGTCGAGTCCGTTGGTGGCCAGCATTTGGGCCGTAATGGCCAGCAGGTGGGACGAGAGCATGGCGTATTGGATGCCCCGGTTGGGCTTGGTCTCGTAACCTTCAACGTGCCCGGCCATCTCGAAGTGGCGGTAGCGGTCCATGATTTCGCCGGCCTGCGGCGCGGGCGCCCCGGGGAGGTCGCGGTAGTATGGTTCGTCGCCGGGCATGAGAATGAGGCCTTCGATGAGGTTGAGGAAATCGCGGTTGTTTTCAGCGGAATTGACCGCAAAACGGAGGAGATCCGCATCGCCGCACGCGATGGCGATGGCCACCAGCCCCATGTTTTCTCCGGCCTGATGGTTCTGAAAGAACTGCGCGTCGAAGTAGCCATTCTCCTCCCAAATGAGTGCACCTTCCTTGAGCTGAGGAACCAAAGCCTGAAGCCAGCCGGTGAAGGCCGCTTTGTCGGCCTCCGGCATCTCCCCGCGGCCGGCCAGCATGTCATAAGCCCAGATCATCGGAAGCAAGCTACGGGGGATGAGCATGGCTTTGTTGGGTGCCGCTTTGTGGTCCTTGGTGAACATAGTGCCGGGCTGCGGCTTGGCTTCCGTCCAAATTTCGATGATCCGGCGTGCGGCGTCCGCGTATTTCTCATCGCCTGTGATCCACCAGGCGAGAGCTAGGTCACGGGCTGCTTGGGCCTGGGGAAGGAGGGCCTTGTAAAAGCCGAAAGGATCATCGCCGGTATAAGGTTGGAATTTGGGGAACCGGGCGATGGCCGAGTCGGCACGGGCCTGCAGTCCATTCCATGCGGTCTGCCAGGGCTTCTGGCCGGACAGGGCACGATCGCGCATGGCATCGAGCCCGGCTTTGTCGAGCATCAGTCGCGGGTGCAGGCCGAACTTTTCCGGGGCCTTGATCCTCTCGAGCACGGGGGCGGGGGGAGGAGCCGGCGGCTTCGGCCTCGGCGAAAGCCCTTTCTGCTCGGGAAAGACATGTCCGTGGGTCAGCAGGACCGGACCGAGTGTGTGGCAACGGTGAATCGGGCGGTCCATGACCCAGAGAAGGTCCCGAAGGGTCAGACTGTCGGGATAGCGGGCCAGAGCGAGTTCGAAGGCGGCGGGACTGTCGCCGGCTTTGCCAATACGGTGGGTCTCTCCTTTGTAAAGACCGTGTTTGATGCCGGAGTCTTGGAGGCGGTAGAAGTCGGAATAATACTCGAAGGGAAGCCGCAGCGTTTCCCCGCCGGGAGCCTGGTAATTCCAGAGGTCGAGGCCGAGGTGGCGTCCGATTTCCGCGATTTGCGCCATCAGGTTCATGGAAAGGTGAGCGTATTGCAGGCCCCTCCCATGCGCGGTGTAGTGGCGGTAGCGGTCGTAGATCTCGCCCTTCTGCGGGGGCGGGGCATTAGCCGGCTCGCGGTGGTGTGGCTCGTCGCCGGGCATGAAAATGATGCCTTCGACGAGGTCGGTATAGTCCCGGTCGTTGTCGGGGCTGGCAAGGGCGTATTGGACGAGTTCGCGGTCGCCGAGGTAGGACCCCATGGTGGCGAGCCCCAGCGCATGCGTGACGTGGTGGTTCTGGAAATATTGCCGGTTGAAGTGGTCCATTGCCTTCCAGTGCTCCTTGCAGGCTCGGACGTTGGGGATCATGACCCGCAACCATTGCTCGAAGGCGGCCTTCTTCTCCGGGGTGAATCCGGGGTAGTCCCAGAGAAGATCGGCGGCGTAAACAAAGCCGAGGGTGCCGCGGACGAGGTGGATGCCCATATTGGGATTTTTCTCTCCGCCCTCCAGTTTCCACTCCCGCCCCGGTGTCGGTTCGGCCTGGGACCAGGCGGCGAGGAGATCAATGACTTGGTCCGCGTATTTGTCGTCCCCGGTGATCCACCAGGCCAGTGCCAAGTCGCGTGCCCGTCCCGCTTGCCGGTTGGCGATTTTGTAGAAGGTCTTGCCGTTGTCCCCCACGTAGGGCCTGGGTGGCATGTCGGTTGCCAGTTCCTTTTCGAGCGCCTGCCAGGCGAGCACATGGGGGAACTGCGAGGACTCGACGCGTTCTTTCATCGCTGCCAGCTCCTCCGCATTCATGAAGAGGCGTGGATGGGGTGGCATCACCTCCGGCACCATGAAAGCGGGTGCCGCCTGATTCTGTGCGACTAACTGAGACGCAATGCCATTAATGATCAAAAGTAGCTTTACAAAGTATTTCATAGTGCTTATCGGGCGTGGATTTGAAGTCGATGAATGCTCCCTTGCAGCGCACGGCTGAACCGTTCCGGGTTCGAGCTCCCGACAAACAGTTCCGGATATTCGCCGGAACTGGCGGGAGGCTGGCCCAGATACGTGGTTGCCGATTCGCCAGAGCCAAGCTCTAAGATCATCGTTCCATCCATCTGCATATGTGCCCTGATTTCGTATTTCTTATTCGCTTCGATTCCGAACAACGAAACAGATTGGGGCCTGCGAGGCTCCCGCCAACCAATGAACTGAAGTTCGGGCAGCCCTGTTTCGCCTATTAGCCGAATTTCCCAAACACCTGCTACCCGGAGCAGCGTCTGATCTTGATTGACTGAATCGAAGCTTACATCCACCTCCGCCGAAAATGTCCGGAAATTTTTCCAGAAATCAGCGACATGGGCAGTGTGGGATCCATGAAAAACGAGCGAGCCGTCCCATAAAGAGGGCTGAAAACGCTTGATGCCGCTTGCGAGCTCCGGACGCCCCAGTATGAGCGGTTGCCCGGCGGGATTGCTCTGGATGGCTTCGACCGGAAGGCCCCCGGGGCCATCCATGACGATCACATTCGTCATCTGCCAGGATACTTGAAGTGCCTGACTCGCTACGGGAATTGCCGTTAGAATCGCTCCGACGAACAGGATACGGGTTGCAATGATTGGTTTCATGACTTTTAAGGTCAAGGGTTGACGGAAGTGTCCAACGCCTGCGATGAGGACGGAGGAATCTCAACGGGTAACTCAGCTAAGACTTTATACCGTTTCGATGCATATAACATCAAGAAGCCAACGCCCATGAGGAAAACGGCCAGGCCGAGGATGGCCAACCGCCCCGAGGGCTCGTTGGGCGCAAAGAGAAGAAGCAGGATGAACCCGCCGACCACCACGGCAAAGCGTCCCATGATCTTCAACTGGGTGGAGTCGTTGGATGGGCCGACCTCAGTGGCAAAGTCAACGGGCCGATGCAAAGTTGCGAAGAATGCGTCCACCTGCTCCCGGTAATGGCTGCTGGCCCGCCTCCAAAAGAGCGCCGAAAACAGAAAGACCCCCGCTCCGGTCAGGAAGGACCAAAATGTTCTCTCACCGAGCGTCCACGGCGTCTCGGCCACGAAGGCCATGGTTGAAGGAACCAGGGTAACGGCCATCGAGGCCAGTGCCGCCCATGACGGAACCCTGCGGATGAAAAGGCACAGCAAGAGCGGGATCGACATCGGCACGACCAGCAGCGGCCCAAGTGCCACAGCAAACTCAAAAACCCCCCTGCCTTCCATCGTTGAAAGCTTCAATGCCAGGACAATGACCGCCAAACCGAAGGTGATGGTGACAATACGTCCCGCCAGAACCTGGCCCACTTCCCCCGGCATTTTCCAGCCCAGGCGGCGGCAGATTGCCGGCAGCAGGTCGCGCACGGCCATGGCGGCGTTGCCGTTGAGCCCGGCATCCATTGAACTCATGGTCGCGGAAAACATGGCCACCACCATCATGCCAATCAGGCCGACGGGCAGAAGGTGAACTGCCGCCACGGCGAAAGCCGCCTCGGCGGGCTTGGCCATGCCGGAGGCCAGCACTTCGTCGGCAAACAGAATCCGTGCCGCAACCGGCGGCACAAACCACATCAGCGAGCCAAGCGCCATTAGAATCAGAGTGAGCAACGCCGCCCGGCGCGCCTCCCGACCATCTTTGACCGCAAAATATTTGACCGCTTGCTGCGCTGAGCACATCAGCGTGGCCTGGACCACAAACATGGCCATGGCCCACTCGAAAGTATAGGCGTTGAGAGGAAAATCGCCCGGGTCCTTAAACAGGCGGAAGTCATGTTCCAGTCCTGCAGACTCGATGGCAGCCAAAAAGCCCCCGATTCCGCCGAATTGAGCCACGCAAAGGATGGCGATGAGCAGGGTCATCGACATCATGATGAGTCCTTGCACGAAGTCGGCTGCCAGCACGGCCCACTTTCCCCCGGTCGTGGAATAGAAGAGGACCACGACTCCGAGAACAGGGATGGTGAGGTGGATCGGCAGGCCAAATGCAGTCGCGGTGAAGATAGCGAGACCGAACAACCACATTGCGCCAGTGGTCAGAAAGAGCAGCATGGCCAACCCGGCATAGACCTGTTGTGTCACTGGCCCAAACCGCGCCCGGATAACCTCCGGGAACGTCGTGGCCCGCATCTGCCGGAACCACGGGGCAAGAAAAAACACATGCAGCAGCAGACCCGTGCAGTTGGCCAGATAAATGACCAGCACGGTCCAACCCGCCTCGAAGGCTGCGCCCCCGTTGCCGGTGAAGGTGAACGCGCTGATCCCGGCCATGAACGAACTCATGCCGACGATCCACCACGTGCCCTGACTGCCCCCGCGAAAGTAGTCGCCGGAATTTTTGTTAAAATTCTTAAAGACCATGCCCACCACGAGCATGAGCACAAGATAGGCACCGATGACGGAGTATTCGATCGCAGGATGGGTCATGGCGAAGTAAATTGGGTCAGAATGGGATCTATTGAATACGACATATAAAACTCAAGGTCGTAAGCATCCTACACAAACTTGACCACCTCATTCCATAAGGCTCCGGAATAAAATAGATTTAAAGTAAATCATCTTTGAGCAAAAGACATGACGACCGGGGGGCAGATCCTGGACGGGTTGCATGGGAAGCTGCAGCCTGGCGGTGGCCCGAGGCGGCACGATGACCTCTCCGCGCAGCGTTTTGCCGCGGATGTGCCAGCGGCAGGAGGCCAGGCCTTGCGGGGTGTCGAGTTCGCAGTGTGCGGAGGTGAGGCCGCCGCCGGGTTCGGGGGCGAAGAGGATCTTTTGGTAGCCGGGGGCCAGCGGGCGGATGCCGCCGATGACGGCAACCATCCACTCGCCCACCGCTCCGTAGGCGTAATGGTTGAAGGAATTCATGCCGACGTCGCCGAAGCCGTGCTCTTTGGTGTAGCTGTTCCAGCGTTCCCACATGGTCGTCGCGCCGTTGCGCACGGTGTAGAGCCAGGACGGGTAGTCCTCCTGGAGGAGGATGCTGTAGGCCAGATCGGTGCGGTCGAAGCGCGTGAGCACGGGCAGAAGGAGCGGCGTGCCGACAAAGCCGGTGGTCAAATGACATCCCCTCGCCTCGATGAGATCGATGAGATGGGCAAAGGCTTTCGGTCGGAGCTTGGTCGGCAGCAAATCGAAGGCCAGTGCCAGCGGGTAGGCCCCGGTCTGGCAATGGCCGACCACGCGTCCGTCAGCGTGACATAGGCGTTGCAGAGGAAGCCGACGATCCGTGCGTGAAGTTTGCAGATTTCTGTGCATCGCCCTTCCGGCCAAGCTTACCGGCGATCTTGGCCATGAGGTCAATTATGTGTGCAGAGTAGGCCATTGCCGACGGGGTCGCAGGGCACAGGGGCGTTTGCGCAGTGACGGCATCGATGGCCAACCAGTCGCCGTATTAGGTGCGCAGGCGCACCAGATTTTTCAGTGCGCTTCTGGTAGGCGATCAGCGATTCATCGCGTCGTAGTTCTCCGCGAGAGATCTCTTTATCACCATGGCGGCGTGTAAATTTTCAGGACAAATAGCCCTGCAAATCGGCCCATGCCGCGTTGCCGAAATTCGACGGACTGTGCTTTCGAGAACGTCGAATTGCTATGTCAGGATAAACTGCCGTCGGCACGGTGTATCGCGCAAGATCCTGCAGCCATTTGCGGAAGAACTTGCGCACATCGCCCAGTGAGGCACCGCCGTACCGGCGAAACCTGGAAGCGTCACCGGTCAGCCGAGACGCTCGTCGCGCTGCGGACAATCGGTCGGCACATCGAGGAAGTTGCCGCGCAAACCCCAGCGGATATTGCGGTCGAGGCGGATGAGCAGTGGGATTTCGAGCGTAGAACTTTCCGGTCGGGCACACATGTCCGTGCAAGACGAGCGCGGTCAGCAGCCCGGTGGACGGCTTCCGGTCCAAGCCCGTGACCTCGACGTAGCGGAACCCGTGGAAGGTGAAGCGCGGCGTCCACTCCTCGGTACCCCCGCCCCGGCAGGTGTAGGTGTCGGTCGCACGGGCCAGGCGGAGGTTGTCGCGATAGACGGTGCCGTCGGCGTTGAGCATCTCGGCAAACTTGAGCGTGATCTTTTGTCCACGCCGGCCGCGCACGTTGAGGCGACAGACCCCGGCGAGATTTTGTCCGAAATCGAAGACATACTTGCCCGGTTGTGGCTCGGTGATTTTCCGCGGCTTGAGGGTCTCGGTAACGCGCACCGCTTCGTTGACCTTCGGAACGAGCTCGCCGCGGTATTTCGGGAAAACATCCGCCGCGCGCCAACCCGCCTTCGATGCTCCCGGCACACACCAGTCCCCGAGATCCCGACGCGCGTCGTAGCTTTCCCCGTGGTAAATGTCAGAAAAGAGCACCGGCCCGTAACGCACCTCCCAGCCGCGACCTGTGGTTACGCTCAGCTTGCGCCCGTCGCACAATTCGATATCCAGCCGCGCCAGCAATCGCGGATGCGTCCCGTAATGATTGCGCTCGTTGTTGAATAACAGCGTGCCGGAATACCATCCGTCTCCGAGGATGGCACCCAGGGTGTTGTCCCCGGCGCGGAGCATCGCGGTCACGTCGATGCTTATGACCTGAGCGCGGTGCCGGAAGTCTGACCAGCCCGGCATAAGAAATCCATCGCCAACTTTCTTCCCGTTCAGATGGAAATCGGCCACGCCGAGCGCAGCCCACTGCAGGGTAGCGCACCGGACCTCTTCGGGCAGGTGGAATCCAAGACGCAGATACGGGCACGGCGGCTCGCCCTTGGTGGCACGACGGCGGTCGCCGATCCATTGGGCGTTGGCATGCAGAACTCCAGCCCGGCGTGTCGCCGGTTTGGCGGGCAAAAGAGATGATTGCTTCATGGTGTTACCGTGGTGGGTGTGCGCAGGGTGGTGGTGGCCGAGCCGAGCAGGCCGGATGGGAGCAGGGGTGGACTTGGCGTCATAGTGGCGCCAGGTGGTGAAGGTGAGGCGGTCGGTGTCGGGCACCGGTCCGATGGCGACCCACCTCCAGGACCAAGCGGTGAACTTCGGGGCAGCAGATCCCGCAACATCCAACTGCGCGAGTTGGTCGTGGTGATGCTGTATTCATCGACGGGTTGCGGCCGGTCATACACCCAGACCGCGGCCAGCGGCGAGTGCACGCGGATGGCCGAGAGCATAGCTGCATAGTTCGCCTGTTCCGCGGGCGGCGTGCCGAACTCGCCGACGAAAAGCGCCTTGCCCGCCCGGGCCGCGAACGTGGCGAAGTTGGGCAGGCGCTGCGGGTCGTTCCCGTAGACATGGACGCTGAGCAGGTCGTAGGGGTCGGGGCACTGGCGCAAGGTGATGGCTTCGGCCTGCGCCACCGAGTCGGTATTCCAAGCGGAACCGATCGGCAGCAGTCCCCTCTTCCATTGGTCCTGGTGCCACTGGCTGGGGCGCGACATGGCGTGACCCGTGCTGAGCGGACGTCCGGGATCGAGTTCCTTGATCAAGCGGCCGATATCCAGCATGGCCGGCAGGATGGTGTCGGTGGCCAGCAGATCGCGCACCGGGTCGCGGGTGGGCGGGTTGCCGAGATTGGTCCATGTCGGCGGCAAGAACTCCGCCCCGTTGGGCAGGTCGACGACCAGACTCCATTCGTTGCCGAATTCCCACGCCCAGATGGCGCGCGAATGCTTGTAGCGATTGACGACTTCCGTGGCGAATTCGCGCATCTTCTGCCGCGTCACGCTGTTGCTCACCGCCAACTGGTCGAGGCGCTCCCCGGCGAGATCGGGGAAGGTGAAGGTTGTCCAGAACAACGTCAGCACCAGACCCACCCCGTGGCGCTCGGCCGAGGCCACCACCTGGTCGAGGCGCCGGAAGTATTCGGTGCGGTTGGTGAAGAAGAGGTTCGCCTTGCGCGGCCAGAATCCGCTGACATCCAACCGCGCGAAGGGCACACCCCAACGCTCCAGGTCCGCAAAGCCGGCCTCGAAGGAAGTGTCTTCCGGGTTGTTCAGAATGCGCTCGAAGGCGCTGAAATAGTTGACGCCGATGCCGGTGAAGGGACGGTTGTCCAACCGCAGCGTGCCATCCGCATGAACGGTGAGCGGCGAGACCGTGCCGGTGACTTCGATGGTGTCGAGCAAACGGACACGGTCCTCGTCGCCATAAAGCCGGAAGATCGTCTTCCCCGGGCCGAGTCCGGAAACCGTGACGGCACCGGTGCAGGCCGCACCGATTTCTTCCTCGGGATCGCCTGCGGACGCGCGGGTCACGTGCGCGCCGGCGCTGAGGTTGGTGTCCCAACTGATGGTGGACGAGCCGGTGGTGTCCGAAGAAATCGTGATCTTCGAGGGGTTGGCCGCGATGGAGCCGTTCATGGCCGCGCGGAACGGCGAAGCGGGGAGCATCTCGCTGTTGACGAGATTGCAGTCCGGATTCCAATCCCACCCGTAGCGCACCTCTGCTATGACGGGAACCGTCGCGGAGGTCACCCGCACGGTATCGGCAGCCGTGATGGCTGCGGCCGCGGGATGGAAAACTTCGTCCACCCCGGCCGCTTCAAAAGTCCGAAGCGAGCCCCCGACCGCTTGCAAGCCGTCCCCCGCATGCTCGAAGCGCAGGTTCACCCCGCCGGCATCGGCCGTGCCGCCGGCATAGATCGGGCCCGTGGGAATGATCGCGTGGCCATAAACCTGCGCGCGGGCCAGCCGCGCGAGGCGTTCGCCGACGGGTTGCTTGTCCACGGGATGCGGATCGGCCGTGCCGCCGGTATCGATGGTGACAGCCAGCCCCGCGTTGGCGGTTGCCCGGCTCACTTGCAACTGTGCCTCGCGCAGGAGTTCGTAGGAGTGCCACGGAGTTTTGGTTCCGCCGTAGGCGGGCAGCTGCACGATGAGAAACGGGAAATCACCCTGCCCCCAATCGCGCCTCCAGCCTTCGATGAGTCCCGAGAGCAGGTCCCGGTAATGCACCACGGAGGGATCGGTGTTTCCCTCGCCCTGATACCAGAGGGCGCCGCGGATCCGGTAAGGTTGCAGCGGGGCGATCAACCCGTGATACATGACATGCTTGTCGGCAAACCACGGGCGGGCCGGCGGCGAGGTCCAGAGCGAGGTGCCGATGTAATGGAGCGCCGGGTTGGCATCGCGCGTGGATTGGCCGACCCAGCACTCGCCCCATGTCGAGCCGAGCGCCACTTGCATCAGTCCGATGGGAATGCCGGGCCCGAGCGACTCGCGCAGGGCCTCGGCGAAATAGAGCCCGACTGCGTAACAGTGCCGGCATTGGCAAGGGCTGCTCTGCGACCAGGACGATCCAGCCGCCGCCGCCGCCCGGACCGGCCTCGGTAAAGTGCGGAGTTGGAGTTTTCTCGGACCCGAAGAAGGGCCAGCCGATGCGGAAGGTGCGCAACCACGGATAAGCGGCGCGGTCTGCGGCGCTGGGATCGGGGATGTCGTCGATGCGCATGGCCATGTTCGATTGGCCGGAGAGCAACCACACTTCGCCGACCACGATATCGGTGAGTGTCAGAGTGTTGTTCCCATCGGAAATTTCCATCGTGCGGCCCGTTTCGCTGGCCGGCAGCGGGTCTAGGCGAACGGACCATCTTCCGTCCGGACCGGCGACGGCACTTTTGCTCTGTCCGGCAAAGCCGACCTCCACGGTCTGCCCCGGGTCGGCCCATCCCCAGACCGGCACCCCGGCATCGCGCTGCAGCACCATGTTGTTGCCGAAGACCCCCGCGGCGCGCAGAGGCGAACGCCGGCCGGTCACCACCACCTCGTCGAGAAGCAAGTTGCCGCTCAAGTCGCCGTAAAGGCGGAAGAACAGCCGGCCCTCGCTGATCCAAGGCGCGGACCGGCCCGCGTTGGATGTGCCTTGGGCGAAAATTACGGGCGTGGGATTGGCTGGCGTGGAAACAGTGACCATAGCGTTGGCGCAGCCGCTCGTGGTCCAAGAGATCACGGTCTCACCCGACTGGCCCGGCTGAAGGAGGACGGTGGAAGGGGTTGCGGTGATTTCCCCGCTGGGCGCACCGGCCACAGCGGCCAGCGTGAGGAGAACCAGGAAGGAAACGACGGGGGCAACGCTCATCCTTACTCTCCTTCGTCATTGGACGGAGCGGACAGCGCCATGGTCAGCGCAAGCTGCGAACTGGCTTCCATCTCGACCCCATGGGTAAAGGTGATCTTCACGCGCCGGTCGGACAGTTGGCGGAATTTGATCGGCAACTCCTTGCCGTTGAGACGGGCGCGGATGTCGGCCGTGCCGGTGCCTTCCGGCACACCGAGCACGAGGGTTTCCACCGCCAGGGAGCCGAACCTGAGATCGATGACGGACTCCTGGATGCCGTCCGAGCGGGTCTGGGTGAAAAGGCCCCAGCCTTTGGCCGCGGAAAAGAACGAGGCGTGGTCTTCCGTCCGCCACACCGGCTCAAACCCGATTCGCTGACGCGGGCCGTCGTAAGAGAATCCCTGCAGGGCCAGCAGCACCGACCAACTGCTGAGCGGACGGGCGTAGAATTTGCCGCATTCGTCCTCGCCAAAGGGACTGCCAGTGCCGGTGACCGTGGCATTGTGTTTCGTAGTGACCTCGTCCTTGCCGCGATGACGTCCGTCGTAGCGTTTGGAGATTTCTTTCACGATTTCCAGGCCCTCCGCGGTCATGCCGGATTGGATCATGGTCGCGGCGGCGGCGTATTCGAATCCGGACATGACCTCGCAGTAGTAATGAATGCTGTTCTCCGGCACTTCACCCGGATGGACAAACATCTGCCACCCGGTATCCCCGGTGCCGAGGAAGTCGCGATATTTCGGAGGATAGCTTCCGTCGCCGGGGTCGGTGATGCGGTTGACAGCGTGGATTTTTGCCAGGCCGGCACGGGTGCGGTCCTCGGGATAAATTGGTCCGAGGTCGAGCTGGTTGGCCCACCACTGGCCGAGGAACATGTCGATGCCCACGGCATCACCCATGATACGGGTGCGGCGAAGGTGTTCGGGCCTTTCGACATAGATGCCTTGCTCCTCATCCCAAAGTTTTTCGTTCTGATTTCGGGTGGCGGTCTGCGCCAACTGTTGGTAGCTCGCGGCGAGTTCTTCCTCGCCCATCAGGGCCGCCATCTTCCCGCCGGCCTTGAGGGTGGCGACATAAAGCGATCCGATCCATGGCGAGGTGCCGGAGGAATTGCAGTCGAGCGTATTGTGATAGGCACCCGACAACATGCCGTCCCGGTCCGGATCGTACCGTTCGATGGCGGAGTCGATGGCCTTGCGGGTGCGTGGCCATGCGCCCCGGAGGTAGTCGTTGTTTTCTGACAGCAGGTGTTCGCGATAGACGCCCAGAATGGTGCCGAAATGCCCGTCGAGGGCGATCCTGTCCCCTCCGTCGTCACGGTCCGGCAGCAGGCCCTGCGGCGTCATCGAGCGGAGGTCGATGTCGCGGAGGATGCGCCCCAGTTCGGGATAGAGTCTCGCATGGCCCTGGGCGTAGTGGAGGACGTGCTTCACATTGCCGTGCCACTCGGGCTTGTTCGAGGTGCTTTCCCACATGCCGAAGTATCCGTCCCGGGTCCAGAAGCACGTCGGGGATTTCAGCACACAAAGGTTGGAAGAGATGCGGTCGAGCACATAACGGGGAATATTCGACGAATAAAGGGTCCGGTGATAAAGCCGGGTCGCCGAGTCGAGCGCATCGAAATTTTCGGAGACATAGTCGTCCACCTCGGCGGCGTTGGCCCACCAGTTTTCATAGTAACTTCCGCCTTTCTCGAAGAACCACTGCGGTTTGTTCGCACGACCGAAGTCGCCCCCGGGGAAATGCCAGCTCAGGACGAACGCGACGGTACGTTCCTCGCCCGGCTGAAGATCAAACGCCGTGGCCAGGGCGGCATCCACCGTGGTTTGCGGAGCCGGGCTCGCGGTCGCCTTTTCACCGGAAAGCGAACCGTTCTTTTCAAAATCCGAGAAGAGCGAGGCCATGTCCGGCCACGAGGCGGTGGCGCTGACCGTATCGGC
>JAGYJE010000038.1 GCA_018402305.1 Puniceicoccaceae bacterium | reverse complement strand
GGCAACGCGGGCAAACCGGCTATCCGATCATCGATGCCGGCATGCGTGAACTCTACGCCACCGGCTGGATGCACAACCGCGTGCGCATGGTGGTCTCCTCGTTTTTGGTCAAGCACCTCCTGCAGGACTGGCGGTCGGGTGCGCGCTGGTTTTGGGATACCTTGGTCGATGCTGATTTGGCCAGCAACACCCTCGGATGGCAGTGGAGCGGGGGCTGCGGGGCCGACGCCGCACCGTATTTCCGGGTCTTTAATCCGATGACTCAGGGGCATAAATTCGATGCCGACGGCGCGTATGTGCGGAAGTGGGTGCCCGAGCTGGCGAAGTTGCCGAATAAATACATACACGAGCCCTGGGAGGCGCCCGACGGCATTCTGCAACACGCGGGTGTAACGCTCGGCGGTAGCTACCCCGAGCCGATTATCGACCACAAAAAAGGCCGTGAGCGTGCGCTTGCTGCGCTCAGCTCACTGAAGGACTGAAATTGAAAAAAATACGCCATCTTTCCGTCGTTTTCGGCGATCAACTCGATCAACAGTCCGCCGTTTTCGACGGGTTCGACCCGGTACAGGATGCGGTCTGGATGGCCGAGGTCGACTACGAGGCCACGCATGTCTGGTCGCACAAGCAACGCATTGCCATATTTCTCGCGGCCATGCGTCATTTCCGGGATGCGCTCCGGGCAAGGGAGATTCCCGTGCTCTACACCGAGCTCAACTCAAAGAAAGACACCGGGCGATTTTCCAGTCGCCTGAGCACCGACCTCAAAGACTGCCGGCCCGACAAGGTGATCGTGGTGCGCCCCGGCGAGTGGCGGGTCCTGCAGGGCTTGCAGAAAGTCTGCAAGGAGGCCGGTGTGGAGCTGGAGTTGCGCGAGGATACGCACTTCTACACCACGCCCGCCGACTTTGCTGCGCACGCCGAAGGACGGAAGGCCCTGCGTATGGAATTTTTCTACCGTGAGCAGCGCAAGCGTTTCAGCGTGCTCATGGACGACGGTAAGCCGACCGGTGGCGACTGGAACTTTGACAAAGCGAACCGCGGCAGCTTCGGCAAGTCAGGGCCCGAGGCGCCCAACACCGGCCC
Source organism: Puniceicoccaceae bacterium (assembly GCA_018402305.1). Classification (GTDB taxonomy): domain Bacteria; phylum Verrucomicrobiota; class Verrucomicrobiia; order Opitutales; family Coraliomargaritaceae; genus Thalassobacterium. Next base: position 11,571 of record JAGYJE010000038.1, on the reverse strand, counting down.
GACCCATCGGAAAGATGCCACGACGCAGGCAGTGCTGGAGCTCGTTGGGGAGCGTTTCAGCGACCATCCCGGCTCGTTGGAATCTTTTGCCTGGGCGGTGACGCGGGACGAGGCTAGGCGGGATTTGCAAAATTTCATCGAGACACGTTTGCCGGTTTTCGGGCAGTATCAGGACGCCATGTGGACCGATGAGCCCTGGCTGTACCATTCACTGCTCAGCACCTCGCTTAATTTGAAGCTGCTCAATCCCCGCGAAGTTGTGGAAGCGGCCGAACAGGCCTACCGCGATGGGAAGGCACCGATCGCGGCGGTGGAGGGTTTTATCCGCCAGATCCTCGGTTGGCGGGAATACGTTCGGGGGATTTACTGGACGCACATGCCGGAATACATCGACCGCAATGGTATGGGTGCCGGTGAGGCGCTTCCCGGATTTTATTGGACGGGGCAGACGGACCTGGAATGCCTGCGCCAGTCGATCGGGCAAACCCTGGAACACGGCTACGCGCACCACATTCAACGCCTCATGGTCACTGGCTTGTATGCGCTGCTGCTCGGGGTCGACCCCAAGGAGGTGCACGAGTGGTATCTTGCGGTTTACGTCGATGCGGTGGAGTGGGTCGAGCTGCCCAACACGCTCGGCATGTCGCAATATGGCGATGGTGGGTTAATGGCCTCGAAACCGTATATCGCGACGGGTAGCTACATCAACAAGATGAGCAACTACTGCCAACACTGCCCGAAAAACCCGAAAGAGCGAACCGGCGAAAACGCCTGCCCCTTCACCACGCTCTATTGGGGCTATTTGCTGCGGCATGAAAAGACCCTGCGCGGCAACAACCGGATGGCGCTCCAGGTGCGCAACCTCGACCGCATCGACGGGGACGAGCGACGCGCCATCCGCGAAACCGCCAGCGCCATTCGCAAACAATCCTAAGGTCGTCAACAACTACACTATGACTCAGCCAAAGACCCTTCTCGTAACCGGTGCCACCGGATTGATCGGCCCGCCCCTTTGCGCGGTATTGCGAGCCAAGGGCCATACCGTGCGCACGCTGTCCCGCGGTGAACAGGGCGATCACCAATGGGATGTTGCGGCGGGCACCATGGACCGAAGCGCCCTTGACGGGGTCGACGTTATCATCCATCTGGCCGGCGAGAGCGTCGCGCAGCGCTGGACCGCTTCGGCCCGTGCGCGCATTTTAAAAAGCCGCACGGAGAGTACCCGCTTGCTGGTGGATGCTGCTTTGAAACAAGACGCCGTGCCTGCCTACATTGGCGCGTCGGGGATCAGCTACTATGGGATCGATCGGGAGCGGAGCGTTGACGAGATGAGTGCGACCGGAGGGGGCTTTCTGGCGGAGGTCACGCGGCAGTGGGAAGGCGCGGCGGCACCGCTGAAAGCGGCCGGTGCACGCTGTGTCTTCATGCGTACCGGGATCGTCCTCAGCGCGAAGGGTGGGGCGCTCGCCAAAATGTTGCCCCCGTTTAAGCTTGGGCTGGGCGGGCGCATTGGTGATGGACGCCAAATGATGAGCTGGATCAGCCTGGTGGATCTGGTGCGGGCCTACCTCTTCGCGGTCGAAAACGAAACAACCCGTGGTCCGGTCAATGCCGTCGCTCCCGAGGCCGTCTCCAATCAAGTCTTTACGAAGACCCTCGGCAAGGTTTTGAGCCGACCAACCCTTTTCCCATTGCCTGCACGCCTTGTCAGCGCTCTGTTTGGCGAAATGGGCCGGGAAACCGTGCTGAGTAACTTATCAGTCATACCCAGTCAACTTACAGAGCGCGGCTTCCACTGGCAGCAGGCGGACCTGGAAGCTGCACTGCGAGCAAGCCTCTGAAGCAATCAATACAATTCGACCCCGTTCAAAACTCCGCCTCACTCCATTTCCTTATTAAACATGCACACAACAGACGTTCTCATCATCGGCGCAGGTATATCCGGCCTTCTCTGCGCGACGGAGCTGAAGCAAGCCGGTCACTCGGTGCGCCTCTTGGATAAAGGACGCGGTCTCGGCGGGCGCATGGCGACCCGCCGAATGGCCGGGGGCCGACTCGACCATGGGGCACAGTATTTCACCGTGCGCGACGCGCGGTTTCAAAAATATGTCACCACCTGGTTCGAGGCCGGGGTGATTCAAGAGTGGTTTCGCCGCCTGCCGGAGGACACGAGCCCCGGAGGGCACCCCCGCTACTGCGGCATTAACGGAATGACCGATGCACCCAAATTCTTGGCGCGTGATCTGGAGGTGCACAGTTCACAGCAAGTAACCGAGCTTTCGCGCGACACCGGCCTCTGGATCGCGCGCACCGCGACCGGCGACTCCTTTTTGGCGAAACACCTCGTGATTACCGCGCCCTTGCCGCAGGCGCTCAATCTTTTGGATACGACCGGTCTCCGCTATGCCAACGGCAGCACTGAGGCCCTCCGCGCGGTGCGTTATGAGCGTGGCCTTGCAACACTGGCTATTCTAGATGGCCCCAGCGGGCTGCCTGAGCCGGGTGGCATCAAAGTGCCCGAGGGCGTGCTAACCTGGATTGCAGATAACCAGCAAAAAGGAATTTCTCCCGAGGTCACGGCCGTGACACTGCATGCCAATCCGGAATTTTCGGACAGGCACTGGGACAGTGACGACGCCGTGCGCGGCCCGATTATGCTCAAAGCAGCCGAACCCTTTTTGCAAAGTAAGGTAGCGGACTACAGCTGCCACCGCTGGGGCTTCACCAAACCGATCAACCCCTGGCCAGAGCCCTACTTCCAGAACCCGGGCCTCCAGCTCACCCTGGCAGGCGATTCTTTTGGCGGGGTCCGCATCGAGGGGGCCGCGCTCTCGGGGATACAGGCGGCGGATGCCGTGCTGGCGAATCTGGCGCCTCATTAGTAGCCGAAGCCATTCGGCTTTGGTCGGGCCTGGTTGGGTCTGCGAGCCAGGCCGAATGGCACTTAGTTAAGGGCATTCATCTCCAATACCGGGAACGGCTGCTTTAGCTGCCGATTTTCGTTCAGCGCCCTCAAGGCGGGCTGCCCCGGCCGGGGCAGGGTGGTCGGCGACCTGGAACAGTTCCCAGGAAAACCGCCCCCTAAACGATCACCGATCCCGCGCCACCCGATCCTTCGGCGGAAAGAACATTGTTTTGAGCCAGCTGTAGAGCCAGCCGGTGGGGCCGGCCACGCCGATGTAGTAGAGCCAGCTGCCGAACCAGTTGAAGCCGAAGGCGCGCAGGGTTTCGCGGAAGCTATGGTCGGCCTCGGCCCGCGTCCAGGGACAGGCGGGGTCGATCGGGTGGGCAGATGAGGGTCGGGCCTTGCATGTCGCCAGTTTGGACCAAAAATAGCCGTGTGCGCAATTCGGGAAATGTCGGTGATGGTGGTTATAGGATGCTCCCTTTAGCCATTCAAAGTCGCTGTTTTTGAAATGTGCTGGGCGGAGAAGAATCCAGCTGAGCTGGCGACCCGTGCTACGCTTTCCAAGCTTCGCAGGGCACTGCCGCTTATGTGCGCTTATGAACGCTTATGGTGCAAGGAGAGTTTATGGACACCCGCTGCCTCCGATCAATGAGCGACCGAGTATAGCGGTCTCTGCTTTGCTTGACAAAGGGCGCTTATTCCGCCATTTTGCGTCTCATTATGGAATACTTAATTCGTTTTCTTGCCTGTCCGGCTGATCATTTTTTTTTGCTTGGGCCGCGGGGAACGGGGAAAACCTCATGGTCTCAACATCATTTCACTGAAGCACTCCGAATCGATCTTCTGGATCCAGCCACCCACCGGGAGTTGGTGGCCCGTCCGGAGAAACTCTCGGAGCTGGCCCAAGGGAATAGAAATCGACAACAGGTCGTTCTGGACGAAGTGCAAAAGCTACCGGAATTGCTGGAAGTCGTGCATTCGTTGATCGAGGAAAAATCAGGACAGCAGTTTGTGCTTACCGGATCCAGTGCCAGAAAATTAAGACGCGCTGGTGTCAACCTGCTTGGAGGGCGTGCGCTCCACGTAACACTCCATCCTTATATGGCTGCCGAACTGGGCCGCCGATTTGATCTCGAACAGGCGCTGGAGCAAGGAATGCTACCAGTCGTCTGGGGTGCCAAAGACCCACGCGCTACGCTTGCCGCCTACAACGGCCTCTATCTGCGTGAAGAAGTGCAGATGGAAGGTCTGGTGCGGGACGTCGGAGCATTTGCACGGTTTCTTGAAGCGATGAGTTTTTCGCACGCGGCCGTTTTAAATTTGAGTAATGTTGCCCGCGATTGTCAGGTTAAACGGAAAACTTGCGAAGGGTATCTGGAAATCCTCGAAGACTTACTTCTCGGCTTCCGTCTGGATGTTTTTTCCAAACGCGCGCAACGCGAACTGGCGGCCCATCCTAAATTCTATTTTTTTGACACAGGCGTATTCCGAGCCAATCGGCCGAAGGGGCCGCTGGACGCGCCCGAGGAAATCGACGGTGCCGCCCTGGAAGGCCTCGTCGCCCAACACCTGAGGGCGTGGTGTGATTATTCAGGGGGCAACCATTCGCTCTACTATTGGCAAACACGCTCCAAGGTGGAAGTGGATTTTGTGATCTATGGTGAATCCGGCATTTATGCGCTTGAAGTAAAGAACTCCGCCAAGGTGCGCCCCAACGATTTGCGCCCACTCAAAGCATTTGCCGACGATTACCCGAAATGCCAACGTATCCTAATCTACCGCGGCACCGAACGCTTTGTCCGGGATGGCGTGCTTTGCCTGCCCACCGACGAGTTCCTTGGAGCCCTTCACCCCAATAAGATGCCGACAATTTGTGGATACCCATAAATCCAGCCGGACAAGTGAGCTCGCCATGCTCTGGAAAGTGGGTGTCCTTAAAATTTCTTGGAGCAATTCCCTCTAGGGCATGGGTGGTTACAGTTGTTTGGTGGAAGCTTGTTTGCGACCGAGTTCGATGAATTCTCGGATGCGTTCTCTGTAGCGGCGATCACGTTCGCGAGCTTTGGCTTTTTTCTGAGCTGCGCTGACTTTGGGGCGTCCCCGGCGGAGGTGCACGACTTTTTCGGGGAGGGTGAATACGTTCCGCTGACGGAAGGAAGCGGGCGTGAGGACGAGTAGGGATGCCCGGGCATTATTCGCGAACCATGGTTCTTCTAAGTAGCGGGTGCTGTCTTCGGTCCACTTGGGGCGTGTGATGTTTGCTTGGTCAGCCACCCACTCGGCGTAGGCGGCCAGGTAGGCGTCTGCGATCTCACCATCAACAAAACGGGTGTGCAGTCGTGCGGGCGCTCGCTTAATTGCTTTGCGGAGGGCTGGTCGGTTGGTGATATCGCCTCGAGTCACGGCGTGGTTCCACTCGCGCACAAGCAATCCAAAGTCGCTGAGACTTTGGCTCTGCTCGGCAACTTCGGCTAGCTCGCGGGGAAGTGATGTTGTGGTCGTTGGCTTCATTGTGAATTTTCTTCCCGGATAATTTGTTGGATCATCGCGCGTGCCGGTTCGCTCGGCATGTCATCTGGGTAGTAGCGGTCGATATGTTCCTGGACTTGATCGAGCGACTGGATTTTCATTTTTCGTATTAGAAAGCGGAGGTCGGCTTCGTCGCCTTCATATCCAGGGAGCGCGGTTCTGCCAGCGAGTGCTTTCATGGCAAGGAGGTAGCTAGCGGTGGGTGCGGTGATTTTCAGTCCGGGTAAGTCCAAAGGAAGTGGTCGTATGGCGCCAATGGGTGCTAAGAATTGACGGACATCGTCGTTGAGCCATTCCTCGGGTAATTGCATTTCAGCGGCTACTTGCGTGATGAGTGGCTTGACTTTGGTTTTTGGATGAAAAACCGCAACGACGTCACGGGTGATGGCCCGCCGGTCAAATGCCAACATCATAGCGCAGCCTCCGTAGATCGAGATTTCGAGTTCGATCTCGTTTGCCTGAGCCAGCTCTCCCAGACGACCCAAGGCGCGCATGATTTGATTTTTCGTGATTGGCATTAATTAAAAGTCGCACGACGCTTTATTAAAATCAAGAGTTAATAGACACGCGGAAAGTGGCTCTAATCCAGCCGGCCAGCCGGCGGTGCACCTCGCTCTGTGCGGCATTGAGAAGCTCGATCGCTCGCTCAAATTCAAAGACATCAAGCAGTTCCTCCGAGCACCCGAGGCAGTTCGCATCGCAGTGGTCGTGCCGCTCGGAGAAGCTTTTGCAGGCGAGCAGGATGGGGTCCGTTGGATCGCTTCACCGCTTCTACAAAACTCCACGGGTTCGTTCGAAGAATTTGGTTCACAAAACACCAATCTTCTGAATTGATAGCAAACGGTGCCGAAAAAATGGACAGAACCGGAGTTGTGGGTGGCGATGAACGTCTATTGTCGTCTGCCCTTCGGCCAATTCGATAAGTCGAATCGCCATATTCAGGCGGTTGCGGAACGGATGGGGCGCACGTCCAGTTCGCTCTCCATGAAACTCTGCAACTTGGCCTCGCTGGATGCCTATCATCAGCAACGCGGGGTATCGGGACTCAAAGGAGCCAGTGGCTTGGATCGGAAGGTCTGGAATGATTTTCAAGAAGATTGGTCGACGATAGCAGAGCGGAGTGAGGCCGCCTTTGAGGCTTTAATGCAGGGGCAAGCGCTTATGGACACCGAGCCGTCGAAGCTTCCCGTCGCCCCAGAAGGACCGACGGAGGTGCAACGGCTGGTCAAAGTGCGCCGAGTGCAGGACTTCTTCCGTAAAGCGATCCTCGGTAGCTACGAGAGTCGTTGCGCCTTAACGGATTTAGCCGTGCCCGAACTGCTGATCGCCAGCCATATTATCGGCTGGTCCGACAACGAGGCCCGACGGGCGGACCCCACCAACGGCATCTGCCTCAACGCCCTGCACGACAAAGCTTTTGACCGGCACCTGCTGACCTTTGACGAAGATTACCGGGTGATGCTTTCCAGCGCCCTTAAATCCAGAGAGGCTTTCGAATTTCAGAGTCAAAATTTTGAGCGCCTCGAAGGCAAGCCCCTACGGCTGCCGCACCGCTTCCTGCCCGATTCGGTTGCACTGGCGAAGCATCGGGAAAAATTTGCAGAGCTGAATTAGGCAAACCGGAGCGGGGGCATCTTGCCCGCGCATTCCTTTCCTAAAAATCGAGCAAAAAGCGCTTGCTCTCGCTGCATCGGATACCAGGTTTCCACTGCGTTATGAGCGAGAAAGAAATTTGTTTCCGCCTATCCCGCAGCGATGCCGGACAAATCATCGACGGGCTCAGCGTCTGTCTGGAAAACTGGCAGAAGACGCTCAGTTGGTATGACGGCAAACTGGAAGACCCGGATTTCGTCATCCTTGAATGTGCGACCGGGAAGAAGCCGCCAATATGGTCGAGATTTACGAGGATTTATTGGAATCTTTGAGCCAGCAGATGAAGGCCTGCAGGACAGGCTGTGATAAAAGCTCATGAACAAAACCGTTCCCAATCTTGAGTTGAAAGCAGCCTCACGAAGCGGCTACTGCATCTTCGTCGATTGCCTCTGCGGAGGCATGACGCCTGTGTGGCGTGATGAAGCAGGCAAATGGATCGTCTATGAGACAAAGGCAGAAGCGCAGGCTGAGATTTTAGACGATTTCCTTGAGAGACAGCGGCAGTTCTTTGAAGGCGAACGAGCCTTCGAGGATGCCATGACGATTGAGGATATTATCTGGGGACTATAAAAGATGACATGGTCGAAATGGCAGTCTAGTGATTCCTCACCGTCTGCAACTCCTCCCATGTCATCTTTTGGTTGCTTACCAGACAGGCTTACGGCTACCGCGATGAGAAGTTCATTCTTCTGAAAATCTACGACTTGCCAAACCTATCTACACGGAAAACATTATGACCGAAATCTGTGAAGAACCCAAAATTATGACTTATCCGGGGATCAGGTGCATGGGTGGACCGCATATCTCCTACCTGAGCGCTATGATGATATGATTTTCACTGGTTGCGCCCGATTTTACTCGAAAGGTTACAGTGGCTATACTTCTATCTACTCCGATGTCTGTCGATAAGCTAAGCCTTTCCCAACTTGAGCAATACCTGTCTAAGGCAGCCTGGATATTGAAGGGTCCTATCGGTGCGTCGGATTTCAAGGCCTACATCTTCCCGATGCTCTTTTTTAAGCGGATCTCGGATGTTTACGACGAGGAGTATCGGCAGGCCTTGGAAGAGTCGGATGGGGATGAGGAATACGCGCAGCTGCCGGAATTTCACAAGTTCATCGTGCCCGAGGGTTGCCACTGGGATAATGTCCGGGAAACCACCGTCAATGTCGGCCTCGCCATCGAGAAAGCCCTGCGCGGCATCGAGCAGGCGAACGAGCGTCACCTTTACGGTATCTTCGGCGATGCGCAGTGGTCGAATAAGAACAGCCTTCCGGACAGCCTATTGGTCAATTTGGTCGAGCACTTCTCACGCTACAAGCTGTCGAACTCGGCGGTCGAGGCCGATATGCTGGGCCAAGCCTACGAATACCTCATTAAACACTTTGCCGACCTCACCAACAAGAAAGCTGGTGAATTCTACACGCCCCGCTCGGTCGTTCACCTGATGGGCATGATTATCGACCCCAGGGAGGGCGAGAGCATCTACGACCCAGCCTGCGGGACCGGTGGCATGCTGATCGAGTCCATCGACCAGGTGAAGGCCAAGGGCGGCGACTACCGCACACTGAAGCTGTTTGGGCAGGAGAAGAATCTGACTTCCTCGGCCATCGCCCGGATGAATATGTTTCTGCATGGGGTAGAAGACTTTCAAGTCAGCCGTGGCGACACCTTGCGCCAGCCCGCTTTCTTTCAGGCCGACGGCTTGCAGAGCTTTGACTGTGTCATCGCCAATCCTCCTTTCTCCCTGAAAGAGTGGGGCGCTACGGCCTGGGCCAACGACCCCTACGGGCGCAACATCGCCGGAGTCCCACCGCAGGGGAACGGCGACATGGCCTGGGTCCAGCACATGATTAAGTCCATGAAGCCCAAGACCGGCCGCATGGCTGTCGTCTTACCGCATGGCGCACTGTTCCGTAAAGCCGCCGAGGGCAAGATACGGAAGGCTCTCCTCGAGATGGACCTACTCGAAGCGGTTATCGGCCTCGGGCCAAATATCTTTTACGGCACCCAGCTGGCCGCCTGCGTGATGGTCTTCCGCGCGGAAAAGCCCGACGCCCACCGGAACAAGGTGCTCTTTATCGACGCCTCTGAGCAAATCCGCACCGGTCGAGCACAAAACTTCCTCGAACCGGAGCACGTCGAGCGCATTTACCAGTGGTATGCCGATTACAAGAACGTGGAGAATCACGTCAAAGTGGCCTCGATGGAGGAAATCGTCGAGAATGACCACAATCTGAATATCCCACTCTACGTCGAGAAGATCATCGAAGACGATCTGCCGACGGTGGAGGAGGCCTTGGCTGACCTCAAGGAAGCTTGGAGCGAAGCACAGAAAGCGGAAGTTCACCTGAAAGCAAAACTGGAGGAATTCGGCGTTAAAGTCTGAGCCATGGCGGAATCTCAAAACATCGAGTGGAAACGGTCCTGGCACGACAAATACCTGGAATGGGTTTGCGGCTTCGCCAACGCGCAAGGCGGCACCATCTTTGTTGGTAAGGACGATGACGGCTCTATCCATGGACTATCGGATTCGAAGAAGCTACTCGAAACCATCCCGCAAAAGATTCGCAGCCTGCTGGGTCTCTCCGTCGATGTGAGTCTCCACACGACGGATCAGGGTGACTATATCGAAATTGTCGTCCCCCCTCAATCCGTGCCGGTCTCCTATCGCGGTCACTATTACTATCGGAGCGGGAGCACAAAGTCGGAGTTGACCGGTGCTGGCCTCAATGAATTTCTTCTGAAAAAGTCCGGGCGCACCTGGGACGCCTCCATCGAGGAACGCGCCACACTCGACGACATTGATCAGGCAAGCATTCAGCGCTTTTTGAAAGATGCCGAGCAGACCGGCCGTTTACCCGATGCTCATGACCTCGAACCCGTGGACCTGCTCAAGAAACTTCGGCTGGCTCAAGGTAATCAGCTGACCTGTGCGGCCATGGTGCTCTTTGGTAAAGACCCCGCCCAATTCTATCCCGGCATCAGTGTGCGCATTGGTCGCTTTGGCTCCAGCGATACGGATCTCCAGTTCCAAGAGGTGGTCGAGGGCAACTTGATTCACTGTCTCCGTGAGGCCTTGAGCCAGATCCTTGGAAAATTCACTATCAAACCGATACGCTTTGAGGGCATCCAACGCATCGAGGAACCTCAGTATCCCATCGACGCGCTAAGAGAAATTTTACTCAACGCCATGGTCCATCGCCGCTATCAGTCTGGTGTGCATGTGCAAATCCGGGTCTATGTCGAGCGCATCATTTTCTGGAACGACGGCCCGCTCCCGGAAGAGCTTTCCGTGGAAAAGCTCCTCGGTTTTCATTCCTCCTACCCGCGCAATCCGCTCATCGCCGATGCCTGTTTCAAGGCGGGTTACATCGACAGCTGGGGGCGTGGGATCGAGAAAGTGACCGAGGCCTGCCGTGCAGCCGGGCTGCCCAAGCCGCACTTTGAGGAATCGCAGAGTGGGATGCAGGTCACCCTCTTTGCCAAAGCACGGCCAGAGTCGGGGCCAGAGTCACGGCCAGAGTCAAAAAGTGAGTCTAAGCATGCTGAAAGTGGGCTCGGAAGTGATACCAAGAAGTCAAGAAGTGAGGGTGCAGGGCCAGAGTGGGGGCCAGAGTGGGGGCCAGAGTCAATTGCTGCTCGCATTATTTATGCTTTGCAGGATGGCCCACTTTCCAAGTCTGAGATTGGCGATGCTCTAGGGCATCAAAGCATTTCAAGAAAACTCAATGAAAGAGTGCGTGAGCTACTTGGACGCAAAATTATTGAGCTGACCATCCCCGAAAAACCCACCAGCCGCCTTCAAAAATACCGCCTCACTGAGAAGGGGCGGAAAATGATGAAGGATGAAGGATAATTCATAATTTAGAAAAACGTGAACCAACAAACATTAGAAAAATACCTCTGGGGCGCGGCGACTTATCTGCGCGGCCACATCGACGCGGGCGACTACAAGCAGTTCATCTTTCCGCTGCTTTTCTTTAAGCGGATCTGTGATGTCTATGATGAGGAGTATGCTGCCGCGCTGGAAGAGTCGGGCGGGGATCGGGAATATGCCGCCTTCGAGGAGAACCACCGCTTCAAGGTTCCGGCCGGGGCGCACTGGCGGGAGGTGCGAGCGGTGACGACGAATGTCGGCATTGCCATCAACGAGGCCATGCATGCCATCGAGAAGGCCAACCCGGAGACCCTTAGCGGGATCTTCGGCGAGGCGCCCTGGACGAATAAGGACCGGCTCTCCGACGAGACCCTGGTCAACCTGATGGAGCACTTCTCCGCCCACACCCTGAGCATCGCCAACGTCCCCGACGACCAGCTCGGCAACGCCTACGAATACCTGATCAAACAGTTCGCCGACGACAGCGGCCACACCGCCGCCGAGTTCTATACCAACCGCACGGTCGTCCGCCTCATGACCTTGATCATGGACCCGCAGCCGGGCGAGAGTGTTTACGATCCCACCTGCGGCTCCGGCGGGC
>JAGYJE010000037.1 GCA_018402305.1 Puniceicoccaceae bacterium | reverse complement strand
CGCCATGGTAGTGAGCGAAAGAAGCTCGCGGCTTTACTGTTCAATCGGCGCCGACCACATGGACTACGACGCCGCGCCCTCATCCATGCGCGCCTCGCATCGCGGACCGCGCAAAGCCAAAGCCAAGACGTCGCCCCCTCCAGCTCCGGACATCCGAGCGATCTGCAAGGAACTGCTTGTCACTATCGAAACCCTTCGCAACGGACTGCCGCGCTTGTTTCATCCGCAGCCGTTGCCGGGGCGTCTCATGGACGCGATCAAGCAGCTTCACGAATTCGCGCTCGCCGAGAGCAAGGAACCCGATGCGGGCGAGATCGCCATGCTTCTCATCGAGCATCTTCGTCAGGAACTCGGCCAAGCTCTCGCCAAGCACCGCGATTGGCTCTTGGAGGAGTTGGCCCGCATGAACCAACAGCTGGCCCAACTCGACGCAATGACTGCACACACCAGGCAACTCAGCGAGTTGCAGAAACACTTCCGTCTGCTCGCAGTATGAAAGTCCGCACTCTCTGTGCTTCCGTGAAAGCCTGTCTGATCAGCCAGTTGCCGCGTGCCCACGTTGCCCTCGTTCCGCATGCGCGGCACTCACGCTGTCTACGTCCGCGCAGCAGACTCCGGCTCCCACCTTTAACCTTCGCGCCTTCCACCCTTCAGTCTCTTCCCACCGCACGCCCCGCGTGCTCTCCGTGCCCCTGTGAGAACCCCTCGGCGATGCTTTGCCCGGCCCAACATCGTGAAAACAGATGCAAATGCCACCGTCATGCGGTAGATTGTTTCTTATGGATCGCATCACCATTAATCCGGAGCAATGCGGCGGGCGCCCCTGCATTCGTGGCATGCGTATCCGCGTCAAAGACGTCCTCGACATGCTCGCCGGCGGCGCCACCGCCGAGGAGATCCTTGCGGACTATCCGGACTTGGAAGCGGAAGACATCCGCGCCTGCCTCGCCTACGCCTCGCGTTATCTCGACCACTCGGTGCTCGTCGCCGCCTGATCCATGCGCTTTGGATTGCCTTTCAAACCTGCCATGCCTGATTGGGGCCAATACCTTTCGGATCTCACGCTCATTTGCCGGGGTTGAAGCAACCCGACGAGAGAGGAACACTAGCGATCTGTTTGCCACGGATTGAATACGCCTGGTGTTTGTGGTCATGGGCGTTGGGTCGTTGCCCTTCCGTGCCTGTGACGGCCGATCACCTCTCGCGTTTGAGGCCTTACAGGGCACGGGGTTCTGTTCGTTGACGGTGCTGGAAACGAAGTTCGTGGCGACCTTCAGTCTGTACCGACCGAACAGGAAGAGCAGTTGATCAGGGTTGTTGTTCGTCGGTCTGCTGAGGTGACCGAGTCGCGACTTTGTTTGGGAAGGTCCAGTGAAACAGTTCAGCTGCTGGAAGCCGAAAGGTGGGCCTCGATAAAGATAATCAGCGATGAGCCTCAGGATGAAAATGTCGCTTTCCGGTTTAGCGCAGCTCCTACCGCACAAATAGGCGAAGCTTTACTTCAGTTCGCGCAGACTGCGCTGGGTCCTGCAGCCACTGACTGGCTGCTAGGCCCCGACAAAGCCCGAATTTTAGCATACGGCACCCGTTCGAGAATGCTGCGGGAGCTCAAAGCCAGCATTAAAAATCCCGCAGGACGAGACCGCTTTGAGTTCACCGATTTCTTAAAGCCTTGCGGCAAAGGACTCTCCCATCGAGCTGGGCGTGTTCGGCTTCTTCCTTCGTCCGATTTATACGAAAAGCCGCGAGGCGAAACTCTTCCTCCTGTGGTTGTTGTTGAGCCTTCTGTCCGGATGCACCAGCTGCTGGGTAACACGGAGCATTTTCACCGGATACTGCTGCTCGCCCGCAATTCTCCTTCATACAGCCAATCCGCAGAGGAGTTACTCGGTTCGTTCATTCGGCGCGGCGATGGCGAGTTGACATGTGTTTTCAAAAACTCTCCTCCGCATATTTTCCACCGCAGCTTTTACCACACATGACCCTAAGCGACGTAAACGACCTACATGCCTGCTCGGCGTTAGTTGCAGCAGAAGGGTGCGAGTCCCATGTAGTGGACTGGCCAGAGGTAGCAGAGCTCGCAAGAACCATCCGCGCGTTCAAAGAGAACGTCGAAGTGCACAATCTTCAAACTTACTGCGATGCCCTTCTTATCCAAATTGAGTCCTTCCATGCGCACGTTGCGCGCTCACCCTTTAGTCCTGAAGCGTGTTTTAGCTTTCAACCTGACCTGTCAGCGGAGATCGCTCGCGTTTCTGACAGAAGCCCTAATTTTGACCCCGGGGCCAAGGCTGCTTTTGATCGAATGCGAGAGAGTCTCTCTACTGTCGCAAGTATTAAAACGAGCGCAATAGCCCAAATGACCCGAGGTCTTTTAGATAACTCGCGTAATTCGACAGCCGTTGTGGTTGTGCCAAATCCACCAGGTAGGGCATTGCTAGAGGAACTTCGATCTATAGAGATTCGCCGTGCCGCCGAGGCCATGGGCGTTACCGCGCCGGATTCGCAGGTCAAACTTTTGATGCCCGGAGAGCTTAGGGACGCTCGATGCGTAGATAGATTGATGATTTTTGGTCCCCTGTGGAAGTTGCGCTGGAAGAAACTCGAGTTCCTTGTCAGGTCCCCCTTGGCGCCCAGTATTCAGATCATTCGTTGCAAGCACGAGAACATGGGTAGCGAAGTGGTCTCACTTTTGGACGATGAGTCTCTGCTGCGTGTCAATGGTGTGGAAAACGCGCCCTTGGATCTCATCAGTGACATCCAACTAATTGGCGATGAATGGGGACAAAGATTGCACCGGGCAAAGACTGCATACGAAACCAGCAATCAAACCGACGATGAGCAGCAGGTTATTTCAGTCCCTGTAAAGTATGCCGGGGGTAAAGCCGAGTTTCTTCCAGCAGAGCACCGAGTTGTTGTGCTGCGCATCCACGACCGCAGGTGCATGGAAGTCGAAAAAATCCTGCCGGGCAACTTGTTGGAAGGGGACTACGTCTTCCGAGCTACTGGTGGAACTGACAGTGATATCACGCCCGCATTCGCCGATCAGCTTCTTGGACAACGTGCTGCTGAGCTTAGGCAGATCCAGTTATCATGGAAAACGGCGCTCAGGAAAAAAATAAGTGCAACTGGGAGGGGAAATACTATTGGTCTGCTTCGGCAAGCAGGCTGTGCAGCTTTGACGTACACAAACGTAAGAAATTGGCAGAATCCGAGAAACATCGCCCCCGAGGATTTGGAGCATTCGCTTATGGCGATTCTGAAAGTGGTCGGCATGGAGTCGCAATACACAAAAATTGCCAGGGCATCGCGACAGCTCCGCAAGGCACACCAAATTGCTGGCAGACGGCTACATCAACTAGTATATCGCCGCCTGAAGCGTGAAGATCTGACGGAGCTTTGTATCAGTGGGCGGCAAGAAGTTCGCGATAGCGAGCACGGGCCTGCTAAGACGGCTTTCAGGGTGTTAGCCACAGAGCAAGCCTCACATGTAAGCGCCCATCTCACTGGTCAGCTTTTTGATGTCGGGGAAGAGGAGGAATTGCAGCATGTCTGAAATCGGAGCAACTATGCTGCCGACGAGGATTTCAAACGGCGCCCCCCCCGGTGAGGTCAGCGTGTTTGAAAAGCTCAGAAAGGACCCCGGTGCCGCTGGATGGGTAGTGATCCACGACTTAGACGAGGCCAAGCACGTGAACCAAGTCTCGGGTCAAGCCGACTTTGTTGTGATAATCCCTTACGAGGGGATCGTGGTTATCGAAGTCAAGTCCTGCCTCAGTCTTAAAGTTTCAGAGCGGGGCTGGTATTATGGCAACGAGCCCAACCCAGACGTCCGAGGGCCGTTCAAACAGGCGGCCAGAGCCATGCACAGCATAAGGGAACACCTTGCAGGCCTTGATCTCGCCCGTGATGTGCCGATGATCTCCGCCGTTTTTTTTACGGCTTATGATTTCAATGTCTCCAGCGCGATCGAGTGGCATCCCTGGCAGGTTCTGGGAAAAGGCCAGTTATTCGCGAAGCCTATTTCGGAAAACATTCTTGGCATCATTCGCCAAGCGCGTCGGCACTTTGCCTCTCGCTCTTTGAGATGGGTCCAGGGAGAGGTCTGTTCACCATCGGCGATTCCGGCAATAACCTCCGCCCTCAGACCTTTTTTCACGATACTTGCGAGCCCGCGAGAGCGCAGGCAAGGACTCGACAATAATCTCAAGCGTTGCACAGAGCAGCAGTATGAAATGCTTGATCTTCTCTCCGGCAATGACCGCATTCTGGGTTCGGGCCTGGCGGGCACAGGGAAAACCGCGCTTGCTTTAGAGGTCGTGCGTCGGTCGAAACTGAGCAGGCCGGACGACCGCATTGCGTTGTTTTGTTTCAACAAACTGTTGGGCTCGCTTTTTGATGAAGAGCGAAAGGCTCTGGGAGCTGCCGGTGTAAGAATGAGCAGCTTCCATCAGTTCATGATGGAATTGGCAGGCATTCCGCATGGCTCAAAGTCCACTGAGGAACCAGCTTTTTGGACAGATGTTTTGCCTCGAACGGTCATCCAAACACTTAAGCAGACGGAGGCGACACGCGGGCAGCTGGATCTCCTCGTGATAGACGAGGCACAGGACCTCATTTCGGAGCCTTACCTGGAGATTTTTGATTGGCTCCTTCGCGGGGGATTGAGAGATGGCCGCTGGTTAGTGTTTGGCGACTTCGAGCGGCAGACAATATTCAATACAGGAGCTAAGCCTGATGAACTGGACATGCTGTATATTGGAATGTCGCGGTCGCTTCATCGACTAACTTTGCTGTGTCACGAGGGCACAAAAGACTCTATTCGCAAGATCGTAAGTCGCGCACAGTCAGGAAGTCGCAACGCGGAGCGCCAGCGAAGCGATCAAGTTAACCAGCTGGTGTCGTTCTGGGCAGGGGAGAGGTGCGCTCAAGTGAAGCTCGATATCAATTGCCGCAACACTCCCGAAATATCTCAACAAATGACGGTGTTGGCTGAGTTAGTGGCCCCTTCCACATACAGCCGTGTTTTAAGGGCAGATACCCACAACGATCCAGAGCTGCTTTTCTATTCTTCGCTGGAGGACCAAACCAAACAGGTTTCTGCCGTGCTGTCGCACATCTTGGCTGAGGGCGTGTTTAGGTCGAAGGATATAGTGCTGCTGTCGCCGTATCGCGATGGATCGCTGGGAAGCGTGCTGGCTGCGTCGCCACAATGGGCGAACCGAATTCAACCCTTCCGTAACGACCTTGATTGCATTCGATACACAACAATCCACGCTTTTAAGGGGCTCGAATCTCCTGTCGTTGTGCTAACCGATGTGGATAAGCTCTGACAGTAGCCCGAGAGACTCGAACAACGCCTGATTATCAATGAGCAACATGCACTTGAAAAACAGGGAGTGGATGGTCTCTGCACTTTGTGGAGAAATTTTTGGACCCGGGGGAGCCTGCGACGGATGGAAGAATGACCTTTACGGAGAAGCCGAAGAGCTGCCTCAGCAGGCAGTCTACTCGTTTGAATCAAGGTGGGCTTGGGAAGAATTTAAGCGTGTTAGGCACGTGGAAGCGGGGACGCGCCACGAAGTTCTCAAGGACGTGTCACCCTCAAAGCACTACGGTGTAGGGATTCTTTTTCCCGAAACTCCTGAAGACAAGCGCTCTTCTGGCTCGGATGCGTCCAACGAGACTGCTGACACAGCAATTGCGCAAGAGGCTTCGATGGGCTTGGCCGATGAAGATGAGGATGGTGCAAGGAATGAAAACAAGCTGAAGGTTTTTTCCAAGCTCAGGGAGAGAGCGGCGTTGCTATCTTCGCGGCGCGACACGGGCGCCGAAGCGGACGAAGACGTTGGCTCAGCAGATGACGCGGAATTGTCAGATGAGAGCGACGCCCAAGCACTGAGTCTCGCGCGCATCATGCGCCCTCGAAGCATGGGCATTTCTTTCCTCGTCGACACGGCGAAAGGTGCCTCAAAAGCCGTTGTAACGGGCGGTCGATATCGCCCGGCAGACTGCGAGGTACAAACACTGGCAAAGCCGCGTCGCATTTGATTCGCATCCCTGTCAAAGGAGAGGTGGGAAATTGAGTGGTCAATGAAAGAGCGCAGCAGGCGGCTGCCGATCCAGTTGCTTCCTTCCTGTGCGCCTCATTTGGAGCCTCTGAGGCTCGAGCTTGATGTGCGGCTGCGCGTTCCTCCCAAGTCTTTTGGTGAGTTCCCTCCTTCTGTGCGGCTCGCAACGGTAACTCTTGTCAATTGCTCGGTTGCATCCCGGGAAGTGAGACAAGCTCGCGCTTTTCAGAGTCGGTTTTCCGTAATGTCGGTGGCAGGCGACCCAAGCCCGTTCCTAGCTTTGCCTGATATCAGCCACCAGCGGGATGAGGAACAGCAGTCGTTGGCGCTGCTATATCGAACTACGCCAGTTTTTTCCCACGGCCACGGTTGCGGCGGCGACTGGGTATGTAATGCAAGCACAGACAGCGGACAACCTGCCAGCGCTTCAGAGGTAATCGCAGAGCCGTTTCCCGTATACCAGGCGCCTCCAGTCACAGCCAATTTGACCTATCCGAGCCGCTACTATCAGGACAGTCGCGACGCGCAGTTTACCGCTCATCCGAAAAGGGGCCAGAAACTCCGCATCTTCATGGCACCGCTTGCGCGGGCTGAAGGGGATGGCTCGAGCCGCTCTGGGAGGTGGCCAATCTCTACAGAAGTTGGATAAGGGAGCGCGGGAGAGATTATGAGTTTGCCCGAGGTGCATAGCGCGGCTGCGCAGCGCCACGTTGACAGCGCGGCGGAATGTCATCGGCGCATGGTTGAGGGAATAGATCTGTTAACGCGCGAACCACTGGCAGCCAAGGCATTTGCCATGGCGAACCAAGCAATCGTTCTTCAGCAGATTGCAGGTAGGACAAGCTTAGGGATGTGCGCTTCAATGAGCGTTCGGAACGCTTTGAATACCCCGAGGGACGTGAGCCCTCCCTTGAACTGGATGAAGAAGAGTCAGACGAAAACAAAAAGTGTGCCTGGCGTCCCTTTCAGATCGCCTTTTACTGATGAGCCTGCAGGGCCTCTGGGACGGCAAGCACCCTGATCGCGATGTTGCCGATCTGATCTGGTTTCCAACAGGTGGTGGAAAACGGAGGCTTACCTCGCCGCCGCCGCTTTTCATATTCTTTCGAGGCGGCTGAATGACCCTGGTGACGTTGGAACAGCAGTCTTGATGAGGTACACGCTGCGACTGTTGACCGCACAGCAATTTCAAAGGGCTGCCGGGCTGATCTGCGCCCTTGAAGTTCTTCGAAAACACACCGAAGAACTTAGGGCGCAGCCATTCACGATAGGTATATGGGTGGGTGGAGACACCACTCCAAACACCCGCAAGCAGTCCGTGGATGCTTACCGGGACGCAAAGACTTACGGAGAGAACAGATACAAGCACGTGCTACTGCGCTGTCCTTGGTGTGCCGCTCGAATGGGTTACTTTCGATACAAAAAACGAGCGAAAGTGGGCCAACGAGCTCTTGGGACTGCGACTTGCTGGTAGCGGTGCAAAGGAGTCTGTCGAACTTTTCTGTCCCGACGGCAAGCATTGCGAGTTCGCCAAGGGCTGCCCCTATTGGTTGCCGACGACGAGATTTACGAGGCGCGACCTTCGCTGTCGATTGGCACTGTGGACAAATTTTCAATGCTGGCCTGGCGTCCCGAAGCGAGGGCGCTTTTTGGTCTCTCGGCTGACGGTGAACGACGTCACGCCGCCTGGGCTCATCATCCAGGATGAGCTCCACCTTATCACAGGCCCACTCGGCTCAATGGTTGGTCTGTATGAAGGCTGATCGACTCGCTTTGCAGCGAGCAGGCCGCAAGCGGCTTAGTGAGACCCAAGCTGATTGCTTCCACGGCCACAACCGAGCTTCGACGTCGCAGATTCGCGACCTTTACGACAGGAGTAGCACCTTCCTATTTCCTCCGCCCGGCCTCGATGCTGGTGATTCTTTTTTTGCGACTTACGATCGTGATGAGAAAGGCAAACTCAGGCCCGGAAGAATGTATGTGGTGTGCTAGCGCGCTCCCTACGGATCGGGCCTTACGGTCAATGTACGCGTTCTATCCACATTGATGGCCGCCGCGGCACTGGTGGCTGACGAGGCGCAACCCGTGGCATACGCTGCTTATTTTTACAACTCTCTGCGCGAGCTTAGTGTGATCTTAACGTTATACAGCCTCGATATCCCCGAGCGTCTTTTAAGTTGCGCTGGCTGTGGGGCACCGGATTCAAAAAGGACGCTTGCTCCACGAAGACCGAATTCTGGAGCTACAGGAAGGCTGGCTAACAGCGATATCCCCAAGGCACTACAATCATTAGAGCGGGATTTTCCACCAGACTCAAGTTTACCTGCTGTCGATGCCTGCCTTGCGTCAAATATTATTGAGGTGGGTGTTGATGTTTCACGACTCGGTCTGATGGCTGTTTCCGGCCAGCCGAAAAATACCGCTCAATATATCCAGGCTACTGGACGTGTTGGACGCGATAAGCCCGGCCTTGTTGTTATGATTTATGACAATAAAAAAGCGAGGGATCTGTCGCACTATGAGCATTTTCGAGGTTACCACGGCACGCTATACGCCGCAGTGGAGCCCGCCAGCGTCACGCCGTTTACGCTGCCAGTGCTGGAGCGTGCGTTGCACGGAGTGTTCGTGGCCTGGGTCCGGAACAAGCTTCCTTTAGCTGCCCAAACGGATCCGCGGGATTTTCAGGACCCAAAAAGCCCAATGCGGAAAAGCTTTCGAGAGTTTCGCGAATTTTACCAAAACCGAATACTATCTTTGTTTGCAGCAGATAAGAATGCGCGTGACGCGGCGTTGGAGATGTTTAGACGGGTCGCGGACAGGCGGGAGAAGGAATGGCTGGAACAGAACCGCGGCAGGGGAGATCAATGTGCGGTCCAATGGGTCAACAAGGAAATGACCTTGGACGAAAGCGCGGACATGCCATTGATGCGCAGATACGGGGAAGCTTGTAAGGCCCTATGGAGCGAATCTACTTGCAGGAAACGCCGACGAGCATGGAGAGGTGTCGACCGCAGAGTGCGAGGCCGGGATCTGCAATGCAGCAAGACCAGTTGCTCCCCAATAAAATGCCCTCTCGCATCTCCCATTCTGTCCGAAGGAATCAGTTGATTGCGCCTTTTGGGGTCGGGGCGATTCACATCCTGCGCGGAAGCAAGGCGGTTGTTACGGGTGGCCTAGACTATTGGTTCAAAGATGCAAACGATCCGGCGAGGGCTGCACATCCAGACCAGGTCGCTGCAGTTAGCTTTGATGACGAGCCGCGACTTCAGGCCCGGCTTGGTGTAAGTCATTTCCGACTCCACCGGGGCCCGAAACGGTCCGTTCGGTTTACCCACGCATCGAAATTCCGCTTTTCGCCTTTCCCACGTGGTACATTTGTCCGGACTGCTGCTTCATGGATAGACGAGGTCTTTCCGAGGTAGGAACACCTACGTGCCAGCGACATACCTGCAACGAAGCGAAAGTTCCTCTGCGACAAGTTAGCTTCGCAGCGGCGTGCGACCATGGCCACTTGCAGGATTTTCCTTGGCGCGAATGGGTTCACAGAGAGTCCGACCCAACCTGCATGCTACCGCTCCAGTATAAGGCCGGGGGTAGCGGTTCTCTCGAGGACATCGTCATCGTGTGTGGATGTAAAAAGGCGAGAAATCTAGCAGGCATTATGAGCGAAAGTCCTAACGTTAACAGCGACGAAGGAAGTGATCGTGACGCCTTGTCGGTTCTAAGTAAGCGGCTTTTGGAGCAGCCGGGCGAGAGCGCCAAAGATGTAGCGGTATTCTATTGCTTGGGCGGAAGAGTGTGGCTTAGTGAGCCATCGGGGACGTGCACACGGTCAATGCGCGCCGTCCTCGTGAATGCAACCAACGTTCACTACAGCCAAGTCAAAAGCGCTGTCTGGATCCCGCCAGCCACACTTAAACTTAGGCCGCCTGGAGGACTTACGCTCTCATTTGCGAAAACACTTTGGAGCAATTATCAAACTGAAGAAGGCGCTTAACAGAGCGCATCGATCGCATTGCCGAGGATTTACTCGAGAAGGTCCGAGAGCGTTTTGGCGATGTCACTCTACAGGACGTGATTAAGGCGCTTTCACCAGATGACGAGGCGGGTGCTGGCGCCGACGAGACCCTCTCGGAAGAAGAACAAGATTCGTTATCCCGAATATATGCAGCTACAGCTTCCTCGTAAGTCTAGCGAAATCGAACACGACCATTTGAGGTAACAAAATGGTCGCAGAGTGAAGTGAACGCTTTGTCTTCCGGAATGAATGGTATGATTTCTGGCGTTTCGCTTGCAGTGAAACTCCGGGAGACACGAGCGCTGGCGGGGTTTACCAGAATAGTG
This sequence comes from Puniceicoccaceae bacterium, assembly GCA_018402305.1. Classification (GTDB taxonomy): domain Bacteria; phylum Verrucomicrobiota; class Verrucomicrobiia; order Opitutales; family Coraliomargaritaceae; genus Thalassobacterium. Next base: position 2,661 of record JAGYJE010000037.1, on the reverse strand, counting down.
CCAGAAGCGGTTGATGGTGCGCCTAGTCCTCTACTGCACATGTGGCACAAACGACCTGCCAGCTTGCAAGAAAGGTGGCTCCCTGCGTCTATCGTCTACGGCGAAGGAATCTTTATATGGTTCAATCATGAACGACTGTCTAAATGGGAGGCACTCGACTCCGGAAAAGACCTCTTTCAATCACCTTGTGGCTCGAGAAGCCTCTTCCGCGCAGAGAATGGGTAGGGAACCTCGCCCGCTCACACCAAAATTTGTTGCGCTCCATACATTGGCTCATCTTGCGATACGTCGGCTGGTATTCGCCTGTGGGTATGGCTCTGCCTCCCTGCGGGAGCGACTCTACATTTCTGACAATCCGAAATCCCGCATGGCTGGTATATTGATTTACACCGCCTCGGGTGACAGCGAGGGCAGCTTGGGTGGTCTAGTGTCCATGGGGGCCTGAACGGTGCGGCGTATTGTTGGCAGAGGCGATTGAAGATTGTGTGCGGTGCTCTTCCTGACCCCGTTTGCGGCGATGTCGGTCGGAGTGGGGCCAAGGGGTAGATGGCCTTAACGGCGCCGCATGTCATTGTTGTGCCCTGCTGCCCGAAACAAGTTGCGAGCTTTTTAACTCGTATTTGGATCGTGAACTAGTCCAGTCGCTTTTGAACCAATGCCATGAAAAAGTCGGCCAAGATGAAAAAATACTCGCCAACGCCTATACCTGTATTGTCCTTCTTCACAGGTGGGGGTTCCTGGATCTTGGTTTTTGAGCAAGCGGGCTTCAAAGTTGCGTGGACAAACGAAATCAATCCCGCCTTCGCGGACATGTACGAGCACGGCGTCACTTCTTTCAGACGCAACCAGCGGAAGCATGCGCCTGAGGCAAGCGTGTCAACACGCGCTGGCATCCAGGACCTTCGCAAAGGCAGATAATGTCAGGGGCGTTCGGTAGCGTGCGTCCAGAGCTGTTCGGCATGATTGGCGGTCCGCCATGCCCCGATTTCAGCAATGGCGGAAAGCATCAGGGTTACAAGGGTGACCACGGCAAGCTAAGCCAGGCGTTCATCGATCTAATTTGCAAAATTAAGCCGACTTTTTTTGTTATGGAAAATGTTTCCTGGTCTTTACCGTAATAAGAAGCATCGCCAGTTTTTGTTCGATTTACAGAAACAGCTGGTGAGCGGCGGCTTTGTTTCCTGATTTCGCGATACTCAATGCGCTTGAGTTCGGTGTGCCGCAAGACCGACCGAGACTTTTCCTTGTTGGTCTGCGAAGCAGTGTTTATCGCTTAAAATTTTGCACGCGGCGCTTACCCCAGGAAAACGGTTGGTTCCCTTTTCCTGCCCCTATCTATCCTCATGCGAACAGTAGCTATGCTTGGCCGCGAGTAGGTGAATTTGGAGGAAGTCCGGATAAACCGAAAGAAATCCCTGATAAATTGATGGTCTACTCTGCTCTAAACGGTGGCTGTGCCAATTGCTGAACTGCCGAACGGCAATGAGGGTTTTGCTGCTTATTCAGCAAAAATGCAAACGGTAAGAGAGGGGGACGTTGCCAAAAAATCTTTCAAGCGGCTGCACAGATATCGCTATAGCCCCACTGCCTGTTACGGCAACAATGAGGTGCACCTTCATCCGTGGGAACCGCGCCGACTCACAGTGCGAGAAGCGCTGCGAATCCAGAGCGTTCCTGATACCTACGAGCTGCCTCCAGATATGCCGCTTTCATCAAAATTTAAGATGATCGCCAATGGTGTGCCAGTAGAGCTTGCTCGCCACGTAGCCCAAGCCATACATAGCGTTCTTACTCGGAAACCAGAGAGTTTTCCCCGAGCAGATCGACGGCGCCGCATTGAACCAAAAAACGGTAAGTGTTATCGTAAAACTGCGGCGATCTAGTTACATCATTTCCGTCTAGATCGCCCGGGGGCACAAATATCACTAGTCCCTTGCGTGCTCTCGTAAGAATTACGCGGTAGCCATTGTTTGCCACTACCTTCAACTTGTCATTCGACCATTTAGACCCGCTGATTTTGTAGGCTTTCCATTCTCCGTTGTCGTGCCGCAGATCTGCGTCCCAGCAGACAATGCAAAAGTCCAGCTCCAGCCCCTGCACTTGGTATTGGTTCTGCACAACCTCCAGAGCATTGGATGATCTGATGTCGCTTGTCGGTGCTAACATCCAGGTCGCTATATCCGGCTTGAAATCAACAAACAGGCCCTCAGCAGCCAAGCGCTTCGCCTGGCCTGATGCAATGATCCCTGAGCGCAGACCGCCAACACACTGTTTCCGCGCCCACTCCTTAGCAGTAGATAGCGACCTTGTGATCCATACCGTGTGACCTTTCTTCTGCATATCTACAGAGATGTGTTTGGCATCGTTTAATTTGCAGGAAAGCACGGCGTCGACCCACTCCTCAAGTTTCTCGTTCCTGTAGTAACGCATCGAACTCGATAAGTGCCCCGTTTGCATAACACTCCTCCTGGGGTGCTTGTCCCATTTCGTGCGATCAGTTATCTCTGCCAAAGCGAGCGTTTCTTTGCTTATTGAAAAGGACCATCCCTTGCGCTCAATGGCTTCCAACCAGGCGCGGATCCCCATTTCGCCGCGGTTGATAGCTTGATTGTGTCCTACTAAAGCAACGACCACAGATCCACCTGAAGGGAAGGAGCTTCG
>JAGYJE010000036.1 GCA_018402305.1 Puniceicoccaceae bacterium | reverse complement strand
AAGAACGTTCCGCCAACCGCCGATGAGGTGCCCGAACTCATGAGCGATCTGGAAAGCTTCGCCCACAACGCAGACCTACACCTCCCGCCACTTTTTGAGGTCGCGCTCATGCACTACCAATTCATATGATTTAACTTGGCAAAGCAAAGCCAAAGCACCACCTTTCGCCCCTATGCCTCTTTCCTCAAAGACCCATTGCGCACACGCCAGCACTGGTGCCATCACTGTTGCCATTATTGGCTTAGGCTATGTTGGACTCCCGCTTGCGATTCAATTTTCCAAAGCTGGACTCAAGGTCATCGGGATCGATATCGATCCTTCTAAAATCAAACAGCTCGAAGCGGGTCGCTCCTACATCGGGCACATCCCCGGCAAGCTGATCGAAGAACTCCGCACGAGTGGCCGTTTTCAAGCAACCACCAATTTTGCCTCCGTGGCTCAGGCCGATGCCATCCTGCTCTGTGTGCCCACGCCACTCAACAAGCACCGCGAGCCGGACCTCTCCTACGTCCTCGAAACTGGCACGGCCCTCGCGCCGCATCTTCAAGCGGGTGCCTTGGTCTGCCTCGAATCCACGACCTATCCCGGCACGACCGAAGGCGACCTCCGCCGGGCCCTTGAAGCCGGCTCGGGAAAGACCGCCGGAGTGGACTTCCATTTAGCCTATTCGCCTGAGCGTGAAGATCCAAGTAACCCGGACAGTCGGGTCGAGCGTATCCCAAAACTGGTCGGCGGCCTCACTGCCGCCTGTCGCGAGAAAGCACTCACCCTCTACGGGCATGCCATCCACACCCTTGTCCCGGTAGAGAGCTGTCAAATCGCAGAGGCGGCCAAGCTCTTGGAAAACATCTTCCGCTCCGTTAACATTGCTTTGGTCAACGAGCTCAAGGTTATCTATGACAAAATGGGGATCGACATTTGGCAGGTCATCGAGGCAGCCAAGACCAAGCCCTTCGGCTTTATGCCCTTCTACCCGGGGCCGGGTCTGGGTGGACATTGCATCCCAATCGACCCCTTCTATCTGACCTGGAAAGCCAAGGAATTTGAGGTCAATACCCGCTTCATCGAACTGGCGGGCGAGATTAATACCGGGATGCCCGACTACGTCGTCGGCAAGGTCACCCACGCCCTCAATGATCTGTCGAAAGCTGTACGCGGCGCCCGTATCCTTATCCTCGGCCTCGCCTATAAACCCAATGTCGATGACGACCGCGAATCTCCTAGCTACGTTTTGATGGAAAAGCTCGAGGCTCTCGGTGCTGAGGTCGATTACCACGACCCGCATATCCCCGAAATCAAAGCCACCCGCGAGCACGCCCACCTCGCAGGCCGCCGTTCGGTCGAGATTGAAGACCGTTTTGACCTAATCCTCCTGGCAACGCACCATCGTGAATACGGAGCCTTCGATTTTTCCGGGTTTACCTGCCCGATTGTCGATACACGAAACTGCCTGACCCACAAGCCGCCACTCTACCATAAGGCATAAACTTGATCGAATCGCAGCTCGGGAGCGCTGCGTTCCCGGGATAGCAAGTCCCCCGACTTGCCGCCGCAGCCACTCAGAAAGTAAACAATAAGGAACATCCTGCTGAATCACGCTGATCCACACTTAATTTGAGTGGGAGCAAGTGCCCCTTGAACCCATTGACCAGCGAATCAACACAACTAAGCAAACATACCGGAAGCGACCAATTCATGCAATTCATCGACATCAAAGCTATCCACAGTCGCAGCGCTGCCAAAATTGACGCGGCCGTTGCTGAGGTATTTGCTCACGGCCGCTACATTAACGGTCCTGAGGTCTATCAGTTGGAAGCCCTGCTCGGAGAATTCCTCGGCTCCCCAGGAGCACCCCTGCATTGCGTCGCTGTAGCCAGTGGCACGATGGCACTCGAAGTCGCTCTTCGTGCCCTGGGAATCGGCCCGGGCGACGAAGTGATCACCACTCCCTTCACCTGGATCAGCACCGCCGAGACCATCGCCCTCGTCGGAGCCACGCCGGTTTTTGCCGATATCGAGGCCGACACCTACACTATTGATCCTAAGGAGGTTGAAAAAGCCATTACCTCTAAGACGAAGGCCATCATTCCGGTCGATCTCTTTGGCCAAATGGCCGATTACCCAGCCCTCGAGGCCATCGCCAACAAGCACGGCCTTATAATCATCGAAGACGCCGCCCAAAGCTTCGGCGCCGAACAAAACGGCTGCAAAGCAGGGACCATGGGCGCGGTCGCCACCACCAGCTTTTTTCCGGCGAAACCACTCGGCGGCTACGGCGACGGAGGTGCCGTTTTTACCAAAGACGCCGCCCTCGCGGAAACCATTCGCGCCGTAACCAACCATGGGTGTAAAGATCGGGAAGCTCACTATATCCTTGGCACAAATGGTCGCTGCGATAGCCTGCAGGCAGCCATCATCCAGGCCAAATTCCCAAACTTCCGGGACGAGGAGATCGAGCGACGCCAAAAAGTTGGCCAACGCTACACCGATGCACTCAAAGGCCGCTTTGTTACTCCAGCTATCCGTCCGGGCAACTCCCATATTTACGCACAATACACTATCCGCTCCAAAAACCGAGACAGCTTGGGAGAGGCTTTAAGAGCAAAGAATATTCCCAGTGCCGTTTATTACCGCCATCCACTGCATCAACAAGCCGTCTTCGCCCATCTGCCCAGCACTAAAGCAAGCTACCGAGTGACAGAACAAGCTGCGCGGGAAGTTATTAGCCTGCCTTTTCATCCGTATCTGAGTGAAGCGCAACAGGATCTCGTTATCCAATCTCTCTTGCGCTTTGCGGATTGATTAAAGACACAAACTATCGGAGCTGTCGCAAACTCTCGTAGGCTACGATGCCCACCGAGGTCGACAGATTGAGTGAGCGCAGCGTGCTGTTTTTATGCGGGATTGTGAGTCGCTGGCCCATTAGCTTTTCGTGCAGCCAGTCCGGGACACCGTGGCCCTCACTCCCGAAAACCAATCCGTCTCCATCCATAAACTCCGCATCCCAATAGGCGCGATCCACCTTGGTTGTGAGTAGCCAGAGGCGCTTTGCTGAATGTGGACTCGCCTCAAACGCGTCCCAGTTTTCGTGATGGTGCACGTCCAGAGAATCCCAGTAGTCCATCCCGCTTCGCTTGAGATGCTTGTCAGTGATGGTGAACCCCAGCGGATGGATTAAATGTAGACGACTCTCCGTGATCGCGCAAAGCCGACCGATGTTACCCGTATTTTGCGGTATCTCGGGATTGAACAAAACGATGTGCAGCATCCGTTAGGCGAATAACGAGGACCAATTGACCGCAAGAACAGAGGACCAGCAGATTAAACAATTCAACAAACCAAGTAGGACAGCCGCGCTCCCCATGTCTTTGGCGCGCTTGGCCAAAGGGCGGTCACGAAGAGATATGTCATCCACGACCGCTTCAATGGCCGAATTGAGCAACTCAACTATGAGGACAAGCAGAACGCTCGCAACAAGCGTCAAATGCTGAGCAAGAGGCACGTTGAGTAAAAACGAGCCCGGGATCAAAACGGCCGCAAGCAAAACCTCCTGCCGAAAGGCTGCTTCATGCTTCATCGTTGATGCTAATCCATCAAAAGAATACAGCAGCGCCTTAAAGACACGCTTCACGCCTGTATTCTTGTGAATATTGGGGTTAATTTGGTCGGAGTTCATGCTCTTCTCTTCTGTGCCCTTTTTGCGCAAAGTCGATCCGTCATTCGTTACATTTTCATATCGGAAGACGTTCGTTTTGATTTTATTATTTAATGGAAACTGAATAAACACGTTTTTTCAAGTTACGCATTGCATAGAGCTCCCCCCACACGTCTCCAGGAAGGGCGGTGCCTACCTGTGTGCGCCGAGGGCCAAACCACTCCCGACACTCCAAATAAACCGTTTCCAAAAATATCCGGGAGCCTATCACCATACCGTCGGTGAAATAGCGGACACGCATGCGCAAGAGTTCATGCGGCGGAATATTGCCTCCGCATTTTAAAACAGACTCCAGCTTATCCGCCGGAATGGTTCCCACCCCACGGGCAAACCCCGCTTTGCCCGCCGCACCTTTACCAAACAAAAGGACTCGGTACCGCTTGAGTGCGTCCTTGAAGTCAAGCCCGTGGCCAAACATTTGCGCCAGCGCATAGCGAATCAAGCGATTTCCACCCAAGGCCGCCGCATAGCCCGACCAGCGATAGTCACCCGGGTCTTTGACCAACCCCGCTCGAACAGGATTGAGGTCCAAGTAAGCTGCGACCCGCGTCAAACTTGCCGGTGAGTCCTCGACCAGCACACTTTTATAGCGAGCAGCCCAAATCGTGCCTGCGTTGTCGTGTTTATGGTTATACCAAATTGTAAAGCGTTGCTTCAGTTCCCGCATGAAGGCGGGCAAGTCCCCCATCCGAGCGATAATGCGCTGCCTGGCTGACTTGGCCCGTGCACCATTTTCTGCCAAAATTACCTTTAATTCTTTGGGCGAATAAGTCGAACGTGGCGTTTTTTCCAAGCCGTAGTAGCCGCAATAACGCTCCAATAATACTTCATCGGGAAGCGATTCAACCGGAGGGACCCGAATAAGCAAGTGGACGTGATTCCCCATCACGCAATAGCCCAATACATCGATCCCCGCAAAAGCCGCTTGGTGAAAAAGCATACGCGTAAACACATCCTTCTCCTCATCCCCAAAGCGCAATTGCTGAAAAGCCGTCCGACTCATCACATGATAGATCGTCGGCCGATCCGCTAAAAGTAACCGTCTTCGATTTTGCATAAAGCCCGATTTAGCAACAAAGAAGGTATTGTCAACAAATATAAATACACAGAGTATTTATATTGGTTACTAGATATAGAGCTTGACCCCTGGATGTGAGCATTTTCTTTCAGGCCATGACTGTCTGGTTTAATCCCGCTCACTCAATCGAGCAGATTCTTCGCAAAATCGCCGCTGAAACGGATGGTTTCGATTCTACATTTGAGCCAGGCGTCCGTCCGGCAGATCCCAAGTTTGGAGACTATCAGGGCAATGGTGTTCTGGGCTTCGCCAAAAAGCGGGGCGTGAACCCGCGCGAACTCGCTCAGCGTCTGATCAACGCTGCCCTAGCCTCGGAAAAATTCGATCCGGCCCTCGTTGAACTGTCGCTCGCCGGTCCCGGTTTCATTAATTTCAAGCTGTCGCCTTTGTTTCTATGGGAATGGCAACTGGCCTACTCCACAAAGGCCGACTACCGCACGGGTGCAAGGGCATTGAAGGATGGTCGGCGAATCGTCATCGACTACCCGAGCGCCAATACGGCAAAGCAGGCACACATCGGCCACCTGCGCCCAATGGTCATTGGCCAGGCGATTGCCCGCTTGCTCGATTTCTGTGGCGCTGAGCTGATACGTGACAATCACATTGGAGATTGGGGCACGAATTTTGGTACCCTGATCATGAAGATCAAGCGGGATGCCGTCGATCTCAGCACCCTCGAAGACCACGCGCTCGTGATACTGAACGAAGTCTATAAAGCGGGCTCTGCCGAAGAAGCGGCTCAGCCCGAACTACGCGACATTTCCCGAAATGAGCTGGTCAAGCTCCAGAACGGCGATTCAGAAAACACGGTCATCTGGGAACAAATTGTAGAGATTTCTAAAGCAGCCTTCGACAAACTTTTTGCTCAACTCGGCGTCGAGGTCGATGTGACTCTGGGGGAGTCTTTTTACCGGGACAAAGTCGATCGTGTTTACAAGGAACTTGTTGATATCGGCCTGGCCGAAGAGAGTGATGGTGCTCTGGTGGTCTGGCACGATGAGGTGAAGAAATTCGCCCGCGACAGCGAACGCCCCTACCCCTTTAATATTCGTAAGCGGGACGGGGCCAGCAACTATGCGTCGACGGACCTAGCGACGATCCTTTACCGTCTCGAGACTTTCAAGGCGGAGGAAGTCATCTACCTGACCGACGCACGCCAGCAAGACCACTTCCAGCAGCTATTTCTGACCACGGAAAAGTGGTTTAAGGCGAAGGGCTACTCACTACCCGAACTCCGGCATGTCTTTTGGGGGACTATTTTGGGTTCTGATAAAAGGCCTTTTAAGACCAAGTCAGGCGAGTCTGTCAAATTGCAGGCCTTGTTGGACGAGGCGCGGAGCCGCGCCTACGCGGTTGTCACAGAAAAAAATCCTGATTTGCCGGAGGCGAAGCGTCGCGAAATTGCGGAAGCGGTTGGAATCGGGGCGGTCAAGTATGCGGATTTATCGAGTAACCGTACGCAGGATTACGTTTTTAGCTGGGAACGGCTACTCAGCTTCGAAGGCAATACCGCTCCCTACTTACTCTATGCGGTTGCACGCATCAACAGCATCTTCCGCAAAGTTGATCTGAGCCCTGACGCACCGATAGCGGGAGCCAGCCTCCCGGAAACGGATTCTGAGCTCGCCCTTGCGCGGAAGCTAATGGGCTTTGTGACGGCACTTGAACTGACTCTTAACGACCTCCGCCCTCACTTTCTCTGCACTTATCTCTACGAGCTGACCAGCGCCTACAGCACCTTCTACAACTCGGATAAAGTAATGGTCGACGATGCCGCCGTCCGGGCCCGCCGGTTGATCCTTTGCGCCCGCACCCGAACTGTTTTGATGACGGGACTTGAGCTTCTGGGAATTCAGCCCCTGGAAACGATGTAGCGCTTTACTGAGCCCGCGGGCTGGTGTTGGCTCATGCAATGCAGTGCGCCCCCCTCTTTGACAATGTCCGTGCAGTCCAACCCGTGGATCTCGCGCCCCGGGAAGCACTGCCCCAGTATCGCCAGCGCTTGGCGATCTTTTTTCGGCTGACGGTAGGTGGGGACCAAGACAGCGCCATTTAAAACGATGAAATTAAGATAACTCGCCGCGAGAGGTTCACAGCCGTGACGGATCGGGTCTGGTAGCGGGAGCGGCACCACGTCGTAGGGATCACCCGCAGACGTCCTGAAATCGCAAAGCCTCGCATGATTTTCTTTCAGCGCTTCGTAATTTGGATCTGCACTGTCCATCGTCTCCGCAATCAAAATTCCTTCAGGACTGAAAAAGCGCGCTAAATTATCAATATGTCCATCCGTATCGTCCCCGTGGAGACCAGCGCGCAGCCAGAGCACTGTCTCGATCCCCAATCCACTTTGGAGTTGGCTTTCAACGGTTTCGACCGTCGTCGGGCCATTGCGATTTGGATTGAGCAAAACGACCTCGGTTGTGAGCAGGCAACCGGCACCATTACTTTCCACAGCACCGCCCTCCAGAACCCTATCAATGCAAAAACAGCGCAGCCCAAGCTGCTTTGCCATCCATTGCGAGGCGGCATCATCCCTAGCCTGGTCAGGAAACTTCCCGCCCCATGCATTGTAGCGCCAATCCGCTATGCAGACTTCAGACCGAGCATCCTGTACAAGGAAAAGCGGCCCGAAATCCCGAATCCACACATCGTCCGTCTGATAATCATACAACTCCACCCCGGAAGCATCTCCCTTTGCCGCCATCATTCGTCGCAATTCGTCCTGTTCAGCCGCCGCCACCAAGACCCGAACCGGCTGGAAGCGAGCGGCCAAGACGTAGAGTGCTGCCAATTGCTCACGAACCCGGTCGAAGCAATCCGGCCAAAGTGTTCTGCGGACGGGCCAGGCAAACCAGATTGCTTCCTGTGGCTCCCACTCTGCGGGGAAGCGGAATCCTAAGTCGTGGGGCGTTTCTGAGTCGGGCATGGCTAGCAATCAATCAGGCGTCTGGTTAGATTGCCGTAGCTGTCGATCCGGCGGTCCCGAAAAAAGGGCCAGATCCGGCGCATAGCCTCCAGCGCTCTCAAATCGCAATCGGCGACGAGAATATGTTCCTCTGCCACCGGCGCCCGCTCCATGATTTGGCCATAGAAATCAGCGACGAAACTCTGCCCCCAAAACTCTGTTTCTCCCTCCGTGCCGGTCCGATTTACAGTCGCCACGTAGCAGCCATTAGCCACAGCATGGCCCCGCTGGACAGCCTCCCATGCCGTGTGCTGCGCTTCACCGAGAGCCTCTTTTTCTTGAGGCAGCCAACCGATAGCCGTCGGGTAAAAGAGGATCTCCGCTCCAGCCAAGGCCGACAAGCGGGCCGCCTCCGGATACCACTGATCCCAGCAAATCAAGACCCCGATACGCCCATACCGTGTATCCCAAACTTTGTAGCCCAAATCTCCGGGCGTGAAATAGAATTTCTCCTCAAAACCGGGATCCTGAGGAATGTGCATTTTTCGGTATTTACCCAAATAGCGGCCATCCGCATCGATGACCGCAGCTGTATTGTGGTAAACCCCCGGCCCCCGTCGTTCAAAAAGTGCCGCCACGATGACCACCCCAAGCTCAGCGGCAAGCGTCGCGAGACGATCCGTCGTCGGTCCCGGAATGGGCTCCGCCAAATCAAAAAGCGCCGGATCCTGGACACGACAAAAATACGGGGTGTTAAACAGCTCCTGGGTGCAGATAATTTGCGCGCCGCCGGCTGCTGCTTCACGGATGCGTTTCACCGTATAATCAAGATCAGCGCTCGCACTGCCCTGCTCCCGCCCTTGAATCAGAGCGATACGAACTGTCCGCTCAGCCCCCATCAATAAACAACCTTGTTCAGGGGATATTCAATAATTCCCTCCGCACCGCGTTTCTTCAGTTCCGGGATGATCTCGCGCACAACCGTTTCATCGATGATCGTATCAATCGCCACCCAGGCCTGGTCAGTAAGTTGGTTAATCGTCGGATTCCGCAAGGCTGGCAAATCTGCCAGGATCGAATCGAGCTTAGACTTTTCAATATTCAGTTTTAAGCCCACCTTGGAATGCGCTTCGAGCGCGGATTTAAGGAGCAGTGCGATGCTCTCGATTTTCCTGCGTTTCTCCGGTTGCTCCCACGCAGTCTTGTTGGCAATTAAAACCGTGTTTGTGTAGAGCAGCGTGTCCACGATACGCAGTTTATTGGCGCGAATCGAATTACCCGTCTCCGTCAAATCCACGATCGCATCGACCAGATCGGGCACCTTGACCTCTGTCGCACCCCAAGAAAACTCGACCTCTGCATTGACCCCATTATCTTTTAGATACTGGCGCGTGATGTTGACCACCTCGGTTGCGATACGCTTCCCCTCCAGATCCTTCACACTCTTTACAGGCGATGCCTCGGGCACCGCGATAATCCACTTCGAGCGCTTGTTCGATGCACGACTATAAATAAGATCGCACACCTCAACGACGTCTGAGGCGTTCTCCCGCACCCAGTCCTGGCCGGTGAGGCCACAGTCAAAATAACCATGTTCGACGTAGCGACTAACCTCCTGCGCACGAACAAAGCGGCCGTCCAGTTCGTCGTCATCAATCGAGGGCCGATAAGAGCGGGAACTCACCGAAATTTTAAATCCGGCCTTCCCAAACAGGTTAATTGTGGCGTCCTGCAAGCTGCCCTTCGGCAACCCAAGCATAAGTAAAGGCATTTTTTCCATGACCGGAAACGCTGTGCCTCAACAAATCAGGCACAAGATAAAAAAGCAAAATCCAGCAATGCCTGAATTAAAGCCGTGGCGGCATACCAAAATTTTCAGAGAAACTATTGACAAGTCGGAAGCGCAGACCCTTACTCGCTCACTCTCATTGCACTGCTCAGTAGCTCAGCGGTAGAGCAGGTGACTGTTAATCACTTGGTCGCTGGTTCGATCCCAGCCTGAGCAGCCACTATTAAAGCCCTTAAGTTCAACGACTTGGGGGCTTTTTGTTGCTCGGGTTTAGTTTCAAAAAAAAGTTCTGGTGGACTAGATTTGGACTAGTTTTGAAAAGGAAACAGGGTTTCTCGTGAAGTCTTCACCCATTCCGTAGCCAACGAAAATAAACGATACTCCGACCGGGGGGATGCTGCCGCACTGCCGCTTAGCTGCGGTCGTTCTGAAAAACCAGGCTTTTCGGTGCCCGCTCGCGAACGGGTGTTCCGAGAATATGCTCAAGATCGGCTGCCTCGTAGCCCCACGACTCGAAGAGTTCCGGATCGATCGGGTAACCATGCTCGTCGAGATTGGCCAACACCTCTTTGAGCTGAGGGCATCCTTCGGCCTTACCCCTGATGAAACTTGGACCGCGAATGAGACGTATCGTATGCACCTCCAGGAGCAAGTACCCACCGGGACAAAGGAAGCGGTCGTAAAGATAAGCACGCTTGGATCCGTGAAGGGGGTCGTTCAGCGTCTTCAGTTCGTTTGCCGGATACTCGCGGTTGCAGGCTACGCAGAAGCAAGCGCAACCCGCCTTGCGGATGAAGGAAAGCAGCGGTGTCTCTAGCTTCGGCCATTCACGGGGGAAGATGCCCTCAAGTGGCTCGAAGAAAACCCCGGCTGGAGCCGCACCCTCAACCAAGCAAAGCCCTAAGCCCACATCCCGCCACCTAAGTCACAAAAACGTTACAAGCCCCAAAATCATTGCCTCCACCGCCTCAAAAGCCAATCTCCCTGTCACCATGCACCGCCTTATACCAATCCTCCTCCTCCCCATACTCTCACTCACCGCCAGGAAGAGCGGTTTATATATGAACCTCAAAGTGCATATAAACTAAAGTCAGAAGCTATGAAGGTATTAACAATATTCTCACGAGTTCTCATATTAGGGATTTTCACACAATTTGCTTCTGCTAGAAGCGGAATTTCCCTAACACAAGAAGACACTATTCAAACATACACGATCGAACATGAGGTGACGCTCGCTTTAGACGAGTTAATTAAGATTACAATTAAGGGACGATTAATTGACGGTGAAGTAGAAGTTTTCGCTCCAAATGGCTTAGATGGCTCAGGTGGCTATTCTCCAGTCTCCATTTTATATATGAGTAAAGTATTCGACGTAACAGATGCATCGTTGACTGGTGACATTTCAGTTCGAAATTGGGTTACAGTTGATAGAAGCCTACTGGCTAGATTTCTGACTGAAGATCAATGGCCTTTAGAAACAGACAATTCCACTGCATACTCTTCTCCTACGATCGAATATACCAATGGAGCTGAATATGCATCCGAAAGTTGGACAAATGGAAACCCTAATACTATCTGGTATAGAAACGAGTCAGTTACAAAACGCCATAGGCGTCTGTATCTTACTTACATAGGTGAACAATATGCTGCATGGTTTCAACTTGGATTTGTTATTCAACCCAGAAACAGTATGGTTTTTTCAGTCGAGGATCACGAGATCGTACCTGTAGAAAATAGAAAAATCATGAGGCTACCATCGCTATCGCAAATTAGTGACGAAGAGAATGATATCGGCATTAATCTAAAGAGTGTTAGTACCGTGGAAGGTATCGCTCACAAGCAAGGTACTTACGTAGTATTATCATCTGCTGACCTCAAGAATTGGAGCTGGGTTAGTTCGTTTAGCTTAAACCATCCAGGATCAATAGAATTTAGCGTAAGTCTCCCAACGCAGAATACTTACGAGGTATGGGAAATTCCGTCAGAAGGTAATACATCGCATCCCAATTATGACGAGGAATCAGACGTGATATGGCTAGACGAGCCAATTCTTGAGTCCACACCAATTCGAAGTAGGTTTTTTAAAATAGAGTATCAAGCTCCCGAATAATTAGACTACCTACCTATCTCGATTTGGAGGTAGCTTACTACATGACAAAAGAAGATGCTTTGAAGCCTAGGACAGGTGGGATAACCCGCAAGATGGATAACGCCAGCAGCTGGGGTGGTCGAGGTTACCTGAAATGGTCCACTTGAAAAGTTAGTCTGGATCCCCAGAAAGGACCAGAACATGAAAGGCAAAAGATACAGCACCGAAACGAAGATCCGCATTCTGCGTGAAGCAGAGAGCAGTGATAAAACCATCCAAGATGTCTGTCGCGAGCGTCAGATCAGTGAACAAACCTTCCATCGCTGGAAGCGAGAGTTTGGTATGATGGAAGTCGACCAAGCAAAGCAGTTGAAAGAACTGCAAAAGGAGAACGCTCGGCTCAAGCGCATGCTGGCTGACGAGATGCTTGGCAAAGAACTGCTGAAGGAAGCCCTTGAAAAAAAGTTATGAGCCCCGGTCACAAACGTCAGATCGCTGAAGAGTTTGTTTCCGGGGAGCGTTGCACGGCGCGCGCTGCTTGTCGACACTTCGGACTGCACCGCAGCACCTTTGGATATAAGGCGAAAGAACTCGATGCCTGGTTGGCGAAACTGAAGTGTGCATTGCGTCGTATGTCGAACCAGCATCCAGAGCTGGGTTATCCTAAGATCACTCGCTTACTGAAGAAGGAAGGCTGGCAGATTCGAAAGGCACACCGCAGCGACTTGCATGCTGTGTAGATGGATGAGCGAAGCGAGCTGAGTTCTGCAGTCGAAAAGGAACATCCAGAAGATCTATTCAATGAAGGTTGCGCTGTCCGAAGGCAGCCTCGCTTAATCTGTCCGGGGGATGAATACTCTGAAGCCCCTTATTGATGGGCTTCCTGGCTGTGCAGCGAAGGAAAGTCTTCAGCAGTTCGGTCAGTGTCTTCCCATGTAAGTTTTAGACCGTTTCAACGCTTTATTGATCATGCCTCACACCTTCCTAAGTTCACTTCTGGTCAGTTTACTTTGCATCCTCTTTAGCGGTTGCGCGAGCTCTTATAAAACTATGCACACACAAACCATCCCCGACGACTTTTATTTACAAGCACTGCGAAGCAGCGACCCCTCTGTGAATGCGCCTCCAGCCCCGGGAAGTGAGGCGGAGGCGGCGATGATCGAGCGAGTTAAGCAGCTGTTTAGTCATTACACCCGCGAGAATCTGGAAGCTAATTTGACCGAGGTGTATGCTGAGGAAGTTTACTTTCGCGATGCTTTCAAGCAGTTTAGCCGGGCTGAGGCTATTCGGGAGTATATGCTGGCGGGACTCGCCCCTCTCAATCAATGCGAGTTCGTCTTTAACCGTGTGGCCCGCAGTGGGAGCGACTATTACTTTGACTGGACGATGCGGCTAGATTTCAAAAAAACTCCCCCCAATACCTGGGAGGCGTCGATTGGGGTGAGTCACATGCGCTTCAACTCAGAAGGTAAGGTGATCTTCCACCAGGACTACTGGGACCCAACGGATATTGTTTATCGCCGGATCCCGATCGCACGTCAGCTCATCGCCTACGTTAAGAAGCAGCTTTAATTTAAGCTTATTTGGCTGAGCTGATTTGGCTGAGCTGATCTGGCTGATCCCGCCAACCTTAGCCTGCATCCAATGCTTCGCCGATAAAGTCCTGTTTCATCCAGTATTGCAGGCAATCGGGCACCTTGACGCGGCCGTCGGCCTGCCGGTTGTTTTCCAGGATGGCTGCGAGCACCCGGGGCACCGCAAGAGCGGAGCCGTTCAAGGTGTGGGCGGTCATGGGTTTACCATCCGGC
>JAGYJE010000035.1 GCA_018402305.1 Puniceicoccaceae bacterium | reverse complement strand
CCAGCGAGCCAGTGCCGCAGCGTCGGGCTCCCAGGGGAAATCGGCGTATTTCTCCTGAAGCGGCGCGTCGGGCGTGTGCGGAAAATGGTAGAGCACGTTGTAGGCAAATTCGCGCCAGTAGACTTCTTTGGCGAAGACATGTGGGCCATGCGGGCCATGTGGGCCTTTGGCCCGCATGTCTTGTTTTTGAAAAAGAAGTGACATGACCTGTCTCGGGCCGAGGAGCCCCCAATGCAAATAGGGCGAGAGACTTGAGGTGCCCGCCTCTCCGGGGATATCGCGAGCCTCGTTGTAGTCCTCGACGGTTTGTTCGAGGAAATTTTCCAGCCGCTCATGTGCCGCCGCCTCGCTGACCTCCCAATGCTGATAAAACTTCTGATACCATTGCTGCTCGGGCAGGAGGCGAAAACAATCGAGGGCCAGCGTCTGCGGAAAGGACTCGGGGAATTGCATCGCCTTGAGATCCGGCTTGGCCACCGCGGGCAGCACACGATCCTTCACATTGCGCCAATAGGGGGTATAAACTTTGTAGGGCTTACCGCCGCCGGTGCTGACGGTATGCGGCTCATTGAGCAATGCACTGTTGTAACTCTCCACTTCAGTGCCGTCCTCGCGCAATGCCATTTTGATGGAGGCATCCAGCTCGCGAAGCGGCGACTCGTAGCGCCGATTCCAAACCACCCGCTTGGCCCCGGTTTTTTCGATCAAATCACGCAGCTCCCCGAGCGAGTCACCCTGCCGCAGGATGAGACGGCCCCCTTGGGCCTGCAGCGCACTGTCAAGACTCTTGAGCGCCTGGTGGAGAAACCATCGCGACGCCGCACCGGGCACCCAGTTGTCCGCTTCCCCTGGCGCCCAAATAAAAACCGGGATAACAGGCCCGCCAAACTCGATAGCCGCTTGCAACGCTGAATTGTCGGCAAGGCGAAGGTCTTTGCGAAACCAGAGGATTGTGGGCGGGTTGGGCATGACGGATTAAGCGGACGGATCCGTTTTTCATTACAAAGTTTTGCGTGGGAATGGGGCGGGGCAGTTTTCACTTCAGGCATCGATTCGATGCGCTGAAGACTTGCAAGTGCCGAAAGGGCCCTCATTCTTTGGCGAATGGATACACTCACAGCAATCAAAGAGCGGCGCTCAGTCAAACACTACGACCCCGAACACAAAATGTCCGAGGCCGAAATCAACGCACTCATCGAACTCGCGCTCCTCTCGCCGACCTCCTTTAATATGCAGAACTGGCGCTTCGTCGTCGTGAGCGACCAGGCGACTCAGGACGCCCTTCGGGAGGTATCCTGGAATCAAGCACAGGTCAGCGAGGCATCGATCACCATCCTCCTGTGTGCCGATCTGCGTGCACACGAGAATGGGGATCGTTACTGGGTCTACGCCCCGGAACCGGTCCGCTCCATGCTCGTACCCATGATTGCACCCTTTTACGAGGGGAATGCCCAACTCCAGCGCGATGAGGCCATGCGCTCGGTCGGTATTGCTGCGCAAACCCTCATGCTGGCCGCAAAGTCGATGGGCTACGACTCCTGCCCGATGATCGGCTTTGATCCAGAAAAAGTCGCCCAGCTGATTCACCTGCCGGAAAACCATGTGATCGGGATGATGCTGACGGTGGGGAAGGCACTTAAAGATGCCAACGTGCGTGGCGGTCAACTCCCTTACGCTGAAGTGGTTTTCCGGGACCGCTTCCCCGCGCGCTAACCGGAGCGGCACCCGGCCCTTAAGATCCGTTGACTTGTTCGCCGCAGCTCGAAGCGGTTTCCCTTGAAAGGCGTTCGTATAGATTATAGATAAAAAGAATGCAAACGCCGAAAAGGACGGCGCCTATAATAAGCGCGATGTTAAGCAGGCCGGTGGCACTGAAGGAAAGCTTCAGCATAACGGTTGAAATGATGAAGCCCGAATTTCGGATGACCTTGGCGAACTCCTGGGTGTGGATGAAGGAGAAGATCAGCAGCATGACGTCTGCCAGAATGAGCACAGTGAAAAAGTCATCAAAGAAAACGTTGTTGAGATTCTGGCCGGGGCGCTCGAGTTCGGAGGCCATGAAAAGAGTCTCAGCCGCCCAGCTGCCAAAGCTGAGCATGGCCAGGGCAAAAAAGACCGGCAGAAGGAGCGCACTGAGGTGCTCTTTGATTCGTATGAAGCGCCGTAATGCCTCACTGTCCTCCTGCACGGTGGGCGCGGGCCGCCGTGCGATAAGTGCATAAAAGAGATAGAGTAAACCAAAAAGAATCAGCGTCGTAACGATGTCATAGGTGAATTGCAGGTCATCCTGATTTTGAAACCAGTCGGTGGTCAACTCGAGATTGGCGATGTCTTTGAACAACCGCCGGATGACGATCAGAGTGATAATCTCATATTGCTTGGCAATGTACTGAGTGATCGAAGCGGGAAGGTAAAAAATAAGTAAATAAACCTCATAAACCAGGATAAAAGAGAACGGCGTGTAAATCGCCGCTATCGGGTCGGCCAGCAGTTCGGGCGGGCTCTCGCCAAAATACCCGAAGTGGCCTAAAGTGATCAGAAAAAGATGAATAAAGAAACTGAGAAGCGCGATCGAAACGATCCCTTTCTCGATCCCGTCCCGCGATGTCCCTGAGAGTGCCTTGGCCCGGATCCAATCAGTGATGGCTCCCAAACGCTGAATTTGAAATAACATCCTCAAAACTAACGATAAATTTTCCCGTTGCAACTGCACGGGTTAAAGAACAAAGAAAAATAAAAAAAAATGTGACGCGTGCTTGCACTTATAAAAAAAAACGCAAGGATTCTGTTTTTCTTGCAAACGAAAGTAATTGTTAAAAAGTAATTTAGTAACATTACCCTGCTTGTTGGTTCATAGAGTCAGTCCCGGAAATCTCCTCACCCCTCACTCCTAACCCCTAACCCTCACCCCTCAGCGATAGAGGCTTTCTGTTATTGAAGTAACTGGAGGTCAGTCGCTGCTTAGTTGGACTCGTCGAGTCACACACAAACCCACAACCCAAATACATCATGGAAATATCAATTGGACAATATGAGATGGTCGCGAATTTCTTTTCGCTGACAATTGCCGCAATGGGTGCCGCCACGGCATTCCTCTGGATCAACCGCTCACAAGTAGCCGATCAATATAAGACCGCTGTCACCGTCAGCGGTCTTGTTACGTTTATCGCCCTGTATCACTACTGGCGGATTTACGCCAGCTGGGACGAGGCCTATCAAATCGTGGATGGTGTGCTCGTCGCCACGGGGAAATCATTTAACGACGCCTATCGCTACGTCGACTGGTTGCTCACCGTTCCGCTCCTTCTTGTCGAACTGATTCTCGTTATGCGTCTCACCGCCTCTGAGACTGTGAAGAAGTCCATTCGCCTGGGTGGCCTGGCTGCCATTATGATCGTTCTCGGCTATCCGGGTGAGATTGCGGAGGCGGCTGGAACCCGCTGGCTCTGGTGGTCCCTCTCCATGATCCCCTTCCTCTGGATCGTTTATGAACTGTATTTCGGATTGAAGGGTGCTCAGGATGCGCAACCCGAAGCAGCCAAAAGCCTCGTTGGTAAAGCTCGCTTCCTCGTGGTGGCCTCATGGGCCTTCTATCCCGTGGTTTTCCTCTTCCCTATGCTGGGACTGGATGGGCCAACCGCCAATACTTTTGTCCAAATTGGTTACTCAATTGCTGACATCGTGGCCAAGGCCGTCTTCGGTATCGTGATCTTCGCGATCGCGGTTAAAAAGACGCAAGCCGATCGCGGGGCCGCCTAATTTTGCGGCCGGAAAAAGCAGCCTTAAAAGCAGCCTAAAAAGCAGCCTAGTTAGCAGCCTAAATAGCAGCCACAAACCCCCTCTGCCCCAAACATGGCCCCCCGTGATCAACTGGCGCCCCTGGAAGCGCCTGCCCTGCTGGACGCTGTCCACAGATGCCTAGCTCATGGCTTCGGTAGTGATCACGAAGGGTCGGGGCAGAGCCGGGTAATGGCGGCTTTCCGGCATCACTTCCTAACTCCGGGCAAGCAGACCCGTCCCACCTTGGCGATCGAGGCGAGCCGCGCGCTTGGGCTCGATACCAACGGTGCGGTGGGCTTGGCTGCCTGCATCGAAGCCCTGCACAACGCCTCACTGGTGCAGGATGATTTACAGGATGGAGCACTGCAACGGCGGGGCCGCCCCAGTGTCCACAGCCTTTTCGGAAAAGACAGCGCCCTCGGCTTGGCTACCCGCTTGGTCTCGGGCGCCTTCGTGAATCTCGCTGAAGCATCGCGCTTTTTTGAGCCCGGCTTTAACGCGGGGGCTCTTTTTGCGTTGGTAACTCAGCGCGTGCACTCGGGGATTAGCGAGACCATTGACGGACAAAGCCACGACCTTGACCCTGATGTGGACCGTTCGGTGCTGAGCCTTTGCCGGATTGCAGGCCAGAAATCGGGCCCGCTTTTCGCCCTTGCGCTGGAACTGCCGTTGATGGCCACGGGGCACATGGGAGCACTGGAAACAGCCCGCGAGGCGGCCGGACGGTTGGGCCTCGGCTATCAAATCGTGGATGACTTAAAAGATCAGCAGGTGGACCGACTGCAACCGGTGGACGCCAACATTGTGAACGCACTGGCTGAGCAATATGGAGCCGTTGAAGCGCGCGACCGAGCCGTGGAATTGGCCCGCTCGGCGCTTTTTGAATCGGCTCAACTGGCGAGCAAGCTACCCCTCTCCAGTGGGGCCCACCTTGCCAAAATGGCTGATGATTTGCTCGAACGCCTAAGGGTCTGCTGTGAGTGAGGTGGTTGTAATCGGCGGCGGTTTCGGGGGAATCGCTGCTGCTTTGCGACTGAGGGCCAAGGGACATGAGGTGACCTTGGTAGATCGCTGCGCACGGCTCGGTGGCCGGGCGCAGGTCTTTGAGCGGGACGGCTTTCGCCACGACGCGGGTCCGACGGTGTTAACGGCACCGTTTCTGTTCGACGAACTTTTTGAACTTTTCGGTAAACGCCGCAGCGACTATGTCGAGTTCCGCGAATTGACGACTTGGTATCGCTTCCACTTTGAGGACGGTAGTGAGTTTAACTATGGCGGCACAACCGAAGACACTCTGGAGGAAATCCGTCGGCTGAGCCCGGTGGATGTAGCGGGCTACCGCGCCCTTCTCGCCCACTCCGAACGCATTTTCGACATCGGCTTCACTCAGTTGGCGGATCAACCCTTCCACTCGGTTGGCACGCTGGTCAAACAAGTGCCCCATCTCATCCGCTTGGGCTGCTATCAGACCGTTTGGCAGTTGGTATGCAAATACCTCAAAGACGATCGTCTGCGGCGGGCTTTTTCGATCCATCCACTCCTCGTGGGGGGCAATCCCTTCGAGACAACCTGTATCTACAGTCTGATCCACTTTTTGGAGCGGAAATGGCGCATACACTTTGCCATGGGCGGGACCGGTGCCCTGGTGGATGCGTTCGAGCGCCTTATGCGGGAGAGCGGTATTCGTATCCAATTAAACACGACAGTCCGCTCGATCCCCACAAAAAACCGAAAAGCCATCGGTGTTGAGACCGAAGCCGGCGAGACCTTGCCCGCCGATATCGTTGTTTCCAATATGGACCCCCTGCACCTCTACCGTGATGTGCTCAATGAGGCTCCACAGGGGCGCTTCCTCCGGCTTAAACGTAGACGCATGCAACAGTCCATGGGATTGTTCGTCCTCTTTTTTGGAACGGACCGACAATACCCGGACCTCGCGCACCACACCATTTGGTTGGGCAAGCGCTTTAAAGGCCTCATTCAGGAGATTTTTCACGGTAGCCAACTGCCCGCGGACTTTTCACTTTACATCCACCGACCGACCGCGACCGATCCGAGTTTCGCGCCCGAGGGCTGCGACTCCTTCTATGTGCTGGCGCCTGTGCCCAATTTAAAAGCTCCGATCAACTGGTCGAGCGAGGGGCCGAAGCTGCAGGAGCGCATCGTTCAAGCCTTGGAACGCACCATCATGCCGGGACTGAGCCAACATATTTGCTCCGATTTTTTCATGAGCCCGGAGGACTTTGCCAGCAATTACCTCAGTGTGCAGGGAAGCGGGTTCTCGGTCGCTCCGATTTTCTCGCAATCCGCTTGGTTTCGCTTTCATAATCAGTCCGAATATCTCAGCAATTTATACCTTGTCGGCGCAGGCTCGCACCCCGGGGCCGGGGTTCCCGGGGTCCTTTGTTCCGCCAAGGTTGTCGACCGATTGCTGCCCAGCCAGGCCTGATGCCTCAAGACCCGCAATCTCTTTTTAAAAAGAAAAGCCGCTCCTTTTCGCTGGCGGCCCGGTTGCTCTCCGCCGACACACGGCGCGATATCGCGCTGCTCTACCAATTTTGTCGGACGGTGGATGATCTTGCCGATTCCAGCTTTGAGGGCCAGGCCCCTGCCTTGCAAGCGATGGCAAAGGCAGTAAGCCTGGAGACAACTGAATGCGTCCACCCGGTTGCCGCCGATTTCTTGAAGCTGGCTCAGCGCCGAAAGCTGCCCCTGGATGCGGCCCATGAGCTCGTCATCGCCTCCGAAGCCGATTGTGGGCCGCGTTGTATTCAAACTGAGGTCGAGTTAATTCGCTTCGCCTATGGCGTTGCGGGTACGGTGGGCCTGCTGATGCAGCCCTTGCTCGGCGCCGACGATTCCCGGGCGAAGCCCTTTGCCATCGATCTCGGTATCGGGCTCCAACTCACCAATATCGCACGCGACGTGGCCGAAGATGCCGGGCGCGAGCGCTTCTACCTGCCTGCCGATTGGGTGCAGCCCGAGACAATCCGCCGCGCCTTGCGCGAGGGCGAGCCCGATGCGGTTGGGCAAGTCGACACGGCCGTCGAAAACGTTCTGCACCTGGCGGACCGTTACTACACAAGTGCCCTGGCCGGGCACTGGTTCCTACCGGCACGTAACCGGCGGGCCCTATTTTTCGCCCTCAGCTTCTACCGTGCGATTGGGCAAAAAATGCGGCGTCACGGGAGCGCTGCCTGGCAAAAGCGGACCCGCATCGGTCTATTGGGCAAGCTAGCCACCGGACTCAAAACCTACCCTCACTACCGCTCTCTGCAAAAACAGGACTGGTCAAGCCCCCAGCCACCGCAGCACGAGCGCTCCCTGCACCATCCTTTAAACGAAAACCGTCCGTGAGTTACCTTTTCTTCCTTATTGGCTTCGTCATCACCCCTGCGGTGATCATGGCCGCTTGCCTTCACCGGGCTGCGGGGCGCCATCCGCACCCGGGTTGCCCCTTGCGCCGCCACTGGCTGGGCACCGGGATCCTGGCCCTGATTGCGCTCCTTTGGACGACGCCCTGGGACAACCTCATCATCGCGAAAGGTGTCTGGTCCTACGGCAGCGATCGGGTCCTCGGAACGATTGGGCTCGTCCCCATTGAGGAGTATGGTTTCATGGTTCTCATGCCCTTCTTCAACGCGGCGATTCTCGGTTTTCTTCTGCGCAGGGGGACCATCATCGGCTCCAGCTGGCGCCAAGCTCAGATGCCCGGTCGCCGGCGCACAGCGCTGATCTACGGTTTCCTTTGGTTGGTCGGGCTCGCCTGCCTGCCCTTCGAGTCCATGTTCTATTTGAGTGCTATTTTGATTTGGTTCGTGCCCCCGCTAGCGCTTCAGGCCCTATTCGATCCGGCCGCACTGAGGCATCATTGGCGCCTCGTCGCACTTGGCACCCTACTGCCCACTTTTTATTTCTGTCTCGTCGATGCCCTCGCCATCCACTCCGGCATTTGGATTCTGCATACAGCCACCCGCACCGGGATTGAGTTTGGAAACCTGCCACTTGAGGAAGCACTCTTCTTTTTCACAACCAGTCTACTGCTGAGTCAGGGCTTGGTGCTCTGGCACACACTCTTTCAACCCACCAAGGCATGAAATCACTCTTCGCCTGGCAAGCACTCTCCCCACCCGTATGCGGCGTCGAGCCGGTCTGGATGCACCAGGCCGCCCGGGGAGGCGCCATGATCGCACTGGCCGGCGGCTTATTCCAGGTCGTTTTCGGGTTCGATGAAGGCGCAATGGCATTTCTGCCTCTGGCTATCAGCGCTTTACTCTTTGGGCTGCCCCATGGCGCGATCGACCATTTAGTCGCTCTTGGGCTGGGGGGCAAGCGCCTCAATACCCGTAATGTATTTTCTGTAGCCGGGCTGTATCTTTTGCTATCGATTCTTTATGGATGCCTTTGGCTCGCCGCTCCGGGTCTCGCACTCTTAGGCTTCCTACTCATGACCACCTACCACTGGGGTACAGCAGACACTACCTTTGATTCGCTGCGCTTTCCAGATGGTGCGCTTCCAAAGCAGCGTTTGTTTCGCCTCAGCCATTCGGCTCTCCGGGGCGCTATTCCGATGGGCTTGCCCTTGCTCTTCTTTCCCAGGCAAAGCACAGACTTTTTGCTCAGCTGCCTTTCCCTCTTTGCCGATCAACCAGATCCAGATATCCATCTCTATGGCGTCTGGGTCGGCGCTTTTATTGGCCTCCTGCTTGGTGCAGAGCTCTGGATGCTGTGGCAGCACCGCTCAGCAAATGGCAGTCGATCGCTTCTTCTTGAAACAGCCATCCTTGTCGCAATTTTCACGCTGCTGCCGCCACTCATCGCCATCGGATGGTATTTCTGCCTCTGGCATGGTCTACGGCATGTCTTGCGACTGTGCCGCTATGGCAATACCCCGAAGGTCGACCCATCCGGACTCCGTGCCCTGGGTCTCTTTTACTACCGGGCGCTTCCCTTTACCTTTGTTTCCTTGCTTTTTCTTGGCCTTCTGAGACTTGGCCTACCCACCGGTGAGACCCCCATGCAATGGGTGGCGCTCTACCTTGTATTGATCTCAACCCTCACTTTTCCCCACATTCTCCTCGTCGAATGGATGGATCAAAACAGGCGGCGGCGAGGTCGCGCGTAGTTGCCAGCCTACTCTCGATTTACGAGCCTGAAGGTTTATCTCTCGACCTTTCGACTCGTTTGCGTCTCCTATTCTGATGATGAAATCTCTCTATCTTCTCGACGGCATGGCGCTGGCCTACCGCGCCCATTTTGCGCTCATTCGCAGCCCGATTTACACCAGTAAAGGGTTTAACACCTCGGCGATCTTTGGTTTTACGGCCACACTGATTGAGCTGATGACGAAGCAAAAGCCGAGTCATCTCGCGGTGGTTTTCGACACTTCGGCACCGACGGAGCGACACCGCCTGCACCCGGAATACAAGGCGCAGCGCGAGGACATGCCGGAAGATCTCGCTGCCGCCATGCCACATCTGGACCGCATCGCCGCGGCCTTTGGTATCCCTGTCCTGAAAATGGACGGCTACGAGGCCGACGACATTATCGGCACCCTCGCCCACCGCGCCGAGGCGGATGGCTTTGAGTCGATTTTTATGGTCACCCCGGATAAGGATTTTGGCCAACTCGTAACCGAAAAAATCAAAATGTATCGCCCCTCCCGCAAGGGCGACACACCGGAGATTTGGGGCATCGAGGAGATCAAGGCGAAATGGGGCATCGCGCGGGTGGACCAGGTCATTGATATGCTGGGCCTGTGCGGTGATGTATCCGACAATATTCCGGGCATCCCCGGGATCGGGCCGAAGACCGCCGAGAAGCTCCTTGCCAAATACGATACGGTGGAAGGCCTGCTAGAGCATGTCGATGAACTCAAAGGGAAGCAGCAGGAAAAAGTCCGCGAACACGCGGAGCAGGCGCGCCTCTCCAAGACGCTCGCCACGATTCAACTCGATGTGCCCATCGAGGCAGACTGGGACGCCATCGAGGTGAGTGCCCCGGATCCGGAAAAACTCGTCCCCATCTTTGCCGAGTTTGAGTTCCGGACGCTCGGCAAGCGCATCTTCGGTGCGGACTTCTCCGTCCAAGCGGCCGCCACCGATCTCGTGCTGATGAGCGAGGACGACGAGCAGGCCGTTAAAAATAAAGCGGTCGCTTCGGCAGCGACGGAGTCACAACCGGAACTCATCCCGCAGATTCAATACAAAAATCTGGCGGACGTCCCGACGGATTACCGCATCGTGAAAAGCGATTCCGAACTGGCCGATCTGGTCAAGACACTGCGCGCTGCGGGCACTTTCGCCTTCGACACAGAGACGACCGCGCTCAACCCCCGCGCCGCCGAGCTGGTCGGACTCTCCTTTGCCACAGAGGCGCACAGCGGCTACTGGGTGCCCGCCTCGCAGAGCGCCCTGGCAGCGCTCCGCCCGGTGTTTGCCGATGCCACACTCCGCAAGATCGGGCACAACCTGAAGTTCGACCTCGCCGTGCTGGCGGAAAACGATTGCCCGGTGGCGGGTGCCTGCCTCGACACCATGCTGGCCCACGCCCTCATCGACCCTGAGCAGCGCCACAGCCTCGACACCCTCTCGGAGGACTTCCTGCAATACAGCACGATCCGCTTCAGTGAGCTCGTGCCCGATGTCAAGAAAGACGCGCCGATTGATTACTCCGGCGTATCCGAGCGCGATCTGGCCAACTACGCCATCGAGGATGCCGACGTGGCCCTCCAACTCTGGCAGGTCTTCCAGCCGAAGCTCGAAGCCTCCGGTCAGGCCAGGATTTTCTACGAGATCGAAACCCCCCTGCTCCCCGTGCTCACCGCAATGGAGCGTGAGGGCATGCAAATGTCGAAAGCGACGCTGCAGGAGATCGGCGCATCCTTTGAGGACCATATCGTCGACTTGCAAAATGCGGTTTACAAGGCCGCTGGCCGTGAGTTCAACCTCAACTCACCCAAGCAGCTCGGCGAGGTGCTCTTCGACGAGCTGAAGCTGATCGAAAAACCGAAAAAAACCAAGACCGGCCAATACGCGACCAACGAACAAGTCCTCTCCCAACTCGCCCCGAAGCATCCGATGGTCGCCGACCTGCTCGAATACCGTCAGCTGAGCAAGCTGAAGAGCACCTACATCAGCGCCCTCCCCGATGCCGTCGATGCTAAGACGGGCCGCGTCCACACCCACTACGGCCAGGTCCAGACCGCTACAGGGCGGCTCTCGTCCAATGATCCAAATCTGCAAAACATCCCCGTGCGGAGTGAGCGCGGCCGCGAAATCCGGAAGGCCTTTGTCCCGCGCGACGGCTGGCAGCTGCTGGCCGCCGACTATTCGCAGATCGAGCTGCGCATCCTCGCCGCGCTGACGGGTGACGCAGGCCTGCTCAAGGCCTTTAAGGAAGGCCAGGATATCCATACCGCCACGGCCGCCAAAATTTTCAGCGTCGCCCCGGAGGCCGTCACCCGGGACCAACGCAGCACCGCCAAAATGGTCAATTTCGGCATCCCCTACGGCATCTCCGCCTTCGGGCTGGCGCAGCGCCTCGGCACGGTTAGCCGCACAGAAGCCCAGGCCATCATCGACAGCTATTTCGCCCAGTTCCCCGGTATTCCCGGCTATATGGAGGCCCAACAGGCCAGCGCTCGTGAAAAGGGCTACGTCGAAACAATCTGTGGCCGCCGCCGCTACCTTCGCGATATCAACTCCAGCAATGGCACCATCCGGGCCGCAGCAGAGCGCAACGCGATCAATATGCCCATCCAGGGCACGGCTGCCGATATGATTAAAATCGCCATGGTCCGTATCGACAAAAGTATCCACGAGCAGGGCCTAAAGAGCCGCATGCTCCTGCAGGTGCATGACGAACTCGTTTTCGACCTGCACCCCGAGGAGGAAGCGGTCCTGCGCGAGTTGGTCACCGACGGCATGGTCGGTGCCCTCGCGCTCGACTGCCCCATCGAAATCGAAATTGGCCTCGGCGCCAACTGGCTCGAAGCGCACTGAGTGTTGACCCGCAGCATTGACTTCATCACCCGTGACCATTCCATTCCTCCCTTATGGGTAACTCTTTTGGCACACTATTTCGTATTTCCACCTGGGGCGAGAGCCACGGCGGCGGCATCGGCGTCGTCATCGACGGGTGCCCGCCCCGCCTACCGCTCGATGTCAAGGAGATCCAGTTTGAGCTGGACCGGCGTCGCCCCGGCCAGAGCGAGATCACCACGCCTCGCAAGGAAAGCGATACTGCCGAGATCGTCTCGGGACTCTACGAGGGCAAGACACTCGGTACGCCCATCGCCATCTACGTGCCCAACGGCGACCACCGCCCCTCCGCCTACGCGGAGATGAAGGACACCTTCCGCCCCTCTCATGCCGACTTTACCTACCAGAGTAAATTCGGGATTCGCAACCACGAGGGCGGGGGCCGCTCCTCCGCCCGGGAAACGGCAATGCGCGTGGCGGCAGGTGCCATCGCGCGCAAGTATCTGCTAGGGCAGGGCATTGTCATCCGCGGCTACATGAGCCAGTTGGGGCCGATCGAGATCCCGTTCAAGAGCTGGGATGCGGTAGCAGACAATGCGTTCTTCAGCGCCGACCCGGACAAGGTACCGCAGCTGGAAGCCTATATGGATCAACTGCGCCGCGATCAGAACTCGGTTGGGGCGAAAATTACCGTGGTCGCAGAGGGTGTGCCTCCAGGTCTGGGCGAGCCGGTGTTCGACCGGCTGGATGCGGAGCTGGCTTACGCGCTGATGAGCATCAATGCGGTCAAGGGTGTGGAGATCGGCGCGGGGTTTGCGTCGGTTGCGCAGCTGGGTACCGAGCATCGTGATGAGCTGACGCCGGAAGGCTTTACCAGTAACAATGCCGGTGGTGTGCTGGGCGGCATTTCTTCGGGCCAGCCGATTGTTGCTCACCTTGCGCTCAAGCCCACCTCCAGTATTACTACGCCTGGGCGCTCGATTGACGTCAACGGCAATCCGGTAGATGTAATCACCAAGGGACGACATGATCCCTGCGTGGGGATTCGTGCCACGCCGATTGCCGAAGCGATGATGGCCATGGTGTTAATGGATCATTTGCTACGCCACCGGGCGCAGAACGCCGATGTGACTGTGACTACTCCAATACTCGGCCAGCTATGAGCTGCCGGGTTGCCTGATTCGAGGCGCTGATGCTGCCTTACTGGCGTCTCTCCGGCTTCTATTTCGCCTACTTCGCCTTGCTTGGCGGAGTGGCGCCTTTTCTTGCACTGTACTTCAATCATCTGGGTTACAGCGCCGCGCGCATCGGTGAACTGGTCGCCATCCCCATGCTGATGCGTTGCCTGGCGCCTAATCTGTGGGGCTGGCTGGGCGACGTGACCGGTCGGCGGCTGACCATTGTGCGGCTGGGGGCCTTGTTTACTGCGCTGGCCTTTACCGGCATCTTCTACCGCCAGGACTACCTTTGGCTGGCGATGATCATGGCGCTGCACAGTTTTTTCTGGCATGCGGTGTTACCCCAGTTCGAAGCCATTACTCTGAGCCACCTGGGTGCTCAGTCGTCCCGTTACAGCATGGTGCGTTTGTGGGGCTCGGTCGGGTTTATCGCCACCGTGGTCTGCCTGGGCTTGCTGCTGCAGGTGCTCAGTCTGGATGTGTATCCCGTCGTCATGCTTGGCATCATGCTGGCCATTTTCTTTTGTAGCCTGACGGTGCCGCCGGCGCCGGTGAGCAAACTGCAGCACGCAGGTGTAAATACGGAAGGTTTTCTGCGCCTGCTAAGCAAACCGGGTGTGCTGGCGTTTTTCCTCTGTGCCGGCCTGATGCAGTTCTCCCATGGGCCTTACTATACCTTTCTGACTCTGCATCTCGAGGCCCTTGGCTACAGCCGCAGCCTGATCGGTCTGCTCTGGGCGCTAGGCGTGATTGCAGAAATTCTGCTGTTTCTGGTGATGGCCAAGGTATTGTCGCGATTCACGCTCAAGCAGCTTTTGATCACCAGTCTGTTGCTTGCCGCCTTGCGCTGGTTGCTG
>JAGYJE010000034.1 GCA_018402305.1 Puniceicoccaceae bacterium | reverse complement strand
GTGTGGTTCGCATGAGCTCTTGCCCGGGCGCACCTCGTGGTACACGTTGTAATGGCTGTCTGCGGATTGGGGGTCCTCGTAGTCGGCCACGGCAATTTCGTGGAACTTCCTTTTCGTGTGCAGCTGAGTCTGGCCAACCTGCCCGGTTAGTGGGATCCGAGTGTCAAGGCACTGACGGCAGAGGTAGTGTACTCCTTCCGCGATACCATGCGGGAATTAGCCTGGAACCGCATCAATGCGCATCCGTTGGTCGCCAAAGGTATCGGTATCCGCCCGGAAGATTTTGCCGGCGTGAGCGCAGCGAACTTCGCACAGCAAGACGTTGAGCTAAACTTGGCTTTAGGCAGTTCTTGGCACAATACGTGGCTCGGATTTTGGGTTACCGTCTGTGCTTTTCCACGCCGTCATAGTCATCATGGTGCTGCTCATGGCTGTAAGAAAATTCCAACACACCAGTCGGACCAGCAACGTTGGCGTTCTGGCGATGATTCTCCTGTTGCCCGTGATTTTCGGTGTTTTGCGCTCCTATACATCAGGCAGCTTCAATGTGGCCATGAGTGTTTACTGGCAGTTTGGCTTGATTGCTGCCATTGCCGGATTACTTGCTGCATCGAAGGATCGCAAAGCCACGTCGCGCACAACGGACATCGGTTCAAAGTATATCCACTGGTCTCAGGAGCTTATACCGAGCTGAATCTTGGCGCAGGGTGGGCCCTAATTGCCGGGTAGTTTATCGTTAAACAAAGTCCGCACTGCTTCGACCCAGGAATCCCGAACAGCATCGTGCGAGAATCGCGACACGGCAACACTTCTCGCTTCGCTTCCCATTCCTCTTGCCAAGCTGGGACTACTGAGCAATGCGGATAGATTTGCGACCCAATCTTTGTCCGAGTCGCAGAGGAAACCGGACTTTCCATGATCAATCAGCTCTTTTTGATAGCCGATATTAGAGCCTACAACCGGGATGCCGGCGGCCATGTATGTTTTGACTTTGTAAATGCCTTTTGCCCGATTGTAAGGCGATTCCTCGAGGGGCGAAAGACCTGCAGTGGCGCCAGCGAGCAATGCGGATTCACTCTGGTAAGAATATTTAAGCCACTCTGTGGGGACTGGAAATCGTATTTCGGGGGGGCGATCTGAAATTACCCGCAAGATGAAATTGTGCGATTGTGAAAGTGAGCACAAAGCATCCGCGACCGTGCCGATAAATCGAAGATTGTGCGGATTGCCTACCCAAACAAGAGTTGGCGACGATAGGGGTTGGCCAACCGGAACTGGGGATACGCGGACGACATCAATGGGCTCTTCAAGCCTTATTACTTTGGCGCCGGGAACCTCCGCTCGAACTTTACAAAGCAAGGTCTCCGTCGGAACAACGATGAGGTCGGCCAATCGGCACCGCTGCAAAGCCATTTCCCGGTAATAGGGGAGGCTGAACCAATCATCTATCACATGGAAGATATAGCGAACTCCTCGCTTTTTTAAGGAAAGCTCAAGGCTGGGAGAGCTGTGCATTGGCACAGCAGGGCCCAAGATCCATGCGATGTCAGATTTCCTTAATCTGTGAAGCAGGTTTGATGCTGTATAGGGTGCTATCACAAAGGCGAAAATTCTTCGCCCGAAAGGGAGTTTGCCGCTATTAAGCAGGGAGGAGATAGAATCCGGCCACAGGTCTTTTGAAACTGCAGCGATGCCCCCGTCCGTGAACATGGCGGCTGTCCTTTGCCCAATAATATCGTGGGCACTTCGTTGAGAAAAGGGAGGTGCCAGCAGGAAGAGGCGCTGGTTGGCCCGTTGCATATCAGGCTTCATGTTGATAACGCTTAAACCCGAAGTGCACCGCTATGGCAACGAGTACGATTGAACCGGGCACCGCCATGGACGCTTGGAGGATATACGCGGTGGAAACAATGGTGAGGCCGTCCCGGTAGAACAGGATTCCGGCGAGGAACAAGCCGGTCGAGGCAAGGTTGAGTCCCGCCATGAGCCGAAACTTTTTTTGACCAAGCAAGAAAGTGGTCGGTATGTCGCGCAGCGCGAAGCAGAAGGCCAACCCGGCCAACGCCGTGAAAACAGGGATGGCGCCGGTCCATTGCGGACCGAACAACAAGGGGACGAGAGGATCGGAGAAGTAGAACCACAGAGTGAAGTTCAGGGCTGCGCCAGTGAACACCAAGGCGCATGTCTTGGCCAGAATACGCAACCGGTGGGCATCATCGACGGCCCGCGCATAGGAGGAGGTGGCGGCATTGCCCATGAAGCTTTGCAGCAAGAGGTAGCTGAGCGGCGAGAAGTTGATGCCGCGGCTGTAATACCCGAGGTCACGCTCGCTCAAGGCACCCCCAACGACGACCCGGTCCGCGCGGCCTTGCACAGTGCTGGCAAAGCCGACGATCCATGTCCAAATACTTGTTCTGAAGAAGACCAGAGCCTCCCCCTTGGAAAGAGGATGGCTGATCTTCCGGCGAGGATCCCACGCCATGAAGACCCAGCGCGAAAGGATGGCTCCGATGAGGACACCGGCCAACAGGCTGTAGACACCGGCGCCGGTGGCGGCCAAGAGGATGCTGGCAATCCCGGAAGCAAGCACCGACCAGAATGTGAAGATGAAAATAGGCTTGAATTCACCTTTGGCCTCCAAGTCGCAACGGTAAACCCCGGCTGGACGGGTGATAATGTGAGCGCCCACAAGACCGATCGCCAACCAACCTTCGACCGGCCGTGCGGAAATGAAGAAATACAAGGCGAGCATCCCTCCCAAGGCGCTTTCGACAATAAGAAAACGATAAATGAGGTAACGAATTTTGTAAAATAGCGCCGGCTCTCTGCCTCCACTACTGATCAAGATTTGGCCCATGCCGCTGGCTCCCGGAATGAGCACCAGCAGAATAGCGAAGAGGGCTACGACAAAAGCGAACTGGCCGAATTGCTCCGGCGTGAGGAGACGGGCCAAGACGAGAGACATGATCAGGCCGACAAACTGCGAAAGATAGTTGGCGGCCGACTGCCAAAAATGTGCCCGCACGTTGTGGCGGCGCCCCAACATGCCGCGAAGGCGCGACAGAATATCCCGCATGAGCTTCAGATACTTTTGGTGACACAGAGAGCATGACCATCAGACCGGCTAGCGTCAGGCTCAGGAAGGAGCAAACCTTCGCGGGTGATTTCGTGAATTGTGAAACCACACCCCTTGAGCAGAGACTGGATTCCGTGGCAGTCAACTGCACGAAAGTGGGGGTGAAGCTCGACAAGGCCATACATGGCGTTGTCTTGGGCAAGAATGCTTCGCATCCCCAGTAGCACCGACTCCTCATAGCCCTCAACATCGATCTTAAAACCTGCCACGAGCGGCTGGCCGACTTCGTTCCATAGACCATCTAAGGTCCGACCGGGCACGCGCAGTTCCCAGGTGAACAACGGCGCCTCGGTGAACTTGCCCACAAAGGGGTGCCCGCGATTCCGGCCGAACGGCACGGTAAAATCCAAGTATTCATCTTCCTTCTCGCCGCATGCGATGTTGAAAGCACGGATGTCCAACTCCGGGTTCAGCGCCATATTTCGCTGAAGTTTCAGGTAATTGATTGGTTCGGGTTCAAAAGCGAGCACGGAGCAGGATGCTGCTTTGGCCATGGCGAGGGAAAACACCCCGATATTGGCCCCGATATCGAGAAAAAGACCCTTGCACTGTTTGGCCAACGGTATCAGTTGTGCGATCACTGCATCCTCGTTGTAACGGTTTTCAAGCAACTGGACTTCGTACGCGTTTCGCTCGCTG
Source organism: Puniceicoccaceae bacterium (assembly GCA_018402305.1). GTDB lineage: Bacteria > Verrucomicrobiota > Verrucomicrobiia > Opitutales > Coraliomargaritaceae > Thalassobacterium. The sequence goes on along the minus strand of JAGYJE010000034.1, from coordinate 10,045 downwards.
CACTGAAGCCGACAACCACGATAAGAAGCGATAGTGCCACCTTTGGCGGAGAACAGGAGCGTGTGGAGCAGACGGTTGAAGCCGCAAAAATTCATGAACCGTTTGATCGCCCGTTTGATGTGTTTCCAGATAGCCATAATGCAAATATCCTAATCCCCGAGCGCCTTGCGACAGAATGAGGCGAATTCCTTCATGGTGCCGGGCCGAAGAATCCGGTGCTCGGGGTCAACCCATTTATCCAAAGTAATTTGCGCGGAGGCCTTAACGGATTTCGGCGCGGGAAGCAGCCCTAGAGGGCTGATCACGCAAATATTTTCCTGAGAGGCAAAATGATTAAGTGCATAAGAACTTAACCCGATGACAAGTTTCAAGTCAGGCATCCGCAGGAACTCCACCGGTAGACTGCGGTCCACTTCCTGCAGATGGGAAAAAACCGCCGGTTGCTGGCGGCTCCGCGGGTGCACTTTATAAGCTTGGTCCGTGGGGTCCGCCAGCGGAGTCACAAGATGCGACAGTTGCTGCCAGAAATCCTGAAAAGCTGCAGGGTCGATCAGGGCAGGTCCGTAATGCTCTTCATACAAATCGTAAATCCAAAGCACTCGGGCCCGTGAGGTCTGGGAGACCTTGTCGAGGATTTCTTGGTGCAGGGGAGACTCGGCGGTGGTCGGTTTTACCGGTGGAACAACGCGGGTCACGCGCTCGACATACTCGCGGGAAAGAATCAAGAAAGGTGCCTCGGGCCTAATAAGATGAACGGGGCCACGCACGATGAAGCGGGCGCAAAGATTAAACAGAGTAGCCAAGGGGCCTGTCGCCCTTTGATCGCGCAGACCCACTTTCCCGCTGTGATCCCAGTCCTCCAGCACAATTTCCTGCCCCCGTTCTGCCGCAAGGGCCATGGCGGCTATTTGCATTGGGGAGAACGAGATTCCGTAAAAATAGCAGCGCACATCTTTGGCTGCTGGGTAGAAGCGACCCAACTTCTCACGCAGCCTAGTCCGCTCAGCCAACCAAGTCCAAGGCCGCAAGGGCCGTATAGCCACGTCGTCCGGAACATACCGGATACTAATCCCGAGTTGCTCCAGTGGAGCGAGGAATTCGGCAATACTTGGAACCGGCGTAAGAGTAGTGATGCTTGCCTTTGGGGTCGCGCTCTTCAGAACGGCGATCTGCCTGAGCGCCGAAGGTATCGCAGCATTTGCCGGAACAAAAAGAACTGCTGTCATGAATGAGTGTAACGATACATCGGAAAAACTACCGAACATCGCCTACGGCGATTGCATCCAAGACGCGCATGGTGTTGACCGCTTCCGGCAAGTAGCAGGGAGCATAGCCAGCCAGCACATCCCGTGTCGGGTCGGCGGCGCGTGCCAAAAATGCTTCCATTTGGCGGTAGAAGCCCGGTTTGAATTTCTGATCTAGCTCATCAAGCGCGAGGGGCTCGGGCTCGCAGGCGGTGCGATGGATGACGGCCTGCTCCATGGTGGGAAAGGTGATGCGAAGATCTTCGGCGCAAAGGTCGAGAGCCCAGCGGCCAGGCGCATACCACTGGCCAGAGTAGTGGCCAATGGCACCGGAGGGGAACCGGAACATGGCATCGTAAGCGTTCCGGCGGCTGGGAAACTGGCGGACAACGGTGCTCGAATCCACGGGCACGCCGGCCAAGTAGCACATGGTGTCAATGAGGTGAATGCCGTTGATGTAGAGGTAGCGGTCGAGGATGTCATCCGCGAGGCCCCATTCACGGGCTTGGTGCATCCATTCGGTGTGTTCGACACGGATGGAGCGAAGTCCGCCGGCCCCTTCGAGCAGACGTTTGGCCTCCGTGATGATGCTGTAGCAGCGTCGGTTGACCGCGACCATACCCCAGGTGCCGGCGCTTTCGGCGGCTGCTAAAACGGAACCGGTTTCAGTTGCGGAAAATCCCACCGGTTTCTCGATCAGGCATGGACGTCCCGTGGAAAGCACCAACTTGGCCAACTCCACCGTGTGGTGATGCCCACAAGCGATAATCGCGGCGTCGAATTCTCCCCAGTTTAAGAGTGCCTCCGTGGAGGCGAAGTAGTTCGGTATGGACTGCTCGTGGCAGAACAAGCGGCCGCTAACAGGATCACGCTTGACCCCGGCAACCAACGCCGCGCCCGGTAGCGCATGGATGACTTCCGCATGCTTGCGGGCGATATTCCCGAGGCCGACGATGGCGACGCGGGTCATGTGATGGGGCAAATGTCCCCGATGCCGGGATCATATTTGCGGAAGTGATCTAAAAATGGATTCAAGACGAGAAGATGTTGAGCGCTTGAGGTAGATAAGTCGGGCAGGCCGCATACACTGCTTTGCAGGAAGGTCTCCAAAATCACGTGGGTGCTTTGGCTTTGGCGCGGAATTGGTAGAGTCTCCTCCCATGATTTTCCCCCGCAGTGAAATGTGCATTCGAAGCGATCGAGGAAAAAGTCAAAATGAACATGGTTGTCCTGATGTTCGATCTCTATGTTTATGAAATCTGCGGGAGGGCCGTCCTCGCAAGCCAACTCCAAGCGAGATCCGTCCCGGGCGTTGAATCGCAGGTGTCCGAGGAGTTCGCGATAGCCGTTACGTTTCGATTCAACAAAGCCAGGGCTGAATGCGGCTTCTGACAATATCGGGTGTTCATTGCCGGTGATGACTTGGAATGGCTCGAGATAGTGGACTGCATTGCAGCACAATCCCCATCCGACACCCCACACGCGCATTTTTACAGGCCCATGCCGCGTGCAAGAGCGGCTTTCAAGGTCGATGGAAATACCAAGGTTGCTCAATATTTTGTGAAAAGATGGCGTAGTGGCCAGCCACTGGTTGACATATGTAGGAACTCGCTCTGCTCTGATGAGATCCAACACTTGCGCATATTCGGCTACTCGTGGGAAAAGAAATTTTTCCAGCAACAGGAGGCGGGTCGTGCTGGCAGAAAGCAATTCTTGGCAGAGCTGGGCGCGTTGCATTGAGCCCGACGCGATGATTGCCGCGTTCAATGTCTGCGGCAATTCTTGGCAGTGACTATGTAGAAAAAGACAGAATTGTTTATGTTTTCCCGGGGCCACTGTTTCGGCAAAGCGGGCCTGACAAAGGGCAAGTGAGTCCTGAGAGGGATCGACCAAGTGGATGGCTGCCCCGCCTTCAAGTAAAGCGCTTGCAGATGGCGGCTGCCGATCTGGCCGCAGCCGATAATGGCGAGATTGGAGCATGATCGGCCTTAGTGGATTTTCTGGAACAAATAGTTAGGGTTTTTCATGATCAGGCGGTAATCAGGATTTGTGAGCACCTCCCGGACGACCCGTTTAACTGGCCATTCGAAAAGTCTGCCGAGTCATCAAAGAGAATGAAGCCGCCGACATCAAGGAATCGATCGGCATTGTGAAAGTCTCTTTTGCAAAATCGTATTGGTGGTTTCCATCTATGTAGACAAACGAAAGAGGCCCACCCAACTGTATATCTCTGCCGAGAATATCCTGCCGCATTTCAGATTTTTCCCACGCGGAAAAAATTGTCGGAAAAAGCTCAATCGCACAGGTGAGGCATCTGAGCTAAAAAACCCGTGTTACGTATGAATGACTCTTTTATAAAGGTGCATAACTGGGAAAAGTTCACACTGCTGCCGGGAATACAGCCCGTCCCCTCGCCACCTTCAGGCGTGAACTTGTCGCTTGTGATCAATTTGTTACGCCTATTATATTTGCGCTTCAGGTAAGTGATAACATTCTGCTGAGAGGCCGCAAAAAGATCCGATTTCCAGAATGGGATGGTCCGTCGGGAGATTTTTGATAGCATGATCAAAGCACGTCACGTTGCCGACGTCGAGCATGCCTGCATTAACGAGCCTCAACCAAGGGATCGGTCCGTCTAGTATAGGAGGTCGAAACTGAACGTTGTAAAACCAAGCTCTCTGCAGTTTTCGGGTGATTTTTTCGATCATAACGTATATATTAATTTACCAAGCTGTTCTTCCGCCGTTCACGGCTACCACTTCGCCAGTCATAAACGACGATGCGTCCGAGCAGAGGAAGACCAACGCGCCGCGGACATGGTCGGGCGGTGCCATATGGCCCATAGGTATGAGGCGGCTGATCTTGGTCTTGAACCCCGTGCTCTGGTTTTGCTCTACGCCAGCGGGACAGAGGCAATTGACTCGGACACCTTTTTGAGCCCAAAGCACGGCGAGATGCTTGGTCAGGCCCACGATCGCGTGCTTCACCACCGTGTAGGTGATGGGCTTGCTCGGTTGGTCCTCTTCGGCGAGGCCCTCGACCCGATAGACGGACTGATCTGGAGCGATAAGCGCATACTCCGAGCCTATATTGACAATAGAGCCGCCCCCATGCGCGGCCATCCATCCACCGAAGACCTGACAACACAGCATGGCGCCCGTGATGCCTACGGCCAAATCCCGGTTCCACTCTTCGACTGTCAAATCAGCAAATCCCGGGAAAATCGTCAGGCCACCGCGTTCAGGCTGCCCGTCTTGGCGTGTCTCCGGAACAGGCTCCACCTTGGGATTGCGGGCGGCATTGTTAACCAGAATATCAACCTTGCCGTGGCTGGACAAAATCTCTTCGAGAGCATTCTCGATGCTCTGCTTCGTCGTTACATCGCACACGATGGCCTCGCAAGTGTCGCCAACCAAGGCGCGCGCCTTCTCGAGAGCATCTTGGTGGATATCCCCAAGAATGGGTATGCCCCCCGCTTCGCGAATAGCCAAGGCATGCTGAATGCCAAGCAGGCCGGCGCCACCGGTGATCAAAGCCACTCGATTGGCCAAGGAAAACGCATTCAGACTCATTACTCTTTAATGATATATGAAGGAGTTTGCACGAAATCGAACCGATGGATTACGACGCTCTTATCTCCAAAATAGGCATCTACAGCCTTCGTTTCCCCAGGGAACACCGCATAATCGTCAAGTAATAAAACGCCACCTTTAGAAATGCGCGGCCAAAGTTCCTCTAATATCGTCACAGCAGGCTCGTAAATATCAGTATCTAAATTGAGCAGAGCTATATCGCATTCTGGATGCTGCTTGGTGAATGCTGGCACGGTTTTGCATATATCACCGGGATGCAATGTGACATTCTGTGCGCAGCCTTTACGTTGAAGAATACTCAAGAGTAAATCTGGCGTAATGCTTTCGCTACCCGCAGAAGCAATAAATTCATCCCGCTTAAGCTGATCTTCCAGAAACCCGGTTTCCGGAAAATCGCCAAAAATGTCGAATCCAATTACAGGGCGTGAGCCATTCTCCTCAAGCAGCTTGCGGAACATTGCGAAGCGCGACAATGATACACCCTTGAAGACGCCGCACTCTACAATGGCGCCGCGCACATTCAAGATCTTCTTATAAAGTTCATAGTGAGCGATGAATTTACCGATGCGAGTGGGATCGCAAGACAGATAGAATCCGTTTGCGTGTTCAAACGGAACGTTGAAGTCGGGTAGTGTAATCATAAGCCTCGAAGCTTTTTCCGGATCGGAAGTTCAGTCTCCGTAATTATTTTATCGTCACCGCCCAGCATATCAGCGATTCCGTTTATTCGCCTTTTCAGCATACTCATACCGTGAACTTCCAGGCTTGAGGACTGGTCCGTTCCCCACATTTTGTGGTCCATGGTAATGTGCCGTTCAATAATCATCGCGCCTAAACTTACGGCCAGCACCGTGGGTTCAAGGCCATATTCGTGTCCGCTATAGCCAACCGGACATTTATACCTTGCGGCAAGTTGCGGAATCACCCTCAAGTGGAGGTCCTTGTGGGCCGCCGGGTAGGTCGAATTGCAGTGCATCAGGGCAAAGGATGAAGCGTGCCGCTCCAGCAAGCAAACCGCCGCATCGATTTCATCCAAGGTGCTCATGCCCGTGGAGAGTATAACCGGCACGCCCGACTTGGCCGTCGCAGTCAAGAGTTCCTTGTTGGTGAGCATGGCGGAAGGGATCTTGATAAAAGGCAGCTGGTAAGGGAGAGCGAATGCCAGGCTGTCGAGATCCCAGACGGAGACGGTCCAATCGAGAGGCTTTTCGGCGCAATACTTATTTATGTATTCGTAGTCTTTTGCACCGAATTCGACGCGATATTTGTATTCCAAATAAGTCATCGTGCCCCATGGAGTCTCCCGTGGCTTGTTTTTTTCGGCTTCCGGGACAGCTTTGTCAGGGTTACGCTTTTGGAACTTGGCGCAGTCCCATTCGCATGCCGCAACGGCATCAATAAGCTTCTTGGCGATTTGCATATCGCCATTGTGGTTAATTCCTATTTCACCTATAAAATATGGTTGTGTTATTTTTGTGAAGTCAAGCATGTTGATGTGTGGATGTTGTATTTTCTGAGGCAAGAGCAATTGACAGGCTGTGTGTTGCTTCCATGATGCCGCATTCAGGCATCTCGTGCTTTAGCACACAATCTATAAAATACTCAATTTCCGCAAGAAACATATCATTGCGCTCGAAACCTGGTGGCTCTTTTATCGTTTGCTGTGTGCCGTTGTGGTAGATTTCCAAACGTCCTTGTGCGTAATCGACAGCGAGCCGACCGTTCTGACAAACTACTTCAAATTGCCGATTGGGCGGCCGTTGAAAATAGTCGACATGACAGTGGGCCGTGACGCCCTTGTTGAATTCAAGGAGATAATCCATGCCATGTTGGCATTGAATCGTATCCAGAGCAGCCGCGCTGTTACCGAGCGTTAACACGCGACGGGTCGGACCGAAATACCATGTGAGCAAGTCAATGTCATGGCTCAGTGTCAGGGCGGGGCCCCCACCCAAATCGGGGCGGGTGGCATAGCTCGTTCCGTAATCCTCCCACGGATGCCAGTCGGCCACGTGCTCGCCCCACAGGGCTCTAGCATAAACTGGTAACCCAAGCTCGTTGTTGTGAAGTATAGCTTTGATTTTTTGGAATAGGGGATGAAAGCGAAGCATGTAGCCAACCATCGCCACTGATTGACTGCGGGCAAGATATTGTTGCAATTCCTCAAAATTCTCGGCCTGCGAAGCGATTGGCTTTTCAATAAAAATGCTGCAACCGGCTTTGGCACAGGTTAGCTGTTTGGTAATGAAGTGAGGTTGGGTTGCAGATAATCGCAACATCCGGCTTAAAGAGGTTGAGTGCATTTTCAAGTGAGTCAAAAATCTGAAGTGAATCGAATTCGTGCCCGGTGACAGGGGCAACAGTTCGGCGATACGCGGCAATGCTGGTGTAACCAAGCTTCTGCAGGTTACGCAGATGCCTCCTGCCCACAGAACCCAAGCCGCAAATCAAAAAGCGCATGACATTAGCGTAGTGTATTCGTAACGCAGGCGCTTGGCGGTAGGATTGCCGAGGGGTGGACGAGGTCTGAAATTGAGGAGAGCGTCAGCTCGGCGCGGTGCAAATCGCTTTTACTATCGATGTCGACCACGTATTGCGCGGGAAGTTCATAACCAAGTATGCAATGCCCAGACATGCTGCCACCACGAATCACATCAGCTTTGATGCAGTCGATGGTTCCTATCTGCCACCAGACGAGAGGAAGCTGCTGCCTTGGTTGATTGTACGGCTCAGGTGTGTCGGGCAGTGCCATGAGGGGCTGCATGCAAACCTGTGACTTGCCGTCGGGTGGAATCCACATTTTGTAGGGAGTGCAGGGAGCTGGACACACTGCACGGATGCTTGTTGCAAGCGTATTATCCAATAACCGTTTTACTGCGGAGTCCACCAGGCTCGTTGGACGCAGAGGTGATGTTGGGCGCAGTTGTACAACTATGCTTGGCCTGTAAGATTCGTGCTTCTCCAGCCAATCCAAAGTGTGTTGAAAAACCGGCAAGTCCAGCGTGCTGTCTTGAGCAAGCTCAACCGGTCGTAGGAAGGGCACTTCGCAACCGTAGCAAAGGGCAACATCCCGAATTTCAGGATCATCCGTAGAACAAATCACTCTTGTGACCAATTTGGCATTTGTTCCTGCTGCGATAGACCAAGCGACAAGGGGGTGCTTATCCAGCGGTTGCAAGTTTTTGCGCGCGAGACCTTTGGAGCCGCCGCGTGCGGGAATAATGGCCAAAATGTCCATGTTTTTATTCAGTTCCGTGAAGCAGCAAACTATGCTCCGACGATGACTTAGCCGGCTGCTTGCCCTCAATGTGCTCGATCACTTCCCGCGTCACACCTTGGCCTCCGAATGTCGCCAAGACAAAAGTGACGGCATCTTTGATGGCGGGATGGGCGTCGGCCGGGCAGGCGGAATAGCCGCAGAGCTGGATGGCTGCCAGGTCGTTCAAGTCGTTGCCCACATAGAGGGTGCGCGAAAGGTCGAGTCCCTCCTTCGCGGCCAGGTCGGTCAGCGCTCGGGCTTTGTCAGCGCAGCCTTGGATCGCGGGCACTTTGAGTTTGGCCGCCCGCTGGGAGACGACCGGGTTGGTCTCGGTGGAAAGAATGAACAGCTTGAGCCCGCTCTGCCGCAAAATATCAAAACCAAGGCCGTCCCTCCGCGAACAACACACCATTTCACGTCCATCTTGATCGACCCAAACGCGGTCGTCGGTGAGGACGCCGTCGAAATCGAAGACAATCGCGGCAATCGAGTTCATAGTGAATGCTGTTGCCGTGCAACTAGTTGCTTGGCCTGTGCGCAAGGCTGCCTTTTCCACTAGTGGCTATTGATGAAGCCAATGTTCTCGTGGTCAAATACAGCGCAATGACCACTCCGAAATACCACCAACGCTGGAAGGCATCTATTGCCGTATGGCCGCTGGTCCAGCTAGCTACAACATCCTTGCATGTGACCAGAAAGACATAGGCCCCAAAGATGGCGAAATAAGATCCCTTCGGGTTATCCTTGAAAACGCGATAAGAAACGACCAGTATACTAATGAATATCGCTAATTGTATGATCGAAAGGGGAATCCCGAAGTCGGCTGCATATCCCAGCCACCGGTTATGCCACGATCGGCCTAGCGCATAGCCGGCCACTTGAATATCGATGCCGCCTCCTCGCTGGGCCATCATGACGGCAGTTGAGGTGTCGCTGATGTCTACAGCAAACCCACGGCCAAGGAGCGGACGCTGCTTTATAAGCTCATTGGCCATGAAGCGCAGTTCGGTGCGGAACTCGTCAGCACCGCCAGCCAAGCCTTGCAATTCCGGATCCCAGTCTCCCGGAAGCCACGAAAGGGCTCGCTGCGCAAGAAACGGAAGTTTGAACCACTGGCCTTGCCCGGCCACCAGAACACCGGACGCGGCCAAGGAGAGTAACAGTGCGACGACCATGTACCTATACTGCCGGAACATGATCGCGCTGATGAGCGGCGCCATTATCACCGCCGCCAGTCCCATGCGCTTGCCGCTCATGAGCACCACAAATAGGCAGATTGCGTAGACGGTAAACAGCCAAGGACGTTGCAAGCCCCAAATTTCCCTCGGACTCCACTTTGCACACATGATAAAAGTAATCGTCATGGCTATGCCGCTGAGGGATTGGTGCCAAGTGTAGACCTCCAACTGCACCATGCCTGTCGACGGGTCAACGGCAGGGCCCCCGAGCACTACGGTGGCGAAGTCGTAAACTAAGGTGAAAAACGCCCCGAAGATGAGGAATACGAATATCCACTTGATGTCTCGCTCGGAATACTTTCGGTTGGACATGATCAGGAAGGCGGCAAAAGCCAGCCCGAGTTTGAGATAGAAGCGCCCACCGCCTTGAGCCGAACCAAGACCGGCGAAGCCGACCGGATACAAGGCAAAGACCGTCCCGACCCAAGCAACGAAAAGCAGAATGGGCACATTGACGGAGCGGAAGACAACGAGCTTTTCTTTACGACTAGCCAACCGCATAAGAAAAAACAGGCTACAGCCCGCGATAGCCAATTCGGGGAATTCCAAACTTCGCCCGCCCACGGGAAGAGCGGGAAAAGAAGCGCCGAGGGAGAAGGGGATCAACACCCAGTAGTTTTTGCCGAGAACGAGAAATGTTCCGACGCCGACCACAGCACCCAAGACAATCGACACCATTCTGAAATCTGCGTTGCCCACGGCTGATCCCAT
>JAGYJE010000033.1 GCA_018402305.1 Puniceicoccaceae bacterium | reverse complement strand
AGGCCTGTTCCTCCCTCCGATCCTGGCACAGGGCCTTCATGATCCGGGAGAGTGTGACCTGCCGGGGGCGGCTCTGACCGTTGAGGATACGGCTGACCGAAGTGGGAGAAATCCCAATGGCTTCCGCGAGTTTCAGACCGGAGACCTTCTTTGACTCCATGAGAGCACGTAGGGCGTCGCCAAAGGCGTTCATGCGTGGATATAAGGTGAATACATATACTTCTTAAATTTAAGCGAAACTTTAATTTTTAAGCCAAACGTCAACACAAAACTTAAATGATGGCTATAATCAAATACCGTGTGCTTCAGCACTGGGTATGCATGCCGTTTTTTCTGCTTGGTCAGGCCCTGTCTAGTGAGGCCGCAGCTAGCTCGGGAAAACTCTCAAGAAAAGCAAATTTTAACCTAGCCGAGTGGGTCTGGCTGGGGCAAATTTGCCCCCGTGAATCTTCCAAACATTCTCACGCTTTCGCGCATCCCGATACTCTTCTGCATCGTGGGCTTTCTCTATGCCCCGTTTGCCGGAGCGAGCACGCTGGCCTTCGTTTTCTTTGTGATCGGCGCGCTGACCGACTGGGCCGACGGCTACTTCGCCCGCAAGCAGGGGCTCGTTTCCAACTTTGGCAAGCTGATGGATGCGTTGACGGATAAGGTCTTCATGGTCGGGCTCTTCGTGGCGCTGCTGGCCGCCGGGATTCTGCCCGCCTGGGCGCTTCCGTTGCTTCTGCTAATATTGAGCCGGGAATTTTTGATCACGGGCCTGCGGCTGGTGGCGGCCAGTTCGGGGGTCGTTTTGGCCGCGGAGCAATCGGGTAAGCATAAGACGGTCTCGCAAATTGTTGCCGCCATCCTGCTCCTTCTGGCCGTGGCCGTCCGGCAGGATTTTCCCAATGCGCTGCCTTCATGGGTTGGCGATCTGTTGCACTGGGGCGGTTTGACGTTTTTCGTCATCGCCACGGTTCTGACGGTGTCCTCGGGCACGCAATATATGGTCAAGTATTGGTCGATCTTCACTGGCCAGCATGAGAAAACATCATGATTCCGGTTGATCGCTACACCTTTTGGACCGCTGCGCTGCCCACCTCGGTCATCGTTAATGTGGCTACGATTGGGCCCGTCGGCCGGATAAAGCGGGCGCCGGGCACGTGGGGGAGCGTTGTCGGTCTCGGTGTTTACGCAGTATTCTTTCATAATGCCTCGCCGCTGGGTTTCGTCCTTTTGGCCGTACTGAGTGCCTATCTTTCGGTGGCGTTTTGTCACGCAGCGGAAAAGCGCCTACAGATGCGCGACCCCGGGATGATCGTGCTCGATGAGGTGGTGGCGGTGCCGCTGGTCTTTCTCGGCATGAACGGCCAGAGCGGATTGATCGCCGAGCACGGGGGCTGGCCGATTCTGCTGGCCGGATTTCTCTTGTTCCGGCTTTTCGATATCTGGAAGCCACTTGGGATCAATAGCCTGCAAAATCTGCCCGGCGGGCTGGGCTGCGCGGCGGACGACCTGGCGGCTGGGTTGGCTGCCTGTGTTACGCTGCACCTCATCCTCCACTTCTTTCTTTGAGTGCTATGGAGATCAGCTTGACCACACCTGCAATTCTGTTTCCGGCGGTCAGTTTGCTCATGCTGGCCTACACCAACCGGTTTTTGGCCATCGCGAGCATCGTTCGCGCTCTGCACGGTCGCTATAAAGCGGAGGGGAGCCTCGTCGTCCGCCGGCAGATTGATAACCTGCGGAAGCGGCTCGGGCTGATTCGCAAAATGCAGGCCTTTGGAATCTGGAGTCTTTTCGCCTGCATCCTCTCCGTGGTCGGCCTATTTCTCGGGCAGCGAATGCTGGGCGAGCTTTTTTTCGGACTCAGTTTATTGCTCATGCTAAATTCCCTGCTCTACTGCTTGCGCGAGATCCACCTCTCGGGTCGCGCCCTTGAAATCGAGCTGGAAGATATGGAGCAATGAGCAACTACGATCTGGAAAAAACCGCCTGGCGCAATGTGCGCAGCTTCACGGTGTTTCGGGTATTTTTCTCGGCGCGTTTTTATTACCCGATCTACGCGATGCTCTTTCTGGACTATGGGCTGACGCTTGGGCAGTTCGCCCTGCTCAACGGGATCTGGGCGGCCACGATCGTGCTACTCGAAGTGCCCTCGGGGGCGCTGGCCGATACGATTGGCCGGCGGCGGCTCCTTATCGTTGCCGGGATTTGTATGCTTCTGGAAATGGCGGTGCTGCTCGTCGCGCCCGTGGGGGGTGGGGCGCTGCTCTTTACCCTGTTTGCTTTTAACCGGGTTCTTAGTGGCGCGGCTGAGGCGGCGGCGAGTGGTGCGGATGAGGCTCTGGCCTACGATTCGCTCAAGGCTGCTGGTTTGGAAAACGAGTGGGGGCGGGTGCTTGAGCGCGTGCAGCGGGATACCTCGTTGGCGTTCTTTTTTGCCATGATGATCGGGGCGGCGGTGTATGATCCGCGCATGGTCAACACGGTGCTGAGCTTTTTCGGGGCGTCTTTTACGGTGGAGGCATCCCAGTTGATCAAACTACCCATCCTGCTGACCTTCGGCTCGGGGCTGGTCGTTTTTGCGATGGCGCTGCGGATGCGGGAGACGGCCCGGCCCAAGGGAGCATCGGTCCGGGCTACCCTGGCGGAGAGCTGGCAGCAAACGCTGGCGGCGGGGCGCTGGATATGGGCCACGCCGTTGCCGTTTGGGATTATACTGGCCGCCATGGTGATCGACAGCATCGTTCGGCAGTTTCTGACGCTGGCCAGTGAGTATTGGAGGGTGATCGACCTGCCCATTGCTAGCTATGGGCTCATCGGCTCGGGGATGGCGCTGATGGGGCTCTTCGTCCCTACCGTGGCCCGTCTGCTGACAGAGAAAAGCACACCGGTAAAAAACTTCCTTCTCGTTTGCACGGCAGTTTCCATCGGATTATTTGGGCTCGGACTGGCTATACCTTACTGGGGCATCGTGCCGGCGGTCTTCCTCTACGCCTCGATCCAGTTTACCGGATATTTCGTGAGCCGTTATTTGAACGAGGTCGCTCCGTCGGAGCAGCGCGCGACCGTGCTCAGTTTTCGTGGGCTGTCGACGAACTTCAGTTATGGCGCGGTTTCCCTGATGTATTCCGGCCTGATTGTCTGGATCCAAGCACAATCGGGCGCGGAAACCACAGGGGAGCCGGCGCAGGAGGCGGTGTTTGTCGAATCGCTGCAGAGCTTCGGCTGGTATTTTCTTTTTACGGTGGTGCTGGTTTTTTGGTTGCACCGTTTGCGCTTCGGTCGGCGGAAGCTGGCGGCTTGAGCTAGCTGTTCAGTTAAAATCAAATTGTAGCTTGCATGAGAAAGGTCTCAACGTAAGTTCCGATCACTTGAGGTAAGGGGTGTCCCTGATTCGAAGGATTTATGCAAAACACAAATTTAGCCTATGACAGCAAGGTAGAGGGCGAGATCATTGTCACTCAGGCGGATGCTGTGATTAATTGGATTCGGAAGCACTCGGTTTGGCCGATGCCGATGGGGCTCGCTTGCTGCGCGATCGAGCTGATGGCGGCCGGTGGCTCGCGGTTTGATATTTCCCGCTTCGGTATGGAAGTGATGCGCTTTTCTCCCCGCCAAGCTGACTGCATGATCGTGGCCGGCACCGTGACCTATAAGATGGCGGAGGTTGTTCGGCGCATTTACGAGCAGATGGCCGAGCCAAAGTGGGTGGTGGCGATGGGTGCCTGCGCCAGCACGGGCGGGATGTATCGCTCCTATGCGACCATGCAGGGTGTCGACCGGATCATTCCGGTGGATGTTTATGTAAGCGGCTGTCCTCCGCGGCCCGAAGCGCTCCTCGATGCGATGATTAAACTGCAAGACAAGATCGGCCGGGAAAGCTCCCTGAAGAACTTGACTGCCCGAAAGCGACAGCCTGCCAAACAAGCGGCGCTGGCAGGAGCTGTAAACGAAAGTTAAGCTATGGCACAGAGCGAACTAGCTCAATTTCAAGAACGCTTTGACTACCTGACTGAGCGGCCCTCTTCCGACCACTTGGCAGTCAACTGCCCCCCCGAAAAGCTGGTCGAGTTCACCACCGCCCTGCGCGACGATTTCGGCTACGATATGCTGATCGACGTGACTGCTGTCGACTGGGATGCGCAGAGCCCGCGATTCACCGGGATCTACCACCTGCTGTCCACGACAAAACACGAATACCTGCGGATCGCGGTGGCTTGCCCGGACGACATCCATCCCTCGCTCCCTTCCCTGACGAGCGTGTTTGCCGCTGCCAACTGGCATGAGCGGGAGACCTACGATCTGATGGGGATTCATTATGCGGGGCACCCAAACCTGCGCCGGATTTTGATGTGGGATGCCTATCCTTACCATCCCTTGCGCAAAGACTTTCCCCTGGCGGGCATCGAAGTCCCCCTCCCGGCGGCAGACGTCGCTGAAGCCACGCAGGCCAAGGTCATCGCGGCACCCATGATGGGCGGCCCCTTTGTTTCCTCCGGCGATGGCACGATGGACCAGACAGAGCCCCGAGCCCGTGACGAAAGTTGGACAGAGGAACGGGAAAGGCCAAACGACAGAGCTGAGAAAAGCGAATCATCAACCGACCTGGCGAGGTAAATTAAGCAATGGCGACGACGACCAAAGAAATTTCTATCGGCGACCTCGGGGCGCGCAGCAGTGAGGCAACGCATCACTCCGCGACTGAACTCCAAGGCGAAACCATGGCGCTGAATGTCGGCCCCTCGCACCCGACGACCCATGGTGTGCTGCGGCTCAAAATGGAGCTGGATGGCGACGTGGTGAAACGCTGTGAACCGGTTCTGGGCTACCTGCACCGCGGCGACGAAAAGATCGCGGAAAACATGACCTACAACCAGTTCGTGCCCTACACGGACCGGCTCGACTATCTGGCTCCCCTGGCGAATAATGTGGCCTATGCCATGGCGGTTGAAAAGCTGGCGGCGCTCGAAGTTCCAGAGCGTTGTCAGGCGATTCGCGTGCTCTGCTCAGAGCTTGCTCGTATCTCTTCGCACTTGCTGGGGGTCGGCGTCTACGGCATGGATGCCGGAGCCTGGACAGTTTTCATGTACACCTTCACGGAGCGCGAAAAACTCTACACACTCTTTGAAGAACTGACCGGTGCCCGCTTCACGACCAGTTACACGCGCATCGGCGGGGTGGCTCGCGATATTCCGGACGGTTGGCTTGGTCGCGTGCTGGAGTTTTGCAAGGGCGTCCTCCCTGTCTTGGACCAGGTCGATAAGCTGCTCACCCGGAATCGTATTTTCATGGACCGCACGGTAGGTGTTGGAGTGATCTCAAAAGAAGACGCGATCAGTTACGGCTTGACCGGGCCAAACCTGCGCGCCTGCGGCGTCGATCTCGACCTCCGGAAGGACAAGCCTTATCTCGGGTATGACAAATTTGACTTTGAGGTGCCGGTCGGGACCAACGGCGATTGCTACGACCGGTATTTGATGCGTGCTGAGGAGGTGCGGCAAAGCGTCGCTATCATTCGCCAGTGTATTGACAAGTTTCCCGAGGGCAGCTATTACGCGGAGGACGCCAAAAAGATCTTTGCTCCGCAAAAATCCAAAGTGCTGACCAGCATGGAGGAGTTGATTCAAAATTTCATGATCGTTACCGAGGGCCCACAGGTTCCGGCGGGCGAGGTTTATTTTGAAGCGGAGAACCCGAAGGGCGCGCTCGGTTTCTTTATCGTATCGAAGGGAGGGGGCGTGCCGTATCGCCTGAAAATCCGTGGCCCTTCGTTTTGTAATTTGAGTATTCTCGATAAACTCATCCCGGGTCACTTTCTGACGGATATTACCGTAATTCTAGGATCGCTCGACTTTGTCATGGGGGAGTGCGACCGATGAAAATAAGCAGCCCGGAATCAGGTAACACAGACAATGCTTTCCAGCGGACGAAACCATGAATTTAAAACCAGAAACGATCCATAAAATTGATACGCTCGTGCCGCGCTACCCGACCATGCGCAGCGCGGCGCTCCCTCTGTGCCACTTGGTCCAAGAGGATCAGGGCTACCTATCGCACGAGGCGATCGAGTGGATCGCGGCGCGTCTTGAGTTGCAGCCGATTAATATCCAAGAGCTGGTCACCTTCTACCCGATGCTTCGCACGGAGCCGACGGGTGAGTATCATGTTCGTGTCTGCCGCACGCTGCCCTGTGCGCTGGCCGGTGCTTACCAAACCTGCCGGAGCTTCGAGGAAGCCTTCGACTGCAAAGTAGGCCATACGAGCGCCGATGGTAAAGTAACACTTGAATTCGTGGAGTGCCATGCGGACTGCGGTAAGGCCCCCGTGGTCATGGTTGGCGAAACGGAATACACCGACATCGATGCCGAGAAAGCCGCTGAAATGGCCGCGAAAATGAAGACCGGTGAACTTCCCACCGGTCTTGAAGCTTAACCCAACCCGAAACGCACAATGGCACTTCAGCAAACCAGATTAATTTTCAAGCACATCGATGAGCCGGGCTACACCAACGACATCGACTGCTACATGCAGCACGGTGGCTACGAGCAATTGAAGCGTGCTGTCACGATGAAGCCGGAAGATATTTGCGCGGATGTTCTGACCTCCGGTGTGCGCGGTCGCGGTGGAGCCGGTTTCCCGGCCGGGATGAAGTGGAAATTCCTCGACCGCAAATCCGGTAAACCGATCTACCTGGTCTGCAACGCGGATGAGTCCGAACCGGGCACGTTTAAGGACCGCCAGATTATCCACAAAGATCCTCACCAACTGATCGAGGGCATGATCTGCTCGGCCTTCGCCATCCAGGCAAAGCTCGCTTTTATCTATATTCGTGGGGAGTTCTTTGAAGGTTATCGGATCCTCGAGCGTGCCATTGAAGAAGCACGGGAGAAGAACTTTCTTGGGGATAACATCCTCGGTTCCGGCTACTCGTGCGATATTATCGTGCACCGCGGTGCCGGGGCCTATATCTGCGGCGAAGAGACAGGCCTGATCGAATCGCTGGAGGGCTTTCGGGCCAACCCGCGCATTAAGCCGCCTTATTTCCCCGCCGCGCTGGGGGCTTACCAATGCCCTACGATTGTCAATAATGTCGAAACTCTTTGTAACGTGAAACACGTTATCGATATGGGCGGAGAAGCCTTTTCGAAAATCGGCACTCCAGGCAACACAGGCACCCGAATCTGGTGCGTTTCTGGTCATGTTCAAAAACCGGGCTATTACGAATTCGCCTGCTCCGAATTGACGCTTGGTCAGCTCATTTACGACGTGTGCGGCGGTCTCAAGCCGGGCCGTCAGCTCAAGGCGGTCATTCCGGGCGGGTCTTCTTCGAAAATTCTGCGCGCCGACGAGCGCTTTACCGGAAAGCTCAAAGACGGCAGTGAGTTTGACTGGGGTATCGAGGACATCCCGATGGATTTCGACAGCCTTATGGCAGTCGGCTCCATGTCGGGGTCGGGGGGCGTCATCGTCATGGACGACACGACTGACATGGTCGAGGCGCTGGCCAATATTAATTACTTCTACGCTCACGAGAGCTGCGGCCAGTGTACGCCCTGTCGCGAGGGTGTGCCTTGGATGCGCAAAGTCACCCAACGCATGGTTGACGGCGAGGCACGGGAGGAGGATGCCGAACTGCTCAAGTCGATCGCCGACCAGATTGCCGGCCGCACCATCTGTGCATTCGGAGAGGCGGCTTCCTGGCCTGTGCAAAGTTTTATCGCTAAATTTAAAGACGAATTCGTTGAAAAAGCCCGCGAACAAGCGGCCCGTCGCAAAGAGGGCAAAGAAGCTGCTCTGGAAACGACCCTTATCTAAATCATGAAAGTTGAGAGTATCGTCGAACACATCACCATCAAGATTGATGGGGAGGACGTCCAAGTGCCGAAGGGCATCAACGTCATCGAAGCCGTCAAAATGGCTGGCAAGGGTAAGGTTGTGCCCCACTACTGCTACCACCCGAAGCTTTCCATCGCGGGTAATTGCCGTATGTGTATGGTGGAGATGGGGATGCCGATGCGCGACCGCGCCACTGGGGAGGCTATCCTGGAAGAGGACGGTTCGCCTAAAATTGGTTGGATGCCCAAGCCGACAATTGGCTGTGCCACCGATGTGGCCCCCGGCATGCACATTCGGACCGACTCTGAAATGGTCAAAGAGTCGCGCAATGGGGTGACCGAGTTTCTCCTGATCAACCACCCGCTGGACTGCCCGATCTGTGATCAGGCGGGGGAGTGCCGCCTGCAGGAGTTCTCGGCGGAGCACGGGCGTGGCTACAGCCGCTTTATCGAGGATAAAAACGTGAAGCCAAAGCGCACCCGCCTCGGGCCTCGTGTGATGCTCGACGACGAGCGTTGCATCCTCTGCTCACGTTGCGTGCGCTTTACCCAAGAGGTGGCGGATGAGGATGTGCTTGGCTTTGTCGATCGTGGCACCTACTCGACGCTGACTTGCTACCCGGGGAAGGAACTCGCGCACAACTATTCACTCAACACGGTCGATATCTGCCCGGTCGGTGCGCTCACCAGCACGGACTTCCGGTTCAAAATGCGCGTTTGGTTTCTCAAGCGCACGCCAAGCATCTGCACCGAAAGCAGCGTGGGTGCCAACACCGAAATTTGGAGCCGGGAGGGCAAGATCTACCGGATCACCCCGCGGCGCAATGACGCGGTTAATGACACCTGGATGACTGATTCTGGTCGGGCGCTTTATAAAGCAGTCGAGTCGGATGACCGTCTGACGCACTACACCATCGAGGGCGTGCACAAAACCAGTGATGAAGTCGCCGCAGCTGCGGTTGAAATGCTTAAGGCGGGTGATGCCGTGGTCGTCGGTTCGGTGCACAGTTCGCTGGAAGAGCAGTTCTATTATGGGATGATTGCTCAGCGTTGCAGCGCGAAGCCGATGCTGGTCAGTCATTATGGAGAGGGGGACGGCTTGCTTCTTTCCGAGGATCGCTCGCCCAATCTGCGCGGCGCGCTTGTTACCGGCCTGATCGATGCACTACCCACTGCGGATCTGGAACCGCTGGCCCGGTCCGTCGAAGCGGGTTCGGTCAAGACCATCTTTGCCGTGAACGAAGACCTCACCGAACTCGGCCTTAGCAAGGAATTACTCGCTAAGGTGCAGGTGATCTATGTAGGAACCCACGCGAATGCAACCAGTGAGGTCGCCAACCTGGTCATTCCTTCGCTGATGGTGTTTGAAAAAGACGGCACCTTCATTAACCAAAATTTCCTTGTTCAACGCTTCAAGGCTGCCGTGCCTGGACCGCGTGGGATTCAGCCCGACTTTACCGTGCTGGAGAAAATTTGCGCGCCGCTGGCCCAGGAAAAACCGGCGCCGGTGACAATCGACGCCGTTTGGGAACGCATGGCGGCCACTTTTGACATCCTGCCAGAAGACGCTCGCTGGCGGACGCTGCCGGAGGCGGGGCTTGCGCTGGATGGAACTGCCTTTCAAGAGCTTCAATTTGTCGAAACCAAAAACCTTAAATACGACCCCGCCAAAGCGGAAGTCCCGCAGGCAGAGCCAGCAGGAGTCTAAACCGGTAAGGGCTGCATAGTCATACGAAATGGAACTTTTAAACACTTCTTTGCCCTATCTTTTGCCGATCGTTTACGCGGTCGCCATGATTTCGGTCTTTATGGGGCTCTGCGCCTACTCGGTGCTGGCGGAGCGCAAGGTTTCCGGCTGGATTCAGGGCCGGGTGGGACCCAATCGCACCCGCCTGCCGCTCCTCGGGCACATCCCGATCCTTGGAAACCTCATGACGGGCCTCGGTCTTTTTCAACCGGCGGCGGACGGGCTCAAGTTTCTTTTCAAAGAAGAGATCACGCCCGGCCATGTTCGGAAGAGCTATTACTACCTCGCGCCAATCGTTGCCCTGGCGCCGGCGCTGACTACGATGGTCGTGGTGCCCTTCGGCCGCTACGTTGATGCCGATGGCGTGATGCAGCCGCTGGTGCTGGCAAATGTCGACCTTGGTATGCTCATCGTCTTGGCGATTTCGTCGCTTGGTGTCTACGGCATCGTTCTGGCGGGCTGGGCGTCCAACAGTAAATATCCCTTCCTCGGCGGCATCCGTGCCTCGGCACAGATGATCTCCTTCGAACTGTCCATGGGGCTAGCCCTGCTGCCTGTCTTCATGTGGGCCGCCGCACCGGGCTCCGAATACGGGATGAGCCTCTTCGGGGTTGTTCAGTCTCAGCAAAGCGCTTGGCTCGGGCTCTGGCAGCCGCTATCGGCCCTCATCTTTCTCGTCGCGCTTTTTGCGGAGACCAATCGTCTGCCTTTTGATATGGCAGAGTCCGAGACCGATCTCGTGGGCGGCTTTCATACCGAGTATGGAGCCTTCAAGTTCGGTCTCTTTTTCGTGGCGGAATACGCACACATCATTATCGGCTCGGCCGTCTTCGTCCTGCTCTTTGCCGGTGGGTGGAACTTCCTCCCATGGTTGGCCGACCCCTGGGGCGATGGCCTGATCGGCGCGCTGCTTTCGGTGGGCTGGTTCATGGCGAAGGTCTTCTTCATGATTTTCTTTTTCATCTGGATGCGTTGGACGCTGCCGCGCTTCCGCTACGACCAGGTGATGTCGCTCGGTTGGAAGATTTTGCTGCCGGTCGCTGTAGGTAACTTGGTGCTCAACACATTTATCATCGCGATCTACGATACACTTACACGGTAAACCATTATGGCTAAAACAAAAGTTCTCGAACGTAAGCCGCTGACCTTCGCGGAAAAGACCTTCTTGCCGCAAATTGCGGGAGGTCTCAAGACGACTTTCGCCACCATGCTGCAGAAGAAGGTGACGCTGCAATACCCGGAAGAGCGCCCGAATATTCCCGATAATTACAGAGGCGTCCCCACCTTGGTTAGGGACCCAAACGGACGCGAAAAGTGCGTTTCCTGTCAGCTCTGTGAATTTGTCTGCCCGCCGAAGGCCATTCGCATCACTCCGGGCGAAATCGACCCGGAGGCGGAACCGGATCGTGCCCACGTTGAAAAAGCACCTAAGGAATTCGATATTAACATGCTCCGCTGCATCTACTGCGGACTTTGTCAGGAAGTCTGCCCGGAGGAAGCAATTTACTTGCAGGATGTCTTCTCTTTGTCTGGCTATAGCCGGGAGGAAATGATTAACAACAAAGAGAAACTATACGAACTCGGCGGCACCTTGCCGGACAGCCACTACAAGTGGGACAAAAAGAAGGCTGCCGAGGTCGCTGGAAACAGCCACTAACTGGAGGCCGTTCCGCCACCCGTTCGCTACTCACTGCATTCAATGACTGACTTACTGTTTTATATTTTTGCGGGCATTACCCTGATTTCCGCCCTGATCATGGTGATCAGCCCTAACGTCGTCAATGGGGCCATGTGCATGATCATCTCGTTCGTCGGCACAGCGGCACTCTTTGTTTTGCTGGAGGCCTACTTTTTGGCGGTCCTGCAAGTCCTCGTCTACGCGGGTGCGGTCATGGTGCTGTTTCTTTTCATCATCATGCTATTGGATGCGGATAAGGACGCCTCGCGCCTACTGAAAGACAAAATGACACTGGCCGGCTCCATCGCCGGCTTCGCTCTTTTAGTCGTGCTGGTTTGTGCCGCCTTTGTTGGCGGGCAGCACCTTCCTGAGCCAGCCCTGCTTCCTGTGATGGAGAACCCGACCGGGGAGGGTCCGGGAATTCCGTTTACCACGTCCGCGAAGTCCTTTGGCTATAGCCTCTTTACCAAATATATGTTGCCGTTTCAATTGACGGGTTTCCTCCTCCTCGCCGCCATGATTGGCGTCATCGTGGTCTCGAAAAAACACGAGGAGCCGACCGGGGAGAAAAAATAAGAGATTTGAGATCATGACTGTTGGATTAAATGCTTTTATTTTGGTGGCGGGGCTACTCTTTGCGATTGGCCTGCTCGGGGTCATCCTGCGCAAGAACACCCTCGTCCTCTACATGTCGCTGGAGCTCATGCTCAATGCCGTCAACCTCGCTCTGGTCGCGTTTTCGCGTTACAACGGTTCCATGGATGGCAACCTCTTCGTCTTCTTTATTATTACCGTGGCTGCGGCGGAGGTTGCGATTGGCCTGGCCATTATCGTTGCGCTCTTCCGTCTGCGCCAGACCGTGATGGTTGATCAACTCACCGCCCTGAGTCGTTAAGAACATGACTGCCACTCAATCACTCTTACTCGTTCTCCTCGTTCCACTGTTTTCGGCGGTGTTGATCGCGTTTTTCTGTCGGCAGCGGCACACTATCGCCGCACTGCTTTCGGTCAGTGCGGCAGGCGGGATTGTGCTCTTCAGCGTGCTAGCCCTTTCAGAGACCGGCACCGAGGTGCTTCACGTCACCACCAACTGGCTGGAATTTGGCGATTTTGAGGTGAACATGGGCCTCTACTTTGATACGGTCTCGAAGACGATGCTTCTCATGGTCGCGGTGGTCGGTTTTCTGATCCATGTGTTCAGCCTGGGCTACATGAAAGGCGATCCCGGTCGTGGGCGCTATTTTGGCGGACTTTCCATTTTCATGTTTTCCATGCTGGGGATCGTTCTCGCGGATAACCTGATCATGATTTTCGTGTTCTGGGAGTTGGTGGGTTTCAGCTCTTACATGCTCATTGGCCACTACCTGCATACCGAAAAAGCGGCCGCAGCTGCGAAGAAGGCTTTCATCGTCAACCGGATCGGTGACCTCGGTTTTGTGGTCGGTATTGCCTACGCCTATTGGCATTTTGGCACGACTGACCTGGAGGTCATGGGGCAAATCGTCGGTGCGGACGATGGGATGATCAAAATGAGCATCGCGGCGCTGCTGATGTGCGGCTTTATCGGTAAGTCGGCCCAGTTTCCCCTCCACGTTTGGTTGCCGGATGCCATGGCGGGGCCGACTCCTGTTTCTGCTTTGATCCATGCCGCGACGATGGTCGCGGCGGGGGGGGACTTCCTCATTCGAATCGTTTATCTGTTCCCGACTGAGTTGCTGACATTCATCGCCTGGTTGGGTGTCTTCGGGGCGGTCTACGCGGGGTTTTGTGCTTACACGCGGACGGATATTAAGCAAATTCTCGCCTACTCGACGCTTTCCCAACTGGGCTACATTGGCGCGGCCTTCGGCTTGGGCTATCCAGGTATCGCACTCTTCCACTTGGTGACGCACGCTTTTTTCAAGGCGCTGCTTTTCCTGGGGGCGGGTTCGGTCATTCACGGCTGCCACCATGAACAAAATATTTTCAAAATGGGCGGCTTGCTGAAGAAGATGCCCATCACCGGCATTACCTTCTTTATCGGGATCCTGGCGCTTTGCGGGGTCTACGGACTCTCGGGTTACTACTCAAAGGACGCGATTCTCATTGCCGGTGGCTTTGGAAGCGCGCCAATCTCAATCCTGCTGACATTTGGTGCCTTTCTGACCGCCGGCTACATGGGGCGGCTTTTCTGGGTGGCTTTCCTCGGCCAGCCAAATTCGGAGGCCGCTTCTCATGCCAAGGAAAGCCCGCTCACCATGACGGTGCCTCTGATCGTTCTTGCAGTTCTTTCAGTCGCGGGCGGCTGGTTGGACTATTGGCCGGAGTCTTTGGGCGGCATCATCCGCGATGACAAAGCGACGCTCAAGGCGATGGAAGGTTACGATGCGATGTATACGAAGATCGCCATCCTCGGGACGGCCGCTTGGGTGGTGGGACTGCTTGGCGCGTTCTTTTTTTACGGAAGGGGTGCGAAGGAGGATCGTCTCGAAAAGAAGGCGGCGCCCCTGTATGGCTTCCTCCATTCGCGGCTTTGGTTCGACGAAGTCTACAATTACTACGTCCTCAAAGTGCAGCAGCGCTTCGCTTTGTTCCTTGGTTTTCTCGATGTCTTCCTGATCAAAGGGGTTCTCGTTCGGGGCAGCGCGGGTCTGGTCGGGCTTCTCGGCATGGGCGCTCGATCCCTCCACGATGGCAATATCCATGTCTATGTTTACTGGTTCCTTGGAGGCATGCTCGCGCTGTGGGCCTTTGCGGCCGTCGCCTCGGGGCTCCTTTGATTTTTGTTAATTTGTTCGCCACGCTATGGAAAACCTTGATTCCAATTCTATCTTTCTGCTTGCCGCGATTCTCGTGCCGCTTTTGACGGGCTCGGTCCTGCTCTTCGGCTCTGGGTTTAGCCAAGGCGTGCGTCGTTCGGTGGCCTTGGTCGGGTTCGGGTTGCCATTCATTGTCGGGATCTGGCTCTATTGCCAGTTTGAGGCTTCTCTGGTCGGGGCTTACAATTTTGAACTGCGCCTACCCACGGGTTTAGAGAGTATCGGGATCTACCTGCATCTTGGCCTAAATGCGATCTCCCTGCCGCTCTTTCTACTCGCAGGCGCAGTGGGTCTGGCTGCGGGTTTGTATGCCATGCACTCCAAGGCGGAGCGACCGCATCTCTACCTCGCGCTGCTCCTCTTCATGCTCGGTGGGCTCATGGGGACCTTTGCCTCGATTGATGTTTTCTTTTTCTACTTCTTCCACGAGTTCGCGCTCATCCCGACCTTTTTGATGATTGGAATCTGGGGTGGTGCGGGCCGTCGTGGTGCGGCGATTGAAATGACGATTTACCTGACCCTCGGTGCCTTGCTCTCTCTCCTGGGGCTGATTGCACTCTACGTGCAAAGTGGGGTCGAGTCGTTCTCTTTGCTGGAGTTGCGGAACTACCTGAGTGCTCAACCGCTGGCGGAGACCGTTCAGAATAATATCTTTGCTCTGCTGCTTTTTGGTTTTGGTATTTTGGTTTCGCTGTTTCCGTTTCACAGCTGGGCTCCCAAGGGCTACGCCGTGGCACCGACGGGTGCGGCGATGCTGCATGCCGGGGTGCTCAAGAAGTTTGGTCTCTACGGATTGCTGCAAATCGCCGCTCCTTTGCTCCCGGCTGGTGCGGAGCATTGGTTCCCGTGGATCGTCTGGTTGGCTTTGGGGAATATCCTTATTATTGGTCTCATCACGCTAGCGCAGAAGGATCTGAAAATGATGCTCGGCTACAGTTCTGTCATGCATATGGGCTACGCCTTTCTTGGCTTGGCTTGCTTTTCTGCGGTGGGCGCGGGTGGGGCGCTTCTCCTCATGGTGGCGCATGGTCTTTCGGTGGCTCTTCTCTTTATGCTCTCCACCTGCGTCTACCACCGCAGCCAAACCTTCGATCTTGCTGCAATGGGGGGCTTGGCCATGAAAGCCCCTGTTCTTGCGGCCTTCTTCGTCGCAGCGACGATGGCGAGTATCGGGCTGCCGGGCTTTGGGAACTTTTGGGGTGAATTTACCATCTTCGTGGCGCTGGCGGAAAATCCGGTCACGCGCTGGTTGGTCGCACCCGCTGCCATAGGGATTATTATCTCGGCAATTTATGGCTTGCGGGCGGTGGCCAATATTTTCTTTGGACCACCCAAAGCTCAATTCGCTGAACGGCTGGAGAGTGGGAAGATCGTCGATTTGCAGGGCTTTGAAAAACTCCCCGCCTGTGTTTTGATCGCCGGTCTGCTCGTGACAGGTATTTTTCCGCGTGTTTTGTCGGATGACGCTAACCAGGAACTGATGGGGCTTTACCGCGACAACAAATCGACTTTGTCAGTTACGGGAGCTGCGACAGGCTCGCCTGATGCGGTGGCCACGAAGGAGGTAAAGCACTAATGAACGAGCTTCTCATAGAATTTCTTCGCGGCTTTACCGCGACCAATGAATGGGCTGCCATTCTCCCCGAAATAGCACTCGGTGTGCTCGCGCTGTCGCTGTTAATAGCGGAGATGGTCTTGCCAAATAAACACCAAAGCTTGGTCCCGCGCTTGGCGATTTGGGGGCAGTTGGGCGTTTTGCTGCTCGCTGCGGGCGCTGTCAGCGCAGGTCTTTCCAGTGAGCGGGTGGCTTTTAGCGGGATGATCCTGCAAACCGATATCACCCACATGATGCGGGCCTTTTTTCTCTTGAGTTCCATCCTTGTTTGCTACCTCGGCCAAATCTATCTGAGTAAGCAAAATTTGCCCAGGACCGAGTTTTATGCGCTGGTTCTAATTATCTCGGCTGCCTTGATGCTGCTCGTTCAAAGCCATAACTTTGTTATGTTCTTCGTCGCTCTTGAGACGGTCACGGTCGCTTTCTACGTCCTTGTCGCCTACTGCCGAACGAGCCAGTTCTCTCTGGAAGCGGGGCTTAAGTATTTGATTCTCGGTGCCATGAGTTCGGCCATTTTGCTCTTTGGTATTGTGCTACTTTACGGAGCTGCAGGGAATCCGGGCCTGGTCGCTTCGAGTACGGATGCCCTTAATTATTCCGAGTTGACGAATTTTGTTCTTCTCAACGCGGATAACGCGATCGTCCGTGTGGGCGCTCTTTTGGTGATTGCGGGTATCTTCTTCAAGATCGGTGCGTTTCCTTTCCAGATTTGGGTCCCCGACGTCTATCAGGGCGCACCCACACCGGTTACCGCTTACCTTGCCGTTGCATCCAAGGCTGCCGGATTTATCGTACTCATGCAATTGCTCCGGGGGCCGTTTATTGGCTTGAGTGATTTCCTTGTTCCCGTGCTTTCGGTCATTGCCGCGGCCACAATTCTTTTCGGTAATGTTGCCGCCGTGACACAACGTAATGTGAAGCGCCTGATGGGGCTCTCCGGTATCGCCCACGCAGGCTACCTGCTGGTTGGTGTCATTGCCTCGCTTTCGGTCTCATGGGCCGTCTATGCGGTGATTTTCTACCTCGTCACCTACCTTCTCGCGAGCTTTGCGGTTTTTGGTGTGATGGGCCTGGTCGCCGGTTCCGATGATGCCTACCAAGAGTTGGATCAGTATGAGAATTTTGCCCGGAAGCACCCCTTCCTCGGTGGTGTTCTGGCCTGCGGCCTGGGTTCCCTCGCCGGCATTCCGCCGCTCGGTGGATTTATTGGCAAACTCTTCCTTTTTGTCGCGGCTTTTCAAGCGGGGCTTTACGGGCTGCTCGGTGTTTCAATCATCGGTGTGGTCATTTCCATCTACTACTACTTTGGCTGGATTCGTGAGAGCTATTTCTCCGAGCCATCACGGGAGGTCCAAACCGATGCCTCTGGAGCTGGTTCCCCTAGTGATCGGTTCCTGCTGGGTACCCTTGTTTTTGCAACCGTTATTATCGGGGTTTTGCCAGCTGCGCTTCCTATTATTCCTTAATCAAGCGAATGCGCATGTGGCATGTCATTGAACAGGTTTTTCGCTGGTTACTGATTTGGCTTTATTTTGTAGCGATCATTTGTTTCGTAGGCGCAACTTTTGGAGTGGTTTCGCACCTCTTATTCGGGGTCTTCTTCATGGAGGAACCCGACTACGCTTCCCAGGCGGCTTTCGGCTTTTCCAATGGGATCCGCTATGGAGGCGTTTGGGCCGGCGGCTTGTCCATTGTGCTCTGCGTCATGCGAGCGCGTCGGGAGTTTTTGCAACAGCACCGGGAAAGCGAGTCGTAGAACGCCGTGAAGAATTCAGATCGCATATGGGTTTATTTAATCGGTTTCGGAATCGGCATGCTGCTGGTTTGGATGATTCTGTCGCGGCGCACGGCCCGGGAGGACGCGGCCGTTGACCCTTGGGTCGAGCACAACGCACAGGTTGTCGCTGAGGGTGCAGAGCCATTGGCCGAAGGTATGCCTGCATCCATACGAAAAGGCCGTATCATAAACTTTGGTTACCTGCCCGACGCTCACGAGCCTGAGAAGCGCGTTTGGCTCGTAAGCTTTGAGGAAAGCTACCCCTACGTGCGCGTAGTTGAGGAATTGGCGACCGGGCGATTCAGCTATATGGCAGCGGACCAGATAACTTTGCGCATGGCTGATGGCGTGGACGTAACCGAGCTAAAACCCATGCTGGAGTCGCTAGGCCTACGCTTACGCATGTTTAACCGAAAAGAAAACCTCTCAGTAATCGGGGTAATCAGCACCGCAATCGACGCGGTCCCTGCAACCATAGAAGCCGTCCAGCCCTGGCACCACTTATTCGAAACTGCAGAGCCTGACACCCTACGCTTCCAAGGCCGCTGAGCTAAAAAAACGCCAAAAGATCCTGAGTTACAACCCATTGAAACCAAGATTCCTATAAATTATAACCTGTGTATAAATTTTGGGCTTGCTTTCGGCTATGGGTTGGGTGTGCTTGTTAAGCATGAGGCGGAGATTAAAAAGTTATAATTCGACGATGATTCATCATGCAATGAGTCGTATTGTGGGTGGGCAGATGCTTTTGGGTGAGCGGGAGAAGGAGGTGCTGCGACGTCTGCTCTGGCGTGTGGCGGATTTTTCAGGGGTGGAGGTGCTGACGTATTCGATTCTGTCGAAT
>JAGYJE010000032.1 GCA_018402305.1 Puniceicoccaceae bacterium | reverse complement strand
GTCGGGAGTCTGGTCGGGGTCAGGGTGCGTGCTTGGTCACCAGCGCCTGAGCATTATCGATCTCTCCCCGACCGGATCACAGCCCATGGCGGACGAGCGGGGCCGGCTGGTCGTGGCCTTCAACGGGGAAATCTTCAACTTCCGGCGGCTCCGCGAAGAGTTGGTCGCGATGGGCTTTACCTTCCGCGGCACGAGCGACACGGAGGTCTTGCTGCACGGTTTCCGGGCATGGGGCGATGCTTTGCCGGAAAAGTTGCTGGGCATGTTTGCTGTCGCTGTCTGGGACAGCGAGCGGAAAAGATTGGTATTGGTGCGCGACCGCTACGGGAAAAAACCGCTTTTTTACACCCAAGAAAAAGACCGGCTGATTTTTGCCTCCGAGCTAGAAGCGTTGCTGGGCGGCATGGAAAGACAGCCATCCGTCTCGCCACAGGGTTTTGCAAGCTATGCTCGCTTTGGCTATGTGCCGGGTGTTGAGACCACTTATGCGGGCGTCCAACGTCTTGCGCCGGGCCATTTTCTTGTTTGGGAGGGCGGAAGGACAACGGTGCGGGCATACCATGACTGGCCCCCGGCCAGCAACCAGTCCTCCTCACGCGTAGCGGATGAAGGTGAGGTGCTCGATGAACTTCATGGGATTCTTCGCAGTGCGGTAGCCGATCGTTTAGTCAGCGATGTGCCGCTCGGTTGCTTTCTCAGCGGGGGGATCGACTCCAGCCTGATTGTGGCACTGGCCCGGGAATTGGCCGGTTCGGGTCTCAAGACATTCAACGTCTCTTTCCCGGGCACGGATCGAGACGAAGGCGACCAAGCAGCAATGGTGGCAAAGGCCTTGCAGACCGATCATCACCGGCTTGACCTGTCCATGGCGGATATGGAAGCCGCCTACCTCGAGACCTTACGAATGGCGACCGAGCCGATAGGTGATGACTCGTATATCCCAACCTGTTTCATCAGCCGCGCCACTCGCGAGCATGTGACCGTGGCGTTGTCGGGCGATGGGGGCGACGAGTTGTTTGGCGGATACCCGAAATACCGCCAAATTGCCTTGGCAGCACGGCTTCATCCCTTGGCCCGGGTCGTGCCAGGCCGGCTCGATGCTTTGCTACCCGATAAAGCAAGCAAGGCGATGCAACTGTTTCGGGGGAGCAATCCTTCCAGCCGCGCTCTTTGGTTGGGCTCGCTGTGGAAGGAAGAAGAGCTAGAGAGGCTTTTGACCGACCCGGCGGCGGCCGAGGAAGGTCGGTTGCTTTTCGAGCGCGCGTGGGAAAATTGCGCCGGTGGGTGTTTGCAGAACCAGTTTTCGCTCACGGATATCGTGACTTATCTGGAAGGAGACATCCTCACCAAAGTCGATCGGGCCAGCATGGCAGTGAGCCTGGAGGTGCGAAGTCCGTTGCTGGACGAGCGTGTGTTGGACTTCACCTGCCGGGTCGGACTGCGTTGCACTCCATTGGGTCGGGAAAAACGTGCGCTGCGCAGACTGCTTGCGCGCTACCTTAGTCCCATTTTTTTTGAGGGCCCAAAAAAGGGATTCGGTCTGCCGATCGACGAATGGCTACGCGGCAGCTTGCGACCAGTATTGGAGGAATACACGTCGGCAGAGCGTCTGCGTTCCGGCGGTTTGCTTGACCCCGGTTATGTCGCCAAGGTGCGAGACGCTCACCTTTCCGGCCGGCGGAATTATGGGCGGAAGCTTCACGCCTTGATTGCGTGGGAGGTCTGGCGGGAGAAAATGTCGAGTCCGGCCCACTAAGCGGGCCGTCGGGCAGTGACTGAGATACCTCCGTGAGGATGCCGCTTTATATCCGTGAAGCCGGCCTCGTGAAGCCAGGTAGCCACCGTGGAGAAGGTTTGTGGATGGTCGTGGGTCGGCGAATACATGTCGAAAGTGTCCAAGCGGACCCATTCGCGGAAATCTTCATCGCTGAGCGGAACGTCTTGCAAGTAAGCCGAAGCGACCGGCAGCAGGCGCATGATGATTTTGCCGGGCAATCCGCACTTCCGCGCAAAGCGGTTGATTGGCCAGCAGATGTTTTCGAGGCGATTGCTGAAGTTCTCAACCTGTTGGCGGGACATTTTCATGGTCCACGGGCGGAGCAGGTACTTGAACCCGATGGTGCCGAGGTAGGACTTCCAGTCGCGCTCGTAGATCCAGAGCCCGATCTGGCCACCGGGTTTGACCATTTTGCATATTTCCATAACCGACCGTTGGGGATCCGGGGTGTGTTGGATCACTCCGATGCAGTAGGCGTAGTCGAAGGAGCCCGGCCGGAAAGGCATTTCGTAGATTGACGCTTGAACCACATTGAGATGTGGCGAATCGCCCAAGTTTCGTCGGCAGGCTTCGACCGCTTGACTGAGGTCCATAGCCGTCACCTCCGCACCGGCGGCCAGCGCGACCTCTGCGAAGCGCCCGGCACCGCAGCCCGCATCGAGAATTTTTTGGCCCTGCAACTCGTTGGGATCCCATTCCGTTATGGAAAAAAAGCGTTCTTTGGAAAAAAGTGTGCCATTGCATGAGTCCAGTTGGAGTTTGGCATATTTGTTCCATTGGTAGCCGAATGAGGCGGCGTAGTTCTCCGGGGCGACAAAACGTGGGATACCCTCCTTGACCGGATATTTGTGTTTTCCGTCCTTGGTCGTTAGTCTTGCGTGGTCATCAGGTGTGCTTGGGCCGGTCTCGGAATGGAGGCTTTCTCCGGTCAGCGGGCAGGCCAAAGTATTGAGAAATTCAGTTTTGAGGTGCATGGCAAAAGATGTTGGCCTGACAATTTTCTGGAAGCCGAGGTGCTAAATAGCCAATTTGACTATAGATGGAGGAAAATGGGCAGGAAGCTTTCAAGACTTGTTATCGCGGGCGGGCAGGCCAGCTTTTTCATGCCGCTTACATGCGTATGGGTAAAGTGCTATTTGCACTCCACATATTGCGTACAACGGAAAAAAGACTGACGCAAAAAGATATTTTTGACTACGGCTTCGGTGCTGGAACCTTTTACCGCTACTGTCCAAAAGATTCTCGCCTGTTTGGCGTTGAGCAGGATCCGGTGGTCTGCCAAGAAGTCGCTACTATGCTAGGTAGTCGTGGCTACGAGACGGTTGACTTGCAGCCCATCGAGATTGAGCGGTGGAAAGAACACCCGCTTTTAGCGAGGCGGTATGATCTTTTTCTCTGCAGTCACGTGCTCGAGCATTTGCCTGATCCGGTCGATTTTCTGAAAACTGTGCGCCCCTGCGTGAAACTTGAAGGCGCTTTTTTGGGGCTGGTGCCGATCAATGAACGAGCGGAAAATCCGCACCATGTGCAGAAGGTCGATCGCGCTGTAGTGGAAAATTGGGCCTCGGATGCTGGATACGAGGTAGTGTATTACGAGGAGAATGATCCTTTTCGCTACTGGGCCCAGCCGCTTTTTACGGTCGATTCAGGTTGGAAGCACAAGCTGGCGCAGGCGATGAGCTTGGATCTGGGGATTTCTGCCACTTTGCTTGGTGAGCGTTTGTGGTTTGGTTGGGGCAAGGTTTTTGGAAAGTTGACGTTTTCTAAGCCGACACAAGCAGCGTTTCTGCTGCGGCCGGCAGATGCAGGCCACCGATTGAAGAGGATGGAAGAAGATGGCGCCCAGTTGCGCTGACACGCAAACGGGCTGGGTTTTTTCGGGGGGCGCCGGACAAGGCATCCGCCGCTACATGCGGGGTTCGCCGCGGGTCGCCGCGGCGACTAAGCTACTCTAAACTGCCGAGGGCAACGTCAGTCCGCCACAGCGGACGGTATGAAGGTATGAAAGTATGAAGGTTAAAAAGTGGGAAAGTGGGAAGGTATGAAGGTTAAAAGTGGGAGCCGAGCGGAGCGAGACAGCGTGAGTCCTGCAATGCGGGACGAGGGCAACGTGAGTCCGCCACAGCGGACGGTATGAAGGTATGAAAGTATGAATGTAGGAAGGTAGGAAGGTATGAAAGTTGCGAGGTGTGGAGGCAAGGCTGGCATTCGTGGCTTTTAGGGTATAGTGGAAACAAATACGGTACTCATGCGTTCTGCGATTGTTACGCCGTGTCGGTTTTATTGCTTTCCACAGAGCAAGGATTTCAATGTCGTGGACGAATTCGACTGGTGAGGCTAGATTGTGGTTATGAGCAGTGTGCCATTCATCAGCGTTGTGACACCAACTTACAATAGTGAGAGGACTTTGGCTGATACTTTGGAAAGTGTTGCCAGCCAGATGGACGACTCGATTGAGCACATCGTCATGGACGGAGGTAGCACAGACGGAACCTTAGAAATTCTTCGGAAGTTTCCTCATGTCCAATGGTTTTCTGGACGTGATGAGGGTCACTACCACGCCATGCACAAA
The DNA here is from genome assembly GCA_018402305.1 of Puniceicoccaceae bacterium. GTDB lineage: Bacteria > Verrucomicrobiota > Verrucomicrobiia > Opitutales > Coraliomargaritaceae > Thalassobacterium. Next base: position 14,518 of record JAGYJE010000032.1, on the reverse strand, counting down.
GGTGTTTTAGCCAGCCGTGGTCGCTTTTTTAATGTGTTAAACTCGGATGATTGCTTCCGGCCAGGGGTTCTTAAGTCCGTCAAAGCCGCGTTGCAAAGGCATCCGAACTGGGATGGATTGTTCGGCGATGTCGTTTTTGTCGATGATGTGGGACGTGAGATTTATCGTCGTGAAGAGGCTTGCTTTGATTACAATGTTCTTCGTTTTGGCTTGGGGTATGTGATCCACCCAACATTTTTTCTGTCTAAAGAGATGTATCTGCAAGTGGGAGGTTTCGATTACCACCGCCTCAAAAACTGCGCGGACTACGACTTGGTACTTAAGACTGGCCGCTTCGGAGCTAAAGTTGGGCACTTGCCGGATCTCCTAGTCGACTACCGCTTCCATGCCAATGGGCAGAGCGCGGATTTGCGCATTCAGCGGAACATGTTGCGTGAGTCGACAGGTCTGATGCGCGAGCATGGAAAATTGGCGGGCTTAGCAGGTATGGCGCAGGCGGTTTTATATAAAACAAAGCGGCAGGGTCAAAAATTAATCCTTCGCGGTAAAATCGATCTGATCCCCGGCAATTTCAAACTGCGCAAGTTCATGCGTGAAAAGTGCGAATTTTCCTCGAATATCGGTCTCGACAAACTTCCCGAGTGAACGTCGCGCCCGCTTCCTTGTTCAAGAGGGGACTACGGCATCGCTAGGCATGCGCCAGTCTCCGCGGGGAGACAAGGCGACCGAGCCAACTTTAGGTCCGTCCGGCATGCAGGAACGTTTGAACTGCTGGCTGTAAAAGCGGCGGAAAAATGTCTCTAGGCAGGCCGCGATCTCATGTGGCTGATGAGAAGAGGCAAAAGCGGCAGCGGCCAAGCGGGCAATTTTTTCCTTGGTGAAGCCGTGGCGAACCGAGTGGTAGAGGAAGAAGTCGTGCAATTCGTAGGGCCCGAGGATCTGCTCCGTCTGCTGGAGAATTTCGCCCCCTTCCGAGGCTGGTAAAAGCTCGGGGGAGATGGGCGTGGTACATATGTCGCGGAGAATGGATGCAGTTTCGCCCGTGAAGAGCGTATCGGCGCACCACTCGACGAGATGTCGCACGAGGGTTTTCGGAACGGAGGCATTGACGTGATACATCGACATGTGGTCGCCGTTGTAAGTGCACCAGCCAAGGGCGGTTTCAGATAGGTCGCCTGTACCGAGAACAAAGCCGCCGGTTTGCTGGGCGACGTTCATGAGAATCTGGGTGCGCTCCCTGGCTTGGCTATTTTCGAAAACCAAGTCATGTAGGCCTTCGGGATGCCCGATATCGCGTAAATGTCCCGCTACCGCTTGGTGAATGGGAATATCCCTGCGGCTGAAGCCCAGCGCCGAGGTCAGTGTTTCCGCATTGTTTTTTGTGCGGTCGGTGGTGCCAGGTCCCGGCATACACACCGCGACAATGGCCGTATTCCCTAGGCCGGCAATTTTACAAGCCCGGGAGGCGACCAGCGCCGCAAGGGTTGAGTCCAAACCTCCTGATAGTCCCAAAACGAGCGACTTGGCCCCGGTGTGCAGCAGTCTTTAGCCAGGCCGGTGGCTTGATGTTAAAGATTTCCTCGCAGTGCTCATGGCGGCGCCTCGGGTCTTGAGGCACGAAGGGCCGCAGGTCAACTGCCCGCAGGAGTTTGGCCTCGCTTCGTGCTGCAATGGTGAAAGGAAACCGCCGGAACTCGCTGCCGGCAGTCACCTGGGCAAAGCTACTGTTGCGATTGCGTTCATGGGCCAGCTTGTCGAGATCGACATCCGCAATGGTCATGGTGGACTGGAATGAAAATCGTTCGGACTGAGCAAGAATGGCGCCGTTCTCTGCAATGAGGCAATGGCCCGAATAGACCAAATCGGTGGAGGACTCGCCGGGACCCGCGCTGGCGTAAGCGTAGGCGGCGAGGCAACGTGCCGACTGTTGACGGACCAGATCTTCGCGGTAGTCCTTCTTGCCGAGCACCTCGTTACTGGCCGATGGATTGGCAATGACAGAAGCTCCCGCGGCGGCCAGATAACTGCTGGGCGGGATGATGGCCCAGAGATCCTCACAAATCTCCAGACCCAATACTAGCTGGGGCCAGTCCTCCGCGGCGAAAAGCAGATGACATCCGAACGGAACACGGCCATTGGGTAGGTCGACAGAGTCGGTTTTGGCATGGTCGCCCCTGGTAAACCACCGTGCCTCGTAAAATTCGTTGGTGTTTGGGAGATAGGTCTTGGGTACCAAGCCGACGACTTTCCCATCGGCCCCGATCAAGCCCGCGGCATTGAACAACCGCCCGGCGACCGCGACGGGCAATCCGACCACCGCGGCAACGTGGCCTTCGCGGCAGGCTTGGGCAACAACGTCAATTTGCCGCAGGGCACGGTCCTGCAGGGAGCGCTGGTAGAAGAGATCGCCACAGGTATAGGCCGTGAGGCAAAGCTCGGGAAAAACCGCCAGCTGAACTCCTTGGGAGGAGGCCTCACGAATTTGCACAGCAATTTGTGCCGAGTTGAATTCGACATCTGCGACCCGCAGTTCCGGCGAACAAGCGGCGACTCGCAAGAACCCGAAGGGACTAAGCTGAGAAATCATGGGCTTACGGTAAGGGACTGCCTGGGCAGGCCCTTAGTCCTTCCAAAGCTCTTCGAGCACCCCTGCCGCAGAAGTTTCTGGTCGGAAGATTCCCATTCCGATGTAGCGAATAGCGGGGTCGTTTCTCACCTCGGCAGAGAGGCAACGCCAGAAATCCACCACCGTCACAGAATCTTTTCCGTGCAAAAGTTGGGCGGCGGTAAGGTGTTTAAAGGTGTCATCGGGGGTGGTGACGACGACGAGAGCGGCATCTTGCAGGGCGGCATCGAGTGATTCCACGATTAAGGCGTGGTCGCGAAGCGCTTCGCGGGCCCCTTGTGCGGCCAGAGGATCGAACCCGACGACACGCAAGCCAGCATCGGCAAAAGCTCGGGCGAGGAACACGCCTTGGGACTCCTCAACCACATGCGACAACGGTTTGTAGGCTAACCCCAGCACCGCCACGGTCTCGCCTTTTGCTACCAAACCGGCGAGTTTTTCGACAAAGCGGGGAGCGAGCAGGCGGTTGTAGTGGTCGTTGGCCTCAAGCAAATCTGGTGAAGCGCCAATTTGACGGCAGAGAAAAGTCAATGCGACGTTATCACGCGGGAAACATGGACCGGCGAAGCCCATTCCACCTGTAAGGTATTTGCGACCGATACGAGAGTCGCTGCCCAGCGCATCGCTGACCGCATCGACATCGCCCCCGGGGATACGCTCGCAGATATCGGCGAGCGTGTTGGCAAAGGAGACCTTCATGGTCACGAAGCTATTGAGCGCGATCTTCGCGATCTCGGCGTTCTCGATGGTCATGCGGTGCACTGCCGGATCCTTTTGGCAAACTGAGCGGTTCACATCCTCGAGGGCATCGCCCGAGCGGGTATCAAACTGCCCGATGAGATAGAGATCGGGGTTGAGGAAATCGCGGATGACCGTGCCCAAGGCAATGAACTCCGGGCTGTAACACAGGCCGAAGTCCGGCCCACACTTTTTCCCAGAAGCCTGTTCGAGGACCGGAAGTAATCCGTTTCTGGTCGCCCCCGGCAGCACGGTGCTAGTCAGCACAACGACGTGATACCCTTCCTTCTTGGCCAAAGCCTCCCCAATACTTTTGAAGGCATACTTGGCGTATTGCAGTTCGAACGCCCCCCGGCGATCACTTGGGGTGGGCACGATAACAAAGCTAATGTCCGATGCCTTGACCGCCTCGACAGAATCCGTGGTGGCACGGAGGCGTTCCCGGTTTGCTTTGATAAGGGCCTCGAGGCCGGTTTCCTGCACCGGAGCGCAGCCGCTGTTCAGGGCATCGACCGCAGCTTGGGAGATGTCAACTCCGGTGACTTGGAGTCCGCGTGAAGCCATGCCCGCGGCCATACTGGCACCGAGCTTTCCGAGTCCGAAGACAGATACGTTTTTGATCATGGTATGTTGATTTTTACTGCGTTGAGTATTTTCTGCTACTTTTTAACCCCGCTAATACAGTGAAAGAAGCCAAGAGCCGAGCCACCGGTAGAGTTGACGGCACTAGAGGTAATACGCGCGCCAGCGCCCCTGTCGTAGAAGCTTCTCTGCCATGGGTAGCTTACGCCGGCAAGATAGATAAGGAGACGAAAAAAAGCGTTGAGAGGAGGCACGGCCTGCGCGGCTAAGGTGTCGGCGGAGGTAACCTCTGTGTCGATAGCTATCCGGCTGATGCCAAAGTCTCCCAGCATATTTATGATTTCTTTCTTGGTGTAACCTTTAGTTCCGGTGCTTTCCACGTGGTTCCAAAGGCACCAGGCGAGACTTTTCCATGGTTGGCCCTTGGCTAATGCATGCTTAACCCAAGTATTTAGCGCAAGGATTGAGTGCCTGTTGTAGAGCATGATTTTAAGTTGGCCGCCCGGACGTAGCACGCGCACAGCCTCGCCTAGTGCCCGCTGTGTATCGGCGCAATGGTGCAAGACACCAAAAGAGTAGACGAGATCAAAACTGGCATTCGGGAACGGGAGATTCTCGGCGGACCCGACAACGAGCTGGCGCGGTTCAGGTAGCCCGTAAACCTGGATGCGTGCCTGGAGATTGGCTAAGGCCTCCTCCGTGAGATCGATACCGGTTGCGACCGCACCGGCACGTAGCCACTGGATAAAGTCGGTGCCTGCACCAAAGCCAATCTCCAGCACTTCTTTGCCTCGGTAGCGGCTGAACTGGGCAAATTTGTGGATAAACGGCTGGTCATAGTAGCGGTAAGTTTCGATTTCTTCAAAATAACTTTTGGTAAACTTGTCCGCCGCGGCGATGTGGGTGTCGCAGCTGGCCTTGTTCCAAAATTGATGAACTTGGCTGGTTAATGCATCGGCTTTCATGTTTGCTGATTAGTAGGACTTTGTATATCTTTACAACGTATTTATACCTTTAAGTATCTGAAAGGTTGCACTTTAAAAACATGAAAGTCGCTCACATTTGCAATCTTCCTCTTCCGCCTGAACATCCAGACTATGGGCGCATCTCGTTCCATCCGGGTCGCTGGGTTTTGAACCTTGCTCTTGCACAGAGGTCGCATGCCGGGATTGACGCCTGCTTGATCATGCAAGTCCCTGGTGCTTCGTCCGATTACCAAACAGAAATTGAGGGCGTGCCGTCTTTTTTTCTGATGGCTCCGAACCGGCTGCGTGCGGCGACTTTTTTTCAGGGTGATGTTCGTCGCATCGGGGCTTGGGTGCGGCGGCAGAATCTGGATGTGGTACACGCCCACGGGACGGAGGACGCTTATGCTCTCTCCGCGCAGGCATGCGGCAGGCCTTATATCATCTCGGCGCAAGGTTGCCTGTTTTTGGTCAATCGGGAGCTGCCTCCCCCTCTCTTCGACAGGCACCGTTTAGTCGAGTTGACAGAGCGCATAGCGCTCCGGCGGGCGAAACATGTGATCGCCAAGAGCGCCTACGTGCGCGACGAACTAGCGAGGGTATTTCCGAACCTAATCCTTCACGAAATCCCGAATACCATTGATCCCCGGATTTTAGAAATACCCGTTGATCGCGGTCGCGACTCGGGCAGTTTGGCTTTCGTCGGCACGTTTGTGCCTCGCAAAGGTGTCCACCTCATTATCGACGCCCTGGCTATCTTACAAAAAGAAAATCCCGACGTGTTCACGCGGATCAAATTAAGCATATTCGGTGACAGGCCTGGCTACGAAACCGAGTATGAATCGATGTGCAAAAAGCGTTTTCGCGATCTTCTCGGCGATAGGGTGAATTTCCACGGGACGATCCCGGCCCTTGAGGTGGCAGAGGCGCTATCGCGCACGGAAGTTTTACTGGCCCCGTCTCTGGAGGAAATGTTCGGCAACCAGTTCATCGAGGCCGTGGCGGTCGGTGCCGACGCCGTCGTGAGCGAGGGAACGGCTATGGCGGAGAATGCGCGGCGCCTCCGGGTCGGGCGGGTGGTCGCGCGGGATGATGCGCCGGCTTTGGCTGCGGCGATCCGCGAAGCGGTGGTTCATCCCACCACGCACTCCGAACGCAGCGATCGTCGCAAAGAGTTGGCTGGTTTCGTTGGGCCGGAGGCGGTGGCCCTTGCCCATCGCAAGGTTTACGAGCAGGTGCTGGGTGGGGCGTGAGCTGGCTCGCAATTTATGGACTGAGGCTGTGGTGTTTGGTCACCGATCATACCGAAATTTTGGATGTTTTACGGAGAACCAGCCCGTCTTTCTGGGAATGGGCAAATGCTTTTTGGTTTCAGGCCTTGTCCGCATTCGCCCAGAAACACGATTCAGAATACTGGCCGAGGACCATGTTTTTGGTGGCGTGCTCGCTCAACAGAGAAGAGCAATAACAGTGATCATCAGGCCTACCAGCAGGGTCAGACCAACGACAAAGAAAAAGCTCATTCGGCTGATCATGCGGTTCGATTTGCTGGCTAGCAGGTGAAGGGATAGGTGATTTCTGAGGAAGGAAAACATGAGGGAAAAGAGAGTGAGTCCGCCGCGGCAGACGGTGTTTAATGATGAATTTTGAATGATGAATGATGAACCAGAGGTGCGGCTGCAACAGGCGCTAGCTCTTGCGCAAATAGGTCGCTTTAGCGATCAATTGATGCCGAGTGGTGCGAATCGGAGGCAGTGTGAGGGTCGTGGCGACGATGAGATTATGAAGGGATGAAAGTACGGACCTGAATCAAGTTGCCATTTTGTTTTTATGAAGGTAGTGGCCAAGGACGACGAGGGACCAAAGCGCGGGATAATGGAGGGTGTGCCGTTCGAAGTCGGACCAAACTTGATCGGCATTGGCTGATGATAACAAAGATTCGGAGGTGAGAACTTTGAGCCCGTCGTGACAGTAGTCCCGCAACGGGCCGAGCATCCACGCGCGCATAGGCAGACTGAACCCCATTTTCGGGCGGTTCCAAATCTCCTCCGGAAGCAGATCTTCGGTAGCGCGAAGGAGTAAGTCTTTCGGACGGCCTGGTTTGAATTTGACATGGGCCGGGTAGGCGAGAACGCGAGTGACCAGCGGGGTGTCGAGAAAAGGCACACGCAACTCGAGAGAGTGCGCCATACTCATGGCGTCCGAATCACGCAGTAAGGTGTCGCGCATGTAATGGGACATCTCACCCCAAGACAATTCGGCCATGACGTCGTGTAGGGGCGGAGCTGGCCCGCGGGTGAATTGCGGCGCATAGAACCCGAGCTTGCGCAGTTTGCGTCCCGGCCACGCGCGGCGCCACCACATGGAGAGCATTTCACCATTTTTCTCCGCGGGAACGTCGTCAAGCAGGTGGCGAGCTTTCCCGGTCGCCATGATGAGCGAGCGCAGCCACGGCGGGATCCCAGCAAGTGAGCGCACCATCGAGTAGTCCCGAAAGATGGAATAACCGCCAAATATTTCGTCCGCCCCTAAGCCGGAAAGAACGACCTTGAATCCGTTGCGCGCCACGTAGTCACTGACAATATAGGTGTTAATGCCGTCGATTGATGGCAAATCCATAGCAGCGACGGCACGGCTGACAAATAGCAGTTTCTCGGAATCCGAAAGAGTGATGTGATGGTGGTCTGTCCGGTATCGCTTGGCGATTTGCTTGGCAAATTCGGACTCGTCGAAAGTCGTCTCGGAAAAACCCACGGAAAAAGTGGACAACTTGCGGTCGCCCATCTGTTGCGCGGCCAGCGCAGCGATGATCGAGGAGTCGATTCCCCCACTGAGGAAACACGCCACGGGGACATCGGATAGAAGATGCGAGGAAACGGCGTCTTCAAGCAACCGGCGGACTTCGCGCGGGGCGTCGGCGGGGTTGTGGTCGGCATCAAGGTCGGTAACGCCTCCGGCAGGCCAATACCGGTTCGGACGGATGGCATCTCCCGAACGAACTGTGGCCCAGCAACCGGCGGGAAATTCGGCGATATTGTCAAAGAGTAGATTCTCGTGTGGACAAGAGCCGCGTTGGAGGTAGGCAGCCACCCCGGCGGTGCTAACGCGCGCTTCGACCCATGGCAGGAGAGCGCGGACTTCCGAAGCAAAGATGGTTACGCCTTGCCGCGTGGTTGCAGTGTAAAGTGGCTTGATGCCAAGACGGTCGCGGCAGAGTACCACGTCGCGGTTCTGGGCGTCGTAAATGGCAAAGGCAAACATGCCACGGAGCCGCGGGAAAAGCGAAACGCCCCAAATACCGTAACCGTGCAAGAGGGTTTCGGTGTCGCTCTGGCCACGAAAAGCCACCCCGAGCTGTTGCAACTCTCGGCGTAATTCTGGGTGATTATAGATCTCGCCATTGAAAACGATCACACTGCCAGTTGCTTCGTCTTTCATCGGTTGCGCGCCGGTTTCCGAAAGATCGATGATGGCCAGGCGCGTGTGACCCAAAGAGACTTGGCCACCTGGCGAGGTCCACGTGCCTGATGCATCCGGCCCGCGTGAGCGCAGCCTTTCAAGCGAGACGGTAATCTGACGAGGGTCAACAGCACGACTGGTATATCCGATGATACCGCACATTGTCTGTTAAGCTTGCCTCGAAGCTTTGCCCCGCCAAGCACCTAAACTCCGAGTCGTTCTCGCATTGCAACTAAAAACACAAACACCCCGCTCATCTCGAAAGCGCAGATGGCGCCCTAAAGCCCAAACCCCCATTGAAGAGAGGAGACTGCCTGCCAGCAGTCTGTAGAGTGTTTGCATTTTGACGATAAGGGGCGTTGCTGCGCAATAAAACATCGAGGAATTGAGGAATTTCAATCTGGTCTCTTGCTGCGTTCTGTTGAATGGTGACCGATGCTTCATTTGTGCAGGTGTGCGAATACATTACGCTCGCAGGGGAATTGCTTGAGGCCAAAAACCAATATTCGCCAACTAGATCTCCGGGCTATCACAAAACATCCGAATTTCTTAACGTCTGTTCGAGCAGACTCTCACAAGCGCGTGTGACTTCTTTCACCGTTATCATTGTCATGCATTTACTTTTATGTTCAACACATAAATCAAGAAGGCATCCTTCGCACTCCACATTGGACCGCAGCAGTCTATGTCCCTCACCGTAAGGGGCCCATGCGCCTGGGGCATCGCGGGCGCTGGCGATAACCACGCATTTTAAACCGACCGCAACTGATACGTGCATAAGTCCCGTGTCGTTGCCCAAATAAATCAAGCAGCGGCGAGCTAACTCGGAGACGCGTCCTATCGACTCTCCGGCACAAATAATGTGCGGCAAGTCTGGCGGAAAACACGTATCTAGCGCCAACTTTAGGTCTGAGCCACCGAAAAAAACGGGCACCACTCGATACTGCAGCCAAAGACTTTGTAAGACTTTTATATAACGACCAACAGGCCAAATGTTTGCTGCTCGGTTTGCCGAAACGGCGACTGCGATTAGGCCTGCAGCTTGCGCGTCTGTACGTTGCGTCGCATAATCTTTTGCCCATCTTGCCTCTGTTTGCCGAGCGGGCATAAAAAACTTTCCAGCTTGCGGTGGAGGTATCTGGACACCAACGTGTTGCAACGATGATAGCATGTTATCTGCGGCATGGGGCAAACGCTGAAGTTTTCCGGCGACTCTCTGAAAGTTTATTATTCTAGACGGGGCTAATACTTCATGGCAGCCAAAGTACCAAAGGTATTTTTTAAGTACTCGGAAGAGCTCAATATTCCCAGGGGGATAGTTAGGCATTAAGGCTATACCTAGATCCCACTTCACCCGGCGCATGCGGCAAATGAGATATAGCCGATTCAGCCAGCGCGCGAGTCGTGGCCCACTGACGACAAGCTTTTCAAAAGAAGTAACCAGGCCTGTACTTTCAAGCACTTCACTCGATGCGATGAATGCCCCCCCCTGCTCGGCTTGGCTGACTAGGCAGATGTTTGCTTTTGGATATGCATCTCGCAGTGCCCACAACGCTGGCAGCATGCAAACGGTGTCGCCCAGCCGCGCAAACGATAGGATACAGAGATTCGTACAATGCTGCGGTAAGATTGCTACCCCGCTGCGGTCCTGTGGCGCTTGGTGCATAGACGAAAAGTTTTGGCTGTCAAGACAGCGCGTCAAGTATCTAAAGGCTTTACGTAGAACATTCTGTCGGTTAGTGCAGGCGGAAATGTTATTATACTTTTTGCGAGAGTAATATACGCAGTCACGCCTGTCCGGTTTTAACTACCACAGCCACAGTTGGTTAGGATTGTGGGTGTCCATAAGATTGTCGGATGTTTCTGTAAGTAGTTCATACAGAGGGATCTTTTCAAAAGGGTGAACGCTCAAAATCTGCAGAGTTCTGTGCAACGATCCGGGCAACTTGAGTTCCTTGTGCAGGATGGCAATGAGCACGTAAATGCTGACTGCGATCCACACCTGGGTCTTCACCGCGTTGGGCGAAGTGCCGAAGAAGTGTTTGATGCGCAGGTGCTGTTTGATCCAGCGGAAGAGCCGAGCAAGGCGAGACAGACTGCCGCAGGCGGCCCGGAGGGTGGAGCGCAGCGACATCAACAGTTCGATCTGCCAACGATTCAAATAAAGCGCGGCTGGTCCTTTGGCGTTCAAGCATTCCTCGATGTCGCGCAAGCTCTCTCGCCACGTCAGCTGCGCAAAACCCATGCAGATCAACTGCTGCCGACAACCGAAGTGGCGTGTGCGAATGTTGTAGCGTGCGGCCAGGCGACTGAGCGTCTGCCAATGGATGATGTCGAGGACTTGTGTAAGAATGTAGCGGCCGGAATTCATGGGAGCCGATAATGCAGTTCGACCCCGCAGCCTTCAAATCCGTCACACCCAATTTGCTTTGCAAATTCCTCATTTTCAGAGCATCAAACGATATGATACCTCACTGCACCGGACATTCGTGATACGCAGTAATTGTTTAAATCTGATCGTTGTACTAAAAACCTAAATGGTATGTTTTGCGAGCACGACACCCACACTACTAGGATGCCCGCTTTTCGTTCCTGTAGCAAAAAACAACCTCAACGTTTGGAAAACAAGGCGTTAAAAACACCGTTAGTTGGTTTTGTGAGTGGGTTGGCAATGCGTTCAAAGCCGGACCTTTGAAGAAGGCATTGGACTTTTTCCTCCGTTTTACCAGCCTCTACCTCAATCATAGCTTGGCGGAGTGAGGGGTTCTTTAAAACACCATCCAAGCCTGCAACGGCCTCGACTTCGAGTCCATCGATATCAAGCTTCAAAAGATGAGGAAAGGGTACGCCTAGCCGAGCGGGAATATCGTCTCCGCGCATAGAAAGAACAAACTGGGTAGCAACGCCTCCGACCCCTCCAACTTGGTGCTGCGAAGAGCCAGCGCGGACGTCATTGACCGCTAATGTTTCCGGAGCTGTTTTGTTCAGCAAACCCATGTTCAATGGGAAGATGCGGCCGCTTGCGTCATTAAGCAAAATGTTTTCCCAGAGGTGCGAAAAAGTCGGAATAAAGGGCTCAAAGGAATAAATATTGGCTCCCGGACAAAATTTAGAGGCCAGAACTGAATAGGAACCGACGTTTGCACCAATGTCCCAAAGAACATCGCCTGACCGGAGTTGGGATCTGAGCCACTCCACCATGTCCGGTTCTTTGGTCCAGCTGTCACGTGCGCGATGGTGGAATTCAAGCCAAGTGTGGACTGCAAACTTGATCGAGATATCCGTGCCGGGAACCAGAGAGTCTACGACCAGCGGCGGTTGTTCCAAGCGAGACTTAAGACGCCGCATTTGCAAAAAGTTTTTTATGGATGGCATAATTGTTTTACCTTTGGAATGTTTGTTTGAATAGAGGGTTATGATGCATTTGAATTTCCGCTTCGGCACGGTCTCCCTCCGTATCTACGCTTAATCCCGAAGCCTCGCAAGGGATCATACGCACTTGGTATCCATGCTCAATGGCCCTCATCATATCCACGGATTCCCGAACCTCCAGAGGAGTCGGGTGCAAATCGGAGAATTGCCTCAAGAAGTCCCGAGTGAAAGGGATTACGCACACCTGTTTCCAAGCGTGATCGAAAGCACCGCTTTTTTTCAAACTAGGGATTGGTTCGCGTGACATGTAAAGCGCATCGAACTTCCGATCGAAAACCACTTTGACTTCGTTGGGATCCTCTAAAGTCTCTCGGTCCTGAATCCGTGCCATGAGATTTGTGCAGACAAGACTAGCATCTTCCAACATTGGTGCCACAGCGAGATCGATCATTTCAGGGGTGACAAAAGGTTCATCTCCCTGAACGTTAACTATAATATCGCCTCCCACGGAGTCAGCAGCCTCTTGTATACGATCCGTGCAGCGCTCGTGCTTATTTGATGTCATTATTGCGCGTCCGCCGAAGCGTTCGACTTCTTCGGCTATTTCCCGATCACAGGTGGCGACAACCACTTCGGAGAGAGTTTGTGCGAGCCTCACTCTCCGAAATACATGTTCAATCATTGTATAACCACAGATACGGGCCAGTGGCTTTCCAGGAAAGCGCGATGATCCCATTCTTGCGGGAATAATGGCAGTGATTTTCATTCTGTATCAATGTTGGATAGTCTGTAGCGCCCGATTTATTCTGTGCTCAACCGGCAAGTTGCGCCGCCATCCACGACCAGCGCCTGACCGGTCATGAATGACGATTGTGCTGCATCGGCCAGAAAGTAGATGGCGCGGGCAATTTCGGCGGGCGTGCCCACTTTACCGCCAACAGTTTTTCGGGCCAGATTTTCGAGGCGCAATTGAATGCTGTTGCCGCTCATATGGGCGCGACTCAGGCTGGCGCGCAGCATGGGCGTATCCACTGCACCGGGCAATATGGCATTTGCGCGCACATTGTCAGGCGCGAACTCAATCGCCATGGCTCGCGTCAGCGCCAGTAAACCGCCCTTGCTGGCAGCGTAGGCAGCCACGCCGGCCGAGGTAGCTACCGCGTGAACCGAAGAAACATTGACGATGGCCCCGCCGCCACCGGACTTGAAAAGGGGGTGGCTTAGCTTGGCTAGCAGGAAAGCGGGCCGCAGGTTGTTGTCCATCACGTTATCCCATTCCTCCACGCTTGTCTTCATCAGCGGCTTTGCCACTTGAACGGCGGCGTTGTTGACTAAGGCATCCAAGTGACTTGTGAACGCAACCACCTTCTTTCTAACGGCTGCGATGGAAGCTGGGGTAGCGACGTCGGCCCGGATGAACAGGCCATTGCTCGGAAACCCCGGGCCAAATGGATTGCGGTCCATCCCAATCACACGCCATCTATTTTTTGCGAACAAGGTTATGATGGCCCGCCCAATACCGCCGCTGGCACCAGTAATGAGGACGGTGCGGCATCGTTGACCTTTAGTGTTGGGCTTTTTTTTGCTCATGATTCGATTTTAACCAATGTCAGATTGTAAATATTTTTGTTGCAGAGCGCGTTATTTTTTCTCGTATTTGATTGGTGGCATTTGGTGCGGTTGTCCGCTTGGCAGCTTGATACCGCGTGGATAGTAGAATGTCTCGCGGAGACTCCACGTGAGAAGGCCAGATTGCCGATAGCCACTGTAGGTGCCGTAGAACTGCATAAAGCGAAACCAGAGGATGCTGACCAAGTTGGCTGCCAGTTTTTTTTGTCGGGCAGCGTGAAAGCTATCGCAAAAAGCATTGGAAAGGAAAAGACTGATGAAATTCCAGAAGTGGAAATTTTCCTGCGGGAAGATACGTTTGAATGCCATTGCTTCGCGTCGATATCGATTGAACACGTGACGCGGTGTCTCGGTATGCACATGGACAACCTCGGCCTCGGCTACATAGGAGAGCGTGTGGCCTCGGGACATCATCCATTTGGCCCATCCCAAGTCTTCTAGGCCAGGCAGGGTTTCATCGTAGTGGTGCTGCTGCCACAACTTGCGGCGGATGGCGGTGTTGGCATTGTTGCAAAAAGGGTGATATTGGCGAGATTGCGACTGCGCCGGGAACCAGCGTTCGAACACCTGCCCCTCTGAAAATTTAGTTTGCGCATCGCCGCGTTGCCGCCCGTAGGCGAGGCCCACCTGCGGGTCGGAGAATGGGGCCAGAAGGCGCTCCAGCCAGTCGGGATAAACCGGGTATACGTGGGCGCTGGTAATGACAATAAAGTCCGCACTGGCGGCCGCAACACCGCGGTTGAGAGAGTGGCCAAAAGTGAAGTCTTGCGGGCGGATACCCACCTCTTTGATTCCGTAGCGCCGAGCTACATCCAGCGTGTCATCGGTCGAACCTGAATCGACTAGTATGACCTCTACATTCTTTACCGTCTGCTGGCCTATTCCTTTCAGCAGGCGGCCGATGTGCCGCCCTTCGTTGTAGGCGCGGATGACAATCGAACAGTTCGGTTTGACTATCATTTTCCCTATTTGCCGACTCCCAATCCATCGAGAAGGTTTTTGATTGTGTTGAGATGCACGCGTTCCCAGGCGGCTGGGCTGGAGTTGGAGTTGTGAGGTGCCAGTAGCACGTTGTCCATCTGGAGGAGAGGGCTGTCGAGCGGTAGCGGTTCCGACTCGAATACGTCCAGCGCGGCTCCGGCAATCT
>JAGYJE010000031.1 GCA_018402305.1 Puniceicoccaceae bacterium | reverse complement strand
TGCCAACTGGGCGACTGAATCTGTTCCGCAGAGACTAAAAGGTCAGCCCAAATGGCCTCAATTGCCATAAGCTTCTCTTTTTGAGATAGTTGCTTAATTTGCTCAATCGCGATCATGATGAAAAGCTACCGGATTTTTCGATATCTGCAACCATTCTTTTTGTCGAACGGTGAGCTGTATCACGTAGTGGAGGAGCGGAGCGACGAAGGAGCGAGCGGAGTTGTCCACCAGCGACTTGATCGAACTTATCGGTAGGCGTCCTTTCGGTGACGCACGCGTTCTACCTCGACCACGCAAACAGCGTCTTCAATAAGATAAAGAACTCGGTAATCACCGACGCGAATTCTGTAAGAAGTATCCGAACCTACCAGCTTACGACAACCCACCGGCCTCGGATCCTCTTCCAGTTTTTCAATAGCTGCGATAATACTCGGCACTCTGGACTTGTCGATTCGGCGTAAATCCTTTTCCGCCGAGCGCTTGAGGCAAACACTATAGGAGGCCATCCTCTTTCAGTTTCTTTTTTACTTCCTCAAGCGGGACAGACGGTTCTTCCCTGCGCTCTGCAATGACTGCCAGGTCATGAAGGTCTTCCATAAGTTCCTCATAGTCAGCGACAGGAAGCACTACGTCAGTCCTGCTTCCGTCTTCAGATGTAATGTATCGTGCGCTCATGATAGAGTCACCGTAGGTGAATTCTTCTTTTTCTCAACATTTACTTTTTCGATCAGTGTTAAATGCACAACTCAGTTTGAGATAACTCGGGTTGTTGATTTTTCAAAAATCGGGAGCGTTGGTACATTTGTGGTTAGGAGATGTTGGGTTATGGCCTTATTTATGGGGGTTCGAGGGTAATGCTGTAGTTTCGTTGTAGCGAAAATCCCTAACTGCGCAAACAGGATTCTTCCGGCAAATACACAACTCAGCGGGTGTTTTTGGACGAGTTGTGTAATTGACGGAGGTGATGGCTATGCGAGTAAGCGCTAGCGCAGCTTCAGGGTGGCGAGGCCGGCCATGGCGAAGATGAGTGAGAGTATCCAGAAACGGATGACGACTTTATTTTCGTGCCAGCCTTGCAACTCAAAGTGGTGGTGGATGGGGGACATGCGGAAGATGCGCTTTTTCCGTGTTTTGTAGGAGCCGACTTGAAGGATAACGGAACCGGCCTCCATCACGAAGATCCCGCCGACGATGATCAGCGTGAGTGGCTGGTGCACCATGAAGGCGATGATACCAATGAGGCCACCCAAGGCCAATGAGCCGGTATCCCCCATAAAAACTTCAGCGGGATGCGAGTTATACCAGAGAAAGGCCAAACTTGCCCCGAGCAACGCGGCACAAACCACGGCCAACTCACCCACTCCGGGAATGAAGCTGATAAAGAGATAGTCGGCGATGATGGCATTACCCGCAGCGTAGGCCATGATGGCGTAGGCCAGCGCGACTGTGACGGTGCAGCCAATAGCGAGTCCGTCGACGCCGTCGGTCAGATTAATCGCGTTGCTGGAACCGGCGAGGATCAGGAATAAAAAAGGTGCGAGCAGGAAGAGCGACATCTCAGAGAGGAGCATTTCTTTGTAAAAAGGCACCCAGAGCTCACGCATTTTGCCGGCCGATTCGGGAAAACTGAGAAGCAGACACAGGGCGATCACAGTCAGCACGGCCTGGCCGAACAGCTTCCAACGGCCGGGCAGGCCCCGACTGTTCGCCTTTGACACCTTAAGATAGTCGTCGAGAAAACCAATCACAGTGAGCCCGAGGTAAATGACGAGCGCGGTATAGACATAGACATTGGGGCGGGCCCAGAGGACGGCGCTACCGACAACGGAGAGACAGATCATGAGACCACCCATCGTGGGTGTCTGTGCCTTGCTGGCGTGCAGCTCTGCCAGTTCGCCGACTTCGTCTTTTCCCCGAAAGGCCTGCTTAGCGCGGAGCAGGCGGAGTTTTGCAAAAAGCCAAGGGCCCACCAGAAAGCCAATGCCCAGCGCCGTCATCCCGGCAAAGGCCGCCCGCAGTGTGAGGTAGCGAAAGAGCCGAAGCGGCCCAAAATAATTTTCAAATTCTGCGAGATAGGACAACATAAGTTACAGGGATGCGGGATTTCGGATACGGTAGCTCGAAGAGCGCAAACGGAAGCTCGTAGGGCGTAGTATGGAGGCCTTTTACACGGTGGGCGGCGAGATGCTTGGGGCAAGCTCGGCTCATTCCCACCCTTCTAATATCTTCTTTTTTATTTCTTAATTCTCCACGAGTTGTTCGAGTTGATAGCTGCGGCTGCCTTTGAGGAAGATCGCGCCTTTGAATCGGGCAAGCCTTGATTTCAGAGTTTCCGAGGATTCGGTCCGTTGGAGCTGGTCGGGTTGAAACCCGGCCGCAAGGGCTCCGGCTTGGTAGGCGCGGGTCAGGCAGTCGGGGCCGACAAAGGCGACGCAGTCCTGCGGGCGCGGGATGAGTTGACGGCCAATGCTCATGTGCTGCTCGTTGGCGAAGTCTCCGAGTTCGTTCATGGCGCCGAGGATGTAGTAGCGTGCAACATCCGGTGTCGAGGCCCGGACAAAGGCCTGCAGGGCATCGGCCATGGAAGAAGGATTTGCATTATAACAATCGACGTAAAACAGCTGATCGCCGAGCCGGCGAATCTCCCCACGCTGACCGGAGGGTCTCCAAGCTTCGATGCGCTGCCGGATCTTTGCCTCGGCCACGCCAAGCTCCCGAGCGGCCACGATGGCGAGGGCGGCATTGACCGCGATACCCCGGCTGCTGCTGGCGATGCGGTACTCGTTCGCACCGATCGTGACGATTTGCTCCAAGCTCCCAGGATGCGCGGTGTTCGATTCCGGCCGGTGATTCTTGATTCGATAGGGTATCGACGCACGCACTGGCACCGCGGGTGCGGGCTGCCCTGCTTCGTAAAGGGCTATGGCACGCCGGGCCAGCTTCAGATAGGCAGGATACTGGAGCGCCTCGGCGGGCAGGATGATGGAGCTCTCCGCCTTGGCATGCGC
This sequence comes from Puniceicoccaceae bacterium, assembly GCA_018402305.1. Lineage (GTDB taxonomy): Bacteria > Verrucomicrobiota > Verrucomicrobiia > Opitutales > Coraliomargaritaceae > Thalassobacterium. The sequence goes on along the minus strand of JAGYJE010000031.1, from coordinate 18,649 downwards.
CGCCAGAAGTGACTTTTCCGAGGCGATCGTAGCAAGGCTACCGAGCAATTCCAGGTGAGCATAGCCAATATTGGTCAGGATATTGAGATCCGCCTGGATCATCTGGCCCAGGCAGGCCATCTCACTGGGTTGATTGATGCCCGCTTCGATTACGGCAAAACTTTGTTCAATGGGATCGAGCCCAAGGAGCGTCATGGGGACGCCGATACGGTTGTTCCAATTGCCCTCCGTGGCGTGAGTCGCTTGCTCGCCGAGGAGGCAGCGGAGCATTTCCTTCGTGGAGGTTTTTCCACAGCTTCCCGTAATCGCTACCACGGGCTGGCGAAAAGCGGCCCGCCAGGCAGCGCCGATGGCTCCCAGTGCCACGAGAGAATCGGGCACCTGCAGCTGTGGGAGCGCAATGGGGCTTGGCTTTTCTACCAGTGCCGCCACCGCCCCGCCTCGCGCCGCTTGTTCCAGAAAGTCATGCCCGTCACGCGCACCTCCGGAGAGCGCCACGAAACACTGCCCCGGCTGAATTTGACGGGCGTCGAAGCAAAAACCGGTCACATCCGCCGGCGACCCGGCAACCCAGGAGCCCCCGGTCCATTCGGCTAGTTTTCCTGCTTCGAAGTTGGGCATCAGGAGAGCTCTTTCAAGCGAATAAGGTCGCGGGCCACATTGCGGTCGTCAAATGGGATCACCGTGCCATCGAATTCCTGGTAGGCCTCATGCCCCTTACCCGCGATGAGCACGCAGTCGCCGGGCTTGGCAGCATCCAGGGCCAGCGAGATCGCGTGCTTGCGGTCCTTGACCAAGCGGGCTTTTTCACTGCCGGCAGCTGCGCGCATATCGGCGAATATTTGCTCAAGGGATTCAGTGCGGGGATTATCCGCTGTGATAAAGACGTCGTCAGCCCCTTTAAGAACGGCATCGAGCATGGGGGCGCGTTTGCTTCGGTCGCGGTCACCGCCGCAGCCAAAGACTACGAGCAACCGGCCCGGGGTGATCTCCCGCAGCATGCCGCAGGCGTGGGCCAGGGCATCGTCGGTGTGGGCATAGTCGACCAGCAGGTTAAAAGACTGCCCCTCGTCGATACGCTCCATGCGACCGGGCACCCCGGGGAAGCCGGCTACCTTCGGCAGGATGTCCTCAATGGCGCGGCCCTTGGCCCCGGCAATGGCCAGTGCGGCCAGCAGGTTGCTCACGTTGTAGCGTCCGAGCAGCGGAGAAACGACATGTGACCGCCCTTTCGGCCAGATCAGGTCAAACTCGGTACGGTTCGCGTGCAGGGCCACATTTTCAGCGCGCACATCCGCCGCCGTCTCGATACCGAAGGTGAAAAGCTCCATGCCCGGCTTCAGTTCGCCCAGTAAGCGGCGGCCGTAGGGGCAATCGACATTGATCACAGCAGCGCGTGGCCGCTTCCCCATCTCCCCAGTGAAGAGGCGCCTCTTCACGGCGTAGTAGGCTTCCATTGTTTTATGATAGTCGATGTGGTCCTGCGTCAGATTCAGAAACGCAGCAACGTCCACCTCCAGGCCGTAGGTTCGTTTCTGGTCAATCCCATGCGAGCTCACCTCCATGACGGCCTCTTTACAACCATTTGCCAGCATTTGCGCGAGGAGCGCATAGACATCGACCGACTCCGGTGTGGTCCGGAATGAGGGCAAGGTGCGCCGCCCCAAATCGTAACGAATGGTACCCAACAGCCCGATCGTCTCCTGGCCGCCCAAGAGGTGTTGCGTGAGCATGGAGACAGTGGTCTTGCCATTGGTCCCGGTGATACCGGAGAGGCCGAGGTCGGCGTCCGGTGCATCGTAGAAGCGGCGCGAAATCAAAGCCAGCGCCGCCCGGGCGTCGGCGACCTGAATGTAGTCGATGGGAAAGTGTGTGCCGAGATCCTCCTCCGTCACAATCGCGACGGCCCCGCGGTCGACGGCTTCCTCAACAAAGAGGTTCCCATCCGTGCGGAGACCACCGATGGCGAAGAACAGGGCGCCCGGGACGACCCGGCGGCTGTCTGTGATCAGGCAGGTCACCCCGGCATCCTGCCGAAGTTGGCGGCGCTGGGTATCGAGTTCATCGAATAGTTGGCTGACACGAGGGTTCATGGGTGCACGTAGACCGCTCGCGGCGGCTGTTTGTTCAACACGGCGTGAGTAAGCTTGGCGGGAGCTGGCTGCGGAAAGCAGCGTGCTAATTTGAAATTCGGCGAGTCCGATCATTGGAAGGTATAGTAAAATCAACAAAAGAGGCATCCGAACGAGCCGGACGGATACCGAGGTAAGCGATGCAGGATTCGGCGATGTTGCGGAAGGCGGGTGCGGCGACTGAGCCACCGTAGCCGACGCCAGAGCCCTGCGGCTCATCGACGACAACCGTGACAACGAGGGCGGGATTTTCCGCCGGAAAAAATCCGCTAAACGAAGCCACGTGGTGTTGATTTGAATAGCGGCCACCCACGATTTTTTGGGTGGTTCCCGTCTTTCCGGCCACGTCGTAATTGTCGATTGCGGCCTGCCGGGCAGTGCCGTTAACCCCAACAGCGTCCGCCAACATCGTGGCCACGATGTGCGCTGCCTCCGTGGAGACGACGCGCCGCTTAGCCTTGGGACTGAAGCGAAGAACGTCCGCCCCCGTTCCATCAAAAATACGCTTGGCCAGCATAGGTTCCATCAGCACGCCGTTATTTGCGATGACCGACATAGCGGTATGGACCTGCATAGGCGTGGCACTCACCGCGTGCCCCATGGGCAAACGGGTGATCGTCAAACCATCCCAGTTGCGGGGTCGGTGGAGGGTGCCACTCACCTCGCCACCAAGGTCAAAACCCGTCCTTTCCCCGAAGCCAAAGCGCGACGCGTAATTGAAAAGACGATCCTCCCCAAGCATAAGCCCCAGATGAGCAACTCCCCGGTTGCTCGATTTAACCACGATGTCATGCACAGAAAGTTCCTCGTAAGTGCGGTGGTCGTCGGGCAGGGACAGTGTACGCCCCTCGTAGCTGACCCGCTTGACACCGGTTTGGAAAACGTCGTTGGGATGCACGATACCCTCGTTTAAGGCAGCCGCCGCGGGCACGATCTTAAAGGTCGATCCGGGCTCGAAGACATCCGTCAACGCCCGGTTGCGCTGATTGGCAATGGGATATTTTGTGGTGTTGTAAAACTCGTTGGGATCATAGCTCGGGTAGTTCGCCATGGCGAGCACGGCACCGGTGCCGGGTTGACTGACGATGATGCTGATCCCCTTGGGGTTGAATTCCCCACTCAGGCGCTGGATCTCGGCCTCAACGATGTGCTGGACCATTTGGTCAATGCTTAACTCTATATTCAGACCGTCGGAGGGCTCGACCTCGCGCTCCCGAAAACGAGCTACCTCATACCGGCGCCCATCGCGCTCGGTTTCACGCCAGCCGTCCTGCCCCCGCAGGTAGTAGTCGAAGTAGCGCTCGATGCCCGTGACCGGGGTCGCTTCCTTGTTCACGTAGCCGAGCACGTGCGCCGCAAGTTGGCCGGAAGGGTAGGCACGGCTGTGACTCTGGTTCCCGTAGACGGCGCGGATGCCGAGTGCCTTGACGGCCTCGTGGGTCGCTTCGTTGGCACCCCTGGCCAGAACGGCCCAGCGGATGAGCTGCACGGCCTGGCCATCGGTGGCGCCTTTACGGATTTTACGCTCAACGGCGGCTTCGATATCGGGCAGCGGCACTCCAAGAATGGCCGCGAGTTGTGGAAGCTTTTCCCGGTCGCTCTCCCGGAATGCCTGGGGATCGAGACCGATGTTGTAACTCGTCCGCGTCGTGGCCAGCAAATTGCCCCGTGTATCCACAATATTGCCACGGCGCGCCTCGACCACATTGACCATCTTGCGGTTGCCATCGACATGGGCGCGGAGTGCTTCCTGGTTCCAAACATGGAGGTAAAACAAACGCCCGAGTAGCACACAAAAAGCCGCCGCCACCGCTAGGTTGATGAGGGCTGAGCGCCCAGTGGATACAAAGGCTTTGCTCATCGGAATCGATTATTGCGCGCTGCTGGCATCCAGGAGTGCGAGATTGGAGGACACTTCGTAGGGCTGGCTCACCGCATAGCTGCGCCCACTCGGCAACTGGCGCTCCTGTACCCAAACCACTTGATCCTCCATGGACGGGCGTAACAGACCAGCGACCTTCCCTTGCAGAACAACCGGCTGGTGGTGGGTGGCGATCCGTTCATCGAGGAAGCGGAGTTTCCGCAAGGTCTCAGAGAGTTGCGCCTCCAGCTTTTGGCTGTTCGCCGCGGTCCGCGAAATCTGCTGCTGCATCCAGACGATGGAGAAGGCACTTATCACGGTGACCGCGACCATCGCGAGGATCAAGACCACCATGCGTTGGCGTGTTTTCGGAGAGAGTTGATTCATGATACAACCTTGGGTTCGGAGAGTTTGCGCAGCGCCCGGAGGCGGGCACTGCGGCTGCGGGGGTTATGGGCGATTTCAGCATCGCCGGGACTAATCGGACGTGTGGAGATCATGGTGGCGTGCACCTCACGCTCATCCTGGGTACGGTTATCCCGGGCGTGCTCCGGGCGGCCCGCCATCTTGCGGCAGAAGCGCTTCACAATACGGTCCTCGAGTGAGTGGAAGCTGATGGCGGCAAGAACGCCCCCGGGCACGAGCCGCTCGAAGGCTGCCGGAAGACCGCGCTCAATGGCACTCAGCTCATCGTTCAACTCGACGCGAATGCCTTGAAAGCTGCGGGTCGCCGGATGCACCGCCTTGCGCCCCTGGGGAGTCGGACCGACGGCTTCAACAATCAAGGCCGCGAGACTCTCCGTGCGCTGTAAGGCACCGGTGCCACGCGCTGCCATGATCGCCTTAACCACGCGGCGCCAGCGGGTCTCCTCACCGTAGTTGCGGACCGCTCGGATGAGCGCTTCCTCGTCGGCCGTCTCCAAAAACTCAGCCGCCGAAATACCCTCTTCCGGATTCATGCGCATATCCGCCGGAGCGTCATACCGAAAAGAAAAGCCGCGGTCCTCTGTATCCAATTGGAAGGAAGACAGACCAAAGTCGAAAAGCACACCCTGAAAACCGCTCTCCTCCAGACTGTCGAGATCGCCGAAATTTCGCTGGTCGAAGCGAAAGCGCTCCCCAAAGACTGCCTTGAGCGCATCGGCCCGGGGACGAGCCGCCGGATCACGGTCCACGGCAAACACACTCACCCGATCTGAAGACTCCAAAAGCGCCCGCGTATGCCCCCCACCGCCAAAGGTCCCGTCGAGGATCCTGATCGCTTCATCCCCTGCGCTGGGCGCAAGCAGCTCCAACGTCTCGGCGAGCAAAACAGGAACGTGGCCACCCGGCGTGGCGGCGTGATTCATATCAGCGGTAGAAGAAACCATGGATCCAGTGTCTAAGTAGCGAAGGTTTGCTTTGCGTTTTGAGAACGGCCCGCTCGCGGCGCTTCAGCGCATCGCGGAGGGTGGTATTCGGATGGAAAGGACTGCTGGGCGGTGTCGTGTAGGTCCACGAACTGCGGGTCTCGCGTTTCGGATGGGTGATGTAGCCTGATGCGCGAAAATTTTCCCGTGCGATGCGTTCTAAGATTATGCTCATGAGCTTGCCTGGTTGGTTGGGTATGGTTGGGTGATTTGAGTCTTAAAAGCCGAAGTCTTTGGCAATCTTGGCAAGGTCCTCGACGCCGACCTCTCCCTCGGTGAGTTGCTCGTAAAAGGATTCATCATAGATCACAAATTTCGAAGCCTCCCCAAGCAGCACGACCGACTTTTTTAACCCGGCGTGCTGCATCAGCTTGTCGGTCAGGTGGATCCGCCCCTGTTTGTCGCAAGAGAAATTATGCGCCGTCGCCATGATCCGACGAATCGCACGCTGGCCGTTTGTATCGCCCATGCTGATCTCCGAAAAGCGCTCATACAGCTGCTCGATCATTTTTGGCGGATAAACCGTGACAGAGCGCTCCGTCAAACTGGCCAGCGCAAGAAAGTTATTGGCCTCCGAATCCACCTCAGGACGCCAATGCGAAGGAATCGTGAGGCGACCCTTGTCGTCCACGCTGTGGCGGTATTCACCAAAAAACTTCCCTGTATTCAATCCTCCCATGTCATCCCAATAAAACCATTTCGCTCCATTTCACTCCACTTTACTCCACTCGTCAAGTTTTTTCCTCACAGGAAATAAGCCACTATCTCCTTTACATATCATCATATCATTATATTTTGATACGTTCATGAAAGATCCATCCCTCCAGCAACGATTCGCATCGCGTGACCCGATTTTTTCCATCGAGTTCTTCCCGCCCAAGTCTGATGCCGCCGCCGAGCAGCTTTTGGAAACGGCGGGCGAGATGCAGGCCTACGCGCCCGACTTCGCCTCGATCACCTACGGCGCGGGCGGCAGCACCCGCAGCCGGACGCTGAAATATGCCCGTCAGCTTGTTGCGGATTACGACTACACGGTCATGCCCCATCTCACCTGCGTAGGCCACTCCCGGGAGGAACTGATCAGCATCGTGCGTGAGTTCAAAGATGCGGGCTTGCGCCAGATCATGGCTCTACGTGGCGACCCGCCCAAGGGCGAAACCGATTTCAAACCCCACCCTCAGGGACTCCACCACGCCAACGAATTGGTCGAACTGATCCGCGAACATTTCGACGAGTGCGCGATCGGCGTGGGCGGCTACCCTGAGAAGCACCTCGAGGCACCCTCCTTTGAAGCCGATTTGCTCAACCTCAAACGGAAGGTCGAGGCGGGGGCGCACTTCATCACGACCCAGCTGTTTTTCGACAACAGCCGCTACTTTACCTTCGTCGAAGCGGCGCGGGCCATCGGCATTGACGTGCCCATCCTGCCCGGGCTCATGACAGCCGCCAGCCTTCCGCAGGCCCAGCGTTTTTGCGAGATGGGCGGCAGTTTCCTCCCCCCGGAACTGGCGGATGCCCTGAAAGCGGCAGCTCACGATACGGAACGCGGCGCTGAAATCGGCCTGGAGTGGTCCTTCCAACAAGCGCGGGAATTGCTGGAAAAAGGCGCGCCCGGCCTCCACCTCTATATTCTCAATCGGACAAAACCCGCCGCGTCTCTTATGGAGCGGCTGAAATCGGCCGGTTTTTATCAGTCATGAAGCCAAGAGACATCCAGTTGATCGGCCAGGAACTGGCGATCGTTTGGGAGGACGGTAGCGAGAGCTACTTTCCCGCTGAATTCCTCCGCAAGCACTCGCCCAGTGCCCAGAATATTGGAGAAAAAGACATTTTTGGCAACCAATACGGTGGGACCGGGCCAAGGGAGTTCCCCGGAGTCACCATCCAAGGCTGGGAGCTTCAGGGAAACTACGCGATTCGCCCGATCTTTAGCGACGGCCACGGCAGCGGTTTGTTCAGCTGGGATTTTTTAAAGAAACTGGAAGCCGAGTTGCCGGGAGATTGACCGGCTACGGAGAGTGTGTGTCCTCACGCACCAGCGCCACCACATGCCTACGCCGACGCCAGCGGGTGAGGACACCCGCCCTCCGTTACAACGGCGTAACATATTTTGACGGACAAGTAATATCTTTGACTCGAACCTGCACCCACTCTAATCCATTTGGCCGATTTCAATGTCATCACTATGAAAAAGACCACGCTCTCGTTTAAAACGATTTTCCTATCCGACGTCCATCTGGGCACGGAAGATTGTAAGATCGACGAGGTAAATCACTTTCTCAAACACACGCACTGCGAAAAACTGGTGCTCAACGGTGACATCATCGATGGCTGGAGCCTCGCCCGCAGGGGCGGTTGGAACGAGCAGCACACGCGCTTTGTCCGCCTCGTTCTGAAAAAAATCGAAAAGCAGGACATCGACGTCATTTACCTGCGCGGGAACCACGACGATGTGCTAACCCGCTTCCTCCCGCTCTTTTTTGGCAAGCTGCGCATCGTCAACGAACACATCCACGAAAACAAGCGCGGCAACTACCTGGTGGTGCATGGCGACGGGTTCGACGCGGTCACGATGAACCACAAGTGGCTCGCAGTGCTGGGCGATATCGGCTACCAGACCCTTCTTCGCCTCAACCGCGTTTACAACAACTATCGGGCCTGGCGGGGCAAAGAGTATTTCTCTTTGAGCAAGGCGATTAAATCCCGGGTGAAATCAGCCGTTAGCTTTGTCGGAAAATACGAGGAACAGCTGCAGAGCTTTGCCGACAAACGCAACTGCTGCGGTATCATCTGTGGCCATATCCATACGCCGGACAATAAAATGATCGGCGACATCCATTATCTGAACTCGGGAGACTGGGTGGAGTCGCTCAGCGCACTCGTCGAGTATGAGGACGGACGCTTTGAAGTCTTTGACTATCTTGAATTTTGTCGGCGCCTCGAGGAAAAACAGCGGCTCAAAAAACTGAAAAAGCTGGCCGAGGGCGAGGCCGACTTTGAGCCGGTTGATGAAAGCGAGCCGGAGGCGACGAATTTTCCCGCCGACAGAGCGCTTCGCGCGGAATAGCGGCAAACTCATCCGCCCTTAGTTTTTTCTGCCGCCGCCGCTTCGTCTTCCGCCAGTTGATCGCGGCCTGTTTTCGACCAAAACGGCACTTTGCGACGGTAGGCGGCTTGGGCAAGGGTCTGAGACGCAATCGGCGTCGTCAGGTAAAAGAAAACCATAATCCCCACTGCCATTAGGCTGGCCCGCAAACTCCCAAAATGGATCGCTGCCGCCAACAAAAGGAGTGCCGCTCCGAAAGCGCCCGCTTTCGTAGCCGCGTGGGTGCGCGTGTAAAAGTCCGGAAAACGAAACACGCCAAGCGCCGCTACAAAGGCAAAAAATGCGCCCAAAAATGCAATCGTAGTGACGATCCAGCTCATTCGAAGTCTCCCTTCCCTAAGTAGCGCGCAAACGCAACCGTTCCGATGAAGCTAACCAGAGCGATAACGAAGGCAGCATCGAGCAGCACCGCTTGATCGAAAAAAATGGCAAACAGCACGATCATACAGAGACAGATCCCGCCGATCAAATCAAGCGCCACGACCCGATCAAATGGCGACGGCCCACGCACAACCCGAAAGAAGGCTAAGCCAATCGCGGCGAAGAGCAACGAACTGGTCAAGGCAAACCACGTCATGGCGAATCCCCCATCGTCAAAAAACACGTCGCACCCGCTTTCCATAAGTTTCCGAGAGCTCTCGACTGAGCGTCTCCATTGCACCGTTTACATACATTACGTGAATATAAAGTTTGTCTTTTGTGTCGGAGAAAATCAACCCGAGCGTCCCTGGCGTCATTGTAATGAAATTTGCCATAAAGAGCAGTTGGCGGTCTGTCATACCCGAAACATCGACCGATACAATACCAGGCGTCATTCCATAGTTCGGCGTCAATACATCAAAGGCCACACGGACATTCGATTTCACGATATCTCCGATATAAAAAAGAAGGAAGCTCACAAAATGTAGAATACGCATCATGGCAAAACCTCCACCTGACTTTGTAGAACCGCTGAAATATACTCTTGTGGATTGAGCAACTGTGCTGCCGCGCGCTCGGAGAAACTGAAAAGTGGTTCACCAAACAAACCAATCAAAATTGTCGAGACCGCAAGGACCGCAACCGGTACCACCATATAGGCGAAATGCCCCGCCGGATTGCGCAGTGGCTGTGCATCCACATCCGCCGGCTGTTCCTTCCAGAAAGCCTCGGCCCAGATTTTTGTCATCGAAAACAAAGTGAGCACGCCAACCAGCAAAGCGGCGGTCACCGCGATCCAACTTTCAATCTGCAGACCAGCTTTGACCATCGCAAACTTCGCCCAAAACCCCGAGAGCGGTGGTATGCCGCCAAGCGAGAATGCGGGAATGAAAAACAGCAAGGCAAGCCACGGAGCTGACTTTAAAAGCCCGCCTACCTTTGCCAGATCACAGCTGCCCTTTAGCCGGACGACCATGCCGCTGACGAGGAACAAATTCGTTTTTACAATAATGTGATGCACCAGATAAAAGATAGCAGCGGCGAGTGCCAGCGGCGTCATAAAGGCTAGGCCCAGAATCATATATCCAATCTGACTGACAATGTGAAAGGACAGGATGCGCCGCATGTCAAAATGCGAGGCGGCTCCAAAGACGCCCGTCACCATCGTGAGCACAGCAAGTACCAGAATGAGCGGCTGCACCTGCGGGAAAATCGGCACAAACATCAACGTGTAGGCACGAAAAAGAGCGTAGACACCCACCTTGGTCAGCAAGCCGGCAAAGATGGCCGAAACAGTCGACGGCGGCGTGTGGTACGAAGCGGGAAGCCAGAAGAAGAAGGGGAATATACCCGCTTTCAAACCAAAAGAAACCAGAAGTAACATAGAGCTGCTCGTTACCCAGCCAGCATCTGGTGTCATGCTCAAAGTGCGAGCAATATCTGCCATATTGAGCGTGCCGGTCTGCCCGTAGATAATACCCGCACCGGCCAGAAACATGATCGATGAAAGCAGGTTAAGCACCACATATTTGAGGCCACCCTCCAACTCGCCCTTTCCCCCGCCCATCGATATGAGGACGAAGGAGGCAATCAACATGACCTCAAACCAAACGTAGAGATTGAATAAATCTCCCGTCAAAAACGCACCGTTCACCCCGAAAATGAGGACCAAATAGAGCGGAAAAAAGAACTTGCGCAGGCGCACATCGTCGATTTCGCCGAGCGCGTAGACTGCCACCGCTGCCCCCATGAATGAGGAAACCGCCACCATGACCGCACTGAAGCGGTCCGCCACCAGACTGATGCCGAAGGGCGCCTCCCACGCTCCCACCTGAATGACCACAAAGTCTGCCTGATCGACGACGTAGACAAGATACAGTGAAAGGATGAAGGTAAGTGACGCGCAGGCCACCCCACCGACTCTTTGGAAAGCCAGCGAATTGTGCCCGAGAAGCAAACAGATGGCTCCAACGAGTGGCAATAAGAGTGGTAGAAGTAAGCTGTATTCGTTCACGTATCCGTGTTTCTAAAAGCGTTGATATCGTCGTCACCAACCGCCTCATAGGCACGTGTGACCAGAGCCAGCAAGAAGGCTGTCAGACCAAAGCCGATCACGATGGCCGTCAAAACCATAGCCTGGGGGAGCGGATCGCCGAATGGAGCGGGCGGCACAGTGCCATCGCTCGGCACCAAAGCCGGACGCCCGGCCAGTAAGCCGCCGGAAGTGAATACCAATAAATTCGCGCCATGGGAAATTAAAATGACTCCGATGACAAGCTTGACGATACTGCGCCGTAGTAAGCAGTAGGTGCCAGTGGCGAAAAGAACGCCCACTAAAACTGCGATCAAACCCTCCATTATGACTTTTCCTCCTCCATTTGAATGTCCGCAAGGCGCGCCAGACTAAACGTCGAGTGCAAGACAAAGCCGAGCACGACGAGGTAAACACCGATGTCAAAAACCAGCGGCGTGCCCAGATGCACTTTGCCTAGAAGGGGCAGCGAAAACCCAGGCAACCATTCACCCGTCAAAAACGGGGCATTAAATAACAATCCGGGCACGGCACTCAGTACCGCGGTGGCGAGACCCAGAGCCATGATTTGAACGGGATTGAGCCGGAGTAAATCCTTTGCCCGCTTCATGGAGTTTCCAAAGCCTACCAGAATAAAAGCGATGGCTGCCAACAACCCGCCGATGAATCCACCGCCTGGTAAATTGTGTCCTCGATAGAGCACGACCAGCGATAACACCAAAAGCGCTGGAAACAGGACTCGGCTCGCCTCTTTCAGGATGAAGTATTTCACTTGCTCGCCTCCTTTCGCTTGATAAGACCCGAGGAAACAAGCGCCGCGATACCAAGCGCCGCTACAGCAACAACCACGATCTCGCCCATTGTATCCAGCGCCCGAAAATCGACTAGGATCACATTGACCACATTCTTGCCCTTGGCCTCTGGATAACTCATCGCGGCAAGTTGCTCAGAGATCGGGCTCTTGAACTGTATATTGACCGCCTGAATCAGTAATACGGTGATCAAAGCACCGAAAACGCTCGCAAGAATAGCGTCGCGCAACCGCGTGCGGGTTTTGGAAATCGATTTGAGTGGGGGCAGCCGCAGCACGACGAACATAAAGAGCACCACCGTGAGCGTTTCGACCAGAAGTTGCGTGATCGCCAGATCGGGGGCACCGAAATAGGCAAATAGGAGAGCGACCCCAAAGCCAACGACCCCCAAGGCAGCCAGCACCTTGATGTAGGACCGCGAGGAGACTGCAACCACAGCAGCCACGATCATAATGATGACAATGCCAATTATGAGCGGGTCGTAACTCGCCCAGGCAAAGCTAACCGGCTGACCCCAAAAGCTAAAGAGAGCCCAAGCCAAAAAGGCAACGGCGGTAGCCACGATAAAAAAAACATAATCATGGAGTCGACCGGTCTGGAGACGAATCGTCTGGAACTTGGAAAACCAGATCGTCGCGTTAAAGAGCCTATCATACACCGCCTCGGCTCCGAGCGGACGAATCCGGGCCAGCACCCCATCGGCCACTGCCCAGAAGCGCCGCCGATTGATGAAAACCAGGCAACCACCCGCCACCGTCAGCGCACTCAGGAGGAGCGGCAGATTGGGCTTAACCAGATCCCACAGCGCAAGTTCGAGGCTATGAATTGTGCTGCCTTGGATCGCAGCGATGGCTGGCTCTACCATGTGCGTCGATACCCAAAACGGTACAAGTCCAAAGATCAAGCCCAGTCCAGCCAACACCGCCGGGCCGATCCACATCGCAAGCGGTGCCTCGTGCGGTTTTTTAGGCAGCGCCGCCAGATCGGCTTTGCCGAAAAACGGCCCCACCCCAGCCTTCAGTGCCAAGCCCATCATCACGAGATTCCCGACAAAGGCGACCACCAGGAAGATCAGGTCCGGCCCGGCCAGACCCACCCCGGCTTTGTAGATGAGTTCCTTACCGATAAATCCGAAAAACGGCGGAATCCCCGACATGGACAACGCCGCCAGCAACCCGGCCAGCGCCGTGATGGGCATTACCTTGCGCAAGCCGCGCAGCAGGGTGACATCACGCGTCCCCGCCTCATGATCGACCGACCCAATCACCATGAACAATGTGGCCTTATACAATGCGTGTCCGATGAGAAAGACCACCATGGCCTTGATGGCATACTCGGTCCCGATCCCCAGCAACATCGTCAGGATGCCCAGCACGCCGAGCGTGGTGTAGGCCAGGATCGATTTGGCATCCTTCTGAAACAGCCCGAGAAACATCGCCAGCAGCAGTGTGAGCCCGCCGAAGATGGCCAGCATGTATTCCCAAAGGCCGCCGCCGCCAACGCTGCTGAGCGCCGGATTGAGCCGCGCCATGAGAAATATACCGGCCTTGACCATGGTGGCCGAGTGCAGGAAGGCGCTCACCGGCGTCGGCCCGGCCATCGCGTTGGGCAACCAAAAGTGAAAGGGCACCTGCGCACTCTTGGTGAAACAACCGCCGAGAATCAGCAAAACAATCGCCGTATACCAAGGGCTGGCCTGCAACACGTCCCCCATCCCGTTGATCTCGGAGAAGCGATAGCTCCCCGTCACCATGCCAATCAGAATCAGCCCGGCCAGCATGGCCATCGCCCCCAGCCCCGTGACGAGGAGCGCCTGCAGCGCCTTCCAGCGCGACGACTTTTCCTCGTGGTTGAAGCCGATCAGCAGGTAGGAGGTGATACTGGTGCCCTCCCAAAAGACGAACATGAGGATGACGTTATCCGAAAGCACCAGGCCCACCATGGAGCCCATGAAGGCCAGCAGATAGAGGTAGAAGCGCCCCAACTGCGGATGCCCGTGCATGTAGCCCCCCGTGTAAATGACAATGAAGGTGCCGATCCCCGTGACGAGCAGGGCCATGAGCAGGGAAAGCCCGTCCAGCCTCAAGGCGAAGGACGCCTCCAAGGCCGAAAACCAATCAACCTCATAAACCAAAGAGGCCCCCGAGGCAATCACCGGGGCCTGGGACACGAACAACCCGAAAGCCGCCAGCGGCGCCGCCGCCAAAAACCAACCGGCCCGATCACCCAAGGCACGCACGACCATCGGTGCGATGACAGACGCCAGAAAGATGACGGCGAGGCTGATGACGAGAAATGAAGGCATGGTGAGACGGTGGACTTCCGCCCTACCATTGAAACAAGTCCGCCGGGTTCAAGCTTAAGTCGACGGATTTATAAGAAATCCTTCTGCCCGCAAAACTACTCGCCCGCCCCGGCACGCTGCACCGGCACCGCCTCATCGGAGCGGTTACGGCGAAATTGGTAGCGGTTGATATCCCGCAACGAGAGCTCCCCGCCCATCTCACTAAACTGCTGGGTATCCTGAAGCATCGCCGAATACATCTGGCGGCTGGAAGCCAAGTCCGCCTCATCGCTCATCTCGATGCCCGCTTTCTTATGCAAATCAGCCATCCGGTCGTTCCAGCGGGCCATTTCGAAACGAACCTTCTTGCGGTCGATTCGATTCGTTTTAAAAATCGCCCGATCCCCCTGCCCTTCCACCGCAATAGGCGAGCGCTTCGAACCCAACGGCGAAAAGTGCTTATCCCACGCCCTCAGAGGAAAACGCTTCTCCATAAGTGAATTGGACGCCGGCTGCTGCCATAGCTTTTTGTCAAAGCGCTGATTCTCAATCCGGTCCGCCCGCCGCCCCGAAAGCCCCAGAGGCGAACGCGCCTCCACCTCCAACGGTGGCAACAACAAAAGCACAGAGAACAACAGGGCAAGGATCGATGGGGCCGACAATTTCATGCCCCCAACCTTGAAAGCACCCATCCAAGAAATCAAGCCCCGACCCATTATCCAATCCACTCCAATTGCCCCAGCTCGTTGCGCATCGGCGGCTCCAGGGGCTCGGCGACAAAGCCCAAACGCCGCAAGGTGTAGATCCGCATGGCCCGGCGCACCGTAAGTTCCAGCCGCCCATTCTCCATTCCGTAGTCCATCTCCACGCACTGCCGCGCCGATGCCGCGAGAATCGCCCCCTTCGCGGGGGCGCGACGATTTCGCCTTCCCCACCCGCGTGGGGATAAACCGCTCTTTTTAAAACCTTTCAATTCGCCGTTTCGGTCTTACACTCCTTTTACTCTGCTGCAAAAGCAGCGTTTATTATAACTGAAACAAAGGAAACCGTATGACGATTCAACACATGACAAAACTCGCACTCACGGCGCTGCTCTTGACAGGCGCACTCTTCGCAACCGGTTGCGAAAAACAACCCGAAGAGAAGGCGGCCGAGGCTATCGAAGAAGCCGGTGAAGCGCTCCCCGAGGCGACCAACTAAGCCGTCGTTTCGACGTTTTTTCACGAACGCGCTCCTTAGCCGGAGCGCGTTTTTTTTTACGGAGTGCGGGTGTCCCCACCCGCTGGCGGTCGTATGGCTACCCGTCAGCCCGGTGCGTGGGGACACGCACCCTCCGGTCTTACAAAGACTCCAGAATACGGCGGGTCTCGTCGCGCTTTTCGGTGGTCTCCGCGAGCTGTTTGCGGGCGCCCTCGACGACCTTTGCCGGGGCGCTCTCGACGAACTTGGGATTCTTCAGCTTGTTTAGACCCACCTCCACGAGCTTTTCGAGTTTTTCGAGCTCTTTTTGCAGGCGGACCTTTTCGCCCGCGACGTCGATGCTGCTGCTCAGGTCCAGGTAGAGCGTCCCCAGCGGCGTAACAACCGCTGGCAGGCCATCGGCGGATTGATCAGCCAGTGGCTGGAGGCTGCCGAGTCCGGCGAGGGTTCGCACGAGGCTGGCGTTTTCGGCGATGACTTGGGCGGCCTTGCCCTCGGCACCGTAGAAGACGGACACATCGCGCTTGTTCGCCAGATTGTATTGCGCCTTGAGGGCGCGGGCTTGGGAGATCAACTCCTGCAGGTTGCTGACCCGCTCGATTGAGTCCATGTCCACCGGCACGCGCTCCTCGAGGGTAGCGGCTTTGAGCAGCGTGGTGTTTTGAATGTAGGGGACAACCTCGTCGTAGCCCAGCGCCTTCCACAGTTCCTCGGTGATGTGCGGGATGATGGGGTGTGCAAGTTGCAGGACTTGGCGGATGATCAGATCCTGTACTGCGAGACAGTTATCCCGCAGGGCGGGATCGCCCTTCAGCTTGCCCTTGGAGGCCTCCACATACCAGTCGCAGAAGTCACCCCAAAAGAAGGCGTAGATCTGATGGGTGAGCGGCGCGAGTTCGTATTGAGCAAAGCACTTTTCCACATCGGCCATGACCTGGTGAAGTCGACCGAGGATCCAGTGGTCGTAATCGTCGAACAGATCGGTATGAATGCGGCTAATGATCGCCTCGAAGCTGGAGTTGTCCACTTGCGGTGAGCCTGTCGAATCCGAGATGGGGCCGCTCATTTGGCGGAAGCGGACCGCGTTCCAGAGTTTGTTGCAGAAGTTGCGCCCGATTTGAATACGCTCCTCGGAGAAAAGGATATCGGAACCGGAGGGCGCGATATTACAAATACCGAAGCGGAGACCGTCGGCTCCGTATTTATCGATGAGTTCAAGTGGATCCGGCGAGTTACCCAGCGACTTGGACATTTTGCGCCCCTGCTCGTCGCGGATCAGGCCGTGAATGAAGATATCCTTGAAAGGGATACGCTTGGCGATTTCTGCATCGGAGAGTTCTTTGGCAGCGTCCCCATAGAGCTCGAGTCCCGCCATGATCATGCGGGCGACCCAGAAGAAGATAATATCGAAACCGGTGACCAGGGTCGACGTCGGATACCAGAAATCGAGTTCCTTTTGCTGCTCCTGCGTTGGGTTGGGCCAGCCGAGGTTCGCCATGGGCCAGAGGTAGGAGGAGGCCCAGGTGTCGAGCACGTCCGCTTCCTGCTCCCAGTTTTCCGGATCGGACGGGCCCTCGACCGAGACATGCACCTGCTCAGGATCGCTAAAGTTGAGCGCACTGCGCTCGATGCCCTTCTTATACCAAACCGGGATGCGATGCCCCCACCAAAGCTGCCGACTGATGCACCAGTCCTGAATCCCATTGAGCCAGTGCAGATAGGTCTTCTTCCAACGGTCCGGATGGAAGCGGATCGTGCCGTTTTCCACGGCCCGCTTGGCCTCTTCGACCTTGGGGTATTTCAGGAACCACTGCTCGGAGAGCCGGGGCTCGATCGGCACGTCTCCACGCTCGGAAAAACCAACGGTGTTTTCGTAAGGCTCACGCTCGATAAGCAGCCCCATCGCTTCCAGCTTCTTTGCGGCAAGCTTGCGCGCGGCGAAGCGCTCCACCCCGGCGAAATCCTCGCCCGCAGCGGCAGTCAGATTGCCATCCGCACCGATCACCTCGATGCGCTCCAAACTGTGGCGCTGGCCGATTTCAAAGTCGTTCTTATCGTGGGCGGGGGTCACTTTCAAACAGCCCGTACCGAACTCGCGGTCCACGTAGGCATCGCCAATGATGGGTATAGCGGCCCTGGGGAAGGGCCGCCAGACAGCTTTGCCGATGAGGTGCTTGTAGCGCGGGTCCTCGGGATGGACTGCCACGGCCGTATCGCCCATCAGCGTTTCCGGGCGCGTCGTGGAAATCTCCAGGTGTGTTCGATTGCCGTCCGGCTCCACCAGCTCATAACGCATCTTATAGAAAAAACCATTTTGCGGCTTCATGGTCACTTCTTCGTCGGACAGCGCCGTCTGTGTGGCCGGGCACCAGTTGACCATGCGCTTGCCGCGGTAAATGTAGCCCCGCTTGTAGAATTTGACAAAAGCGTCGAGCACGGCCTTGGAATAGT
Organism: Puniceicoccaceae bacterium; assembly: GCA_018402305.1. Classification (GTDB taxonomy): domain Bacteria; phylum Verrucomicrobiota; class Verrucomicrobiia; order Opitutales; family Coraliomargaritaceae; genus Thalassobacterium. Next base: position 942 of record JAGYJE010000031.1, on the reverse strand, counting down.
CGGCATCGAGGGTGAAGCTCGTGCGGTCCCAGTCGCAGGAAGCGCCCAGTTTTTGAAGCTGGTTGAGGATGACGCCGCCGGACTCTTCGCGGAACTCCCAGACTTTTTCGAGAAAGCGCTCCCGACCGAGGTCGTGCTTCGTCTGACCGGTGGACTCGCGCAGCTGGCGCTCCACCTTGGTCTGCGTGGCGATGCCCGCGTGGTCCGTGCCCGGTTGCCAGAGCACCGCCTTCCCCTCCAGGCGGGCGCGGCGGATGAAGATATCCTGCAAAGTGTTGTCCAAAACGTGCCCCATGTGGAGCATCCCGGTCACATTAGGAGGCGGGATCATGATCGCATAGGGCTCCCGACGGGCATCGGCCACCGCTTTAAAGCACCCGGCTTCCAGCCAGTTGGCATACCAGCGTTGTTCGACTTCTTTCGGTTCGTAGGCTTTAGCGATCTCAGACATAGTAGGTATTGGGAAAGCTGGAAACTGTGGCCGAAACCCCGGCTTTCAAGCAAGAAAAGGTCTCGGAAATTATCCGCCGGCTAAACGACACAAACAGGCATCGCCAAAACCTTGGCAGCTTCCCTCATCCGAGTCTCTGACTCAATTCAGCAGAGTTGGGATTTCCGCCTTTCTCAGCTTTCGCCGAGCTCAGATAGGCCACCGTGTCTTCCCGGACACAAACCTCAATCGGTTCGCTGCTTCCCTCCAGATCCCGTAGATATCTCGAAAAATGTGTCTTAAGCTCGCCAATCTTAACCTTCACCCGGTCAAGATGAGCTTTTGCCATAACCAAGTCAGCCAAGACTGATGCGAAGGATTTTTTCCAAGTTGATAATCACTCAGGACGGTAGATTGAGCTCCAGAGCAAAGGATCGCGGCAAGGCAGCTTCACGCTGCTCGGGATCCGGATCAGCCCGTGAGTTGCTGGATGATTTCGACGATGGGCAGGA
>JAGYJE010000030.1 GCA_018402305.1 Puniceicoccaceae bacterium | reverse complement strand
ACACCGGCCGGATCGAGATGAACGGACGGGTTGGGGCACTGATTGCGCTGGGGGCCGGGTTCAATCCCATCCTCACGGGTCGGGAAAATATCTACATCAACGGTTCGGTGCTGGGCCTTTCGAAAAAGGAAATTGCTGATCGAATCGATACCATTATCGAATTCGCAGAAATACGTGACTTTGTCGATTCTCCCGTGCAGAGCTATTCTTCCGGAATGCAAGTCAGGCTTGGTTTTTCTATTGCAAGCACTATAGCGCCGGATGTCTTGATTCTAGATGAGGTGTTAGCAGTCGGGGATGTCGGTTTTAGAACAAAATGCTATAATAGAATATACGAACTACGGAAAACATCGGCTATTGTTTTTGTATCTCATAGCATGCCTCAGGTCGATAGAATATGCACCAAGTGCATGGTCTTATCCAGAGGCACGGAGGTTTTCATAGGCGACACAAACCTTGCCATTGACGCATACAATCACCAATTCGAGTCAAGCGGCGGGGACTGGATGGTCAGCGAAAAGACTGAGATCCGCTCCATTTCCATTAATGGGAATCCGAATCGCGGGAAACTTATAATCACTGGCAGACAGCCAGTCGAGATCAAGATTTGTGGGACATTTCCCGATCACGTGAAAGAGCTCGAAGTTTCTGTTAATTTCATGACACAATCTTTTGATCTAATAACTCAAGCAAACAGCAGGTATAAAAATAACAACATACGCAACGTTTCCTCCGAGATGGAAATTCGCGTCTGTATTCCAAAAACCAACTTGGGAACCGGGAAAAAAATGCTATCGATTGCCGTCGTCGACGCTGATACCAACGAAATCCTCCTCTGGGCTCATGGATATGTTCCGATCCAGGTAAAAAATAACTGCTACATTCCGGCGCCTTCGTTTATTGAGGCAAATTTCCGATCGGCGTGACTTATTTGGACTAAGGTGACTTTAGCCAAACGTGGATAAATGCGCGCTGTATTCAACGCTTGAGCGCTCTGTCAAAGACTGAACAATCCCGCTTTGTAGCCAATCAAACAAAACGTTATCTAATATAGTGTAATGCAGTTCATCACGGCTGTCCGGTTTTAGCTACGACAGCCATCAAGCGCCACTTCGACGGAATCTTGGCCTACATGAAAGCCAGACTTACCAACATCGTCATGGAAGCCATGAACGGGTTGCTGCAACTGGCAAATCGGATCGCACGCGGCTTCCGCAACTTTCATTACTTCCGTCTCGCAGCTTGCCTCAAAGCAGGCGGACTCAACCTTTAGGCGCCTCGTCTATTGCCCACGTGAAAAGTCGAAGAGGAATCCAATTCATGCGTATATTTAGCGTAATAACCACAATTCAACCGCCAACGGAATGTATTATAACACTAACACAGCGGCTGAGCAAATTCAATGGACGCCTTGTAGTCGCGGGCGACACAAAAGGCCCCGATTCTTACGACCTCCCAAACACAACATTCTTGAGCATTCAAGATCAAAAGGAGAGCGGATTCTCTCTTGCAGAGCGACTGCCGACGAAGCATTACGCACGAAAGAACATCGCATACCTCCAAGCAATGCGAGAGGGTGCGCAATGCATTTATGAGACGGACGATGACAATAAGCCAAATCAAAGTTGGAACGCTCGCGGTGAATACCTCACTGATTGCAAGTCTGTCGCCCGTGATCAGGGCTGGGTCAACGTCTACAAATATTTTTCGGACGAACTAATATGGCCCCGAGGCATACCTTTAAATTGTATCCGCGAGGCGACTCTACCTGTCCTTTCGAAATTGGCGGAACCACAAAGATGCCCAATCCAGCAGGGATTGGTGAACAATTCTCCCGATGTAGACGCCATCTGGCGCTTGGCGTTAGACCGTCCATTTGAGTTCGATGTGACTAAAGCAGATTCCGTATACCTCTCTCCTGGGACATGGTGCCCGTTCAATACGCAATCGACGTGGTGGTGGCCCGTCGCCTACCCCCTGCTCTACATTCCGAGCTATTGTTCTTTCCGCACGTGTGACATTTGGAAGAGCTTCGTCGCTCAGCGCTGCCTGTGGGAATTGGAGATGGGCATCGTGTTTCATCCCGCCGAAGTCATTCAGGATCGGAATGATCACGATTTGAGCAAGGATTTTGAGGACGAGATCCCGGGCTACCTCCAAAACTTCAAGATCAAGGAGGTCCTGGAAGATTGCACCCTCCTTCCGGGCACCGGAAACGTCATCAATAATCTCAGAATTTGCTATGACGCCCTTGTTGAGGCCGGAATTTTCCCAGACAAAGAGCTGCAACTGCTGGAGCTTTGGATGAACGACTGCCGCCAAGCGATGCAGACATCATGCCCGCAATGAGCCTTCCATCGGTTTATGTTTACGGCATGCCGATCAGTCGGATCGCCTCAAACCGCTACGCGGGCCAATACGGCAACGCCACACGCTCGATCGGGCTCGCCTATAATCTCTGTGCACTCGGACATCGGGTGGCCTTGGAAGTGGAGGATGACTTTACATTGGATGGAGCAAGTGCGACTGAAGGGCTAGAATTTGTCAAAAACAAAGACCGAGGCGCTTTCCTGCCATTTGCTGACTGCCTGCTGATCTCCTGCACCAATTTGGAGTCGTTTGAGAATACATTTGAGCGCGAAGCCTATCTCGAACATCCTTGTAGGGTATTTACCTGCTGCTTCGATCTCGGACAGACCATCAATTTAAGCGAACTGCTCGTTGGCACAAAGCTCATCACATTCAACAACAGAGCCCAGCGTCAGATGTGGGATCTGCGTTGTAGCGGGATTCCCTCTGTGACAATTCCCTACGGTGTGGCCGAACTCGACCTGATCGATTCCGCGATCGTGGACGACATCTCCCGCCGCGCTATCTGGATGGGAGAATTCAGAAGGCCAGATATGCTTCAGCGAGTGGTGCGCTTTGCAATAGCAAATCCGGAGTGTGAGGTCAGCGTCGTCACGAGAAAAATCTTCGATAGTGCTGTGGATCCCGATGAAAGAGGGGGACGTCGCAATCCATATGCGGATTTCAGGGAGAAGCCAGACCCGGACCTATTCGACAGTGTGGTTCAATTGCTTTGCGGGCAAAGGCGCCCCGCCAACATTCGTTTCCTTGGCTCGCTTGAAGGTGAGAATCACACCTTTCTGGGCAGCCACAGTATTGGTCTGGACTTCAGTCGGTTCCCGTCCCAGACCCATGACAACACGAAGATCATGGATTACCTCCGGAGCGGCCTCACCGTTGTGTGCGACCGGGGCACGCCAAGCTATCGGTTCGTCGAAGAAATGCGCCACGGCGTCATCCTCGAACCTGAGTTTACAATCGAAGACGCTCAACGAGCCTATCGGGAATGCCGGCAGGCTTGCAATCTTGGTCAGAAGCAACTGATTGCCGCTAGGATGAGAGAGAAATATGGCTGGCCGGTGGTTGCCAGACAAGTCTCTTCTCACTTGTGCAGGATCGTCGAGCACGAACACCTGTATTGTTTCTGGAGAAACGCCGGAAACTTCTTCAGATACCCCGTCGTATACCTCCGCAAGTGGAAGAACTCTTTTCGTCCAAGGGCGACCAGCATGTAACCCATCAGCATTTCCAATGGCCGCACGCAGCCGCCACCCAGTGTCTTTTGCTGCCAACGAAGTTTTAGCCAAATGTAAGAAATTATGAGCAATATTCCTTGTTCGAGTGAAGTTGCCGACGCTGTGGCTTCGGTGATAGCACACCGGCGCTCCATACGGGCATTCAATAACAAACCCATTCCTAAGGAGATCCTCGACCGCTTGGTACGCGCCGGGATCGACGCCCCGAGCGGATCGAACTGGCAGAACCAGCGCTTCTTAGTGATCTCGGATGCCGAGGAAATCATGAGAATCGGAAAACAGCGTTTCGTGTGGCCTTACAAGGGGGCGAATATCGGGAAAGTCAAGGAGGCGCACCCAGGCGGCATCCTCGGTCACTCGGCTGCACTCATCATCGTATTTGCCGACTCAAGGGATAACGACCGCAGAGGCAACGGCGAGTACCACATATGGCAAGTGCTCGAAATACAGAACTGCGCAGCTAGCATCCAAAACATTCTATTGCTCGCAACCGCCCTGGGCTTGGGAAGTTGCTGGATATCAGCATCTGATAGCATGAATTTTACTAGGATGTTTTCAGGGGGTAGCTGGCGCAAGATGCTCTCCGAATACGATCTGCCTCTTCACTACAAACTTCAAGGAATCGTAATGTTGGGTTATCCTAAATCAAAAACCGCACAAGGCTTCGCTAAGGGCGAGAGCATGCACGGCGCCACTGTCTGGCAATCGACCAAAAGAAAGCCGATCGATAATTACCTGGTGGGCAAAAAATCGGCCGCCAGTGCGCTTGCCGCTGTGACGTTTACTGATGCGCTTCTTGTAAAGGTCTATTCGACTGTCATCTTACTCCTGCACCGCGCGCTCTCACACATCGACAAGCTAATTCATAGAATCGAAATCGACAAATATTTCCGCAAACTTTAGTAGGCCCATCAGCTACTCTAAGAAAACAACTGCCCTGAACAGCAACAACCCAACTTTTGTGGACATCGCCCGCAGACTGTTTAGTAATAGATCCGGGTCGTTCGAAGAGCGGGCTACGGCCAGAATACTGGCCATCAGTGATGGGAAGCGTGACCAATGCAAGCGGTGGGGTTATTACGACGACAAGGTTGATTCCCGTCCTCGCATTCTTATGGCCGCAGGACACGGCTACGGCAATCTTGGCGACGAGGCGCAGTGCGGTGCCTGCGTGAGTCGTTGGCGTCGGGCGTATCCTGGTTGCAAGATCACAATACTGACACCGAACCCGGGCTACACACAGGCCGTCCATGATGAGATTGCCGAATGGGCGCCCCGCGTGGCGTGGTTTCAATCGAACACCGACGCTTCCTACTTTGCAGCGGATCGCCGCTTTGTGGCGAGGTTTTGGCTTCTCTCTATGCGACTTAATCTCTCAATGTTTTCGATTCGCTTGGGGATTCCTCTAGTGTTTCTAAGAATGCGGGAATCACGCATTATTCAGTCAATTTTAGACCACGATATTGTGCACATATCTGGTGGAGGATTTTTGACGGGGAAAACCAAAAGCCGGCTTTGGGAGACGTGCCTTTTCCTCTCGGTCTGCCACTGGCTAAGAAAGCCGGTCATTATCACTGGCAATAATATCGGCGTCTTTCAAACACCCGCTGACAAATGGATTGCGAGAAGGGGACTAAAAAAAGTGCGCTATATAGGTCTGAGAGACCGTGGCCTATCGGAGCAGGAATTGGCACTAGTAGGCATAAAAGGAAAGCACGTTGTATCAACCTGTGACGATGCGTTCCTGTGCCCAAATGAAGAGTGGAGCGCAAGTGAAAGCCGTCTTGCGTCTGCGGGCGTTGACACTTCCAAGCCGTATGCAGTAGTGAATTTTCACCATTGGGGCCAAGCGGAGCAGGAGAAAGCTAACAATGAAAGGCGATTTGCTGAGCTATGTGATATGCTGGCGAACGTGGGCAATCTGCAGATTGTCTTCGTATCAATGGTGCCTTCAGACTTTGGCGATGGCCAAAGTGCCGCTGCACATATGAAAATGAAGAGCATATGTTTGCCGTATGTGCCCGATTTCAGAGCGGTGCGGGGCATCATTGGAAAAGCGAAGATCGTTTTTACGATGAAGCATCATCCCATAGTATTTGCGCAAGGAGAGTTGGTGCCAGCGGTTAGTGTAGCTCTAGATGAGTACTACGAATTGAAAAACCGCGGTGCAATGACTAATATAGGTCACGCAGACTATGCAATGGATCGGACCACATTTTTTGATAACAGAGCCACGCACATATTAAAACAAGCGCTAGACGAAGCTGCGGTAATCAAAACAGGTCTGATCAACTACAAAAAAGCAATGGAAGCCAAAGAATTAGACCCCTATAGACTCGCTGCCGACTTCATTTAGTAGACAGCACCCGAAACATAAGGCCTGCAGATTCTTTGCAAGCCCACAATCTTAACGAGCCAGCGTCAGTATAGCATAAATATCACCGCCATCAAATAAAAAACCTGCGCCGACGCACCTAATTTCCGTTTCGTGCTAGTTCGTGCTCGCAGGTATGTAACTAGCGCGCCTCAATGTGAATGATTAGTGTCAATCTACTAAATAAAATAAAAAGTGGAAAGCGTGGCAAGGTATTACTCCCACTGAGACACTTGAGCTGGCTTGGACTGGACGTTGACTTGGTGGTTGAGCGCTTTCGAGCTTATAATATTCATGTAATTGATTTTGCGCAAAGCACCGGGCGTGGTGCTTTACCCAGGCAAGGTCATTCAGAACCTTCCAATGAACTTTTTGAGGCACTCGCTGTGTATCCTGTCTGTGTCGAAAGCGAAATGAGCTTATCCGAGTTAAGGGCGCGCCCGGATGACGCTCTTCCTTTTCTGGAGAGGTGGTCGCAAGCCTTGAGACAAAGGTATCGGGAGATAACCATACTCTACGATCAACATGAGCCACTAGCTGTAGCCGTAGTGCAAGGCTACGAGCCATCCAACGCCATTGCCCGCCTTATTGGCATCAAACGCGGAGTGCCAGTCGTTGCTTTTGAGAACACGGCTTTTAGTGACCGTCTGCTTTGGGACAACATTAGTTGCGTAACGACAAACAAGAGCCTGGCGAAAAACTTCTATTGGCGTCTTAAGGATACCTTGCCACAAGCTGAGATAGATCGATTCACAGTTGCACTCAGCCACAATTTTTTTCATCGCAAAGCTGATGAACATAAGTCTGCTCGACCGGAAGAACCGTTGCCAAAGGATTTCGATGGTCCAACTGTTGTATTTCTAGGCCAGGTCTATACCGATTCATCGATACTCTTCGGATCTGGTGGGTGGCAAGGAACTGTTCAGGTGGTTCAAGAGTTGATGAAGTTGTGTCTAAAGCGCGGGGCTCGTTTAATTGTAAAGCTTCACCCAAAAGAAAGTGCAGGTTGTGCACCTATAACAAACAAGCCATACGAAAAGCTGACTTACCGAAAGCTGATTGAAGCCGCAGCGCTCGATCCTGAGCCGCGTGAAAAAGCACATATAGTTATCGATGAAACCAATCGCTATAACACGCATGCACTTGTGCAACAAGCGAATGCTGTCGTTACTATTAATTCACAGGCCGGCTTAGAAGCTGCCATGCAAGGAGTGCCAGTTGTGGTGTGCGGTGAAGCGTTTTATGGAGGACTGGGCTTCACTTACGACGCAATATCTCCTTCACTTCTTGGCTTGCATTTATCGGATGCTCTTGAGTTGTCCGAAGCAGACAAAAAACAGCACCAATGTGCAGCGCTTGAATTTGGATGTATCTACTTCACGAAATACTGTATCGCCAAGACCGTAGACACCATCGTCCATTTGTTGTTGACTCAAGTGCCCGCGTTGAAAGACCACATCAGACGACCGTGCACCTAGTGGTGATAATCCAAGTGGCTATTTTCTTGGGCTGTGATCCACAGGACACCTGCTAGTTCATGAGTGCGACTGATTTGTTGGTAAGTGTGATTATCCCGTCTTTCAAGATGGGTAGATTCGTAGACGAAGCGTTAAGTTCGGTGGGAGAGCAGACTTTTCCTCAATGGGAGGTCATCGTGGTTGATGACGCCGGACCTGATGACGGGACCCGTGTAGCCGTGCAAGATTTTGCTACTCGCCACAATGGTAACCGTGTCGAATACCATCGAGTTGCGGTTAACCAAGGTGTCGGACCAGCGCGAAACCGTGCCGCGGAGCTTGCAAAAGGTCAAGTCCTAGCCTTTTTAGATCCAGACGATATCTGGCTCCCTCTCCATCTGGAAAAAGCGTTAATAGACCTCTGCTCCAATGATCTCTATGATATATACTGTTCCCCTGCCCAACTTTTCTGGGAGGAGAGGAGTAACTTAGGTGAACTCTGGTCTTTTAATGGATGGTTCCGGGAATTTTTCCCGTGGTCATTGGCCAGCCGCAACTTGATAGCACCATCCGGCGTCGTAATGCGAACACAAGTGTTCTCAGAAATTGGAGGCTTCGCGACGGAGGAGCAATTGCAGCACGTCGAGGATTATGATCTCTGGATACGCTTGGTTCGCAAAGAAAAACGTTTCCTTTTAGCTGAACATCCTACTTTTCTTTATCGCAAGCATGCTGCTGCGGCGAGTATGGGGTCGGAAAACAACATTATGCGCGTCGAGTCTCTTATGAAACGGCACGCCGCGACCTTCTGTCGAATGCAAGGCAGGTTGCTTGGACTCGTAGCACAGAGTGTTGAGCAAGCTCAGGCGACCCGCAGCGGATCAAAAAACCCTATACTCGTGCGTTGTTTGAGGCGGTTAATCCCTCGGTTTTAGGAGCGGAATAATGGCACGTTGAACGAAAACATTCTGTGAATGATTCTTTTACGCGCCCGCGCCTCTGTGTTGAGGCTCTAGATTTATACGTCATGCGACGTGCGATCCTTGCGGCTCTGCACAGAACACTTTCCGATCTGAGGGGATCACTATTGGATGTTGGTGCAGGCAATCAGCCTTATCGTGAATTACTACTGAGCAATACCGCTGTACGCAGCTACACTGCGCTCGATCTTCTGAATAATGCTCACTACTCGAAGGGGGATGTCTCGTGGGATGGCGTGCAAATGCCGTTAGCGGACGGCTCCTTTGACTGTGCTATCGCCACTGAGGTTCTTGAGCACTGTCCAGAGCCACTCGTCACTCTCCGTGAAGTCCATCGGGTCCTGAAGACCTCAGGCGTCTTCTTTTTTACGGTGCCATTTCTATGGCCATTGCATGATGCCCCACATGATGAGTTCCGCTATACTCCCTGGTCGTTGGAGAGGTTGCTTTCGCAGGCCGGTTTCACCGACATCAAGCTTTGGCCAACCGGCGGTTGGAATGCCGCGCTTGCGCAGTCTATAGGATTGTATGCGCGCCGTGCACCGATGAATGAGCGCGTACGCTGGCTTCTTTCAGCAGTTACTTTGCCGTTGGTGTGGCTACTCGCGAAGACGGATAGACCAGTGAAGGAGTTTCACCATGGTTTCTACCTTATGCCTGGTATCGCTGGAACTGCACGGCGCAGAGCCGCAGGCTAATGCTACATCCGACCTCATTCCGCATACACCCCTTTTAGACACGTGAGTCTAGCTATCGCATCCCCGGCGCCGAGCGTCTACTCGGAGACATTCATCCAGAGTCAGTTTGATAATCTTCCATGGCGTCTCCGGTTACACGGATATCCGATAGGTGCTTCTACTGAGCCTGGGGGTGATCTTTTGCCTCGGAATGGAAGATTGACGCGCCGCCTCGCAAGTATAGGTCTTCTAGCGCTTGAAAGATTTGGCTTACCCTCTGCTCACCGGACATCTCTCATCACTCGGCTGCGTAAAGCCGGCATCAAAAGCATATTGGCAAATTACGGGCCAACTGCTGTTGAGTTAGCAGATATTTGCAGTTCCCTTGGTATAAAGCTGACTGTTCATTTTCATGGCTTTGATGCCTCAAAAAACGCTACGCTCGAACGATACGGCACGGAATACCGCAGACTCTTGCCTCGCATGGACTCCATATTAGCAGTCTCGCAAGATATGCAGCGGCGTCTGTGTGAGTTGGGTGCCCCTTCCAACAAAATCTCCCTCGTCCGATACGGAGTTGATACCAATCGGTTTGCACCGCCGGCCAGTAAGTGTCCAACCAAGACTTTTCTTGCTGTAGGGCGCTTTGTGGACAAAAAGGCTCCGCATCTCACTCTTTTGGCATTCAAACATGTTTGCGATATACATCCGGATGCTCGCCTTGTGATGGGTGGAGAAGGAGAATTACTGGAGGTTACGCGCAACATGGCGAGCGCTCTGGGTATTCGGTCCAAGGTGGAATTTCTAGGCGTTTTAAGCCGCTCAGAGGTTGTTCGCCGCATGCAGCAAGCCGACATTTTTGTCCAGCACTCTTTGGTGCCAAAGTGTGGGCCTTACGCTGGAGACTCCGAGGGGACTCCTGTGGCCATTCTTGAAGCCATGGCTTGCGGTATGCCGATAGTAGGCACGAACCATGGCGGCATTCCAGATGCTGTTGAGCATGAGCAGCAGGGGCTTTTGATAGAGGAGGGCGATGTTCCTGGGATGGCTAACGCAATGTGCCGCTTATTGGACAATCCAGTTGAGTCCAAGGGCATGGGGCTTTCCGGACGCGCGAAGATTGAACGCTTGCACACCCTAGAACAGTATATTCATTCACTCGAGACTGCGCTAGTTTGCACATGATTCAACGGGCGCCACATCAAATGCCTCAACCTCTAGTGTCGATCGTAGTTCCCGTCTTCAATGCGGGGGCTTATCTCGAGCAAGCCCTCGAGAGCATCTGCGGCCAAACCCTTACTGATTTTGAGGTAATATGCGTAGACGATGGGTCAACCGATACATCTTCAGTAATTTTGGAACGCTACCGAGTCAAAGATGCGCGAGTTTGCATTATTACCCAAAGCAACAAAGGTGCCGGAGTAGCTCGTAACAGAGGCTTGTCGCGGGCAAAGGGAAAGTATCTATGGTTTCCAGATGCTGATGATTTTTACAACAGCGAATTACTTGAAAGAGCACTTGAATATGGGGAAAACAATAAAAGCGATGTAATCGTATTCAAGTCACAAGCATATAGTGAACTTTACGGTTCAATAAAAGTAATCGACCATGCGGTAAACGCTAACTTTTTGCCTTCTGCCGTGGAATCTTACAGACCTTTGGATATGCCGGCGGGTGTATTTCAAGCATTTAACGGATGGGCGTGGGATAAAATATTCCGCAAAGATTTTGTAATGGAGAACGGGTTGCGATTTCAAGCACTCAGAACAACAAACGATCTATCGTTTACTTATCAAGCAATTGTGCAGGCCAATACTGTCACGATTGTGCAACATGTCCTAGCCACCCACCGAACGGATTTAAGCAGTTCGCTTGAAGCGAACCGCTCCGCGTCGCCTCTGTGCTGCTTTGAAGCGCTAACAAATCTGCGAGAGTGGTTAATTTCAACAGGTGTATACGGGAAAACTCAGCGAAGCTTTGTCAACCTAGCGGCTGACCACGTTGTTTGGAATCTTTCAACTCTTGAGGAAACTGCACGTGCTGAATACGCTACTGAATTACAAGAGCGATATATAACAGAACTTGACCTCGCTGGTTGGCCAAAATCATATTTTTATAAGCAATCGCATTTTGCAATAATTAAGCCCTTTGAAAAAATTTCTTTTGCTACAACACTCTGGCGTGCATTGGTTTGCTTATTTATCAAAACGCGGACGAAGCTATCGTCACAATAGTGTGCGGCAGTGAACCCGTATAAATGTGAATGCTCACTTCCGCCATTCTAGCCACTGTGAGTACCCGAATAAGTTGTTTTGACTGCCTTATTGTCGGTGCCGGATTTTCCGGCCTAACGATTGCCGAGCGTCTCACCACGCAACAGGGAAAAACGTGTCTCATCGTTGAGAAGCGCGATCACCTAGGCGGGAACGCTTACGACAAATACGACGAAGCGGGCGTTCTTATCCATAACTACGGCCCGCACTATTTCCGCACCAACGCACCGCGCATTGTCGATTATCTGAGCCAATTCACCAAGTGGCATCCAGTCGATTACAAGATCCTCTCTTATTCCGACGGACGCTATTGGAACTTCCCGATCAACCTCAACACCTTCGAGCAGTTCCTCGGACGCCCGTCCACCTCGGAGAAAATGGAAGCTTGGATCGCTGAGCACCGTGTCCCCATCGAAACCCCAGCCAATTCCGAAGAAGTCATCGTCGGCCAAGTGGGGTGGGAGCTCTACGAGAAGTTTTTCAAGGGCTACACGCTCAAGCAGTGGCGGCGGCATCCGAAGGACCTCGATGCGTCAGTCTGCGGACGAATCCCCATTCGAACTAATCGCGATGACCGCTACCTGCGCGAAGATTTCCAAGCGATTCCCAAAGACGGCTACACCGCGACATCCTCCCGCAAGTGAGCTTCAAGCACCTCGTCTACACCGGACCGATCGACGAATACTACGACTACTGCCACGGACGTCTCCCGTATCGCTCGCTGCGCTTCGAGCCCGAGTCCTTCACACGTGAGCAACTCTCCGAACTCCGATCTCCGTCCTCCGACTGTCCGATTCCATCCGGATTTTACCAGCCCGCCATGCAGGTGAACTATCCGAACGACGAAGAGTTCACGCGAATTGTCGAGATCAAGCACGCCACCGGGCAGAAGTGCGAAAACACCACTATCGTCCGTGAATACCCGGATGACTTTGGTCCAGGCAAAGAGGCCTACTATCCAATCCCGGCCCCCGATTCCGCTGCGACCTACCAGAAATATAAGGCCCTCACCGAGACCGATCACTTCCCAGCACATCTCCGCGCTCTTTGTCTCCCACTCGGCACTAGCCGCGCGGCACATGTCACTACGACACCTTCTGTGTCGTTCGTTGGACGCTTGGCGACCTACCGCTACTACAATATGGACCAAGTTGTGGGTATGGCCCTGACGGAGGCACAAAAGCTCAGTAAAAATTAACGAATACCATGCGGCAATATTCACACTGTATCGTAACCCCGGACTTTATCGGACCTATCAACAATGGCGGCATCGGAACCGCCTGCTATGAACTTGCGCGTTTTTTTAGCAAGGAGCGGAGTTATCGGGTGACCATTTTGTTTACCGGTCCGATGTTGAACAAAACCTCGTGGGACTGGCGCGAGCATTACTCTTCCCGCAATCAGTGGGATTTCTTTTGCCTGAACGAGGTGCAGCCCCCAAAACGTGATCTCCGCTTCTACAGCAACAGCTTTTGGTTTCTTGAGAGATCCCATCGTGTTGATTTGTGGCTCAGGAATCGGCGATTCGATGCGATTCATTTTCAAGAGTGGCAGGCAAACGGATTCTGCGCGGCTCAAGCCAAGGCGCAGGGAGTCGCCTACTTGGACACGCTTCTCACCTGCACCGTGCATTCGCCGCACGAATGGATCAATGAGGGGGCTAGAGCTTTTCCAAGCAAGGGGATCGAGGACCTCTTGCAGCATTATTGCGAACGATACTCCGCATGCATGGCGGATGTGACGGTCTTTCCCTCCGAGCACATGAGGCAGTGGGCGCGCACCAAGCAATGGGCTCCGCGCAAGGAGGTCGTGGTGCAAAACATCTACGATGGACCGTCGGAATCCCTGCAGCCCACCAAGAAAATCACGGAGCTCTGCTTTTTCGGCCGCTTGGAGACCCGTAAAGGCCTCGAGGTTTATCTCGCTGCGCTGGAAGAAATCATTCGAACGAGAGGCGCCGCATTTTTACCGCAGCTGTCTTTCCTTGGGAAAATTGGCATCGCGTGTGGCGGACGTGCCGATCTTTACCTGAAGGAGTTCGCCCACAAACACGGTCTCAAAATTGACGTGATGGCGTCGCTGGATGCTCACCAAGCTCTAGACTATTTGAAGTCCGGCTCCGGCCGTGTAGCGGTCGTGCCTTCGCTGGCGGACAATCTGCCCTACACCATCGTCGAGTGTTTGCAGCGGGGCATCCCCGTGATGGCTTCCACAGTCGGTGGGATTCCCGAACTGATCAAGAGCAGACAACACCTCTTTGAACCCCGTCCCGCCAGCTTGGCGGCCAAATTAACCGATGCCATTGCGGGTGGCTTGGATCCTGTGAGCAGTGGTTATTCCTCCACAGCCTCAAAGGATGGGTGGGGCATGATATCCCAAACTACCGCAAAAAAAGATCCCAGTAGGACGGTTAAGGCCAATAACATCACAATCTGTGTGGCTTACTATAATTATGGGAAATATTTGCCGCTTCTTTTGTCTTCTCTGGTTGAACAAACGGCACTGGGATTTTCGGTTGTTGTCGTCAATGACGGGTCGACAAATCGGCACAGCAACGAGGTATTCAGCGAGATGCGGGAACGCTACGTCACGAACCCTTCGTGGCTTTTTCTCGAACAGGCCAACGCGGGAATCGGAGCCACTCGCAACTTCGCTGCCTCGAAAGCAAAGACGGACTACATTGTCTTCATGGACGCAGACAACGAGGCCAAGCCTGAGATGGTTGAGAAAATGGCCGGCAGCATGTCTTACAGCAGCGCCGACTGCCTGACTTGCTACATGGAGGGATTCGAAGAGAATGCCGATACGGCCAAGAGGAAAGTGGTTTATGAGTTTCTGCCCACTGGAGGCTGCATCGATGCGGGATTCTTTATGAACGTCTTCGGGGATGCCAATTTCATCGTGAAACGAGGCATCTTTGAACAGTTGGGAGGATTCACGACCGCCCGCACAGCATCCTTCGAGGACTGGGAGTTTTTGGCCAGGCTTCAGCTCAGGGGACATTCTCTCGATGTTATTCCCGAAACTCTCTTCAGCTACCGGCACACGGAGCAGGGCTTCAGCCGGACAACCTCGGCCTATCTTAACCATAAGCGTGTTGTAGATACCTATGCGGCACACCTGCCACCTTGGGCTGATGGCATCGCCCGCGCATCCTACAAATTGCTTGTGCCTCGGTGCGATGAACATCCGCCGGCTGCTATATTGGCCAGACTGGTCTATCGTGCGCGGACTACACTGCGCCAACTGCCTCCCGGCGCACGCACGTTGGCCGAGAAGGCCTACCGACGTATCAAGACGCAGCTTCTGGGATGAGTCGGTCTTTTGCCAATGCACGTTATATCCAAACAGCGGAACTGGGATTTTGATTTTTCCCTCTGCTGCCTTGTCACCAATTGGAAAGCTTACGAAAAGACGGAAGCCAAGCTTCGAGAGGCTGGATTCACTGAGAACAACTCGGAGTTTATCGCTTGTGACAACACCGATGGAAACGCCTTTAGTGCGTTCGAGGCCATCAGGTGCTTCGTTGCAGCGTCTAAAGGGCGTTTTATCATAATCTTGCATCAAGATGCTTATCCGCTCGAGCCATGCGAGAAGCTCACCAAACGACTTGCGCAACTGGAGAAACACGACCCGATGTGGGGCGTGGTTGGAAACGCTGGGGTATCACTTGAAAGTTGGCCCGAGCAAGTTGGCGCCTTGCGCATGCCGAGAACCACACTCGTCTTGGACGACCCGTTTCGACGCGTATCGGCCATAGACGAGAACTGCATTTTGATCCGTAACGGTTGTGGAATCACCGTCAGTGCGGACCTAGATGGCTACCATCTCTACGGCATTGACGTGTGTCTGGTGGCAGACAGGTTGGGCTTCCACAGCTATGTGGTCGACTATCTCTGGCAGCACGATTCGGAAGGGACGATCAGCCAAGAGTTTTTCGCACGAAAGGCGCGGCTGACAGCCAAGCTCTTAAAGCATTATTCCGCGACTGAGCTGCCAACAACCTGCACGTATCTGTGTTGGAACAAATCTCTCTGGCGCAAGGCTCTCGCTACAAGCAGGAGCCTTTACCAAGTTGCCCGCCACCCGAAGCATGGAGAGGCCAGAAGGATTCTCCTCCAAGAGGGTATCAAAAATCCGCTCTTTCTGCCTGCATTAGTCGCAACTTTTATCAGCGCCATACCCAGACTGTTTAGGAAACTCGTGAACAGACTCTAACGATGCCCGAATGTTTTAGAGTCTCCGTAAAGCGAATACGGCAACTGCTAGACAATAGTACAAACTAATCAATGAAGAAACTTGCGACCAGAATCCACGATGCATGGTTGCTGAAGCCTAAAGTCTTCGGCGATGCGCGCGGTTTTTTCCTCGAGTCTTGGAATCGTGAGATTTTTCGTGAGATTGGGCTCGACCTGGACTTCGTGCAGGACAACCACAGCCGCTCTTCCAAGCATGTGCTGCGCGGTCTGCATTACCAGTCGGGAAACGCGGCACAAGGGAAGTTGGTTTGGGTGACATCGGGCACTGTGTTCGATGTGCTTGTCGACCTGCGAAAAAGTTCGCCCACTTACGGTGTCTGGGATGGCTACATGCTCACCACGGATGCGCATGAAAGGCTTTACGTTCCGCCCGGCTGCGCACACGGCTTCTTGGTGGTGAGCAATACCACGGATTTTCATTATAAGGTCACCACGCCCTATAACCCGCAAGCCGAATGCGCTCTGCGCTGGGACGATCCCGATCTTGCCATCGACTGGCCGCTGGAAATCGGCATCGAGCCAATCCTTTCCGCCAAAGACAAATCTGCTCCGAGCTTCGAAGACTGCGAAAAGTATGCCTGATCCCGCGAGCGGGATCATAGTTTTCAGTGCTTAGCAGGCAGTTTTCAGCAAGTCTTTCTGTTGTCTTTCTTGACTTGCTCGCTCCGGTTGATTCGCTTTGCTTACCCTTCCGGGCCACCTACGGCAGTCTATCTCGCTGCGCTCGGTTGTGTCGCCTGTGGTGGTCTGCGGCCATCTGCCCCGAGCGCCCGCGCGCTCCGGTGCTCGTTCGCTTCTGTTAAATTCAGTTCAGCTTTGCCAGCAATGTCCATGAATAGCGAATCTTCGGCACTAGCTGGCGCTGGGCACACTAAAGCGAGTGTGGCTCTTGCGGTTTTCAATGGGGCCCAGTTTCTCCCGCAGCAACTTGAATCGCTGTTGGTCAATCTACGGCCTGGAGACGAGATCGTCGCGGTGGACGACGTCTCGACCGACGATTCTGTTGCCATCCTCGAGAGCTGTCCTTGGCCCGACCTGAGGATCATTAGGCACGACAAGAACCAGGGGGTCTTTGTCACATTCGAGACCGCCTTAAGGGCGGCCAAGCACGACATAGTTTTCCTCTGTGATCAGGACGACGTGTGGCTTCCAGGCAAACGCGATGCCTTCGTGCGTGAATTCGAGGCGGATGCGAACTGCAAAGCCGTGGTCTCCGATGTCGAAGTAATCGACGGTAAGGGGACCGTCCTTCTCGAGTCCTTCATGGCGACAAGAGGCGGCTTCAAAGGGGATCCTCTCTCCACTTTCAGCAGGAATCGGTTCCTCGGCTGCGCCATGGCTATCCACCGCAGTATCCTTGATCTTTCTCTGCCAGTCCCGAGAGTCGTTCCGATGCACGATATGTGGTTCGGAATCATGGCAGGGCTCAGTGGAAACGTGCGCTATATCGACAAGGCGCTCATGCAATACCGGCGCCACGGCGCCAACACGAGCATCGGCCGCACCGGGAACGCCCTGCAGATTATTTCGAGGCGTATCCGCCTTTCAGTTGGGTTGCTGATGAGAGCACCACGCATAGCCCGGACTGTATTGCGCTCGTGAAAATCTCCATCGTCACCGTCTGCCTAAACGCAGCGGATACCATTCGTGATGCAGTTGAGTCGGTCGCCGCACAGAGTCATCCCGAGATCGAGCATATCGTCATCGATGGCGGCTCGACGGACGGAACTTTGGACCTGCTGAAATCCAGCAACGGCCGGATTTCACGTTTGGTATCCGAAAAAGACGAAGGCTTGTACGACGCCATGAACAAAGGAGCCGGGCTCTGCACCGGTGAGGTGATCGGGTTTCTCAATGCGGATGATGTCTATGCGTCTGACCGAGTGATCTCCAAAGTTGCGCCCTGTTTCGAGGAGTCTTCCATTGGCGCCTGCTACGGTGATTTGGAATATGTGGCCCGAAGCGACACCAGCAAGATTCAGAGGAGATGGACATCGGGAGAATTCCGACCAGGGTCATTCGCAGAAGGCTGGGCGCCACCGCACCCGGCCTTTTTTGTCCGCCGTGAGCGCTTTGCCGATAGCGGCGGCTTCGATCTGCGATTCAGAGTCGCCGCGGACAATGACCTGATGATGCGCTTGCTCGAGGTTGAGCGGATCAAGTGCGCTTACATTCCCGAGGTGTTTGTCAAAATGCGTAGCGGTGGGGCTTCCAACCGCAGCTTGCGCAATATCCTTCAAGGCAATCTGGAAATCTGGCGTGCCCTGAATGAAAACGGGCTCAACCCGCGGCTGTTCTCCTTTCTTGCCGGGAAAGCGGCGTTTAAAGCCAGACACTTTAGCAATGCAGCTCGAAATCCCGGATCTTGATTTTGTGAGCGCCGCCTAGACTACTTCCAACACATGGCTCTCTCCGTTCCTGAGGAAAAAACCAGTTTTGCCTATTTTTGTCCCATAGGCTCGTCATAATGCACGCTTTTCAAAACAAACGTGCATTTCAATTGGACTAATGCACAATCTCAGCCAATGTGGCGCGATATCGTAGTATCACAAAAGACGGAGTGGGATTTGCTCACGGCAAGGCCTTACGTTGCGCGTTCCTCCGCGTATTGCCTGGCCGCCGGTCATTTGGTGCGGGTGATTATCGGCCCGCGACGGGCGGGAAAGTCGAGCTATGCAGTGCATCTGGCCCAATCCGAATCTGCGCGCTGTGGATACCTGAATTTTGACGATGAGCGACTGACGGGTGCCGTGGATACGGACGCGCTCTTGGCGGCCTTGGATGCCGTTTATGAAAAACCCGAAGTGCTTCTGCTCGATGAAATTCAGAATCTCCCCAACTGGGAACTCTGGGCCAATCGCCTGCAACGCAGCGGACGCCGTTTGGTCATCACCGGCAGCAATGCTCATCTGCTCGGCTCAGAGTTGGCCACCCATTTGACCGGGCGGCACCTGACGATTCCCCTCCTGCCTTTTTCCTTCCCGGAGTTTCTGGCCGCCTCGAAAAAGGCGAAGGAATCGACCTCGTCCGCCAAAGTAGAGAACTGTCGTGACTATGCGCAAATGGGCGGTTTTCCCGAGGTCGTTCTCGGAGAGGTGGCCGGGCCGACCTATCTCCGGACTCTGTGCTCGGCGATGATCCATAAAGATATCGTCATGCGCCACCGGCTGCGGGCACCACATGCCTTGGATGCCCTGGCCATGTGCATGCTCGCGACGCCCGGAGGGCAATATTCCTTCCGCAAGCTGCGCACCGCAACCAGTTGCCGCAGTGTGCACACACTCAAAAAGTATACGGGCTATCTCGAACAGGCTTTCCTCATTTTCACCGTGCCTCGCTTCTCTTACAAGCCGCGCGAACAGTCCGCCGCCCCCAAGAAGTCCTACGTCATCGACAATGGTTTCGTCTCGGCTGCCGGTTTCCATAGCAGTTCCAACCACGGGCGTCTGCTGGAAAATCTTGTCGCTGTCGCGCTGCACCGGAAGCAATTGCGGGGAGATGTGCAGGTCTTCTACTGGCAGGATCCGCAACATGCGGAAGTGGATTTCGTGGTCTTCCAAAACCGGGCCGTGACCCAACTTATCCAGGTCTGCGCCGATTCCCGCGCTCGCGATGTCCACAAACGGGAAGTCAGGGGACTGCTCAAAGCGTCCCAAGAGTTGGGTTGCCGGGATCTGCTTCTGCTCACCGAGACCGAAGAGGGAGAAGCAACGGAAACTTGGCATGGCTTTTCGGCCACCGTTCGCCGCCAACCGCTCTGGCAATGGCTGATGGATAACGGATAACTTCCATGACTCTTTCCATTCCTGAGAAAAAAGCGGTCCTGGTTGCCGTCGACCTCGCGATGCTCGCGGCGTGCATCGTTGCCGCCTTCGCGCTCGTGGCGAATATCCCGGCGCTGGCTGCGCTCGAGGTGCGAAGTCAGGGGTTTTGGTCTGCGGCGTTCGGCTTGCTTCTGCTGCTCGTCGCTTATCTCAATGACTGCCTGGACATCACCAGCCTCCGGTCTTACTGGCGCTACCTCCGCCGCTGGTGGGGGGCTTGCGCGGTCACGGTCTTTGTTTATCTGTTTATCTTCTTCATTTTCGGTCGCGCGGCTTCGGCGAGCGGAGGGGAAGCTGGATTACCCCGCGTTGTTCCCGCTGTTTCTCTGGCGCTTGCCGCCTTGGCCCTTCCCTTGGCCAGACTGGCCGTGGATCGGATGCTCGGACTCGGACGCGCCCGGAAAAAGTGTCTCGTGCTCGGGGCCGGTGACAGTGCGCGCGCCTTTCTCGCCCAGGCTTCCACGCTGCGCTCCGAGTGGATGGTTTGCGGGATTGTCGATGATGACCCGGACAAACTTGGATTAGTGATCGGCGGCGTGGAGGTGGTCGGAAGCTCGGCCGATCTGCCAGGTTTGGCCGAAAGTTGTGGTGCGGAGGAAATCATTCTCGCGGTCAATCGGGAGATGAACCCATCGGCGATCAAAGCCCTCATGACCTGCTTTGAGCAAGGGGTGGATATTGTTCCAGTGGGCCTCGCCACCGAGCGCTCTCTCGGGCGTGTTCCCCTGCAACACCTTGGCGATCGTTGGTTGCCGCCCACGTTCTGGGCTTCGAACGCGATACCTCTTTTCTACGATGTATTGAAGCGCGCCTCGGATATTCTTTTTGCCCTCCTTGTTTCGTTTCTGACTCTGCCTCTCCTCTTGATCGCCGCCCTGCTCGTGCGCCTGACCTCCCTTGGGTCGGCTTTCTACCGTCAGGTCCGCACCGGCATGCACGGACGGCCTTTCACCATTTATAAGCTGCGGACCATGGTGAACGATGCCGAGGCGGGAGGGGTGCAATGGGCGGAGAAGAACGACACAAGGATCACACCCCTGGGAAAATTTCTGCGCACCACGCGCATTGATGAGCTACCGCAACTCTGGAATGTCCTGCGCGGAGACATGAGCCTCGTCGGTCCGAGGCCGGAGCGTCCCGAATTCGTCGAACAGTTGGAAAAAGAAATTCCCTTTTACCGGGCCCGCTTTGCCGTGCGTCCGGGCATCACGGGATGGGCCCAAGTGAAGCACCGCTACGTCAACTCGGTAGAAGACACCAAAACAAAGTTGGAATACGACCTCTTCTACATCAAAAACCGTTCCCTTTGGCTCGACCTGGTGATCTTGGGAAAGACCGCGAAGACGGTGGTGACTTTCCGGGGCCAGTAATGGCGGAGTCGGTGTTTAACCTATGAAATATCTTGTCACAGGCGGTGCCGGTTTTATCGGCTCGCACCTTGTCGAGGCGCTGCTTGCCCAAGGTGCGGAGGTTACCGTCCTCGATAACCTGTCAACCGGCCTGCAGGGAAACGTCCCCGACAAAGCGCGGTTGGTCGTAGGTCGGGCCGGCGACACAGGCCTGCTCGACCCGCTGCTCCCGGGATGTGCGGGTATCTTTCATCTCGCCGCGGTTTCATCCGTGCAGGCTTCTCTCGATCATCCGCTCGACGTGCATGAGGATAATCTCACGGCAACACTGGCCCTGCTTGAAGCGGCGCGACGCTATAAAGTGCCGCGCTTTGTTTTTTCCTCCTCGGCCGCGGTCTACGGTGACACCCAAGGTCAAATGGCTAGAGAAGATATGAGGCCCGATCCTCTGAGTCACTACGCGGTGCAAAAGTTGGCCACTGAATACTATTGCCAAGTGTATAAGCGGGTTTACGGACTTGAAACAGTCTGTCTGCGCTATTTCAACGTGTTCGGCCTTCGCCAAAGAGCCGACTCTCCCTATTCCGGAGCCATTGCCAAGTTCCTCGAGGCCGCTCGCGACGGACGTGCCCCCACCATTTACGGTGACGGATCGCAGACCCGTGATTTTTGTCCCGTGGCCAATGTCGTGGCAGCCAATATCGCCGCCATGACCAAGCCGGCCGCCGCCGAGGTCTCGGGCGGCATCTTCAACATTGGCACGGGAAATTCCGTCTCGATCCGAGAGGTCGTGGAAGCCATCCGCGAAATCTTTCCCCAAACACCAGAGCCCCAATTTCTTCCCACCCGATCAGGTGAAGTTCCGCATTCCCGTGCCGATATCTCCTTGGCCCGAGAAAAACTTGGATATCGGCCTTCTGTTGATTTCAACTCTGCATTGCGTGAATTGGCAGAGGCTTTAGAGATTTGAGTTCCCAGTAGATGACAACGGCCAAGGCCGTTGAGTTTTCAGTGTTCAGTTTCCAGTTTTCAGGAGCGGGCCTTATGGCCACGCGGAGCAAAAGAACGCGCTTGAATCATGGCTCCTTGCGTTCCGGGGAAGGGGGAAAGTAGTTTTGCCTTTTTTGACCTATAGACTCGTTATAATGCGCACTTTTTTAAAAAAGCGTGCATTTCAATTGGACTAATGCCAATCGCCCGAAGCTTATGGACTTCAGCCAAGTTTGACCCCCGAGGCCAAAAGTCTGATCGCAAAAGACGGAGTGGGATTTGCTCACGGCAACGCCGCAGCCCGGCGCTATCCTTGGAGTAATGGAGTGGAAATGGGGAAACCTTCGATTTTCAGCCCCTCCATTGCCACTGGCTGGCTGCGCTTCGCTTCGGCTCTCAACTATAGACTCTCAACTTCCCTTTTAGGTTGAGTTGACGGTGTTCATTTACCAGTGTTTAGGAGCGGGCCTTACGGCCCGCTTTTTTGTGTGAGCGTGGAGCGCGGAGCGAGGAGCGGAGAGCGAAGAGCGGAGAGCATGGGGCGTTGGGCGGGGAGTGGAGAGCGGGGAGCGGGGGGCGGGGAGTGGGGCGAAGACAGCCGAGGGTAAAGCGGAACCGGAACACAGCGAAGATGAGCTGCTCCGGCGACCAAATACCAAAGAAACGAGAAACCGCCCGACTGCACCAACAGAGCGCCGAACGGATGAA
>JAGYJE010000003.1 GCA_018402305.1 Puniceicoccaceae bacterium | reverse complement strand
CCGCGCGAAAAAGTGGTGAGATCGTGAAAACGTTCGAGTGGCACGTCCGCCGGTATCCCCCCCAACAATTCAAGTCCTTGAACACTCATCAGCCGCTCGAGTTCATTAAATGCAGTGCTCGCTGCCAATCGGTGATCTTCCAGGCCAAAGAGTTTGGAATAGTCCTCTTCCGACCCACTTCCCATAAGAAATTCGAAGCCAGCCATACCGGGCGCTAGAACAGACTTCAACGGTGCCGCATCCGGTGGCTCAGGTGTATCTTCATCAATCCCGGCCACCGTGGCCTTGCTCCCCTCGTCACCGACCCAATAGGCGAAACGACCACCCGGTGCGCCTTCGATGCGTACCAGAGGTGCCATCACCCGCTCAAGCGCTCCACTTCCTGAAAGACGCGTCGTGGCAAGAACGGCAGCCTCCACTGGCAAGGCCTTGGGATCGGGATTTTCACCGGAAACAAGGAAGCCAGCCAGTCTATCTGTATCGGCCCGCCATACCGCCGTCCATTGCGATGTGGATGAACCGAGCCCCGCATCAAGCAAATCCGCGCGGGCTGTGACCCGTGTATCGGACCCAGTCAAGCGCTGTAGATCGCCAAGTGCAATAAAAGCGGCCAGCAGTGCGTTTTGCTCGGCGGCCAGCTTTCGGATGTTGCCGGTTGCCCTGTGCTGCTCCACCTGAACGAAGGTGCTCAAGGAGACGAGCAATAACAGAATAAAGGCCATCAAGGATAATACGATCACCAATGCGAAACCGGATGTGCTATCTTTTGAATAACGGTTGCTAGCATTAAATTTAATCGGTAAAGCTGTCATATCATGCAACATCTCTAATGATTTGCCAGTATAGTTCTCCCACCATTCATGATGTGTTTACCTTAAAGCGCACTCAGCAAACGACAATGTTGGAATTCCAGCTTATTAACCATCAGAGTACACTTCCAACTCAGAGATCGATACAGCGCTTTTACTATCGCGCAGGCCAGTCACAGTAAGACGGATATGAGATGTCGCGACTGGTGAAAAAACCAGCTCGATTGGATTCCCATTCAGAGAATCCCACTCTCCTATTCTTTTAACACCTTCATCTTCGATAGAATCGATTCGAAAAGCACTGACACTGTCTGTGAACATTAGAATCTTTGAAACGGTCTCAATACCCTCAAATCGAATGTCGATGGCCTCCTCCCCCTTGAAAGGGGCACTCGTCCAACCGATGCCGTTCCGAACTCCATCTTGCATCCAATGAGAGCCTGGTGAAGCTTTGGATTTTTTCGAAGCAGTCATTAGCTTAGCTCCATGCTGGCGAAGAGCCAAATTTCCATTGCGAAAACGGGACTGCCTTTTGTCTAGAAGTTGTCTCTCAATAGTAGCCAAGGCATCCGGCGGAAAGACACCTTCATTGGTGGTGAGTATAAGAACTTCAAGAGGTGAAAGGTCGAGTTCAAGATTTCCCTCATCATCGACATTATATTCTTCAGTTGTGCCCAAATTGTAGAGAGTCTTAGCAACGGTTTCCAGTGCATGGACTGTAACTGCACTATTTTCGTAAGCAGCATTCACGACTATCAGAGCTTGTTGATCGTTAAAAGATCTGTGTGCTACAAATACGGGACCGGCTCCTTCCTTGAGCTCAAACTCCGGCAATTTCTCTGCTGGCGAATGAATAAACTGTTCCATCGACTGCACTTCCTCTGCCAGATAAGCATTGCCTGAAACAGAATCGTCCAAATTAGGGTAAACACGAGAATATGCCCACCACAAGATACCACGTGCATCTGCAGCTATAGCCTGCCAAACCATGTTTCGTGACTCGCGGAAAGTTGGCGCACGCTCGCTAATTCCGCCAAAATCAGTGGTGTCGTGGGCTTGAGGCACCACCCATACAGCTTGATTGGTCGATGCTTCAGAACGCGCTACTTTTATAAATTGCGTCACATTTTGCAGTGCATTCGGCCTTGCATTGCCGTTCTCTATGAAATAAGGAAACGGATTAGGTGCCAAAATATCCGCGCAATGCGCAAATCGAGGAATGCCTCGAATCGTATTATTTACGAGTATCGTAGGATGATATGGATCGATTTCAGATATTAGCTCATGCAGTTCGGAGACCCGAGAAGCGGTAATCCTATTAAACTCAGGTTCGTCCGCGATATACCAAGCTAAAAGCGCCGGATGATCCATCAGAGCAGTCACCCGTTTACGGAGTTGCTTGCGGGTAGCTTCGTCCAATGGCTCGCGAAGGATCGTTTCAGGGCGGGCACCTTCTTCAGTCGGATAGATGATTGCATAAGCCCCAGCCGCAGCGACCCCATCCAAATACTCGCGTAAAACCGAAAGGTCCCTGAATTGCGCCGCATAGCTTAAAACAATCGTATAGACACTCCCCGCTTCAACCAGTTGCAAGTTATTGATACTGTACCAGCCAACCGGCAAAAACGGAACTCCGTTACGCAGTAAATTTCCCAGACGATCAATTCGCCACTCAATCCCCGACGGCGAGGGTGCCAGCTTGCGGATTACAAGGGTTTCATCATAACCAAGCGAAAGCTGGGGACCCGTGATTTCAACCCGGAGATCATAGGCTCCTACGGCAAGATTCGGAACAGCCAAACGAAAACGAGGATCATTCCAGTCTTCCAAATCAGCTTCAGCAATGACTTCTGAAGAGTCCCGACACGTTAGAGTAAAGTGTGCACTTGCGTCCTTTAATTGACTTTGCTCAATCGCAAATTCCACATACCCCTCAATAGCCTCCAGGTTCTGAGTGGGAAAAATCGACTGCTTGTATGAGGGTTCCTTCAACTGAAGCTGAAATGGCCTGAATTCCTGATCCACCCGCTGAATGTTCCTCGCTAAGATCCGCTTCGGATTGGAAGGATCGAAAACCTCGACTGTAAGCAATTCAGAACCACTCTCCCTGACCTTGATCGCGACATCTCTTTTTACAACCTGACCTGAATCAAGAACAACTTGCAAATCAGAGAAGGATCCGATTTCGTGTTCGATTGCGCCGGATAGTGAAGTGCGCACCTTCGCGATGCGTGGACGGGTATCAAAATTGCGTAACACAATATCAATAGGAAGAATAATCTGGCCTGACTTCATTTTCAGGCGCCCTAAATCAATCGACTGAAATTCGTATAGCCTGGATTCAAAAATATTAGAATTAAATGAAACCCGGGCAAAGGAAGCAGGTTGATGAAAATTAAAATCAAGCGGAACAAAAGTGGAATGCTCCGAACGCCCGAACTCCGTTTTTGTCCGCTTGCGCACAACATTGAATCCCCACGGACTCTCAAACCCGGGTGGTATTTCGATATCTGCCCACGGGATCGCCAATTCAAGGGTCCAAGCCTTTTCCGTCTTCTGCGTTGCGGATTTTGCACGGCTTATCCAAGATACATCCTGCACAGTGCCAGACTGTAGGCCTTTGCCCTCGGCAATCGACCCGGATGCGTTGACACTAAAGAAGAAATACTCTAAGCGTTGGCCGCCCGGAGCCAAAAAAAACTGCACAAAATCATCGATGCTCCATATTTCATCCTCACCGCGAATACGAGCTTCAGAGACGATCTGCGCGGAGGGTTCTTCGCAACGAACCGCAAGATACAAAAAGTCAGTATCATAAGCCAGGGCGAAGGCAGTCTGAGCTGAACTCTTTGTTTCGCGGCTCAATACCGTGAACTCCGCCTGCCATTCCGCCTCTTTCCAAGCGGTATCATCCAACGTTCCGTCAATCGTGATCGGCTTGCCCGCATACCTTGGCATGTAAGTTTCACCATCTTTCCAAGTCGATCCATACGGCTCAGTTTTCGTGAATCCGGATGTTGTTTGCTCGATGGCACTCGGGTAGTAATAAACCTTAACCTCGTCGAGTTCAAAGGAACCTGTGAAACCTCTGGCGACGCGGACTCCAAACTGAATGTGCCGACATGCTTCCGGCACCTCGCCACTTACAGTGACTGTTTTCCACTGACCGTCCGTTCCCTTGAGAGCGCGAAGCCCGGACGTACTCAAATAACCGCTGTTTCTGTCATTATGTTGAATAAATATTTCGACCTTACTGCCCTCGTCGACCATCAATTTAAACTCCGCACTGACAAGTGCACCAGAAAACTCACCGCCATGTAGAATATTCGAGGCTATAAGAAATGAGTAATCGCTGGGAACCTGGCGTGCTCCGCGAACAGAACCCGTACTGTCCCCCCCCCCCGCAGGCACCCAAGTGAAGCCTCGGGGCAGAGGTATTGGGGATTTAGTGTATAATTCTTGCCCTATTTCTACAGCTCCTGATCTGGAGTCTTCTTCAGCCTCAAGGGCAGTGAAGCTAAGAAACGCAAGAAGAACGAAGGCGGACAATCCGGTAAACCAAGATGAAAAAGTTTTATAGTGTAACATGATGATATGGAGAAAAAGAATTTAGGTTATCGATAACCTATCTTTTAGTTTATGTCCTTGTCAATCATTTTCGATCAATTACCCGACCGAAAATTCGATAGCAGGCGCATTGCATATAAACGACGGAATGAAGTGGCTCCGTACTTTGAACGGATGCAGGAGCGCACGTGCCTGGCGCCAAAGACTGTACCACTGAAGCAACCCGAATATGGCACGAATACTCATATCCGCTTACGCGGGCGCGATCCAACTGCCATCAGACGAATGTATCTCAGGCACCTCTTCAAACATCATTTCAATGACACCCGCTTCGTTGATTGTCATTAAGGATTCAAGTATTTTAGAGATGCGAAGCACGGGATAGTCCTCACGGAAGCGCGAAGGGAGATAATCGACCGAGGCCTGCAGTGATTTCTTGGTATTTAAAAAACGTACCCGTCTCGGACATTCCCGTATCTGCGGGATGATTAGTCTGCTCCGTTCCAGCGGCTGGATCAGTACGATATAAACATAATTTCCATTCTGAAGTACTATACCCTCTTTATTCTCGGTTGATCCGATCCAGTGCGTAGCTTCAAATGCAAGCCTTGCTTTTTTACTCCACACCCCAATGGCCTGTATTAGGCTTTGAGCCTCACTGCCGACAGTACCATCAGCCATTGGACCCACATTGAGCAGATAATTC
The DNA here is from genome assembly GCA_018402305.1 of Puniceicoccaceae bacterium. Lineage (GTDB taxonomy): Bacteria > Verrucomicrobiota > Verrucomicrobiia > Opitutales > Coraliomargaritaceae > Thalassobacterium. The sequence goes on along the minus strand of JAGYJE010000003.1, from coordinate 223,455 downwards.
CCGCCCTTGCTGAGGGTTCGCGCGATCTCCTGCGTCAGAAACCGCAGACTAAAATAATCCTCATCCTTTCGATACCCCCAGCTCTCTATCCCCACGGATTGACAGGCCTCTGTGGTTCTCGAAAAAGGTTTTAAACCGTAGACGGTGTTATCGTAATCCCGTTCAGGAGTGCTGAAGTCCCAGTCGTCTGACAAACCACGGTTATTGATAAGGATTCCCGGAACCAACTCTCGAATCATCGCATTCACTTCTGGATGGAAATAGCCCGTTTCAGACCCAGCATCCCACCACCAATAATCAATTTGCCCATAGTTCGTGCAAAGTTCTTTCACCTGCTCCTTCATATATTCGAGGTAAGTCGACCAATCAGGATGATCCCCGCTTTCATTTTTCGCCTTTTCATGCCCGATCCCACGCTGGGGATAACTGTTATGGTGATAATCCGTAACCGAGAAATAGATGCCAAACGGAAATGAACGACGTCGACAGGCTGCTGTTACCTCAGCGATTACGTCGCGGCCGAATGGGGACTTGACCGAATTAAAATCCGTCGTGCTCGTGTCCCAAAGGCAGAAACCGTCCAGATGCTTAGCAGTCAAAACAAGATAGGACATGCCACCTTGCTGGGCTAGATCAAGCCATTCCTCTGCATCAAATTTGTCGGCCGTAAACATTTCCTGAAGAGCCTCGTATTCAGACCGGCTCTCATTGCGACGCCACTGCTGCTGCTCATGCCAACCCTCTATCGCATACAGCCCCCAGTGCACAAAGAGCCCAAGCTGCCGGCTAAATCGTGGCGAGCTCGATTCCGAATGGTCACGATGAGCATACTTCTCAACGTTTAAATTACTAATTCCTTCTACGTTTTTCATCAAAAATTTTCAGTATATGGCGATTGCCGATAATCCTTTGCACTACACTTGAGCCATAAAATGCGTTATCGATAACCTATCAAGCAAAAAAACATCAGTGAAGACATTTAATAAAGCCAACCATAGCAGTATAAACCAAATCAAATAGTCTGACCAGGGTGCCAGACAATCGAAGGCAACAGAAATTTCCGACTCGGTAGTGTCGTTGCATCAGTTTTGAGCGAATCAAACAATAATCCTGATGCTACATTCGCAATTTTTGCATAATTGACGGACAGAGCGGTGAGTCTTGGATCCATCAGTTGCGAAAGGTGATATTGATCTCCAAGCAGAATATCACCCAGCATGACAAGTCCCAGCGAGTCAGGCAATTTAATACCTATTTCTTTAGAGATGTTACTGACACTGACTACGGGCCAGATTTGGCCAAGGAGAGCTATTTTTTCGCCTTTCCTGCGGGTTGCATGCTCAAAGTCCTTTAATGCGAGTGGCGTATCCAAAATCGAATCAGCTGCCATCGGGAAGTTTAACTGCTGACAGACACGGGAAAGCTCCTGCTCATGAAGTTGCTCAATCTTTGAATCATCATTCGCGGACTTTAAAAGGCTGCATTTGCTATAGCCTTTTTCCTTCAACACGGAAATTAGTTCGCTGAATGCCTGATTCCAGTCAACCCAAACAAGAGGCATCCGACTAAAACCTTGGACATGGCGCTCCAAGAAAACTATTGGGGTTCCGGATCTCTTGAGAGCTGCCTCTACCTTGCTTGGGACTTTCGGGAACGCGGGTAGCCAAATGATGCCGTCAACCTGATATTCTAAAACATTCAGCAAAGACTTAATGTTATCGTCTGAATCTGGCATGGAGGAAAACTCAAGTATTGTTCGGTAATCATTATGAATCGTAGCTGACTTGATTGAATCGAGCAACTCCGGTTGGTTGTAAGGTATGATGATTCCTATAAGACGACTGCGCCCGCTTCTCATGCTTCCAGCCAAGCGGTTCCCTGAGTAATGAAGATCTTTCGCAGCTTTGAGAACTCGTTTCCGGGTTTCCTCTGGATAGCTGGAATGCTCAGGATCACGCAGTATCCTCGATACGGTCATACTCGTCACGCCTGCACGCACCCCGATATGTTTCAGTGTAATTTGAGACTTTGCCATCTCCTGAATACGTTCGATGAATAATCGATAACGTAAACTATAAAATTCTTGCGAGTGTCGTCCTTATCGCAGGGGATACCCGTCAGTCGCGAAACGCGTTACCACTTCCTGGCTTACATGGAAGATGCCTTTCTGTTGCGCGCGATTCCAGTCGCCAAAGTCAGTGAGCGTCACAAACAAGAAAAAAACGCCGAGCGTCAGCGCCGCTACCGCGCACGCATCCGCCAAAAACTGGAGCGCTTGAAACTACTTGAAAGCCCGAGACCATGAACAAATAGGTTAAAGCCGTGCGAAGATAGGTCAGGTCGTCAGCCCCGCTTCGAACCAAGGCTTCCAAGGCCTCGAAAGCCTTCCCCTTGAAAAAGCGGTCGTGCGGATCAGGCGTCATGGAGTCGGACATGACAAAAACCAATCGGTCTAATCAGTTCATGGCAACCAATCAATGCCTCCCCCCCAGTTAGATCACGAAAGGCACCAATTAAATTATCAGCCTCGCTCCACTACGCACACCGCCGCCCGGAATTCGCCCTTCAGCTCGATCCGCAACTTTCCCCGCGACACGCGCACGGCGTGTCCGCTGCGCTCCGGCCAGGCTTCCGCCAGTTTCCATCCTCCGCCTTCCGGCAGGTCGATAGCGATCTCCCGTTCGAACGGCTTGGCGAAGCTGTGCACCACCAATAAAGCGCGGTCGCCTTTGGTGCTCCGGCGCAGGACTGCCTGCCAGCCCTGAGGATGCCGCCAGCTCTCCCCGGTCGCGCCATGGAAGGTGGAAACGCCGTCGCGAATAATTGGATACACCCGCCGATACAGCTCCATCGCCCCGAGCGTCAGCTTCCACTGGGCCGGGCTAAGACCGTACACCTCCCCGGAAAGGCACATCCGCCCGAGAAAGTTCGCCGCCAGCGAATAGGCCAACCTTTGCAGGCTGTCGTCCTGACGCAGCACCGCCCAAACTTGACATTGCCGGGGAAGGATCAGACGCTGCAGATTGGCCGCGATGATCGGGATCTCGCGTGTCTCATGGGCATCGGAAAATGAACCCATCGAGCAAAGTGCCTGCATCGAAGGCTCCAGCCGGTGCCCGCCGGAGGAACAGTTTTCGATCACCAGTTCGGGCAGGGCTTCGCGCAGTTTCCGAAAGAAGGCTTGCAGGCCCTCCAAGTGCTGACGCAGGCCCTCGCCGGGCGACTCAGCCCCGTCCACGCCGAGACCAATGGTATCGTTGTAGTCCACCTTGAGATAGCCGAAATCATTGTCGCGGAGCAGATCGATGACTTTCTCCGTCAGATAGGCAAAAGTGAACGGATCCCGGAAGTCCCAGAACCGTCGGCTGCCGACCTGCAGCACCGCGCCGTCCCGCTGCAGATGGTGGTCGGAAAGTGCGAAGGCCTTCGAGCCGGGACTGCAGACCTCGAATTCGAACCAGATGCCGGGAATCAAACCAGCTTCGCGGATGACCCGGCTGGTCGCGGCCAGACCCTCAGGGAATGACTTCCGGTTGATCACCCAATCGCCGTTCTGCAGAACCCCGTCGCTGGGACGTTCGGCCCAGCCATCGTCGATCACCAGATACTTGGCTGGCGTGCCCCGCAGCCGCTCGGCCAAAGCCGATAGATTGGCATGGGTGGGACTGCCCCAACTAATGCACCACTCGTTGACCACGATGGGCAATTCCTTCTCCGTCAACGGCAGCTCGGCCAACGCGGACTCCTGGGCAAGAACCAAGCGCTGCGAAAGCGCGTCGATGTCGCCCTGGAGACAAGCCAGATGCGCCGTCGGCGTTTCAAAGCTCTCGCCCGGCTGCAAAGTCTTCCACCAATGCCCGAACTCGAGGTCAGCCTGCCCGCCCGAAAGCGCGACAAAATCGTCCTTCCGGAAGATTTCCATTTGCCAGGAGCCCGGGCAAGCCAGACGCGCGCCCCAAAGAACGCCCGCTTCACGGTCCTCCAAGGCGAAAAAGGGGAAAAAGCCCCGCACCGGCATGGACCCGATCTGCCCGAAGCGCTCGCTCTGGTGGCTGTGCCCGAGCCAGGAACGCTCCAAATGGAGTGCCTCCAGCGATCGGGTCTCCAGACGACCCTCCGCACTCCAGGCCGAGCGATAGCGATGGGCGAAGAGCCGATTCGGCGCGTCATCCTCCGCGTAAGGCGTCATCCCACCAAGGGAGAAACTGCTCAGCATCTCAAGCGTGACCGGATCACTGCCCTGATTCTCGACCCGCACGCTCGAATCGAAGACCGGAGTCCGCCCCCGCCAACGTAGGCGGTGTGCGCAGATCAAGCCGGCAGGATGCTTCAGCCGAGTCACCACCGTGGTCTCGCCCCCGCCCTTCTCGACTTCTTGGTCAATGAACTCCAAAAGCGCGCTCGACGGCCCAGCGCGCATCGTGCGACCCTGGGAAAAGCCCCCTGCTTCAAGGTCGCCCCGGCATTTCAGCTGGACCAGGGAATCCAAATCCCACGCCCGCCGCGGCTGCCATCGCTCGGGCAATCCCTTGATCTCGACCTCCGGCGGCAGTACTGCCCGGTGCTGGACCGGCGGCAGGCTCTTGGGGCGCAGCGAAAGTTGCGGCGCACCGCCCCCTTCTTTCGGAAAGTGGTAGACGACCACAGTGTCGCCGACCGTAAAGGTGGATACGTTCTTCTTCATTAGAAAACAACGATGTCATACCTCCGCTCAAATTTATACAACCTATTTATTTGTTGCAAATAAAGGTATTTCGCTGATCGGCGATGGCTCGCACTACCCCATTGCGAAGGCATAGCCGTCCGAGGCCAGGCACCCAGCCTGATGGGTGAGTGGTGCCAGTGACTCTCGACGGCGTGCAACGGAGAGGGCGCTGGCAATTATCGGGCGGGTTACATGGCTTGACCTGTGTCGACTGGATGTAGTCCAGACTGCCCGAAGCGGGAAGACTGGTCGAGCGCTTTTCTTCTAGTCGCGCTGGATTCATTTTTAACCTCAGTTGGATCACTGTGCCAGCACTCATAAACCAATTATTTGCAACAAATTTCTATCTTTCATTAATGTGAATCCTCCTGTAAGCATAATTGGTATCTAATCGAAACAGAATGCAGCAAAAACCCATGAACCCAAGCGATCCCGGCACCCAACGTCTCACACTCGAGCAGCTTCAGGAATGGGAGAGGCTCCAATACGGCATGTTCCTCCACTTTGGTATGAGCACCTATACGGGGAGCGAACTGCCCGATGGTTCCCACCCCTCTTCACTTTATGCGCCGGATAGGCTCGACGTGGATCAATGGGTCTGTGTGGCCCGCGATGCCGGCATGAAGTACGCCGTGCTCACGACCAAGCACGTAGCCGGGCACTGCCTCTGGCCGACGAAGCTCAACGACTACCACGTCGGCACCAGCGGCAACCGGACCGATGTGGTTGAAGCCTTCGTTGTCGCCTGCGAAAAACGTGGAGTCATCCCCGGGTTTTACTACTGCTCTTGGGACAATCACAATGTCTTCGGCTCGCAAACGCCGACCCACACTGCGGCCTGGGAGCGCGCCCAGCTCGGACTCGTCCCGGAAACCCAACTGAGCTATGTCACACGCGCCTACATGGATTTCCAAAGCGCCCAGATCGAGGAACTTCTCACCCAGTACGGCTCCGTAGGCGAGGTCTGGATCGACATCCCCACGGTATTACCACGCTTTTACCGCGAGGAACTTTACCAGCAAATTGCCAGCCTCCAGCCGCAGGCTCTCATCATGATGAACAACGGCATTGGCGATGGCTCGCACTACCCCATTGCGAAGGCCTGGCCGTCCGATCTCATCGCGATTGAGCGCTTCCTGCCCAACAGCCACACCGGCCATATCAAATGGCGTGAGATTGAGGGCAAGACCTACTACATGCCCGGCGAGGTCTGCGACCCCATCGGCCGCGAGTGGTTTTTCACTGATGAGGACCAACCCCGCAGCGACGAGGAATTGCTTGGCATGTATCTGACCAGCATCAGCCGTAGCACCAATCTCCTACTCGACGTCGGCCCGGATAAGCATGGACTGATTCCTGATAAATACGTGAGCGCCCTCCAGCGGCTTAGACGCAACATCGACAGCCTGGGCTTTTAATCTGTTCTCGCGAAATTTCCGTATGCCCGCATCCCTGAAGCCCCGGTGTGATCCGGCGGCGTAGAGGTTTTCCCCTTCTTCTGGATCGGCTCGACACCACCGGCCAAAAGGCCGCGAAGGGAACACCCTTCCGCCGAACTGACTTGCACATCCGGATTGATTGAAGTGAGGATGGTTGGCTTGAGGAATATGGATGCATCGAGGAGCGATGCTTTTTGAGTTTTAATTGCTGAGGCAAAGGAAACGCTATCCGCGTTCTTCTGGAGATCAGTGGCAACGATCCGAAACTCGTTTCGGCGAAACCTAACATCCGCCAAAAACTGGAGCACTTGAAAGTGGAAGCGGTCGCTTGGATTCGTGAGAAAAGGACTACCGTGAGTGCCTCCGATAGGCGCTGGGGCTCATGCCCATAATCTGCCGGAACTGCCGACTGAAAAAGTAAAGACTGCTGTATCCATATTCATCGGACACTTCGCTGACCGTTCGATTTGATTCGATCAGTCGCAGGGCCGCCGCTTCGATCCGTTGCTGAATCAGCCAGCGTTCCGCCGACAGCCCAAAGGTCTGATGACACAATCGATTGAAATAATCGCGGGACAACTGCACGCGGGCCGCAAGGGTCTTCGTATCGGGGCGCGCGTGCGGTTCAAGTGTGTGCAGCCAATCCTGCAAATCCCGGATCTGTAAAACCGAGAGTTGACGACCGTCGGTCTGGGACGAGTGGCCGCCTTGTTTACGCCCAAATGCCGAGCCAAGCAGACCGGCCACTGCGCAGCGCAGCTCCGGATGCACCGCCCCGAAGGATAGAATGGACTCCTGCCGGACAAGCTCCAACCATCCGGAATAGGTGGATCCGGGAGTGGAACGGAGGTATTTCCTTTTGAGTGCAAGTTTCCGTCTTTTGCCATCGCTCAGTCCCAACCGGAAGCGGGACAGCCGGGTTTGGCACGGGGCAGTCGAGATCATCTGAAACGCCTGTCCGGGCGATACCCAGATGGCATCCCCGGTGGACAACGATTCCGTGGACCCACCCACGGTCACCTCAATACTTCCCCGCAGACAGAAATAAAACAAGTGCACCGACAGCCCCGAAAGATTCACCCGCCAATCCGGCGCCGGCCGGAAGTCGATGGGCATCCCGCTCAGTTCCAGGTTTAGTGGGCATCGTTCGTCCCTTAACAGGCGCAAGTAGCCGTCTGCCTCAATTTTTAACCAAGCCTCCATTCTGCTTACAGTGCAAACATTTCCTGCCTCAGTCCATTTTAATTCGATGCGAAATATGGTAGATTTCTCTCCATGACGCATCCCCACCCACAACTTGAAAAAAAGAACCATACAGTCGACGTCTGCGTGGTCGGCGGCGGCATGGCCGGCCTGATCGCGGCCGTCGCGGCGGCGCGGCGCGGCGCGAGCGTCGTCCTCATCCACGACCGTCCGGTCTTCGGTGGCAACGCCTCCTCGGAGGTGCGCATGTGGATCTGTGGGGCACACGGCCACCACCGCAAAGAGACCGGCATTCTCGAAGAGATGCAGCTGGCCAACCTGCACCGCAATCCGGAGGGCTTGTATTCTGTCTGGGATTCCGTCCTTTTCGAATTCGGCCTGATGACGCCCGGCCTGACCAGCTTGCTCAACACCAGCGTCAACAACGCCAAGATGAAAGATGGAAGGCTTACGGCGGTCGACGCCTGGCAACTAACCACCCAGATCTGGCACCGGGTAGAGGCCGACTACTTTATCGACGCTTCGGGAGACTCCATTCTCGCGCCGCTCTCCGGTGCCGAGACGCGCGTCGGGCGGGAAAGCCATGAAGAATTTGGAGAAAGTGTCGCGCCAAAACGCGCGGACCTCCGCACCATGGGCAATACTCTCCTCCTGCAACTGGAGGAAACGGATCGCGAGCAGGCGTTCACCCCGCCCATCTGGGCCTACCGCTTCGACAACGACACCAACCTACCGTCTCGCGTCGGCAACGGCTTCGGGCACAATTTCTGGTGGCTTGAGTTGGGTGGCCTACAAGATACGATCGGCGAAGCGGAGACGATCCGCGACGAACTACTGAAAACCGGCTGGGGCGTCTGGGATTACATGAAAAACATCGGCCCCCAGGCTGAAAAACTTCAGAACTGGCGTTTGCGCTGGTTCGGTGCGCTCCCGGGCAAGCGGGAGAACCGCCGCTACATCGGGGATCACACCATGACGCAGCACGATGTCGAAGCCGAAGGCCGCTTCGAGGACATCGTCGCTTACGGCGGCTGGAGCATGGACGACCATCACCCCGGCGGGCTCTACTACCCCGGCAAGGCAACACTCTTTCACAAGGCACCCTCGCCTTACGGAATTCCCTTCCGGTCCCTCTATTCCCGCAATGTCCCCAACCTCTTCTGCGCGGGACGCAACATCTCGGTCACGCACTGCGCGCTGTCCTCCACCCGGGTCATGGCCACCTGCGCAATCATCGGACAGGCCGTGGGCACTGCAGCGGCGCTCTGTGTGAAGGCAGGCAAAGAGCCGGGCCAACTTGAAGCAGACGCCATCCGCCGCCTCCAACAACAGCTCATGGAGGACGATTGCTGGCTCCCGAATATAGAACGCGCACCAAATCCATTGATGATCTCCGCCACGGTCAAAGACAGCTGCAGCGGAGATCTCGAGGCCTTGCTCTCAATGCCTGAACGCGAGCCGGAGAAAAGCGTCGCCCACTGGGAAGGTCCGGCCGGTGCTTGCATCGAGCTGAGCTGGGAGGCTCCGGTCTCCGTCGAATGCCTGCGCCTGATTTTCGACAGCGATCTCAACGACGCCAAACGGATGCCCTGTCGCTACCCGCTCGAAGGCGTGAAGATGGCCATGCCGTCCAGCCTAATCAAAGCCTACCGCATCGAAATCAAGGAATCCGTCGGTGGCTCCTGGCAACCGATTCACGAGAAAACGGACAATCGCCACCGGCGCGTCGTCCTGCCGGTCGGGCGGAGCATCGCCGCGATCCGCTGGACCGGTCTGGCCACCTGGGGCGACTCCGGACTGAAGCTGTTCGCCATCGAGGCGCTGGATCAGCCACTCCCTCTCACCTACGAGCCCAAACCGGGCCATCACTGGAACGAAGTGGTGGCCGCCATCCCAGCCGAGGACCTGCAGGAGCCGGATCACGGACTCGAATCAAAATCGCCCGGCAAAGGTCGAGTTGGCGCGTAGGACTGGATTTATCAATCGTTCAGTATCCAATCAGTTTTTCCATGTAGCTGAAGCCCTTCGGCTTTGGTCGATCCCGCAGCCAAGATCTCGACTACCAACACGAAGGCACCCGGCTAAGAATCTCCAATATTCCCCCGTTAAAATTACTTATTTATTGGGACATAAAAGCCCAATGCACTTCCGTTCGCATTCGGAAATCGGCTTCACCACCGTTGGAACGGCAGAATCAGAATCCATCGCATAGGGCAGACGCATGACCCTATCTCCGGCGCGATTACTGAAATACAAATAAGACCGTGAAAGCGTGTCGGTATGTCCATCCGCCCAAAAGGCGAAAAAGTCGGGGTGCGCATTCCATGGGTGCCGCACATAGCCGTGGTTGCGCGGACTGTTCTGCGTGATGGCACGGACTTTCGACCAGGTCTCTCCGGCATCACTGCTTTCCCAGAGCGCGATTTCTCCGCCGGTACCCCATTTTTGTGGGCCGGCCTCGGTCGGACCATAGACGCGCCAAATACCATCGTTCTCGACGGTCACGAATCCGACATCGTAATTGTGGGTGGATTCCGTCACCAAGCGAAAAGCCCAATCGCTTCCATCCCAATGAGCGATCTCCCACAATCGCGGATCTCCCTGCGGGCCCGGCTGATGGTGCCGGCTCGTCGTGTAGAGAATCAGGGGATTTCCGTTTTCGTCGAAAGTGATGTCATGAATGTAAACAAGACGGCCCTCCGAGGCGTAATCCCGCACGCGCGCCGGATTATCAATCTCGCTCAGCGGTGGATCAATGCTCACACCTGCGGCGGTTTGCCAGCTGGCACCTTGGTCACTCGTTTGAAGAAAGTAGAGATCGGTCCGCCGATCCGGATTCCCTTCAGGATGCCGGTTGAAGGCTGTCATCACGCGGTGCCCCCGGCTGGCGGACACCTGATAGTGCCCGTCGATGCCCGCCAGCTTTTGGTCGGGAGTCCAGACCTCCCCATCCTCACTGACGCTCCAGTAGAGTTCCCGAACTCCCGTGTATTTGGTGAAAAGATGTAAGAAGCCCGCTCCTTCAATCCAATGCAGTTGCGGGTAGGTGAAGGTGCGCACGTCCACGGGGTCGAACTGTTCGATAGAATACGGCGCAGCAGCGCGGAAGATGCGTCCGGGTCTCGATACATTTCTTCCGCTGACAAAAACCCAGAGATGGCCTGCTTCATCAATCGCCAGGCTCGGATTGTCATGCGGGTCATCAACGCCTTGCAGGTCGTAGACGATGGTCGGGCGCGCGACCGTCCCGGTCGCATGATTATAACTGCCAACCATAATCAAAAGATGACGCTCCGACTCTCCCCGCGTGCCGCCGTAACAGAAGAAGGTCGTATCCGCCTCCGGGACATACATCGCAAGCGGCGAATGACTCGACGTATACGTGCCCAAGCCGCCCGAGTATTTGTCACCATATTCGCTAAACTGATTCAGCGTAAACCAGATTCCTTTGTAGCCGTCTGCTTTCATGTTTGAACTCGAAGCCTTATTCACCTCGGCGTTAGCAACTACAGGCCACCATAGAAGAGAGACAAGAAATAACAATTTTCTACACATGGATTAATACACCCGCACTTCCAGGATTCTGGCATGGTCAATCCCGTTCGAAGCCAATGCCTCAATCCGCAGACCTGAAATCTCGCAGCTTTCGAACGTATGAATGCGCTGACGCAAGTAGTTGCCTTGGATTTCGACGATCAGTGTTTCGCGGTTTCCGCTGATACCGTAAATGTGGTAGTCGCGCAGCGTTTCTGGTTGCGGCCCCCAGATAGTGCGGGCGTGAACCAAATCGCTCTGGGTCAGCGACAGCCAGCGGTGCAAGCCGGTATCGAAAGTCAGCTGGATGGCCGACACCTGAACAGCCGTGTCCCAGGAGAGGTGAAGCGTGGCGGGCAAGCTTTGAGACATCCAGCGATGCGTGCCCTCCGGCATCACACCAGGGCGCGTCCCCCGGGGACCGTGGGTCGAACGCGTATAACCGTCGATGACCAGGGCCGGTTCCCCGCCTGTCTGCCAATCGGACGCACGTATCGTCGCATGGCGGGCTCGGTCATTTGCATCCTCGTTGCGGATGCCGATTAAGAATCCGTCCTGACGTAGCAATTCCTGCTGAACGCTGTGCATTCGCTCCGCATCGCTGATCAACGCGGAAATAGAGAGCCCATCCGTAACTGCCCGCGCCGCGGCGACCCCCACCCCCTGACCGACGGCGAAACAGGTGGCCATGACCCGCGTGGAGGCAAAAGCGACATGGGTGGCGGAAATATTCCGGCCGGCGAACCAAAGGTTTTCCAGCACCGCACTGCCGCAGCAGCTGAGCGGAATCGGATAGAGATGCGGCACTTCGATTTGGGTGCAAGGCGCCTCCTCCGGCGAATCAACCCCCATTGGAGGGTGCAGATCAATCGGCCATCCGCCATAGGCAATCGCATCCGGGCAGTCCAAGGCAGCAATCACCTCCTTTTCGCTCAAAACTTGACGACCGATCAGACGTCGTGACTCGCGCTTCCCTGGGAGCATGCCCACCCAGGTCAAGGCCCAGTTCCCGGCATCATGCTCGCCCCCGTTTTTAAGGTGATCCCAGATGCCGTAGGCAATCGCCAGCAACTCATGGCGGATACGGTCGTTATCCTGGATCGTATCCAGTTCCCCGCCCCACTCGATCCACCAGAATCCATACTCGTAGCCGCAAGGTTCGCCTCCGGCCGCTTGCCCCAGGCTGTGGGGGCGTTGAGCGAGATCCGCTTCGGTGAATTTTCGCGCCCAGGCCGGTGCCTGAAAGGGAACCGCATGATCCATGCGCTTTGCCTGAAAAAGAACGGTTGATCCGAGACAGGATGCATCCGGAAGATCCAGCGCATGGGTTTCTCCGTACTCTCTTTTTCCCTCCCGTCCGCGCCGCACCGGATTGCCGGCCGACACCGCCAGCGCGGAGTCACCGCTCGCGTCGATATAATGGGTCGCAGAAATATGGAACACCTCCTCATGGGCGAGCCGTTCCGCCCGCGCCGCAACGATGCTTCCATCCTTTGTCTCGGCTCCGGTTACGTAGGTGTCCAGCAGTAATTGAATACGCGGCTCGCTACGCACCATATCGTAGAGCACCATGTCGATTCCGTGCGGCGAGCGTGTTGGATTCTCGCAGGCTTGGCGCAGCCGCAGTTCCTCGACGATGCCGGTCTCGCGCGCCTCGGTTTCGAGAGGATACCCCGACCGGAATCCGTTCGCATCCGCACCGACAATGTGCATGCGGATTTCACTGGAGGCATTCCCGCCCAGTACAGAACGATTTTGGCAGAGGATCACATCCGCACCGGCCCGCGCGGCAGCCAAGGCCGCGCCCACACCGGCGGGACCGCCACCCACCACCAGCACGTCTGTTTTAATCTCTTTGATAGAATTCATAAGCATACAGCTACACTTGAAGAAAATTTGGGCGCATCGCCTAACCTTTAACGAGCCCCATCCCGCAGAGGCAGGATCACAGAAAAGCCGAGATCTTCATTGTTTTCATCCGGTTCTTTTTTCACCGAGAGGCAGAGTCCAATCGCTTCTCCTTCGGGATCGAACACCAGTTGCTGCTGTTCCAGACGTGCGAGCTGCGTCCGACGCTCTCCCGACGCAAAATTCAATTCGAATTTCGTAAGGACGGGATCCTGCGCGGAGACCTTCCAATCGAGCGCATCTTCACTTTCAAACAAAACGAGCGCCTCCTTTGCCTCCGACTGAAAGTAAGCGCCGTAATCCTTCACAATCGCCCGGTAGCGCACGCCGTCGAACCAGATAAAGTTATCGTCACTGGGGAAGCGAACGCCTTCGATGTAGAAAAAATTCCCCGGCTGCTTGCGCCAAGGTCCTTCGGGATGCTCGGCCAGGGCCAAGCCCATTCGGACGTTGCCACCATGCGGAAGCGGACCTTCGCTGACACCTTTGTAAATCATTCGGTATTGCCCGTCGGGCCCTCTTGTAATCGTTGGCAATGCGGTCATCAAATGATCCCAGGAGCCCGGCGTCGGTTCGACGACCGGCACCTCCGAGCGCTCCCAAGGGCCCAGGGGGTGTTTCGCCCGTGCATAGCCAATTCGCTGATGGTTGCGATGATCCCAGAACTGCCCGTTGCCCTGATTCCCCGTGTAAAAGATCCAGAAGCATCCCTCAGCAAAGAATACCGTGGGATTGTGGCAGTTATGGGCGTCCCAGAAATCGCCCTCGCGCCGTCCGATAATTGTTGTCGGATTGAGCCAGGGGCCGAAGGCCGAATCCCCTTCCGCCACGGCGATCTCGGAATGAGTGACCCAGCCATTGAATCCATGACGGCGATGCCAGCGCGCGAAGATCCGATACCAGCGACCTTCGTGATGGACCGCGGAACCGCCCCAAATATGATAGTCGGGGTCTTTAAAAATCGTCTCCGGACGCGCCGGCCCGAGCCTATCGGATGAAATCACGCCGCTCATACCAGTACGCCTGCTTCTTGAGCTTCGTCGGTTCGAATGAAACATTCAGTGCTGATGGGACCTTTTAACGACTGATCCAATATCTTATCCGAACTGGCGTCGAGTGTTTCGATCCGGTTCTCGCGAAGAATGGCTCCATTCACCGGCGAACTGAGCACAATCCCGTGGCGCACCGCCTCAAATGTGCATTTTTCAATGATGCCCAGAGTCATCCCACCGTAGGGATGCGGAACATAGTCCTCCTTTCCTCCCGGACCTTCCTCATAGCGAGCGTGGAGATAGGCACCCACATCGGCATGACGACCGTGGTTGCGGCGGCAAACCTCGCCGACGGAATACACGACGCGCTCTTCGGCAAGCGGCCATTTCCAGAAAACCCGATAATGATTCACCCAGCAAGCCGGGCTTTCGCTGGTGTCGCCGCTCTGGCCTTGAATCCCGTCAAATCGGTTGTCCGTGGTTTGGTTCCAAGCCGTCGGGTTGCGGTATCCATGGTTCCAGACCACACCGCTCGAGAGATTTCTGTAATCGTTGTCCGCGACGATGTTCTCAATACTATTGAACCAGAAAACCGTGCCGTGCGTTTTGTGGACCGGATCCATCTCGCCGGTGTCGATCCAGTTTTTCACCACATGATTTTGGTGATAACAGACCTGTAAAACCAGACGACTTCCCGAATTGGGCGGCACTCGCCACGGACTTTCGACGGATAAGCGCACCCATCCATCGCCTCGAAGGGCTTCGGTGACCCTGCGATACTGCCCCATTCCCTTGCCGCCACAGACAAAGACCATCCACCCGGCCTTGATCCCGACGCTCTCGGGAACACGGCTGCCCAAGGGCGAAGACACGGCGGCAAAGAAAGTATTGCCATCAAAGTTGCGGGAGGTCACCTCACCGGACAAGCGTTTATCCTTCAAATCCAGGGTAACGGAATCGGAGTCCGCCGAAAGTGCTTGGAAAATGCCCCCGTCTTCAGCCCGGAAGTGAAACATAATCTGTTCACCCATGTTAAAATCAAGACCGTCACCCAGGGATCGGTGATTGCCCACATTTTCGCCCCGGTTGCCGGAGACAAACATGTGTCGGTTCGAACTGTTCAGGGAAAGTATCATCCGATTCAGACAGCGTCCCCCGGTTCGGCCGGCACCCTGCATGCGGCACTTTTCCACGATGCAACGGCTCCCCGAAGCGTTGACCACGGCAATACAGCGGAATCCACTATAAAAGATCTCCACTTCCTTCCCTTTTTTATACAGGCCGGGAAAATACCCCGTGAACGAACACTCGGAAACGCGCACTTCATTGGTTCGCACCGGAGCCGTGGAATGCCCGGGTCCGCCGATCTGGATGCCCATTCCGAGATGATGGAAATCGCAGTGCTGCACAACCAGGCCGGCATTGCCAGGGGTCTCCAATTGCAGAGCCGCGCTCTCCACCGAGTGAGCCTCGCGTTCGTCCGGAGTGACTTTAGGCATGAGGTCGGGTGTGATAAATCGACAGCCCTCCACCACGACTCCGGCCCCCACCACAGTCACGCAGCGCTGGAGTCCGCCATCGACCCCATTGACGAAACTAATGCCCTCTACCACGGAGTTATCAGCTTCGACCCGAAGCAGCTCAGACAGTCCACGATCACTTTCGGAGCCAACCCACTGCGTCGCCTCCGGAGCCACGCGATGGCAGTCGTCCGCTCGATCCCATTGGTGTCCTCCCATCCCTGCGCCGCGCAGGTGGACAGGGTGCCCCTGCGGGATACGGACCGGCTGACTCAAGCGGTAAACGCCGGGCTCCAGCAGAACAGTGCCCCCCTGGGCGGCCGCTTCGTTCAGGCAGGCCTGCAGTGATCCATCACAAGGAAGCGGCTGATTCGGAAGCACGCCATAGTCGGTCGCCCGGAAAGTCCGTTCAAATGAAGGCTGCAAGCGCTCAGGAATCGTAATATCGGCGGCTTCACTCCACCCAATCGACGCACCCATACCGTTATGGCATCGGATCCGATACTCACCCGCGGGCAGATCCTCGGGAAGCTCGACTTCGATCTGCCAGGCGTCCGATCCGACCAGTTGGAGCGCTATGGAGACCGCTTGGTTTGAAAGCCATACGCAGACCTTCGGTCCTGAAAAATTCCGTCCGAAAATCCGCAGTGAGTTTTGCTCCAGGCGATGCCACCAAATGATCGGAGCGTTCAGTCGCAGGGGTGCTCCGCGAACGTTTCCTCGAACCGGCCAGAGCAGCAAAGGGCCCGCACCGACGTTTCCAGGAAGCACCGCAAGGATGCGGTCGTCCATCGCATAGAGAGGCGCGACGCACTCACTGGAGTGACCGTTCCAAATACGGATCGAAGCACCTTCGAGTCCGACTCCTGTCGCTGCGAGGGTCTCACCTGCCCGGGTCCCCTCGGTGGCCATTGAGAGAGCCAGCGCCTCGCCATCCAAAGTGCTTCCGAGCGCATCCTCCGGTAAGCTTGCCTCCCATGTCGCCGCCCAACCTTCTGGTGCCGTAGGCACCTGATCCAAAAAATCTTCCATATCCTCCCTTTATCGGAGAACACAGAGAATCGCTCAATCCGAGCTCCTTGTTCATCGTCGCATTGATGAGATTCATCGCTCTGCCGGGGCACCAGAGAACCCTACGGGCTCCCCCTCCTCCAACAAAACACTCGCCACCCGTATGCTCTTCGGGACCCTTGGGCGACCTCTTTCATAATTTCGTAATTGCTCGGCCAGCAATTCCACGGCAGCTCGCCCGATCCCTTCCGCCGGGTAGAGTAAACCTGAGGCCTTGGCATCCAAGTCAGAGGACAAGCCCAGGCCGTAAGATGGCGTCTCCTGACGATCCGAAAGTAACTCGGTGACCTGCTCTCGCGCCGCACCGGGCAATGTCAGTAAAACGTCGGCGCGTGCCGCCTCGAACCACTTCCTCAAATCAGACGCTTCTTCAGTCAAAAAGAACACCGGAATCCGGTCCGCAGGCTCCAGCCAGGATTGCCCTTCCAGGAAGGCCCCCAACCACTGTCGGCGGCTCAGGCGATCCGCGCACTCCATGACGAGCCCCGGACGCCGGTATCCCTTTCGTTCGATGTGCTGAAAGAGCCGACGCATATCCGAGTAATAATTTTGAGTGGCCCGGTGCACCGAGGGCAACCCCTGGTCCTCCCCACAGGCAACCAGCGCAAAATGCTCCAGAGGCAATTGGATCGAACCAAAATCCTGGGGGAAAGGACCGACGATCACACCGCTGACCCCACGCGCCATCAGAATTTGCCCCATCCGCGACCAATTCATTTGCGAAGGTGCTGCATGGAAAAAGCTCATCGACAGGCCTAATCCGGTTGCCCGTGCCACCGCCGCCGCCCGGATCCGCTCAAACGGGCTTCGTTCCATCGCCTTCTCATCAATCCCAGACAAAAACACCACGTTTGGCTGCTCCCGCACGCGATCCCCGCGAACGCTCACCTGCCAGGCGGAAAGAACAGGCCCCCTTTGATAACCCTGACGTTTCAGCTCGGCCATGATCAGGCGACGCTTTTCGGCAGACACCTTCGGGACATGGTTGATCACGCGGGAAACCGTCATCGGGGAGACACCCAAAGCCTTCGCCACAGTTGTGATCGTCGCTTTCATCAGGTCTGCCGGGCTCGAATGGTTCGTCCTGCGTTCAAGGTGGCGTTCAAAGTCTGGACGATATTGGGGCGCTCCGGGAGCCCCCGCTCCCCATGGTAGATCAGTGACGCAAGCATCTCCACCGCACTTCTGCCCAGACTGCGACTCGGTTGCCGTAGGCCGGAAAAAAAACTGTCCTTCTCACGCAGACCAAGAAAGAAAAATCCCGTTTCCCCCGGAATCGACACCCCGGCCTCGACCAGCCATTCGTAATATTCTCCGATACCACCGCTCAGGACCACATCCGGTTTATACTGGCGATACCATTTCAGAAAGGCCTTCCGATCCCCGGGTCTTGCATCCTCAATGGACGCGCGGAAAATGGGAATCGCCTCCGCTTCCGGGAACTGGTGGCGACCGGCCAGGAAATCAGCCGTATGCCGGCCGCCCCCCAGACGCTCTGCGAAATGACTGCAAACCCATCCGGGCCTTCGATAGCCACGCCTCAACAACAGATTCAGACAAAACTCCATCGTATCGAAGCCATGGGAAGTGACCGTATGCATCGGAGGACATCGTGCGGAAAATCCAATGGCTACAGTGGAAATCGAATCCCAGGGCAAATCGACCGCGTCCGCATTGGGCGGGAATCTGGAGACGACCACACCACGCACCTCTTCACGCCTCAGGGCTTCAGCCATCCGTTCCCAACGGGCTCTCCCCCCATCACTCTCATCGTTGTAGCTAATGCGAATCGAAAAGCCAAGTTCGCCGGCACGCCGACGGGCACCTTCCCAAGTCTCGCGCAGCAAGGCACTGCCCGCATACTGCGCTTTAGAGTGACCGGACAGATAGACCAGAGGTTCCTTCGCCAGCGGATTCTCCGGATTGCGCACGTGCGCCATCCACTCACCCACTAGGGAATTGATATTCAATCCGATTTCGCGCGCCGCAGCCTGCACTTGCTTCCGGGTCGCTTGATTCACCAATTCACTCCCTTTCAAGGCGCGATAAACGGTGGACCGGGAACACCCGACCTTCTCGCAGATTTTGTTAATTGAATCTGACGACATGATTTCTCATACAAGTAGAGTCGCGGATATTCCGCGAACTCAGATTTTTCAATCAGTCACTGCGATGGGAGATTTCGTCAAGCGCTTTTGTAGTGCTTAGTTCATAATATGTCTGCGATTCACTCTACTAGCAGCCAACTTATCTGTTAGTTGCCAAGGTGCCTAGAAACGCATGACGCCGTGTTCAGGACTTCTTTTGCGCATTCCTTGAGTCGTGCATTATTCAGGCGTGAAGCTGGACCGGTTATCCAGATCGCGCCGACCGGCAAACTGCGGTGGTCGATAATTGCAGATCCGGCGCAGCGGATATCGGTGGCCTCCTCTCCCCAATCGTAGGCGATTTGTGTTTTTTCAATCTCTTCAAGTTCGGATAGCAAGGCTTTAGCCGAGGATACGGTTCGTTCGGTAAAGGTTGGATAGTCGATGGACTGGCAGATCTTTATTCTTTCGGCACTTGGAAGGCGTGCGAGAATCGCTTTGGCGGGCGCTGCGCTGTGTAAGGGAAATGTAATGCCGATTTCCACCTGAACCTTAATTGCATTTGAGCTGGGTAACTGGTCGAGCACGACTCCACGTGTGCCGAGAAGCTTGCCAAACAAAACGGTTTCCCCGGTTCTGTCCCGAAGCTGGCGCATTGGTTCCATGACTATTTGGGAAAGTACATCGGCTCCAGTGCCGCGATAGGCAAGTCCCAGAAGTTGGCCCGTCATGGTGAACTGTTGGGATGCCGGATCCCGTTGGAGTGCGCCTTCAGCGACCAGGGTATTTAGGATCCTGAAAATACTATTTTTTGTGATCTTTGATTCGCGGCAGAGTCTGGCCAGTGTGATGCCTCCGGGATTAGCTGCGATCAGTCTGAGAATTTCCAATGCTCGGGAAACTGCCGGAGAGAGGTAGTTCGGTTGGGTTTCCCTTGTTTCTGTCTCTTTATTTTTCATGCGTTAAATAGATTCTAACAATTAAAATGTCGAAATTGCTCAAGCGAGAAAATTCCGCTTGATTTCACCAAAGAAACAGTGTTTGTTAATTCGAACGCTTTAAAATACAGAAATTATGGAAACATCATTGCACAAGCTCACTCGAAAAGTCGCCATCGTAACAGGGGCTTCAGCTGGTTATGGATCCGGCATTGCCACCAAGCTCGTTGAAGCTGGTTGTGTGGTTTATGCTACAGGACGAAATAAAGATCGTTTAGAAGCCGCTTGTATGAAGTCGGGAGCCATCCCATTTGTTGCGGACGCATCCTCCGCCGAAGCATGGGGAGTTCTGGTTCAAAAGGTTTCCAGCGAACAGGGCAAAATTGATATTTTAGTCAACAACGCTGGTTCAGGCGGCAAGATTGGCCCTTTGGATGAGCTGAGTCCTGAGGAGGCGTGCGACGTGTTGCGCACAAATCTCAATAGTGTCATTTTTGGTTCTCAGACGGTCGTGCCCATCATGCTAAGAAATGGTGCGGGTATGGTCGTTAATATTTCAAGCGTATGTGCCAGGTATTCTTGGCCGGGTTGGGCAGTTTATTCAGCTGCAAAAGCTGGTGTAGAGCGGTTCACCAAGTCATTTTATGCTGAATACCGTGAGCGTGGTATTCGAGCGACGACACTTCTACCGTCGTGGGGAGCTACGGATTTTGCTGATAGTTCTGCAATTGATGGGCACCCCAGTCAACAGGCAGATATCAAGGCTAAGTGTACGAGACCCGAAGAGTTAGGGGATGCTGTAGTGCATATTTGTGGGACACCTTCGCATCTAAATTTGCTGGAGTATTCGCTTATTCCAACGGTACAGTGTATAGAACCGTTATAGGTATTTTTATGGCGACGGATTACGAATATGATCTCTGCGTAGTCGGTTCTGGCAGTGGGGGCATCGGAGCTTCTCTGGCGGCTGCGCGCATGGGATTAAAAGTCGTATTAGTTGAACGAGAAGAGTCGATTGGGGGTAACGCCGCACGTGGAGGGGTCTCCAGTTGGGAGCCCGGAGTCGGTGGGACGGGGTTTCCCTTCGAAATCTATCGAAGACTGTTACAGCGTCCCCAGTCTACTTGGATCGCAAAAAACGGTCGCCACTGTTCGATTACACCTAGCGCGAAAAGGCGTTATCCCGGCGGCGAGTTAGTGGAGGACCCTTCCGGAGAATATAAACAAACTTTACGGCGAAGTGCTAATCCACCACTTGATAGGCAGAGCCTTTTCGGTCCTGATGGACTATGGCGCAGGGTTGTTTTTGAACCGCTTGAATATGCAATAGTAATCGATCATATGATCCGTGAATGTGAGAGCACGGAAATTTTTACCAGAGCCGAAGTAGTCAGTGCCGAGACTTTTGGACAATCCATAAGTTCGGTAACCTTGGGTGACGGACGTCAGCTTAAGGCTCGTTATTTTATAGATGCTACGGAAAGCGCAAAGCTTTGCGAATTCGCTGGTTGTGAGCTACTTATTGGCCGTGATACACGTAAGGCCTTCGACGAACCGGATGCTCCTGAGATTAGTTCCAATGAGATGAATGGAGTGACTCTTATTTATAGGGTTCAGCCATCCTCTTCTCCGATTGCTTCTCTACCATTGGCAGTTGATTGTTGGTGGGCAGAGCAGTATCCAATGGCTGTTTTTACGCAAATGCCCGCAGGTGGCTTGAAGGTAAACATGCTGCCCACAATGGAAGGAGAGGAATTTTTATCTCTCGGCTATCAAGACGCCAGGACTGAATGTGAACGGAGGGTGCAAGCCCATTGGCAATGGCTACAAAGTCAGTCGGAAGAATTCGCTAACTTGGAAATCGACTGGATAGCGCCTTCTCTAGGTGTCCGCGAGGGGCCTCGTATTCGTGCCAGAAGAATGCTTACCCAACACGATATTCTGCGCGGCATCAGTCGTCAGAATCCTGATGAGATCATCGCACTGGCAGACCATGCGATGGATCGCCATGGCTCAGGAGGTGGGTGTCGTGAATTACTCGAACCTTATGGCATCCCCTTCGACTGCCTTTTGCCCGTAGGATTAAATAATGTCGCTATCGCCAGCCGGGCTGCAGGATTCAGTTCGATTGCCGCATCGAGCTGCCGACTTTCCCGAACAATGATGGATCTAGGTCATGCCGCTGGAGCTGCCGCTGCACTGGCAACATCCATACAATGTGAACTCCCGAACGTTCCTGTGACAAAGCTCAGGGAAACTCTTCAAGAACAACACGCGTGGATCGATTGGCCCATGCCTGATTCCATCAATGAACATCTTCATATTAAAAATCAAAACAAATGAACACATCTTCCGTGCAATTTACGCATCCACTCAAAGACAAGGTTTGCGTTGTCACTGGCTCTGCCGCTGGCATCGGACTTGGCATCGCTGAAGCATTGGTAGCCCAAGGTGCCAAAGTAGCGATGATCGACATCCAAACAGAGGCACTCAACAAAGAATCCTCCCGTCTTGCCGATGGAGCCCACGACGTGAAGGCCTATCGATTAGACATCACTGATCGTGAAGCAGTTTTTGAAATATTTACAAAAATTCGCAGTGACCTGGGGCCCGTCCACGTATTGGTGAACAATGCAGGAGTTGTCGATCAACGGCCTTTCGAGGAAATCACCGCCGAGCAAATCGACCGGATGATGCGCGTTAACGTTAATGGAACCCTCTTCTGCAGCCAAGCCGCAGCCATCGACATGAAGGTAACTATGAGTGGACGCATCATCAATTTTTCATCCAAGTCCGGTAAGACAGGCTCAGCGCTCATGGCCCACTATTCCGCAGCCAAAGGTGCCGTCATCGCACTCACTCATTCTTTGGCTTTTGAATTGGCACCCCATGGCATCACGGTCAATTGCGTGTGCCCTGGTATCACCGAAGCAACAGGTGTCTGGAGTCACGTCAGTGAAGCTTATACCCGAAATATGGATATGGAGCTTGATAAGGTAAAAGACACCTTTGCTTCTAAGATTCCACTACGCCGACTGGCTCGGGTCGAAGACATTGTAAACTTCGTTCTTTTTATCGCAACGCGTGCAGACTACTGCACCGGTCAAGCCTTCAACATCACCGGCGGTCGCGAGATGCACTGATATTTGAAAAAAACTTATGACTATTACCTCAAATGACCCCATCGCCCGCACGCTTGATCATGCGGTGCTCAAGCCGGAATTAACGCGTGCCGAAGCCGAGGCCGAGATGCAAATTGGAATTGCCCACGGAGTGCGCACGATCTGTGTCCGTCCGTGCGACATCGCCTGTGCCGTTGCACTTTGTGCAGGCACGCAAACGGAGGTCTCCTGCGTCCTCGCATTTCCTCATGGAACAGCATTGAGTGCCAGCAAGGCTGAGGAAGCCCAGCGCTATATCGAAATGGGCGCACGGGAGATTGACATGGTAGTCAACTACGCATTCATCCGCAGCGGGATGTGGTCTGAGGTGGAAGATGACATTCGTGCCGTCACCGATGTGGCGCGTCCGGCAGGTGTTCTTGTCAAAACGATTTTTGAAACCTCTTCACTTGATTTAGCCGAGATCGGACGGGCGACAGAGGCTGCAGTCGCTGCGCGTGCGGACTTCGTGAAAACATCGACTGGCTTTGCTAACGGAAGTGCCACAGAAGAGGCCGTGGAAATCATGCTTAAAATCGCCGCTGGCCGCATTGCAGTGAAGCCTTCCGGGGGCATTCGAGACCGGGCACGCGCACAATTGTTTCTGGACATGGGAGCCACTCGTCTGGGCGTCGGCTCAACTTCCACGCCAATCATCTGTGGGCAATCTGACGGGACTTTAAATCAAACGGGCTACTAAGTGACAGCCCAACATCAAAAGGTAGTCTTTCATGGCCCAAAGGATATTCGTTTGGAGGCCGCAAGCTTGCCACCGGCACTCGGTGCCGGAGAAGTGCTCGTTCGTGTTTTGGCCTGTGCGATTTGTGGTTCGGACGTAAAGACCTACCATCATGGTAATGCCCGCATTAAGCCACCCCAGACGATGGGGCACGAGTTCTGTGGTGTCATTGAGCGCGTCGGTGATGCAGTCACCCATTACCGCGCCGGACAGCGCGTCGCCATGGCAACAACCATGGGCTGTGGCAAATGCCCGGAGTGTCAAAGCGGACGGAGTAATATTTGTGGCGATCTTAAAGCCATGGGTTTCCATCATGAGGGCGCAATGGCTCCATGGGCGATCATACCCGAGCGCGGAGTCCGTGGTGGCAATCTCATTGATGTAGGCGATCTTGCTCCGGAGATTGCAGCCCTCTCGGAACCCACCTCCTGCGTTGTCAACAGTCTCTCCCGCCTCGACGGACGCGGCGGGAAAACGATGCTCGTGATTGGTCTCGGACCGTTGGGCCTCATCCACGGAATGATGGCGCGGGATCTTGGCTATGAAACTGTAGTCGGTGCCGCCCGCCCCGGGACGCGTTTTGATATGGCCGGTCATTTTGGTTTTGATGCCGTTGTCGATGTTAAGGACCTATGCCGAGAAGTTCAGATACACACTAACGGACGCGGATTTGACGCAGTGATTGTTACAGCACCGAGTGCCCAAATGCAATCACAAGCACCCGGGTACACTGCGCTTTCGGGCGCTATTTCTCTCTTCGCAAGCCTTCCGCAGGGCGAAGAAATGCTTACGGTAAGCAGCCGAACGATTCACTACAATGAACAGATTGTTTACGGAGTGTCAGACTCGACTCCTGCGCATGTAAAGCGAGCTGTAGATTGGCTTTCTGCCCACCCCGATAAAGTAGAAAAACTCATCACACACCGCTACCCGATTGCCGATTTCAACACCGCGTTATGTGATGTGATCGAACGGCGGGCGCTTAAAGCAGTATTAATGTTAGAATGAATCAGCCCACGAAAACATGTCTTGCCATTGGCGACCTCTTTGTTCCTGCCGAAACCATGCGGGAAGGGCTTGCCCCTCTGAAGTCACTTGGTTACCGGATCGACTTAGCGGAGTTCGACATGGGGGACTATGCCGGACTCCAGGCCGCTTGTCTGGAGATGGAAAAAAACGGACCTTCGGCTGTTAGGTTGAAACCGGAATTGCTTGAGCGCATGGCGGCCGCTGACTTGATTGTCGTTCATTTCTGTCCCGTACCGGCCGCTCTGATTGAAAAAGCGCGTGCCCTTCAGACGATCGGTACATGCCGCACAGGGCTCAGTAACGTAGACGCGAAAGCTGCGAAAGAGCACGGCATTAACGTAGTCAACGCATGCGGCCGGCTTGCCGATGCGGTGGCAGACTTCACTGTGGGGCTCATTATCTGTGAAGCACGCAATATCGCCCGGGGGCACGAGGCATTGCGGCAAGGGCACTGGCGTCGGAAGTATTCGAATTCCGGAAGGATTCCCGACCTGCCTGGCTACTCCGTGGGGCTGATAGGCTTGGGAGCGATTGGCCAGGGGGTAGCCAAGCGGCTTCGTGCATTCGGAATGCGTCTCATGGCGGCGGATCCGTACGTGTCAGATGTCGTTCTTACCGAGCTTGGGGTAGAGCGCGTCGAGCTCGATGCCCTCATTGCTCAAGCCGATTTTATCTCCGTGCATGTGGATGTGCGACCGGAAACGCGCGGGCTGATAAACCATCAGCGCATCAGCCTGATGAAGCCAACCGCATATTTTATCAATACTGCCCGGGCCGAAATTGTGGACGAAGCCGCCTTGGTCGAAGCGCTTCAACAAGGTCGCATTGCAGGAGCCGGGCTTGATGTCTTCCAATCTGAACCGCCCGGCCCGGATCACCCTTTGGTGAAGCTCGACAATGTCACATTAACCCCTCACATGTCAGGCGGTTCTGATGATGCCTTGCGCCGCAGTCCGCATCTACTCTGCCGTCTATTGATGGAAGCGATGCAATAGTAATGAAACAATCCAAAGGTCAACCCAGCCGAGTCGTTGTCTGCGATGTCGGCCTAACGATGATCAAAACAACTGTCTTTGAACAGGATGGTCGCATATTGGCTTTTCGTGAGGCCGACAATTCTGCTGTAAATACTTTAGACGATCAAAGTGACATGAATCTCAATCAACTTTGGGATATTGTTAGCGAAATGATCCGTCAACTGACTGCGGGTATTGACGGGATATCCGGCGTTGGGTTGAGCGCTTGCGGAAATGGACTTTACCTTGTGGGATCAGAAGGCTCGCCACAGTATGGCATCACTTCTTTGGATCAAAGAGGTCGTGCCTTAACGGATCAATGGAAAAAATCCGGCTTTGAAGAAGAGGTGTTTGGAATCACCGCGAACCATGTGTGGCCGGGCCAGCCTTTGCCCTTACTCACTCATTTACGTGAGAACGCTCAATTGCCGGAACATGGCACGCTCCTCTTTTGCAAAGACTGGCTGCGATTGCGGCTGACCGGAGCGTTGATGACCGATCGGAGCGATGCTTCCGCAGCAGGTCTGCTTGATCGAGATACAGGAAATTGGGCCTATCCGTTGTTCGATCGACTGGGATTAGGTCGAATAACATTACCGGACCTTGCTGAAAGTACGGCAGTCACAGGGACTGTACATACCGAAGCCTCCCGGCAAACGGGTTTACCATTGGGGACGCCCGTGTTTGGAGGAGGTATTGACCTCGCCCTCGCAGCATGGGCAGACGGGTTAACGGAGGGCGTACTTCACATCACTGCGGGAACCTGGAGCATCAACCAGTTCCAACCCACAGAACCCGGCAGCAATCAAACGGCGTTTCTCCAAAGCATTCTTCCTCCTCAAGACGGGTGCCCGATCTGGGTCGATTCCAGCCCAAGCTCGGGAATCAATCTCGACTTTCTCCGGGCCGTAGTCGGAGACGGCAGTGAAGATCTCAGTGATTGGGGACGACTCCTTGACGGCTATTCGCCTAAGTCGGATGACCTCATTTATCTTCCCTACCTGGCTGGAGCATGGGATTTGCCCGACCACAAAGCTGGACTCATGCAGATTCGAGCCGGAGCTCAGAAAGAGGCCTTCATCGTGGCTGTCTTTGAGGGGATCGCACTGGGCCATGTGCGGCAAATTCGTAAATTTCAAAAGCATACGACCGTTCAGCACATCGTGGTTTGCGGGGGATTGACCCGTTCCGCTTCCTGGTGCCAACTATTGGCCGACTACAGCGGGCTACCAATCGAAGTGGGCGCAGATCCTCACTCAAGCTCCTGGGGGGCGGCTCTGTGTTGCCTCCGTGGTCTTGGCGTCCCTTTGCCGGAACGAAAGACAAAACGCACAATTCATAAGCCATCTGCCAATCGATCCGGTAACGTGCGTTACGCATTATTCATTCAACTGCTTAAGTCTCATGAACCTCGAACTTAAAGGTAAGACAGCCTGGGTCACAGGAGGATCAAGCGGACTTGGAGCTGCCATTTGCAAAGGCCTACTCGCTGAAGATGTGACGGTATGCTCGTTGAGTCGCACGCAACCCAGTGAACCCAACGTTCGTCACCTTTTTGCCGATCTCGCTACCCCGGAAACATTGCCGGAAATTTGGGAGACTGCGAAAAAAACAAATCAGCCCCCACCGGATATCCTGGTAAACTGCGCCGGGGCTTGGCCCACTCACCTCGTTGTTGATACGGCAATCGATGCGTGGCAGCGAACGCTTAATGTCAATCTCACCTCGCTCTTCATACTTTGCCGCGATTTTGTTCGCATCCACCAAGCAGCGGGCACGCCTGGCGTTATCTTAAACATCACAAGCCAAGCTGCTTTTGGCGGTGCGACCAGTGGACATGCTGACTATGCAGCCGCCAAAGCGGGGATAGTGAATTTCACCAAGTCTTTAGCCCGTGAAGTCGCTCCTGCCATCCGTGTGAATGCTTTGGCACCAGGAATGATGGAGACTCCGATGTCTGCAGAGGCTCTAGCAGATCGACGTGAAAAATATCTCGCCAGAATTCCACTCAGGCGGATTGCTTCAACGTCTGAAGTTGCAGATGTCGCTGTTTTTTTATGTTCGGCACGCGCTGCCTACATGACCGGAGCCACAGTCGATGTGAGCGGTGGAATGATCATGCATTGAACTGGGCATTAGAGGACCTCTAAAAACGCTTTTTAAGCCCCGCTGGCCACCCAAAAGCCGCTTTCAGGCTTGAATTGGTTGATAGGAAACTGAGGAAGCCCTTTGGTCGTCGCCTGCAAAAGTTCTGCATAGCGTCGGTCACCCGTTGCCCGGTAGAGTTTCAAAAGACCGACCCCTGAAAATGTGCAATGACCAGGAGCACTGTGTTTGTTCTGTGCATTGGCAAATACACTGCCCTGTGTGGCTATGTCTAGCTTGTGGAACTCGCTGCCGACCGGGAAACAGTAGTTATAGTTCATCGTCCAAGAAGCGCAGTGGTGGGGGAGGTATTTAGCCTTTTCGAGCCAATCGGCTTGCTTGGTGACTTCCCAAAGGGTAATCAATGCTTCTAATAGCGCGATTGCTGATTCACTATCAGCACATTGTAGCGCATCGCAAGGAGCACCATTGGTGTATCCATTTTTGGATACTTTATCGTAGTAGGCTTTCACGGTTCCAGATATCCAACAAGCATTTTACTTGTCGAAGGAGCGCACTCTCCCAAGATGATTTGATGGCAGCAGAATGTCCCTTCTTTTTCAATACATCGAGATGCTTTATTAGGAAATAGAGCGCATCACCCTGACGGCGAGTGAGTTTCTGCTTTCTTTGGGGATTAAGATAGCGAAAGTGTTCGCCAAGCCATTGGTCCGTCTTGTGGCAATATAGGCTCCTGAAAAGACCATTTGACCGAGGGCTTTCGAGTAATGCGAAGTCCAAACTGAAACCGTAGTTTTCCAAGCTACCCTCAAGCAGTGTAAGCACTATCCGAGTTCCGAAGCATTTTCTCACGGGGGGCTCAGCCATTTAATTAACCAGAGAACTCGATTTACATAAAAAAGGTTTCGCAATCCTTGGATCGCGAAACCTTTTTGGTTTCTAGAAATCGTTTGAATATTCAACTTTTCGCAACTCGACGACGGGTAAAAGACATCAGGGCACAAAAGCAACCGATTATGATCGAAAATGAAGAAGCTTCCGGAATTACAGCTACATCCGAAAGACTGGAACCAATGCGGACATTATCAAGAACACCATTGTCTTCATAGGAGAATACGCCGATAGAAGTTAAGCTAGACCCCATATTTTGAGTTGAGATATTGATACTAGGTGAACTTATAAGGAAGCCAGAATCTGTTGTATCAGGATTGATCCAGAGCTTAAGGGTCTCATCGCCACTGGCGTCCCAGTCAATTGTCCCAACGTAAAAGTTAGTTCCAACCGTAGTTGAGGCGCTACCTCTAGCAGTGGCGCCATCACGGAATCTCACTTCAGCACCACGAACTACTGCGATGTTAAATTCAGCATTTACATCGTGCGAAGTTGGATTAAAGGCGATGCCTACCACACCTCCAGAACTGAAAACATAGTCATCCCCACTACCATCAGTCGTTGTTGATGCGAGGAAACTAAAATAAGTTGTTCCTGTCTGTGGAGTGTCCAGCGAAGCGTAGGAAACAATCGTAGCAGGCGCGGAACCTGTGCTCGTTTCAGTCAGGACTCGGTTTGCTGTTCCCGTCTGGTCCAAGGCGAACGCATTTGTCAAATCGGTACCTGTAGTAACGAAGGATGTATTGCTTGTAGCCGAATTCCAGTTACCTGCCAGCCCTGGTTGACTAGCCGCTTGTCCATTGAGCACAGTATCTATGCTGAAGCCTGAATTGAAGTCTATAACAGTTTGAGAGAAAGCATCTGATGCCCCAAATGCTGCGAGAATAAATGCGATGGCCGATGTCTTGGATTTCATAACTAATAGTGTGTGGGTTGAGTTATTTTTTTTAAAACAATGTTTGTTATTTAGATTTTAATAATGAATGTCAACCCTTATTCTCTCTTTTATGACACTCGGGCACGATATTTTATTTGGCGACCTCGACCCGTCCCTGAAACAAAAAAAAGGGGGGTGGTCCCAGTCGATGCTTTCGCAAAGAATGAAAACCACCCCCCATGCGTGAGCTTGTTCTATCAAAAATTAGCAGCGGTTCCCGCGGGGACGCCGAGCTACGCCGATCAATCCGAGACCCAGCATCCCGAGCATGAGCGCAAAGCTCGAAGGCTCGGGAATGGCCGTCAGCACAAGGCTGCCTTCAGACAGCTCCCAACCACCGGTCCAGTCGGTGTTGTTGACAATTGTGATGTTGTTGACATCAAAATTGGTGAGCGTCCCGGTGAAGATCGTGAAGCTGTCACCGCCGACGATCGTATGTCCATCCAGACCGGAAACTGTCAGAGTGATGGCACCGGCATTCGGCAAAATAAGGGAGCTGCCGACAATCTGATCGTAAGTCACTCCCGCGGAGCTGTTATTCAGCAACTCAAAGTTGATGGCCGCTCCGTCCTGCAGTGTGAGATTCCCGTTGAACGTGAGTGAACCCAAACCATCGCCCGGAGCCAGGGTTCCGTTTGAGGTAATGACCGTGTCCGCGCCAATGATACCGGAGCCACCCAGTGTCGAGGCAGCCGCCGTGCCGACCGTCATAAGTCCGGTCGCACCAGAACTGTCTCCGTTCACAAAGAACTCTCCGCCGACGACTTGCGTCTCTGCCGCGTAAGTATTGGTGCCGTTGAATTCGACCCGGCCTCCGGAAAGAGGGCGGATTTGCAGAATGCGTCCGCTTCCCCCCGATACCACGCCATCGACCGAGAGCGTGCCTCCCTGCGCACCGATTCGAGCATCCGTTGCACCGCTCAATCTGATTTCTCCATCCCAAGTCGCGCTGGAGCCCATAGTTGTCGTCAAGGTTCCCTCACTGGAAGTACCCGTCCCCCGGGGAGTCAACCACTCACCGGTCACCACAACGCCATCCGCTAGCTGAATGGAAGTGCCGACGGCAGTTGTCGTCCCTTGCGCCGTGCCCCCGAAAGCGGTATTTGATTCGACCACGACGCGGGTTGTGTTACCGGCTGAAGCCGTCACTTGGACACTGTTGTTAAAAGTATTGTCCCCGGAAAGAACCAGCGTGCCTCCGTTCGTACGCATCCAGAGGACCTGACTCGTGGTCCCTCCGCTAATCGTGCCGCTGACCGTCAGTTCTCCGGCTCCGTTCGTTCCGATTCGGCTGTCCACGGCCGTGCTGAGGGATACACCACCGCCCCATTCGGCAGTCGCGTCCGTTGCCGCACGCAGAGCGCCGCCGAAACTCACGCCGTTCCCGGCGATGGATGCGTCGTTGCCGACGACGGTCACTCCATTTGCCAGTTCCGCCGTTCCGCCGTTTTCAACTATGACGTTATCGGCGCCCAACTGGGCATCCGAATTAATCACGTAGGTCTCTCCACTGGCAACATTGATCTGTGCATTCAGACCAGTGGTTACCAGAATCAAAACAAGGCTGCAGCTGAGAAAGGAGATCCCGGCTGGAATTGAGAGAGCGGGCCGGATTGCCGGGGCTCCTGTGTTGTGTAGTGTTTTCATATATTATTTTGGATTTGGTTGATGGGTATGGTCGTGAACAGAACCTTGAGAGAGAGCCTAGAGAGTTGTCTTTGCTGTGAGCGCTTTGAAATCCTGAGATAATAAAATATCCAGCACCGGCAATTCGCAAACCCGCCAGCATGTTAGTCGTCGCAGGAGTCTCCTCGCTGCTTTCATTTTTCTTCTTTATCCACACAGAGATCGAACCGGACGCTTGTTTCTTTCCGGCTGATCGCCTCTCTAGCGACAAGCGTCCATACCCCTGCGGGCGCATTGAGTGGTAGAATGATATCAAACAGTGCGACTCCCGATTCAGAATAGGCGGACTCCGGTAATTCGAACCAGGTCGATCCGTCGGGTTTGAGCAGCAGGAACTGGACGACATGCCTTTGATCGGATGCCTCTTCTTGAAGCCGCGCCTTCGCCTTCAGGAGAATACGCCCGTCCTCCAGAACACCTGTGGCCACTTCCAATTCCGGAGCCTCGATTTCGTAGGGGACGACGGCAAAAACGGAGACCCCTTCCCGCTCCATTTCAATCACGGATTCAGCTTCCCTACCTAACAGGCGACCTGACATGAGGTCATAAATATAGCCTTCGCTCGGCCATTTGATCCCGTATCGAATCATTCCGCTTCCTTTTCTTTGGCGGTGGGAGGAGACACCGACAATATCGATGGAGTCAAAGACATGCCGGAATCGCAGCGGATTAACAATCGCATTGCTGTCGCCCATGAAGCCTTCCGGATTGGCCACAAGGTCTTCGTCCTGCGCGAGTGCTTCAGTCGTCGTCCTGTTTACGGATGCATCGAGTGCCCAAAGTTCAAAGGGAGGTTTGATTTCATTCGTGACGAGCCAATCCAGCAAGGATGCTTCCCCCTGCGAGGTGAGTCGGCTGAAAGGTATATTGAGAAAGAGGCTTTGCCCCGCCCCAAAGGAATTCCGGAGGAAAACCGGCGGACGTGCGCGGGCGTCCGCAGGCAAGGCGCTCGCTTCCGAAGCGGAGCCGACAAGAACCGTGTGGTCGCCGGATTGGCCACTTCGTCCACTGCCCGAAACATAGTCGAGATCCAGTGCCATTTCAGACAAGCGAAATGCGCTCCAATCGGTATTCTGGCGAATTCCGAACACCTGATCGAGAAAACCCGCTCGCTGCTGCTCGCCCCGCAAGTTCACGACTGCGGGGCGAATGTCCGCCAAAACCTTGCCACCATTTTCGACAAAGTCTTCAATGTGCCCGGCGACCTCCGGCGAGATCGCCTGACTGAACGGGAGAATCAACAGGCGAATGTCTCCCCCCGAAAGGGCACCCTCCGTGATTTGGGTGTTCGAGATTCTACGATACTGATACCCCGAGTTCTGCAGCAGTGCGCCGACCGCAGTGGCTTCATTCTCCGGCCAAATCGTCTGTGAGGTTTCATCCCTGAAATTGATTCCCTGCCAAGCCGTTGCCGCGTGCTCGCTTTCCCGACTGTAGAGGATGGCAATGCCTCCATCATCCGTCTCACTGGCAAAGACTATTTTATCAACGCCTTCGCGAATGCGTTCGACTTCATGCCCGAGCCACGAACCCAAGGGACTCATGCGATGATCCGCCAGCAAGGGCATGCCGAAATTACTATTGGGGAACCGCGTTCCCGTGAAGTGACCCGTCCAGTAGGTCGATCCATGATAACCCTCCAAAAGGTGATG
Source organism: Puniceicoccaceae bacterium (assembly GCA_018402305.1). Taxonomy (GTDB): domain Bacteria; phylum Verrucomicrobiota; class Verrucomicrobiia; order Opitutales; family Coraliomargaritaceae; genus Thalassobacterium. The sequence continues at coordinate 190,841 of JAGYJE010000003.1, read as the reverse complement.
CCAGGGAGAAAGTCCAAAGCGTACCTCCAGCAAAGCATCCTCTTCCGTAATCATAATCGGGTGCCATATCGCGTTTCGCTTGAGCATCAGATGCTTCCTCTCCGGCGGGGTGAAGGCTTGAAGCAGGCCACCGCCAATGCCCGCCCCTGCGACCAATTCGCTGAGCTGGAGCCACAAATCAACCCCACTGAAGCTGTCCGTTCCGTAGAAATTATCATGGGTCGCCTCGAAACCTGGAATGAAGTCCCGAGCGGCCGAGCGTTTGGCTTCCATATAGTTCAAATAGACCCGATCCATGTGGCGGCGGTGATTGATCCAGCGGGCCAGCCCTCCGGATAAATCTTCCGCCTTGAGTGCTTCGTCCAAGACCACCGGACGAACTTGCTCCCAATTCGAAAAGCTTGTCCCCCATGCTTCATTGAGCTCGGAGAGGCTATCATATTCTCCCTCCACAAAGCGTTGTAAACTCTCCAGTGAGGCGGGCGCAAAGCAGACATCCTGCTTGGTCCTGCCCCCAAATCCTCGCATATTCGATTCGTGCCCCTGCCCGTAGGCAAGTGGTGCCCATTTGCCACCGTCCATTTCCGTCATTTCCAGATCGACACGATTCTGCATCTGGCGAATACGCCCGGGGGAAGCCAGGGGAATTGCCATTTCCGGGGCTTTCGCCAGGTCTCCGCGGACCCGCAACTTGGGAGGATAATTCTGCGCCAGCGATGGGATTCCTCGGATATTCGCTTTCGCCACACCCTCCGTTGAGGGCTTTGCCCAATAGGCGGAACTCACCCCTTGTTTGCGGAACTGACGCGCGGCCAAGCTCCCCAGATAAGTGCCGGGCAACTGCCAGATCTGGTGATCAAAAAATGTGGCGTAAAAAGAAGCATTTCGAACCACCGAGAATTCTTCGATCCGGAAGTCCAGTTCCCGTCCGGCCTCGTCCAATAAGGTTGCCGAGATGCGATGCACCAGATGCCGGGCGGGCACCGGGCCAAAATCAAAAGAAACTTTTCCTTGCTCCGGCGCTGCACTCGTGGCGCTCCAAAGGTTCCCGGCACTATCTTCAAGCCGAAGCTCCAGCTTCATCTTCGGATCTGTGGCGTCCATCAAGACGACTTCTCCACGGATGGATTCGTGTTCGGTGAGAAACGGATTGAGCGAATCCACCCGGATGGCTTTGATTCTGGCTCCAGCCTCCTTCGCCACCTTGAACTGCGCCCAGTCAAGGATCTTTCCGTCTTTCACGACTTGTGCGCCGAGATAGAAATCGCCTCCGGGCAATGTCTTCGCACCCTCGGGCCAATCGATTCGTGTCGCACCACTTGGAACTTTTTGAGACTTTTCGATCCAACGCAGACCATTGCGTTCGCGTTCCACCCACCAGCGCAGCTCCGTTCCCTCCTCAGCAGATCCTTCCAGTATCCAGTCCAGATTCGAGTCTGGGGCAATGGATACCACATCCGCAGACGCTTTTATCCCGTCGACTTCGAGTCCGGCAAGACGCACTGGCGGCACCCGGGCCGCGCTCCAATGCAACGCTTTTAGAAAAGCCGCCATGCGCCCCTCATAGACGTCCATACTCTCGGGATCTTTGCCTTGCGGGTCGTACGCCCTCAAAAATGTGACCCGTCCTGCTCCGTGGCTGTAAAACCGAATATCGGCTCTCGGGTCGATGCGGATGCCTGAGGCCGCCGCTGTGCCCGCCCGGGCGGTGGTATCGTTCAAAGCTTCGCCCCAGGCACCTTTCTCAAAAGCGGCCAGTGCCTCCGGTCGCTCTCCGTCCGGCTTCGGCCAGTAGGGCTGATCGAAACCTGTAATCACGAGACCAGCTCCCTCTTCCACACGCTTCAGCAGTTTTTCGACGACAGCATCGCCCAAAGTCGAAGCGCTCATTTCCCATAGGATAAAGGCATCCACCGGCTCCTCGGCAATCGATGCCTCAATCCACTCCCGTGCACGAAAGAGTGCGGGTTCTCCGCTCTCGTCACGAGTCCACCAATTATTGATCCACTCCGTCGGTTCTTCAAACGGAAGAAACTTATAATCGAGTGACATGCGCTGGGCCATCTCCACCAGATGCCGCCCATCCCAGTAAGGCATCAGACCCGCGACGCGCAGTTCCCCCCCGTGCAGAGGCTTGGCCCAGGCAGTATGCGGCGTAGTCACCTCGGAACTCAATTCAAGATCGAACCATTCTTCCGACCAGGGGTGTTTCTGCACGCCATGCCCGGTGAACTGGAGCGAGTCGCTGGCGGCGCGGATGGAAATTTGGTCAAGCCGGACTTTGACCGGCCCATGCGCTCGAATGACCAGATAAACTTCCGGTATATTGAAGTAGGTATAACTCTCCATTACCTCGAAATCTCTAACTTCCTTTGTCGGCTGATAGAGCCGAAGATCCTTGCCCACTCCCAGCATGTATTCGCTGGTTCCTGTTTTGGTGTCGTCCTGCACCGTCATCGAAAGGTAGCCCTCGCCCCCCAAATATTGGACGGCCGCGTGAAACCGATAAAGCCGCTTGGGGTCGATCCGGAGGGGGATAATGAGTTTTCGCAGCCCGTCTTCGGAACTTGTCGTATCGATGAGGAGTGATTGTTCTCCTTCAAAAGCAAGATCCGAGACTAATTGTAACTCATTCTCGTTAAATTCGAAATCGGTGATCCCGAATTGCCATGTTTCCGGGTAATCGTCGGCTGCAAATTCAAAGCGGCCGTCAGGCACCACCTCAGGCCCCAGACGTGCACCCGTCTTTGGTTTAACCGGTGCCCACTCATTCGGACCGAGTCCCGCAAGCTCACCGGGGCCGGCCACTGCGAGCGTCGCGCTTCCCCGCCCCGCCATCAATCGAATGGCCAGAAGGTGCTCTCCAGCCGGAAGCCAGCGCGTGACCTGATGATTACTCGGGTTCGGAGGCGATGCCACATTCCCGCCTGATTGGGAAAAGGTCTCCATCAACAAATCGCCCCCGAGATAGGCGGCGAACCACCAATCCGCACCAAAGCCGAAAGCAACCGGGCCCGCTTCCTTCACTGTGACAGGAATGAAAATCAGCGCCTCCGTCCTTGAAGGAAACTCTCCCAGCGCCTTGCGAAAGTCGATCTGGTTGCGCTCGGATCGGAAGGACCGCGCTTCGAACGCACGGCCATTGATCTGGAGGCTATCGGGAATCCTCTCTGAGCGAGCCAGGCTTGTCCAATCTGCCTCCGCATTTCCCGAGAATGGTCCGAATACCGTCCACTCGTCACTCAACTTTACCCCTGGCTCGACGCCTGCCTCCAGATTCTGCGGCCTACTCGCACCCAAGAGCTGCTCGATTTCATTAAGCTCGGCCTGCGTCTTCCCCTCCAAAACTGGACTCAAGCGAAACTCGTAAATGCGCGGGAAGTTGCCACCTGCCTCTAGAATTTGATCGGGCACGAAACTTTGAATATCCACGTTGACGCGTCCCTCGAATTCGGCCGGACGGAAGACGCCCACGACTCTTTCTGCGGTCTCCCCCCCCAGAGTGCTCAACTCCCCTCGGCTCAAGACCAAATTCACGGGACTCCCCGCTTCATCAAATGGGCCGGCAGGATCTGCCGAAGAATTCCAAACAAAAAACCGCAGACCCCACCCTGTCGTTTTCGCAAGTGAGTCGACATCGCCAAACTCAACACTTAACTCATAGTCGATGCCTTCCAAGAATTGATCCCTCGACCACTTCCAAGAAACACCTCTCGCACCCTCTAAGACAGCAAACGGTCGCGAGCCCAACGGCTGCTCAAGTCGGCCAGTATCCGGAAGAATCCTCATCTGACGAGGCTCCGCACGAACCGATAACAGATCCTTTAATTCCTCAATATCGGTTCCACCCAAACCGGCCTCGGCCGAAAGTTGAGCCAAGGTTCCGTAGATAAGAAACAACCCGCCAAGCGAAGCTGCCTTCGTTCTGCTTATCAGTGTAAACTCGCCAATTTTTTTCATAAAATAAGTATTTTAGGTCGTAAATGTTTGGTTTCCGGGTGCCACGCAAAAACGCGGTATCACTCGGAGGCTGGAACTCGCTCCAATGCCTCGGTGAAATAACCGACCTGAAGCCCTGGAGCGCCCGTCATATCTGCTCTGAGTTCCGCGTACTCGACAGGAGACACAGAACGGGCGCTGCCATCGGCCATGCCTACATGCATTCGCCCCTGATGACGGGCATGCGGACCAGAAGACTCGCCCCCATCCCATGCTGTATGCCATTGCGAACCGTTCGTACTCAAAACCGAATCAACCAGTAAGACAAATTCTGATGGATTTCCCAAGCGACTGAGATATAAAACACGATTGCTCCCGCCCTCAGGAGATTCCACGGCTTCCCCTAATGTCCTGCTCATCGGTATTCCAAATATCTCGTAGTGGCTGCCCTCATCAAACGGCGCTTGTTTCGGGCAGCGGAATCCCTCATAGGATTTCCCTTCAATCAGCCCCTTTCTTTGTAGCATAAAGAGCCAACTCCGGTGCGTCCCGCCTGGCCTGCCGACCAGAGTAACGCGGTTCGCATCATCTGCCGCACTCAACAGCAGGACTCCCGAAGCTTGCCGCAAATGGGCGATGCTTTTAGCCGATAATCCTCTCTCACGCACACTGGATAACGCCGGTATAAGGATAGCGGCCAAGATTGCCACGACCGCAATGGCAGCCAGGAGTTCTATCAGGCTAAATCCCCCTAGCCCTTCATTACTTTTAGACGGATGTTTCATTCGAAGTGGGAAATAATTAGCCATGGATTCAGTGAATTAAGAAAATTAAGCTCTAGCACGAAAATTTACCCTGTTCAGTTTGAGGTATCCTCTACAAACCGATACGCTCTTACCCAATCGACGGACATCTTAGTGCCATCGAGCGCGTCGGTGATCGGACCGGCGAATCGACTGACGGCTGTGCTGAAGCGGACCGGAACCGCACCGGGGATAGTGGCTTCAAGCTCCCAGATTTCCTGGCCATTGAGATAAAAAACCACCCGGTCTTTCTCCCAGAGCATGCCATAGACGTTGTAAGATGCACTCAGGTCGATCGGTGCAAGGGAGAGCGATCCACTTGCGGTTTTCTCTGGCCCGTAAAAATGTATGGTCGTGCTGACCCGATTCGGAAAATGCGCCTCCACCACATCCAGTTCATACAGCACTTCCCCTGGAATACCGGATAATGGATTCATCAGCCAGAAGGCGTTATTCAGTCCCGTTGCCGGAGCAATTTTGATCGAGGCTTCGAAGTAGCCGTATTCTTGAACGAGGGATCGTGTTTTCAAGGACCCGGTCGTCCATTCACGCCCGCCTTTCGCCTCCTTTTTTGTCAACAGGTTCAATTTTCCGTCTTCCAATTCGACGTTTTCCCGCCAACGAGAGGAGAGAATATGGCCCGCCTGATCCTCCAGAATAAGCCAGTTCTCGTCAAAGACCGATGCATCTTCAAAGTTATCCCAAAGCGTCGTCTCCCATCTCCCCGGAAGCGGAAGCGAATGATCAACGAGGTTCGCGTAGGCAGCAAGCATCTGCAGCGACTCCGCCAAGCTGAACACAGTCTGATTATCCAGAATGGCCTCAAGCTTCTGTTCCAAATCCCTGATCTTTGGATCCACTACCGGGTGGCCGTTCCTTTGAGCCAGAGTGAGAGCCGCACACTCCAAGAGATACTGAGTCAGTTCAGAGCCCATCGCTTCGAAATCTGCGGAAAGTTTAATATCGAATGCGGATCTGCTGTCTTGATCCCCGGGTTCGTTTTCCCCATTGAAATACCGCTGCACGATCAGCTCCAGCAACTCCGCCGGAACTACGTCCTCAACCTCATGCGCATCAAGAACCTCATCATGCAGCCAAGTTACGAAACCGGGCTTGGAAAAGACCAGCGGATCCAGCTCCGACACTCCCGGTATCGAAGGCGGTGCTAGCCCACTCCGATCCACGCTAAATAAGCTGCCGCTGTTCAAGCTGGCCAATACAAAGCTCTGGATAACTGAACCATTAGCCTCACTGATCACATCGAACCGCATTTCAGAAGCGCGCAGGTAGCCATTGCCAACTTCATTCAAAAGAATCACTCCCTCGTTGTCGCTTCCTGAGAACGTGTGACGCCCAAGGGATACCCAACCGGACTGATCTGCGGGAAATCGAACCAGCTTTTCTGTGACCTCGTCACCCGTGTGAATAACAAAACGTCCGTTCCGTTTTGTCCCAGGCCTTGCAATCGAATAGAAGCTTAATTCGACGAACTGCTCAGACGCGAACTTCGGCAACCAGGCAGCCCAAGCTTCCGAATCGGTCGTAAAAATTGAAGTCCGATCCGGCCCGGAACCCGCAAGCGTGCTGTAGCGCCAGTCACCGGAGACATGAAAGACAGGATCCGGCACGGATACCGATAGAGCGGCGAGGGTGTCACGATTCGGGCCGCCTTGGCTGATCACCGAAAAGAGCAAAATGCTTAGCAATGCGCAGGCGGGATGTTGTGTTTTGAATTTCATATCTATTTGTTTAGTTTAACCCAATATGTAATGACGATAACCAAGTATCCACTTCTGATACGGATGACGAAAACGGCAACCGCACCCGCTTGTGAATCGTCGCAGAATGGCCTTCTTTTCTGTCCCTGACTGTTTACTAACCCCTACGCAATTGATACATCGTGCTGCATCTAATAGGTTACAGCTTTTAAATTCTCAGAACTAGAAAGCCATCCCTACTCTATTTGCAACATCTTTATAATTTGCAAATTTTGCATATTTTTAGGAACTCTTTTTTCCTATGCCCAGTATCGTGTTAAAAAACGTCCGCACCCGATTTTCACGCTCGATACTATTTTCTTGCAGCCTACTGTCTCTCGCGAGCCCCATTCGCGGCACGACACTTACTTACGTCGGTGAACGTTCAATTCCAACTGGAACGCAAGTTGGTGGTGTTACGATCGGAGGACTTTCCGGCATCAGCTACGATCCGTATACAGATCACTTCCATGCAATCAGCGACGTAGGCAGCCGCCTTTGGACTCTGCAACTGGACTACACAGGCTCGTCCTTTAGCACGGCTACAGCCCTGTCTTCGGTAGCACTCAAAAAGCCGAATGGAAGTGGTATGCCCGCGACAGATACGGAGGGAATCGCTGTTAACCTGGATGGCTCTTTTTACATATCTCATGAGGGTCTCGCATCCGGGACTGACGCAACCTACAGCATCCCACCGTGGATTGCCCGTTTCGATGGACTGACAGGTCATCAAGAGGCGGCGATCGCCTTACCAGTGAAATTCCTGCCTCAGGATACTAATGGCACTCTCGTGCCACCGGGCAACGGTGCCCAAACAACTGGCGTGCGCTCCAACCTCTCGCTTGAAAGCCTAGGCATGAGCCCCAACCGTAAAGAACTTTTCGTTTCCAACGAGGCGGCACTCAAACAGGACTACAGTGGAGACTATAACAGCGACACGAATCAGGCTCAAAACAGTTTGACCCGCATCGTACGTTTTGCGGGTGAGCCCGGCAATCCGTTGGCGATGGAAGAGAAGGTATATCAGGCGGATCAGGGCACACTGTTTTGGTTCGTCAGACGCTTCAATACCGTCCCCGAAATTCTCCCTATAGACGATTCCGGTCGTATGTTTGTCATGGAACGTGGCCTTACCGCGAACAATACGAACCTGGGCAGCTTCCGTATCCGCGTATATGAAGTGAATTTCAATCAGGCCAATGCCACCAACGTCGCGGGCATCGACTCCCTGCAGGGAGCCAGTTACACCAAGCTGAGCAAGACCCTGCGATGGGAATCCTCATCCAATATGGACAACGTCGAGGGGATGTGTTTCGGTCGGGATGTAGATGGCTTCCGAACGCTTGTGCTGGTTTCTGACAATAACTTTAGCACCTCGCAAACAACTCAGTTCCATGTCTTGAGGACGGACATTCCGTCCGTAACACGCCGCACACTAAGCGCAACTACCTCGGGCAGCGGCAGCATCACGGCGGAACCCTCCGTCGCCTGGTATCCCGACGGTAGTCACATCACCCTCACCGCAACGCCTGCGGACAACCACAGCTTCGGAGGCTGGAGCGGAGACGTATCTAGCAGCAACAATCCGGTAGATGTCTCAATGGATGCCAACAAAGAAGTCACCGCGAATTTTCAAGGCCATCTGGGCACATGGATTGGTGCCGGAGGAGCCACTTGGAATAGCACCGCGACAAACTGGTCTGGAGTCTTTGGAACGCCATGGGATGCTGTCAACGGCGCTCTCAACACAGCCATGTTCACTTCCCTATCCGGTTCGGCGTCGGTGAATTGGACAGTGAATACAAAACGGATTATCTACTCCGCTCCCTCTAGCAACTTCAGCATCCTCAACGGGACGATCAATCTTACCGGAACTGCGCCGGACATCACCGTTGCCAGCGAAAGCATTCTGACAATCGGCAGCACACTCTCCGGCCTGGCAGGCCTGAGCAAATCAGGTCCGGGCACACTTGTGCTCACAGGCGGCAGCAGCAACACGGGCGGCACAACAGTCATTGCTGGGATACTCAGAATCAGGAATAGCTCTGCTTTGGGTAGCCCATTGGCTGGCACGATTGTGACAAGCGGTGGGCAACTGGAGCTGGCTGGAGGCGTCACAGTGGACCAGGCGACATTGAACCTCGATGGCACGGGCTCCAACTTTATCGGAGCACTACAAAGCCAAGCTGGCTCAAATACTTGGGCGGGAGACATCCTGATCAAGGCAAACAATTCGCGCATCGGAGCCAACGGCAGCGGTCAAACACTGCATATTTCAGGTATCGTCGACGATGGCTCAGACACTTTCTCTCTGGGTATTCGCAATGCCAACAGCGGTGGCACGACAATTCTTTCGGGGGCTAATACGTATGGAGGCAGCACAGATGTCGTGGTCGGTCTACTGAAAGTTGATGGCGGCGATGACCGCCTTCCGCTCGGCACAATACTACGCTTGGGCAACAGCTCTAATTCCGGCTCTGCCACCTTCGACCTGAATGGTCGTAACCAACAGGTCTCCGGACTGAGCTCATCAGGGACGGATATGCAAATGACGGTCACTAATAGCTCCGAAGTGAACTCAACTTTGAGTATCCTGAACACTGGCAACTTCGTATTCACGGGAAACATTACCGGCAACCTATCCTTGCATAAAGGTAACGCGGGCACGCTGACCATGGCTGGAGTCAACAGCTACACAGGTGAGACCACCGTCACCGCAGGCACACTTAGCATGGGTTCAAGCGGGCTTAACGATACATCAAACCTCTCAATCGCCTCCGGCGCGGTGCTTCATCTCACCCATGACGCGGTCGACAGTGTCGCAGAGTTGAGGTTCAATCAAGTGCTCCAGCCTGCCGGAATTTACAACGCTGCCAACTCCGGCGGCTACATCACTGGGAATGGCTCAATACATGCACTCACTGGACCAAGCTATGCATTATGGAGTTCCGAAAACGCTAATGGGCAATCACCCGAACTCGACTATGATAACGATGGCGTGCTCAATGGAATCGAGTACTTCATGAACGCTGCCCCAGGTTTCACTGTCAATCCTGGCCTGGATAGCACCCACACTGTGGTCTGGCCCAACGGTGGCAATATTCCGAGTTCCAACTACGGCAGCATTTTCGTGATACAAACTTCTAGTGACCTCTTTGAGTGGACCAACATTCTTATAACTGACCCTAAACTCAATAATGCGACAAACTCAGTCGCCTATACGCTGGGTGGTTCAGAAAAGCAATTCGTGCGCCTCAAAGTGTTGATCGAGTAATTATGTAGATTCAGCGATTATTTTCCACACTGCCTCCGGTCGATTGAGTGATCTTTCCAAGTAATTCACCCATACGGACGAGTGCCGACTCGATCTCTTCTTGCGTTAGGTCCAGTGCTTCGTATTCTCCTTTGGCATCCTCGCGAGTTCCGGCATTACTCCCCTCTTGAGCAAGCAGAAACCAGGCAGCCGCCTCAATTCGATTTCCCCCGGAGTGAAGTGCCGCGCGTCCCGTCCAGAGCATCGCGATTGAATCGCCCGCAGTGGCGGCACGGGTCGCCAACTTGATCGCCTCATCAGGATCGGCGGCATGCCCGTCGCCAACAAGCAGGCGCCAAGCCTCTTGCCTTTGCGCCGCAGCAGTCTCACTTGCATCAATTAAATCAGTCAAACTTACCGCCTTGGATTCAGCTGCGTAATCAGCCAATTGCGACGACCCTGCTTTAACCGACTCTCTAGATTCACTCCCTCCGCTTTCCAGAGGTAAATCAGATTCCGGCGAACAGCCCACGAGAAACAAAGCAACTATTAGGATCCGCAGCATTTCAAGGACATCCGAAACAGATAGCCCCAAATTGCGAGCTAATTCAATCTATGCGGGAAGGATGCACTCTCTGCCTTAAGTGATGACCCAAGGCATGGTCCGCAGACGCCGTCCCTCCGGACCAAAGTTTGAGACTTGTCCAAGCTTCACTAGGGCTTGCCCAAAAATCAGATTCAGGAGATAAGGCCAAGGTTTGAAAGGTTGTGGATATAAAATAGGCCGCCGAATCCTGCAAATAGTATTCCGGAAAGTCGGGTTGATGTCCCCAGAAGCCAGGGTTCAAAAATCCGCTCTCATTCTGTAGCTCAGGCGCGGACACAAAGCGTTCCATGACCGCCGTCAACGCACACCGCACTTGCCCCGGACGAAGGGCTTCCGGCAGCCGGTTCGATGCCGCGACGAAGGCGAGCGTGTGTAGAACACCCGCCCGATATCCCAATGATCGCCCGACTACCGGGAAGCAGCCCTCCGGCGAGATAAAGCGTTCCAGTATCTCTGCATGGCGGGCGGCGCGATCCCATTGTCGCTTCACATTGTAGCAGCCCAACCGGATAGTTGCGTGCTTTTCAAAGTATTGATGAAGCACCACGAGAAAAGGATGTATCACCAAGCTGTTGTAGAAATCCATGTGAAACTCCGGACCATCTTTGTAATAGCTATCCCCTATATACCACTGCTCCAATTGCTGGAGCGCATAATCAACGCGCATCCCGTCCGCCTTGCCTCCGAGTAAATCGATTCCCGCCTCCACCATGGCAGAAAACAAGAGCCAGTTATTATGATGCGGGGTAACGACGCGGGTCGCTTCCAGGCAAGCCAGCAGGTTTTTACGCAGGCTTATGTCATCATCCGGAATCAAGTCCGGGGCACGAATGATCGCCATAGCCACCTTCGACGCGTCGACCACCACTTGATCCGCCTGACTCCAATTCCATCGGTCAGGGTGCTCGGGATCCGTTCCTGTTCTCAATCCAGCCAAGGCGAACTCTCGCAATTCACGCTTCGTTCGCCTCTCCGCTTCGCTGATCCCGGCGTCCACAGAAACGAGCCATGGACTAATGCCAACCAAGATGCGCCCCATCGCCTCAAGCGAGGCATGGAAGCCCCTGAGCCGATCCAAGCGTCCGGAAAGGCCAGCATTTCGGAGTTCCCCGACAGCCGCTTTCTCGAGCACAGGTCGTGTAATGCGTTCCGCCTGAAGAACCCAAAATTCCCGTTGTTCAACGCCGTCTTTGCGGGCAACTTGGAGAGGAGCCAGTTCAGGCCAGCATCCCTGATTTTCCCTACTTTGCTTGGTTTTCATACAGCTGGAGTTTTAACAAGATCTTTTTTAAACCACGGATTCACAGGTACACGGATGGTTTTTCTTCTACATCCCGATCCCGTCATCGATGAGGGCCCACTACAAGTGGCTCAAAAAACATACGTGTTTGAAGTCGTCCCGCAGCTTCTTGTTTGCGGATAATTAGGGTTGAGAGTTCACGGCCTCCCAGTGGGCGGCCGGCTATCGTCCGAATCTCGGTGTTTTCTCCAGGAACAATCCTCAAGCGCGCGTCCTGTCCGACAATGAATACTTCGCCCGCTTCTTCCTTAATCTGCAGAGGCGTATGCAAAAGGAACTCAACCGCAGTCCCTTGGGTTAAAGCGTAGTCATCGGTGATCGTTAATTCGTCCTGACTTTCAAAAGTAAAGCGGCGATTCCACGAAATGTAGTGCTCGGGCCAGAGGATACCTGAATCCAGTTCAACTTCCAAATTTGAATCAGCTGTTTCTGTCACGTCTGGAATCACCGCGTGCGTCGCAGGGTTGCGTGGGGCCGGTCTGCTTCCCGGCCCCTGCTCTGGAACAAGCATATTGTGATTCTGGGCAAAACTGAGTGCACGGGCATTTGCACTTGCGTAACTAAGGCCGCCAGGATCGGCTGCGAATGTTTGGCCTGCGTACTCAAGTATGAAACTTCCTCGATCCTCGTGGTTGTGGCCGGCTCCTTTGCTCCCGCCGACGACAACCAGCTTCATTAGTTCTCCATGGATTTCCCGTGTCACAGCCACAATGCCAGACTCCGGCAAAACAACCAAAGGCTCGTAGTCATCGGCAATCACGTCATCCAACAACGGCTCGGGAAGTGCCCAAAGCTCGAGATCCTGCCGAGAAGATTCTTTGAGATCCAAGAACATACGGGCGGCGGTGCCATCCGGCTGGATCTTCGCAATCACACTCAAGACCGACGGACTGACCGGAACAAAAGGCCCTCCCTGGGCATCGCCCACTAAAATGAGCTGCGTAGACCGCTCCGTGCTACGAAGCGCCTCTAGGTAATTATCGGTTAGATTTAGTACTGATGGGGCTAACTCAGCGAGAGAAATGTCCCGTGCATTGCCGTACATCGTGATAGCGGGCAAGGCATTCTCAAGCATGTAGACGAGATATCCAGGGCCTTCCGGATAGCCCCCGTCCGGCAAGAAATTATAGCCCAGGCTTATTTCCAATTCAGCATAAGCAAGGTCAGTGTAGCTTCCTACGTTGTCCCAGTACTTTTGTTTTTCCAATAACGTATAGGCTGCGATGCGTCCAAGGGAAAAGACTGGAAGCTGATTATTCTTAAAAATAGCCGGATTTTTCCAAATGTAGAAATTGATGTTTCCCAAACCATCCTCAGCAAGTCTGCGCAAGATTAGATCCATACCTGCTTTAGACAACCATGCTCCAGCCAAATCCGCCGAAATCGCCAATGCTGCGCAGACTTCCGATTGTACAAACGGTCCCTGCGCCCAGGAACTTCCGGAGAATTCGGTGATAAAATCCACGTCCCAGTGCGGGATCAAAGCGATTTGCACAGCGGCTTTGGCCACTTCCCTCAAGGCCGCCCGATCGCCAGCAAGGGCAGCCTTCTTCGCGGCATCGACCAATCCAATAGTTTCAGTCGCGCCATCTGAGCGGGAGAACTCAAATGTGTGCCGCAGGCGATTAACACTATTCGTGCGACGCCCGAAAAGATTCTGATTCGAGGAATTCGTTAAATGCGGTTCGAGTTCAATCTTGGACCTTAGATTAAGTTCTGCCCCCGGCTCAACTTCTACTCGCTTCGTTCTGATCTCATCAAAAGCCTGTCTGGACGTCACAAGATTAAAAAGCGGACCCAAGTCAGGGGGTTCAGGCTCTTCCCGCAGAAAGACCTCCAGGGACTGGTTGGAATATTGCCGCCATCGTTCCCTCTCCAACTCGGCGAGCATAGAATTCCGGAGTCCAACCCACATCAAATATCCATGAACCGTTCCTGCTTTCGCGGCTTCGAGAGAGATTTCAAGTTCTACAATTTTCTTCGCGCCTGAAAGGGGAACGAGAAACTGGTCGTTATGACTCACTTCAGCTTCGAATCTCTCTTTAATAACTCCTTCAGAGGTCGAGACTTGAATTTGTATGATAGTCCCTTTCGTGAAAGCCGCACTGAAAACAAGATCTGAATGGTTCGCGGCATCCAATCCTTCGCCTGCGTAGCGCCTAAGCATACGGGGCCCCTCACCAGCTTCCGAAGCAGTCCAGGAGACGGAAAGCCTGGAGAAATGTTGAACCGCCTTAGCGTTGTCCGGCTCGTTGTGGAACTCCCACTTTGACCATGCCGTCAGATTTCGCTCCCAGAAGGGCTCAACAATCGAATCCCCTAAAGTGATCGGCACAACGCGCGCATCGTGGTATGGATGATCTGAAGGACTGAACTCTTTGGAAAACTTCGGCGCATTCGATTCCGCCACAGGGATGACCGCCGAGGAATTTTCATCCGACTGACCACATCCGGTTAACAAGATCAAAGCCAAAGCACAAAAGCCTGCCGCCCGCGGGCTGTCAAACCGTGGTGAAACGCGTGAGGCATCTTTCAAGGATTTTTTGTTGTAGTTTATCAAAATCATATTTTACAGAGTGCTTACTTAGGGCTGAGAAGATGATCGAGAGACCACGCTGCCTCAATGTGGGACTATCGCTTTGCAAGCCAGTCCGCTTTATGATCGGGCATGACTGAAAATTCACCAATCCGGGTCGCAAGCCGGCTACCGATCTCGGTGTGACCGTAATCTCCGGGATGGATGAGGTCCTGAGTGACCCCGCTGTAGTCTCTAAGCAAACTAGAGCCCTCGAACAGGTGTAGGTTCCGATGTTTCAAATCAGTGAGTAGATCCCGAAGGATCTGATTGAAGGCTTCCTGATTTCGTTGTATCTCGTCCGCTACGAGGGCGTTCAGCGTGCTCTGAGCGTTCGGCAAGATGGTAATCAGGTAGACCGGTTTATCCGGGTGTCGATCAATCACCCGTTCGATTAGATACCGACTGCGCGCATGAAATTCGTCGACCGTAAAACCTTGACGCATATTGACACCCAGTTCGAGGCATATCGCATCATAATCGTCGCGCGCCGCCAGATAATCGGCCATGGCCTTCTCACAGTGACATGATCCCGAAAGTCCCTGATTGAGAGCGTCGGCTTTCAAGTGCCGTGCGGCCTGCTGAACATAGCAGAGGTGATAGAGGCTCGGCGAGGCCCCATTGGTGATCGAGGAGCCGTAGAATAGAATCCGCTGTTTTGGCAGCTCCTCCGGTTTCGGCGGGCGAACCGGCTGGCCGTAGGTCTCGATTTCGTGAAACACCGCCGGGTAGCACCCGAACATGATCCGCCAAACCTTGTGGTCAAAGTAATCCGTATCCCGCACCTCCGGCTTTAGATCCAGAAAGGCATTCTGCACCCCCAAGCCGATATCGTTCAGATTGAGATAATTGACCTTTCCCGGATCCAGCCGCAAATGCGAATGAAAGAACGCGCCTTTGAAAATGAACACATCCTGATTGTGCTGCTCCCATGGGGCCAGGCATGAGGGAGCCGATGCGACCGCCACCCGGATACTCCCGGCTTCGGTCACAAAGCGCAGTTCGCCACCGGCGGATTCCTGTGAAACCATCCGGCCAAGGGGACTCAAGCAATCGCGCACCGCTTTCGGCATGCGCCGCAGATACAAACCGCCGCCGGGTGCTTCCTCCAACTCCACAATGTTATGCAATTCAATGTTTTCGTGGATCATATAAATATGGCTTGATAAACTGAGTTTTTGTCTAATGCATCCCCAGAAAACAACAAGCTACTAAACTCACAATCGCCCTGATTTGTGAATCGTCGCAAAAAGGCCAGATTTTATTGCAACACATTTCTATCTTGCATTTATCAATAGCGTAAAACGTATTCCCTTAGCCACGCGGGAAACGAATCGAAACAAGCATAAAACTTCCAGTGACGCTAGACGCATGATGAAACACGCACCCTACCCTGCATGGCTGGCCAATTCAGCCATCTACCAGATCTTCCCCGCCAGCTTCCAGGACAGCAATGGCGACGGCATTGGCGACCTCAACGGTATACGCCAGCGACTCGATTACATTCAAGACCTCGGTTTTGATACGGTTTGGCTATGCCCCATCTACGAGTCTCCATTTCGGGACGCCGGTTACGACATCAGCGACTACTGCGCCATCGCGCCCCGCTACGGCAGCATGGACGACTTCGCTGCTCTGGTCGATGCTGTCCATGTGCGCGGAATGCGGCTCATCCTCGATTTCGTCCCGGGACACACCTCCGACGAGCATCCCTGGTTCAAGGCATCGTCGCGGCACGATCATAATGAGTTCTCGGATCGCTACATCTGGAGCCCGACTACTTTCTGTGGGCCCGGGGAATTTTCAGAAAGCGGTGGTGATTATATTAAGGGGATCGGCGAGCGGGACGGCAACTATCTGGCGAACTTCTTCGCATTCCAACCGGCGCTCAACTATGGCTATGCCGACGCACGAGCCGATCAGCCCTGGAAGTTGTCGACCGACCACCCTGCGATCAAAGCCTTGCGGATGGAGATGCATCGGATTCTTCGTTTTTGGTTGGACAAAGGAGTCGATGGTTTTCGGGTTGATATGGCTTCTTCCCTGATCAAAGGAGAAGCGGGCAAAGCGCTCCGTGCCGAGCGGATTAAGTTCTGGGCGGAAATCTGGGAATGGTTTGACCGCGACTATCCGGAAGCCGCCCTGATCGCCGAATGGTCCAACCCGAGCGAGGCGATTGAGACCGGACTCCATCTCGACTTCATGATCCACTTCGGGGAGGCTTCGGCCATGAAGGTGCTGCGCGGCGAGAACCGGCGAACGATTATCAATACCGGCGATCACAGCTATTTCGATCCGTCCGGAAGGGGCGAATTGCAGCACTTTTTTGGCGAGTTGCAAGGCCACCTCGCGAGGATCGGCGACCGGGGGCTGCTCTCCGTGCCCACCGGCAATCACGATTTACCCCGCTACTCCGTGGATCGCGGCGAGGCGGAGCTTAAATGCATCCTCACCTTTCTGCTCACTCTACCAGCGGTGCCTACGCTTTATTACGGCGACGAAATCGGCCTCCGCCACCTGTTTGACTTGCCCAGCAAAGAAGGGGCCTACCGCCGGACGGGTGCCCGGACTCCAATGCAATGGGATGACAGCCCGGGAGCTGGTTTTTCAGAGGCTGGGGAAAGCCGGCTCTACCTGCCGCTCGACCCGGATCAGGACCGGCCAACTGTCAGCGAGCAGCTGGAGCGGAAAGACTCGCTTCTCCATCATTTGAAGACACTGCTCCACTTGCGAAAAGAACACCCTGCCCTCGGCGTCCGCGGTTCGCTTCGGCAGCTGAATTCGCCCGGCCAGCCCTATCCCGTCATCTATGAGCGTCGTCTGGGATCGGATCTCTATCGGATCGCGATCAATGCCCTTGCCTCGCCTGTTGACGTGATTTGTGAAGCGTTTCCTAAAACGGCCGAACTTCTGGTTGGCGATGCCAGCATTGAAGCCGCAGCAGCTCCGAATGAGGGAAAAATATTGATCCAACTCCCTGCCAATGCATCTGCCGTCTGGACGTGCCACGCCTGATAAAGGCCGTCTTGAACACGTGCCGTCTATTACTTAACGCATACCTTTTCACAACTCCTGATGACCACAACGTCCGAAAGCCACTCGGCCTTGTCCTCCAAGTATGACATCATCGTCGCGGGTGGCGGTGCCGGCGGAGTCAGCGCCGCCTTACAGGCAGCCCGCAGCGGTGCCTCCGTCCTTTTGCTTGAGGAGACCGAATGGATCGGGGGGCAAACGACGGCCGCCGGCGTGACCTCACAGGACTGCGCCACGCCCCTGCCGCTCCAATCCGGGATCTACAAAGAGTTCATCGACAGAATTCGCGCCCATTATCAAAAGCTCGGCAAGTCGTGCTTGCGCGCTTACTTCCTGCGCTGGCCGAGTTTCGAACCCCGGGTGGGCCGCAGAATTCTCGAGCAAATGCTCGAGGAATCTCCCGCAGGCGATTCGCTTGTTCTATTGAAGCGAGCAAAAGTCGCGCACGTTTTCATGGAAGGAACCCGGATCACCGGCGTGAGCGTGTGTTTCCGTGAAGGGGAGTCCCGGAAGGAGAAAAAGATCGCTTGCTCCGTTCTCATCGACGCAACAGAATGGGGCGACATCATCCCCATGACCGGTGCCGCTTACCGCGTCGGCAATTGCTTGAATGATGCGCCCGTCGCAGATCGGGAGCTTCAGACCATGAACTCGACGGTGGTGGTTCGCGAGTATTCAGAAGATCTACCCGCCTCGCTCCGGATGAAATCCCCTCCGCCGGGATACGATGTCAATGATTACGACTTCCTCGCGTCGGATGCCATTCAAGTGCCGCCCTACGCACCCCAGAACCAGCCGTGGAACTTTGCTACTTTGGTGGCCTATCGGGCAATGCCCGACTCCAGAGTCAAGGGGAACGATCCGGAAAATGCCTGGGCGCAAGCGGATCCCGCGAAGCCTGCTGAATGGAAACTCCGGCTGGCCGCATGTCGTCCAACGCGGACCCACTTGAATCGCGGCCACGGTGTGCCGGTTGTTGTTGATGACGTGGAAAACCTGAACGCCCGTTCGGCCAAAGAAAAGAGCGCACAACTGGAAGCTCTCCGGCTGCTCTATCATATTCAAACTCACTGGGGAAAATACAACTGGAGCGTGGCTGACGACGAAGGCTACGATACCGTATCCCATCGGGAATGGGTCGATCACTGGATCGCGGAGGCTCCGGAGCTGGAGCCTTTCCGGGAAATACTCTATCATTTTCCGCCCATTCCCTATGTTAGAGAAAGCCGACGGATTGTTGGAGAACACAGCTTAAAAGCTTCAGAAATCGAGCGTCAGCCGCGCGCGCCCGTTCAATTCAAGGATGTGGTCGCCATCGGCGACTACATGGTGGACATTCATCAAAAGGTCACGGAGGCAGTCATCGAAAAAGAGCTCGATACCATTGCGGATGTGCCGGAGCACAACGGTGCCCGAGGTTACGGCCCTTACGCCATCCCATTCGGCTGTTTTATCCCCGAGACCGTGGACGGACTGCTGGCGGCCGAGAAAAACATTTCCCAATCCCGCCTCGTCAATGGATCGACGCGCGTGCAGCCGGCGGTGATGCAGACCGGACAGGCGGCGGGAATGATCGCCGCTTTGTCGGTTCGGTATGCTGTGGCTCCGCGAAAACTGGATTCGATCCTTGTTCAGGATGCCTTGATCCGGGCGAAGGTTCCTCTCTATGTGACGCCATTGCGCGATGTGATCCCTCATTCGCAAGAGTGGCAGGCCATCCAGCTCTGCGCCGCACGTGGCCTGATCGAGCCGGCACTGGGGTGGTTCCGACCCGAGGACTGCCTGGTCAGTCTCGATCTGGGAAAAATTCGAAACGGTTTGCCGTGGCTCCAACAAGCATCTACTTCAGACTCGGTCGGTGCAGTATCGAGACAGCATTTGGCAGAACTTGTAGGAAAGCTCGTGCAATTCGAGATGGAGCCTGAAGAGGCTAAAGCACCGGTCACACGCTCTGAAGCCGCCCAAATCCTCGCAGATGCCCTGGTGAGCCACGCTGAGGGCATGATGACGGGGACCACCCGACCCATCACCTGGAGCCAAGCCAGAGCCGTCGCCCCCACACCCGCGGAAGACCTAAGCCTCGCGCTCTTCCCTCCCAGCGAGCGCTGGTGGATGGAAGATCACTGCCTGTTTCGCGGCTGGTTTACGGGTTCGTGATTCCCGGTTATCCTCCAAGTGCTGTACAGGCAACATTTACTCTTCAAGAGTTTCCACGTCCGGGAGTGGCGCGCCTTGCTCACCGCCATCAAATCCCGCCGTTGCCCGCCTGAAACGTCGATTCACCAGATCCGGGAGGCACCCAGCAGGCTGAGCGGCGCATCGGGTGATATCAACGTGCTGCCCGACTCGATGGAATGAGCGGCAAGGAGCCGATCGAAGGGGTCGTCGTGGCCGTCGGGCAACCTGCCGGAGCGATCGATCAAATTACAGGCCCCAGCTCCGCAGCTCGTCTTTGCCCATCGGTTGAAGTGCCTCTTCCGAAACCGAAGAAGCCTCGTTCAGCATTTCACCGACCATGGGGCGCACTACGGGAAGGTCGTAAGGGACTAGCTTAGCCAACGGCTTTCGACCGCGCGAAATAACAATGGTCTCCCCTTCACTGACTTCCTGCAATAATGACGAAAGGTGAGTTTTTACTTCATTCACTTCCTTCCACAGCAGCCTGTCGAGCCTAAGTCCGACAGCCTTCCAGGAATTCACTCGGCGTCTCCGCACTTCACATCTTCAGCGAGTTAAATTCAAGTTGAAGCGCGCGTAAAACACAACGCTTTGGTTGTGGTTTACGCGCACTAACCCGATGAAAAGATACAGTTTGAAGAAAACAGGAAATGCTCCCCGATGACTGACGACGCGTACGGCTAGCGATCAATTGCTATACCCGACGACGACGTCGCAGAAGAGCGAAAACTGCGAGTCCCCCTGCGGCTAGAGCAAAAGAAGAAGGTTCGGGGATTACGACCTGCTCAAGCGTAGATCCGATTCGCAAGTTGTCCATCGACCCGTTCGCACCCGTTGAATATAAGCCAAGCCCGATAGAAGATAACTCCGTTCCCAGCAAATCGCCTGCCACGATGCCGGAGTCAAACAGAGGCGTGCCTAGTAGACCATTTGACAGGTCAGGGTTGACCCATAATTGAATACGATCATTTGATCCTGAAGCATCAAAATCTAGCTTCACAACATAAAAACCAGTTTCAAAAGGGTTGGTAATATTTACACTATTACTGCTGCCGTTTGCGGCGGCGATATTGTTGCCGCCGCTTCGGACGCGTACGTCTGCGACCGTCGCAGAGGTTGCTACCGAGAGAATATTAATACCATCACCTATGGATGAAGCAACCCCCCCTATGGTCGTGGGATTCAGGCGAATGCCTAAACGGCTGGTGCTATCTCCGAGAATCCCAAGATAACTGATATACACCGTCCCTGCAAGTGGACTGCTCAGATCAATAAGAGTTACTGCTGTTGTCGTCGTTGCTATTGACGTAAGTCTTTGGTCCGTACCGCTCTGAGGTAAAGAATAAGTGGAACTGAGTGTGCCACTCTCGACCTGAGTAACAGTGGTACCCGCCCAAGTCCCTGTGGTTCCCGCAGGCCCCGTTTGACCGAAAAGTTGACCGGTGGATTGATCGTTAAAATCAATCGCGACTTGTGCTGAAGAAGTACATGCGAGAAGAAGAGAGCAACCGATGGCATGGAATAGTGTTTTCATTGGATTTTTTTTGATTGATACTTATTGTGGGCGGGTGTGCGTGCGGCAGGGCATTTTTTTGCGATGCCGAAAAGGCAAAATCCCGAAGAACTAAAACTTAACATGGTGGTAGGTTTTATTTCAATTGTAACTTCACATCCATTAACTTACACTCTAGCACCATTCGGTTCTGCTAAGTGCGCAGAAAACTCTCAACCGACTAGATCAACCGCCCTAAAAACTATCTTAAGCGACCTATCCCTAAATCAACATCATGAAAAGAAACTCGGGCTCCTCAGAAACAAAAATCACTCATCAAACGGTCGTAGCCGTAATCCTGAGCTGGTATGAACCACGAATGCTGAAAGGCATTGCTACTTATGCCAAGGAGCATGATTGGTCACTACTACTGGATTCAGCCCAAGAGCATGGCTGGACTGCACTTCCTGCAGGGCTTAACGGTATCCTCTGCATGGTCGGCCCGGAATCCAAGTGGATTAACTACCTTCAAAAAACAGAAGTTCCCCGTGTTGGAATCTGCTTTACCGATGAAGGTAAACTGACAGACTGCCCGCGAGTGCTGCAAGATGATTACACTTGTGGCGTACTGGCCGCCGAGCATCTTTTATCTTTGGGTTTTACCTCGTTTCTTGGAGTCGGAAAACAAAATCGAACTTTTTTCAGAGAGCGGTTGCGAGGTTTCAGCGATACCTGCCAAAAACACGGCTACAACTCGCGGCTCGTCAACATCGGCGAACAGCTAACCCACCGGCAATTACGCCAGCCAGTGGAGAAGGCCCTCCGCGAAATCAAGTTCCCGGCAGCGGCGTTTGCGCCATCGGACGTCACCTGCGTGCATGTCTTGAATTGCGCTATGGATATAGGAATTCGCGTACCGGAAGAATTGGCACTTCTGGGTGCCAATAATGAAGAACTGATCTGTGACTATGCGCCGGTCCCCCTGTCAAGTGTTCGCTTGAATTTCACGCAACTCGGTTATGAAAGCGCGGCTTTGCTTCACCAGATAATCGATGGAAGGGAACCGCTCACAGAATTTCCTCCTATTGCACCTCTTCAGGTAGTCGTTCGGCAAAGCAGTAACATCCTAGCCGTACCTGATATTCGTGTCGCCAATGCTCTACAGTTCTTGTGGCACAATCTCGAAAAACCAATTGGCCCACAGGAAGTCTCGTCCCACATCGGGGTTCCCGCAAATACTCTAATGCGGCTCTTCCGGAAGCACCTCCACACTTCTATTGGCGAAGAATTAAAGCGCGTTCGCTTGGAACGCGCTAAAAAACTACTCACAATAGGCAACCACCAGGTTCAAGATGTTGCAAGTATGTGCGGTTTCACCACGCCAAACTATTTCAACAATGTATTCAAACAGGCATTTGGATTGACACCAAAGAAGTTCACACTGTCTGCGAGTCACCCTCCGAGTACGCCCAATCGAACGCAGGGAGGGTTCGCACTAAGATCCGGGGACAACACTCAAGCTCACACAGGCTGTATTCAGGAAAATTTGAAGAGCGTTCGATGATGAATTTACTCTTCAAGAGTTTCCACGTCCGGGAGGACCAGATCGCGGAAGATACGAAGCCGGTAAGACTGTGATTGTTCTTCCCTATAAAAAACCGCCAGATACGATCGACCCGGGGCGAAACGAGTGATGATGCTGTAAGCCATCGTCCATTCTTGGTCAAAGACAGCGATCCGTACGGGGGTATTTGGATCACTTAAATCACCCAGCGCGAAAACATCGACCGCCATCGGATCCAGACGCTGGAGCTTGTCACGTATCCGGGCAGCCATGCCATATTGGGTCGCATTGACAAGTATGAGCTCCGAACCTCCTTCCGCCGGCTCTTGGATTTGAATCGGGATCAAATGGACGCGGCCGCTTGAAGATATTGGAACTATGATTAGTGTAAATGCTTTTGAGTTAGTTAAGGAACATTGGCCGACTGGAACAAATTGAGCCTCCTCGTCCGCATTCAGAACTTTCTTAAACAAAACAAATTCGGCCGTGCCCCGGTATTCGTTGAGCTTGCCGATCTGAGCCATCTGGTAATCAAGCGGCACGTAATCTCCGGCACTCAAGTAGTAGTAATCAATCGGGGTTGCGTTTTCAAAAAAACGGGCATCGTTACTCCAGACTAAAGCAAAGAAGCGGGAGTTAAGCACGTCTGTAATCGCATAACCTGACAACACCGGCAGCATGAGGAGCAGCAGGAAGCAGGGATAGGCAAAAAAGTAAGTTTTTTTGTTGCGCATCATATATCAGATTCAGGAAGCCAGCGAAAATCAACGATTTCAAAACGGCGGCCAAAGCGCTCATTGACTTCATCTGCAACCACAGGAATTTCGTCAGGAGCGTTCAGAACCGGGTCGATGTAGTTTATAGTACGCTGAACGCGCGCCTCTGCATAGACCCTGGACTGCGACTCACCTGACAAGTTATCGCTCTCACCCACCACTCGGATCACAAAACTATCCGAACGAGCAAACATACTCGCACCCAGCCGCGACAATAAATCGACCTGAGAAGTGTAGGCGGGCAGGTGCGCTCCGACAGAACCAGCAAACGCTCTGGCCGCGGCAGGACCCCCGGCTAGATCCCCCGCACGTATGAGATAATTTGGGTTGTCATGAAAAGGCTTGTTTGCCTCGGAAAGCTCCAAGGCGGCGTGCAGCGCGCCTTTTAATTGAACCATATCCTCCAGGCGGTAACCACTTCCATACGCTCCATAAGGATCTGGTGCGGGATTATCTGCCAGCATCTGACTGGATCGTAACAAACTATCGGTATCCAAGACTCGATTGACGAAGGCGGAAAGCGAGGGGAAGGGACCACGCAGTTTAACCTGCTCTACGATGCGCTCTGCCAGGTCAATAATCATGTCGTCCGTTAAACGATGATAGCCGGTAACCGCAGCCGCCTCATTCACCCCAAGATCAACACCTTGCAATGCAAGGCCCGCCGGTCTGTCAAAGCGGGTGAAAAAGGCACCCGTCTGACCATCACCCGCAAAATCGGTCTCCCGCATAGCCGATAGAAACGCAGCCCACGCCATCACTGAAGTCGAATTGATATTAAACCCACCCTCATAGAACAAATGCTGTGCCGCATCGTCAAAATTTCTCAGTGAGGCGGTGGATGGATTGCCAATGGGTTGAACCAGTGGATTTAGAAACGGCAGCGTAATGCTTCCTGATTGCGGAATGGTGGAGAAGAAATACTTGTCGAACAAAACATCGTTCAACAAGTAAGAATAATCCCAAATTCTTTGCAGGTGATTGATCGAATCGTCATAAAGGTGGGTATACTCACCTGCATCGGGCAGATAAGGCGGCATTTGCGAAGATCCAATCGCATAGTTCGGTGTATGATGGTCGCCTGCCGAACTCCAGCCAAGCCCCAAGTCCGTCATACCATCTGGTTGACCACCAAGAGCACGCCCGATGCCTTGCGCCTCTTCATTGCCCGAACCGACTGGCGCGGCAATATTTGCATGTGCCAATTGAGCAATCGCAGATAAAGGGCTCTGCGGAATATTGTACAACACAGCCTCTCTCGCTCCGGAGGAGGAGGCTGAGGTTCCGACAAATCTATTCTCTCCGGCACTGTCCCAAGTCTCCACGGCATTAAAGGATTCTGCGTCGTTATCCGCGTAGTAGCCGCCTGGATACGTCGGCAAATCGCGATAGCCAAGCGCTACGTTTGTAAAGCTATGTACGACGCCCCTGGGATTGAAAACGCTGGACCAGGCGATGGGCTGATTGGCATCAGCCGAAACATAGCTTTTCGCATCCGCGAATGGCATCGTGTACTTGTAGAGCAATTTGGGGTCAGGAAAAACGGCCAGAGGTGGGTAATATTGAATCATACTAGTTCCGATATTGCGGTTCCCTCGCAAACCAGAGAGATACTGATAACGTCGATTAGACATTCTAAGCTCATCCGACCCCTCGCTGAAAGACAGCTCGATTTGTGGAGCCCCAGAAAAACTAAACTTCAAACGAGGCAGGTCCGTATTCGGAGTATCGTCATCGACGAGATTACTCGTAATGCCAGTCTGGCTAATAAAAGCAGACCCTTGCCGGTAACCAGGTGCCAGTATATTCCGATTACTTACATTCGGCGATGCATAATTGTTGAAGTTATTTCCAGGATAGTAGGTTGACATTCCATCCGGTGCAGAAAAAACGACTGCCTGTCCCGCTGGGATTGTCGTCGATGGGATCGTAAAAGGCATTGATCGACTATTATATTCTACATCCTGAACATCGGGATCACCTTCCACCGAAAACCTCAGTTGGATTATATTATCACCTTGGTATTGCATGATCGATAGGTGCATAATCGGACAGATCAGGTCTTGCGTGTAGGGATTCCAGAGAGTCACGGCAGGCATGTACCAAAGCCGAATTTGACTCCCTTCAAAATCCGCATAAAAACCAATTTGGAAACTGGAAATGACTGGATGTACACCTGTTTCAAAACTGGTGCTACCAGCCCGGTTGGCTCGGCTATTAAGCTGCCCATTTAGGTCGGCGCGCAGATTATAATAATTACGAAGCAAACCCCATTGGGCGAAGTTCAAATTCTCGTTTGTGTCGGTCGCTGCGCCTCCCAGATCCCGGGGGAAGATGTAGGTACGATCAGAGATTGACGCGGGGGCGGGATTGCCCGCATCCAAACCGTAGCTTAGATCCTTTTTCAAGCCGCCGTCACGCACGTTTGTCAGCAATGACTTTGAGAAAAAAGAGAAATCGTGATAGAAGGCATTTCCATCATTTGGCTGAAGAGCATCCGAGGGATCGGCAAAAGGCAGGGCGTTCATGTTGAAGACAGTGCGCAGGTCCTCTGTATTGAGACTTGCCAAAGCCGGATCCACGCCTTGGACAGGGAAATAATGCGCGGTCAGCCATTGAGCCTCGGGCACATCCACGCGATTCACGGGACCCGGAGTGTTCATGCGCGCCTTGACACCTTCATCTCCAATCCACCAGGCATATCGCCCCGAAGCACCAAGGTTTCCGGCGTCAAGATTCACCCAGGGAGCGCGAACCGAAGAGCCATTCGATTTCAATTCAACGCTGGCAGCGGGTGACAGAGCCGTCGCGGGTTCAACATATCCCGAGGGATAGGGCCCCGGTTGCGTTAGCGTGTGGCTCAACAATTCGTTGCCACTCACGAGAACCGCGGGTTTTCTGGCAAAGTCATGCCCGGGCGCGTCACCCGGCGCGGCTCCTTCGGAGCCACTGACATCCCAAACCAGTGTGTAGTGTGGATGAGCGAGCGAGGCAAAATTTATCCGATCATTCACAACACTCTCAAAGGAAGCGGTAATATCCGCACTGGCTGTCACTCGGGTATCCACTCCGGCTGCTTCCTGTAGCTCACCTAGTGCGATGTTCAGAGCCAGCAGCGCATTCATTCGGGCCGATAAAAGATCCTTCGATCTTGTGGCGTTCGCGACTTCAACTTGCGTCAGCGTGGTGAAGGCCAACAGCAGAAGCAGCACGAACGACATAAGTCCCAGAGAGACAACCAATGCAAAGCCTCTCTTCTCCACATGTGAAGAGGGCGAAGGATTTGCGTTCGTCGAAGGCTTCATCATAACAATTCGTTGTAAATAGAGCTTTTCATTCAAACCAGCCTATCACGATCGCACGTTTTCTCGTGAATTTTGAACCGAACTATCATTCATTTGGGCTTAGGGTCGCAGAGACGGGCGAGAGGACAATCTGGGTTGGTTTACCTGTAGCGACACCGGTGGGAAAGTCGACACTGCCATCCCACTTTGAATGATCGCCTGTTTCAGATGTGAATATTATGGACAGTTCCACCTGCGGAGGTTCGTGTCGATGTAATGGGTCCTGGAAAGTGAGCATCCAGCCACGGTCTTTGTCGGATTTCAGCAAAAGAACAATGGAATTATTCGCACTTATGGAGATTTGCCCGGAGCTAATTTGACCCGCTTGATGAAAGACTGCGCCGATTAACTTCTCGTGCTCAAATTCCACAGCTTGAACCCCTCTGCTGTTTTCAAGTACCTTCCAACCCGGATTATCGTGTAGATTAGCGAGCGCTTCCGGGTCTTCATTAAGATGGACACCGTAATACCAGGAATCCCCCTCCTCATGGTCGATATAAAGATAAAACACAGGGACATCTTCGTCATGCGCCACCGTTCTATTTTTATTCAATTCAGAAAGTCTCAACCAGTCGGTGTTGCGTATTTCCGCACGAAATGTAACCTCATTCTCCGGGATAACGTATGCGATCCGATCATGCCATAGGCTGATTGGGCCATTATAGGAACGACTTCGCTCTTGATTTTCTTGAGGCTTTTCCGGGAAATGATTCGCGTGACTTGGATGGCCTTCTTGGATATGAATCGGCCCGCGCCAAAGGGTTTGGTTCAAGTTACTCCTGACCGGTCCTGTTGCTGCGTGCTTCCGGAGGTCACAACCAAGCGTGACGACCATGTTATCGTGAAAAAACCACGCCTTGCGGGATTGCGCATTCTCACCACTGAGAGCTGAAATAAAAGCAGCCACCCCTGAGGATTCGTCACTCACTCCTCCGGCAAACGGCTCCGTTCCCCGGATCCCTTCCCAGGTACGGATGTAGGGAGGTGGCGTTTCCAGGTATTCTGCGGTAATTCCGGGGATCGCCCGCAGATTCCATGCCCCCCTGGTTTTTTGATACTCGTCTCCACTCTGATAGATTAGCATCGCTCCATTTCCGAAGTGAAAATTTTGCTCAGCCCATGGTTTAACATTCTCGGGTCCGGCGGTGCGGGTGGAATTCATGTTGAGCACCACGGAGAATCCTTCACCGCGATGCACATAATCCTCCATGTTCCAAAAATAGCGACTGCCGGTAAAGTCATTGTTGTTTTTTAATCGGGATATCATCTGCTCCAGTTCATTTCCACGAGTGATCTTCCCGCCAGAAACGTTCAAAAGCTGTTCTGCTAATTTAATCAGCTGGTCATTGAAATTAGTTCCAGAACTGGGATACAAATTATGACGCCCAAAAATCGAGTAGTCGGCCTGCCCGCGATGAACGAACCATTGCAAGCCATCCAAAATAATCTCTGCGAGAATATCAAAATCCTTTCTCTCCAACGCATGGGGGCCGGAAGCTAATAGTGGCGCTGCCTGCAAGACTCCTCGCAAGTAGTCTATGCCATACCCAAAAAGGTAGGACTGCCGTCCATGGGCACTGACCGTCCGATCCAAATTGATGCCTTCTGTCCAAAACCCTTCCTCCGGAAAGGGAAAGTTAACCGGCTCTCTGAGTGAGCGTTGAATTGTTTTGGCAATAACTTCCAGATAACGATCATCCCCTTCAAAGAGTGCGTAGGCAAATAGCGGACGGTAAGGGAAAAAATTGGCGACCATGTAATGGCCTCCTTTGCGAAAATGATCAATGTCCGGCCCCATCTCCGAAGTAATGGGTGGATCATTTTTGTAAGGCTGTGTCCAGGCATGGCGGGCTACCTGCCTGCCTTGATAATAAATAGTTTCGATTAGAGGGCGCAATTCCGGATCAGACCAGTCAGATCGAAGCTTGCCTTCAATTGTATACCAAACGCCAAAGAATCCTCTTGGTATATCAAAGGACCCGGATGGAAAAGGACTGGGATTACTGGCTTCTATAGTTAAAACGCGCGCTAATTCAGTATATAGCTTTTTCTTAAAATCATAATCAAAGTTGTTTGATTGAAGTGCCATCTGACTCAAAACCCAGCATCGATGAAGCGACGCCTGCACCTTGTCAGAGGCCAAATCTTCAAAGCGACCGTTTTCATCCCAGGCCTCAGCGTAAAGCTCATGCTTTTTTGTGTTAATGTCGCGCTGCACCCGCCAGTGCCTGATTGATTGTTCTCGGATACTATCTGCTATGGAAAGCAACTGGGGCCCTATTTTAATCTCCCATGGCACGAGGGGCGGCGGATGCGCTGCGTCTGTTTTTTCCTCAGCTTGTTCGCCCCCTCCGACGCTGCACGCGACGATCAAATGGAGGGAAGCCAGTAAGATGATTGCCATTCGCAAGTTCATGTAGAATGCATGCCACAGCTCCGCCAATAATGCAATGTAAACTCGTGTTGCAAATAAGAGTTCACAACTGTTTAATGTGGAAAGTCATAAATCATGATTCGCTCCAACAGAAGAGTCATCTCAGCGATGCAAATTCTGAATTAAATCTCCGTGATTATAGCCAGGAACGAACCAGGCAAACCTGGCAAATTGCCCCCCGCGTTCTGATCCCCGGCCTTTTGCTTGAAGCATCGAAATTTCTGCAGCTTGCGGGATAGGGCTCTCGATCTCAACGACCCACATCCGGCCATCGATAACGCTGGATGAAACTATAGTGGCCGCAGTTGCGCCATCTTCTTCGGTGGTGCTTAAAACAGGCTCGATATCCCCCCCCCAGGCACTTCCTATCACACAGAACATGGAACGCCCTTCGGGTAGCATACCAAGCTCCCATTCCACGCCCATCGGATTTGAGGTCGCCGGCTTTTCATACCAATCCAGCGCATTCGGTGCACCAGGCTCGGTCGTCGGCAACGAATCCCGGGTATATTCCCATCCCTTTGAGCCGCGAAGCAATGACCCGGCTACTAGATTGGAGGACCGGTTGAGTTTCAGATCATGCAATAATCCGGCCGCTGCACCCTCGCTATCGATCAGATCACGTTTCAAAAATAGGAGTTGAGAGGCGGTCAGCCTTTGATTCTTCTCGAAACGATCTGTAAGATTGTCGGCGAGTTCCTTGACAGAGGTTAAAATGTATAGTCCGGCATCATGCAGCTCCCCCACGGGCAGCACAACCCTGCCACCTTCAACGGTGAATTCGATTCGACTCAGTGCACCTCCGGCATGTACCTTCCAGGCGTGAGTGGGTTCGATCCACCCAGGCAAAACACATTCAATGACCAGGTCCTGGATCGGTTTGAGCAAAGATTTTGTCAGAGAGTATTCAAATTGCATGTTAACGGCTGACAGAACAAGCGCTTCATCGCCCGCAACCAAGGCATCCAGCTGCACCCCTTTCCGGCGTTGGATTCCATCCCAGGGAAAAGACTTGGACAGCAGAGGAGACAGTAGATCCAACTCTCGCCACATCTTTGACTGCGCCGCCCACTTATCCGGATAATTTCGCGTCGCGAAATAAGTGCGTTTCTCCGACTCCTTGTAGTCAACATTCCACCAACCGAGCATTCCCCGCGCACCTGAACCCACCGCTAATTGCATGATTCGGCGCATTTCAGATGCGGTCTTTGGGCGACTAATCCCCCTGTTCTCTTCGTCTTGGAAAGCGTTGTCGTAGACGTGCCAGACGGGAAAGGGCGCGGCGGCAGAGAGTGATTCACGCTGCACGGTCGTTATAAAGTCTATGGGATCCCCGTGCGTAAGCACGTAGTTGTCCTGTATGAAGACATCCGTTGTCTGACCATATTCATACCAGTTCCATGGACGAATAGTCAGGTTGACCAGCACTGCGGACTGCATCGTTGACTTGGCCTCTTTGATTCTTAGCGCTTCGTCAACGACCGCCTGCCCAAACTGTCCCGCTTGTAGCGCATAGCGTGGCTTCGGCTGATTTTCTTGCCTATTCCAAAAACTCCAATCCTTCACATCCGGCTCATCGACGGTGATCAGGGTATGAATCGCTTCAGTGCGCAGCTGCTGTTCGGTCGGTCCCTTCAATTGGGTATACTCCAAAGCCTGCAATCCAACCGAATGAAGCTGCGCTAACTCCGACACGGAAAATTGAGAGTGCGCGGCGACCATGTTGGCTCCAGCCTCGACAAGCTCGGGAATACGAACTTTTCCAGGCATGTCATAGGTGCCGATCGGGAAGAAGCGATCTCCGAGGCGGAAATTGAAAAACGACTCCTCGCCGTCCTCGTTCTTAGCCACCACATGCACATAGTCCGAAGACGATAGCTCCGGCGGCAATTGAAGTCGGGCCACCGACATACCGTGATCAAAGTTTTGACTGATCCATCGACTCTGACTGCGGCGGTCGCCCTCTAAAAAAACCTTACCGTTCAACACTACTTTGGAAAGTGGAGAGGCCTCAGAGTCCTTGGACAGCCAGTAGAGCAACAATTCTCCAGACTCAGGATCAAAGCTATATGAGCTGAGTCGGAAAGCAACCGACTTCGGCTCTGCCGGCAGCATCGCTTCCAAAGAAGAACCGTCACGAAAACCAACTTCAACTTGACCTTTTGACGGCGATGAACGCCATCGGAGAATCAACATGGCACTTTCCCCGGGTTCCACTACCGGTGGCTGGGTCCGCCACCATACCAGTTGGAACTTCTCTTTAAGCTCTTGAAAAGAGACACCGTCTAAAGTGAGATTTTCAGCTACGAGGGTTCGATTGCTTGTGTTTGTAAAGGCTATGTGCCATTGCCCGCCACTGCCTTTTCGCTCAATGGGTTTATCCGCATTCCATCCTTCCGCATACCCGGTATGCTGCAAAGTCACGAGTTGGTCTTCCCAGAGTTGAAGCGCCTCTGCTTGGACAGCTTGAGCGTGTAGTGAAGCTGATGAAAGACCAAGGAGTGCAACTGCAAAAAGTGAAATCCTCCCTGCTCTATGTGACTGAGCTAAGAGAATTTTTCCAAGTAACAGGGTATCTGTCATAAATTTTGGGTTATTGATTCGGTTCATAATCCTTCTCTCTTTGTGATATTAATTGTTAAATTTCTTACACTATTTCACCATCAGCATGACTCCGTGGCTCCCACCAGAGGCTTCACTGAATGAGAGTCATCTGCCCGTGCCATCAGGTTTGGATCTGCCACGAATACCAAATGCTCGGGAAGGTCTGCGGATGCCTCACCTTCGATGCTTGATAGTGATTGCCAGAGTTGGCTCAGGCTTAACTCCGCTTCGCGCAGGTCCGGCACTGCAAAGACTTCCAGGAGGAGCGTTCGGGCCTCCAAAAGTTGTCCGGCTTGAAGGTGGGCGGAAATCGCAGCCATCCGCAGTCGGCCTTGTGGCTCAGCGCCGCCTGTGGCTCGCTCAATAAGGTCTAAGGCTGCGGAACTGTTGCCTACCTTAATCAGGGCATTGACCAGCAAGTTCCGCACCCGGGGGTCGTTTGGCTTGAGGGCCATTGCCTTTTCAACATGAGAGAGTGCTTGAGCGTGTTCGCCGAAATTGCGATGCAGCTGAAAGAGACAAACATGGGCGACCGCGCTCGGCTTTTCCTGTAGGGAATTGGTGAAATGAAGCTTTGCTTTCTGAGTATCACCCGTCGTGTAAGCGATGATACCTCTCTGCAGTTGACTCCAGGCGGTCTCCTCTGAACTCGATGCATCCAGGCGATCCAGCCAACAAGTATCAATCATATAGGAGGGAGCGGACCCATCGGGATCCAGATCAGGCTTCTTTCCCCGCAGAACCTCCATCCAGGGTGCTTGCTCGACGCGCAAGCTCGAATCAGGGAAAATTGCCCCGGGCATGCATTCCCAATGATCGCGCTGAGCTCCGCCTTGCAGCTCCAGTGCGCCCCACCCTGAGCCCGTCTGAATGATTTCTTCCGGAGTCTGGTCAAAAGTCGACCGATGTTGTGAGAGCAGCCCCTCGAGCGCTTCGGCGGGATTAAACCGGTCGATCCTCCCGGCCGCTGACTGACGCAGACTGTCCGGGGCTCCGGAAGCAGCCAATCCGGGGTCCACCTGTATGGGACCATATGTTTCCACCCATTCGATCCGCTGTCCGGGATGAAGGGACTCCGAGCCATATTGAGTGGGCGCAAGTCCTGCCTGGATTTCAAAATAAGGAATTACCTCATGGGACAGCATTTTTTGCCAATTTTGCGCGGCCAGAGTGCGCCCCCATGCGAAGAGTTTCCTGCCTTTCTGGGCACGGGTGGAGGTTTGATACAAGCCGTAGCCATCCGCCCCAACTGCAGAGATCCAGGGCTGCTCATTGGCACGCCCATAATAATAGTAATCACCTACATTTTCATGATTCTTCAAGAAACTCAGATCCATCGGTGCATCCACGCCCAGAACACTCAGACGTCCGCCGTAGGCGTGGTAAATCGCCTCTTTTCCTTGGGCCACAACACGGCTCCCGGGCTCCTCTCTGACGGCAATATTGGACCACCAGTAAAGCGGGACCACTTGATCGGTCGTGTTATAAACCCCAATATGAACCGCCAGCCGGGGCTCCTCGCCACAGAGAAAGAAATCCATCTGAAAGACAATCTTACGCGTTCGCTCATATTCCCAAACCCGCAAGACAGGTGCGCCGTCCGGCCCTTCAAGGGTCGCAGCAAAAAGCGTATCCGCAGAGAAGGAGCCATGGCCGCGCACGCCGACATTCCACTCGATCCCACCAGCCATCCAGGCATTGCGTACCGCAAAGTTAGCCGGCTGAAATACTGGATTCTCATAGACCAGATCGCGCTGGTTGACTTTGTCCCAGAGCTTCCAAACGCGCGCTCCATAGTCGAGCAGGATGGTGGCCTCAATCTTTTCATTCGAGATCTTGGCGCACCGCAGCGTGGTCGGCCGAAGTTCGCGGCCATAATCATCCTGCAGCAGGTAGGGCAAACAAGGATCCATCGGTGCACTGCTCACGCCATAGCCCAAATGGGCACGGAGCCTTTCCGGAATTTGTTCATCCACCTTCAGGGTGAAGGCCTTGTCGGCAGACGCCGGAAGTTGAGGGTAAGGATTCAGGCTCCCAAGGGGCGAGCCTGAAACAGAGATCTCGGTAATGTGCAGTTGCGTCATTGTCGCTAAAATATCACCTGCCGGGCCATTAAGCTATTGAACTTATGGTTAATAGTTGCAATATTTCACCATACCGAGTGCATTGCCTGTGTTTTTAGATGCACTGGAAACAAAACCCTTGCCACTGCAGTCATGCAATCGAATGCCAAATTTCCCCGAAAAACAATAGGCATACTGATGGATTGGTATGAACCACGGATCATCGCGGGCGTAGCCGACTTTGCCCGCAGCGCCAATTGGGCTTTAATTTTGGATTACGCCCAGGTGCATCGCTGGCCGGACTCACCGGGACCGCTCGACGGCTTGATCGTGCTGCTTGGACCGCACCCCACGGCCAGCGCCTACGTTTTGCAACTCAACATTCCTTTCGTCACGATTTCAGATGCCGATGAAGGTTTACTGGCGAATTGCCATCGGGTTTTGTGGGATGAAGAATTGTGCGGAAAGATAGCGGCCGAACACCTTCTCCAACTCGGCTTCCGCCATTTTTTCGTATTGCGCAAACCGAAACGTACTCTGTTCGAAGACCGCTATAATGGCTTCCGCAAAGCGGTCGAACCACTCGCCAAGTCCCTGCGCACCGTCGAGATCGGTGAATCCATTTCTTCTCATGAATTGGCAGAACCAATCTGCCGGATGCTCAAGCAATGCAAAAGGCCCTTGGGGATATTCTGCCCGGCGGATATTCTGGCCCTGCACATGAGCCGCTGCGCCGAGTCCCAAGGTTGGCAGGTGCCCCAAGATGCCGCGATCGTGGGCGTGGACAACAACGAAATTGTCTGCGACTACGCCCCGGTGCCTATCACCAGCGTAGGGATGAATTATCGGGAAGCGGGCTACCGGGCGGCTGAAATGCTGCAAAAAGTGCTTACCGGCACCAGTGATGGCAGATCGAAACAAGAATATGTCATCGCGCCTACTGGAGTGACCTGCCGCAGGAGCACCGATGCGATGGGTGTGGAGGACGCGCGTCTGATGAATGCCCTCCAAATCATCCGAACTGATTATCCGCGGATACTCGGTCTGTCCGAACTAGCCTCGGCCGTTGGCCTCTCAAACAATCAACTTTCCCGTCTGTTCGCCCAACATCTGGGGCGAAGCCTCCCCGAAGAGGTGAACCGGGTCCGCATCGAAGCCGCCCGGCGGTTGCTGACCGAAACAAAAGACAGCGTCAAGGAAATCGCCTTCCGCTGCGGGTTCAGTTCGCCCAACTACTTCAACAAGATCTTTAAAGAACATACCGGGCAAAAGCCCTCAGCGTTCAGGCATTCGGCAGCAGCTCCTCCAACTTTCAAGCCAACAAGTCCGCACGTTCCCGAGTGACTTCCCAATCGGGCGCTTCACCTCGCTCATAGCGGTCGAACTCTTCGATCATATAATCGGTCAGGCGCCGTCGCTCATTCCCCATGGCCCCGGCGATATGAGGCGTCCTGAGCACGTTTGGTAAACTCCGCAGAGGCGAATCAGCAGCCGGCGGCTCCGGATGGGTCACGTCGAGTAGTGCCGTCAGATCGGGACGACGGGCCAGGACCTCGATCATGCCAACCTCATCGACGACCGCGCCACGGGCTGTGTTAATAAAGGTCGCACCAGGCTTCATTCGAGCAAAGAGGGATGCATTGAGCAGGCCTTCCGTCTCTGGTAACCATGGCGCATGGCACGAGACCACGTTGCTTCGCTCGAAGAGCTCTTCGAGCCCCACGACCTCAACACCGAAGGATTTGGCGTCGTTCGCTTTCACATAGGGATCATAGGCTAGAACCTGAATCTGCATAGACTGCAAATGCTTCGCCACCAAACGTCCAATTTGGCCCATCGAGATCAAACCGACAGTCGAACCATATCCCCCCGCTGGCACGAAATCGCGACCGTCCGAAGAAGAAATCACCGTCTTTTCCGCGACTACGGCCCTTGTGAAAAACGACTTCAACGAGAGTATGATCTGAGCGAAAGTAAACTCTGCCACTGGTATAGCATTAGCGCCCCAGGCGCTGAAAAAACGAATACCCCGATCATAAGCGGCATCTGTTTTCACAGGTCGAATGGTTCCTGCGCAATAGAACACTGCCTTCAAGTCCGTTGCCTCGTTGAGAAAAACATCATCCAAACGAGGCATACTCCAAGTCGTGAACAGCACATCCACCCCACACAACAGGGCGGGTTCGGCACGCAAACGCTCAGGTGTCACCGGAGGATGAGCCAAGGCCAATCGCTCATTCAAAGCACTGAGTTGCTCAGGCCCAAAGACTTGGGAAAATAAAGGATCGGGAGGAGATACAATGAGTGCTCGTAGCATAGTCGTTGGCGTTTTCATTTCGAAGGATTCGGAACATGGAAAAATCAAGCCGGTCACCTCTCGGTCTTTACATCGAGAACATGCTGTCAACGTTGAACTGGAAGTATCATCCAGGAACTCACGCTGCGCCGACCCACAACCAATTCTTATGAAATATCCAAAAACCGCCTCCTATTTGCAACACTTTATTACTTTGCAGTAAAAGAAAAATGCGCTTGACTTAGAACTATGATCAGTTTTGTTATACAAGGTCTGGGCTTCATGGGGCAAGTGCATGCGCACTGCTTGCGGGAGGCCTCCAATGCCACCCTCGTGGGCATTGTGGAGACCGATCGTGCCCGAGCGGATGCGTTTCTGCGCGAGGCGGGAATGGGTGAACTGCCTGTCTCCGATTCACTCGACGGCTTGCCGGAGGAAACACAGATCGACGTAGTGGATATTTGCCTGCCGACCGACCTGCACCGTGCGGCCGCCGAAGCGGCCTTCACCAGGGGCTGCCATGTCTTCTGCGAAAAGCCGCTCGCTCTCAACGAGGCCGATGGCGAAGCGATCCGGACCGCAGCGGCCCGTGCCGGACGGCAGTTGATGGTCGGGCACTGCCTCCGTTTCTGGCCGGAGTATACAGCGCTGAAGGGCATGATCGACTCGGCTGAAGCCGGACGACTACTCGCCCTCAACCTTTTTCGTCGGGCACCGCACCCCGACTATACGATCGGCAACTGGGCGAACGCTCCCGAGCGTTGCCTCGGAGCCGCGCTCGATTTGCATATCCACGATACGGATATGATTCACTTTCTGCTGGGTAACCCGGAGGCCGTTACATCTTCAGGGGTGTGGCTTCCAACAGGCTTGGACCATATACAGACCCAATACCACTATCCGGGCTGCGCTGTGCAGGCCGAGGGTGGCTGGAACTATCCGAAGGAACGTCCATTTCAAATGGGCTATTCGGCTCTTTTTGAGCGAGGCTCCGTGGACTTCGATACTGGTGCGGCGGTTCCCTTTCGCAAGTGCCTTCAGGAAGAGCTAACCGGCCCTGAAAATAAAGAAGGCTCCATACTGATGGAGAATTCGGACGGACTCCTCGCCTACCGGCGCCAACTCGAATACTTCGCCGACTGCATCGAGTCTGGCACCCCCGTTACCATTAATAGCGGAGCTGATGCCATGGCCAGCCTCCGCACCGTCCTGGCGGAAGTTGAGTCAGCGAAAAACAAGCAACCCGTGCGACTGATTCCTTAATCATCTCCCATCACTCAAATCCCGAATCCCATACCCCACCCGCTATAACTGCTTCGCCATCTCGGGGAGACCTCCAAAATAATCCATGATTCATCCAATCAAATGCAAAAAATAATCCTCACCGGTTTCGGTTTCATGGGCACGATGCACGCCCAGATCTATCAAAAGCTCAAGCAGGCCCGTATTGTCGCTGTGGTCGATAGCGATACGCAAAAAGCGGAGAAAGCAATGGCCGACCTGAAGGTCGACACACCGCTTTTTCCTGACTTGCCCAGTGCGCTCGACGCCGTCGAGGCAACGGTGGTCGACATCTGCCTACCGACCGACCAACACTTGGAGCATGCGCTCCTTGCGATCCGCGCGGGCAAGCACCTCTTCTGCGAGAAGCCGCTAGCGTTAACCTATGCCGAAGCGCAAAAAATTCTCACAACCGCAAACCGCTTGGGCGTGACCGCACAGGTCGGGCACTGTATCCGCTTCTGGCCGGAGTATCAGGCCTTGCGTGATTTCATCCGAAAAGGGAGTGCCGGAAAGCTGAAAAGCCTGACGCTACAGCGTCGGTCCTCTCTGCCCGACCACAGCGTCGGGCACTGGCTGCGCGATCCAGAGCGTTCAGGTGGAGCAGCGATTGATCTACACATTCACGACACCGACTTCGTGCTCTATTTGCTTGGCATGCCCGAGGCGG
Source organism: Puniceicoccaceae bacterium (assembly GCA_018402305.1). GTDB lineage: Bacteria > Verrucomicrobiota > Verrucomicrobiia > Opitutales > Coraliomargaritaceae > Thalassobacterium. The sequence continues at coordinate 152,872 of JAGYJE010000003.1, read as the reverse complement.
TGCATTCCGTAGCTACGTTCGATGGCAATGGCCCCAGCCATATTTCCACCCACTACCGCTATCCGGAAGTTGAGGTCAGCTCTGAGGGGGGCTGGAACTATCCTGCGAATTGGGGCTTTCAAATGGCCTTTCAAGCCGTCTTCGAAAAGGGCGCAGTAGAGTTCGATAGCGGTCAGTCGCCCAGCCTTGTTGCCACCATCGGCAACGGTCGGCGGAAGGCGCTAACAGTTAAGGCACCCTCGATCGGCAATTCCTCCACCGGTGCGGGCAACATCTCTTCGCTCGGAGGCTATTTCAACGAACTGCAAAGCTTTATCCGAGCCCTTGAGGCCAAACGCCCCCCCGAAACCGCTACTCTTGAGGATGCCACGCAAAGCCTGAAGGTGGTCCTCGCCGAACTTAAATCCGCTCAGAGCGGAGTGAGCGTAAAACTCTAGGGAGTTCGTCCTCCTCAATCATTGTTTAGACATCGCCAACAGACCTCCGTCATCCGCCATCATTCATCACTCATCCGCCATCATTCATGAAACAATCCATTAGCATCTGGTCATTCTGCGGTCCATGGACCTTGGAAGAAAAATTCGAACTTGCCGCCAAACACGGCTTCCAAGCCATCGAGCCGGACCTCACCGAGGACGGTCCGATCGGGATGGATAGCACGGACGATGAACTCAGGCAGGTCAAAGCCCTCGCCGCAAGGCACGGACTGGAACTCAGCGGCCTCGCCACTGGTCTTTACTGGGGTGCCAATGGAGCCAGCGAAAACCCTTCGGTCCGGGAGAAAGCGGCCGCCATTCTCAATCGGCAAATCCATTGTGCGAAGGTGCTCGGCATCGAGGCCATCCTTGTCGTGCCGGCCACCGTCGGTGCCGATTTCATTCCCGACTGCGAGGTCGTCCCCTACGCCAACGCCTGGGAGCGCGGCAGCGAATTAATACAAGCGGCCGTGCCCGCCGCCGAAGCAGCGGGTGTAACCATTTGCGTGGAAAACGTCTGGAACAAATTCCTTCTTAGCCCTCTGGAGATGAAGCAGTTCGTTGACCAATTCGACAGTCCCAACGTAGCGGTCTATTTCGACGTCGGCAATGCACTCGCCACTGGTTATCCCGAGCATTGGATTCCGATATTGGGCAAACGCGTCCATCGTGTTCATTTCAAAGACTACCGTCGCGCGGTGGGCACGGTCGACGGTTTTTGCGACCTCCTCTCCGGTGATGTCAATTGGCCCGCCGTGGTCGAAGCTCTCAAGGCAGTTGACTACGAAGGCTGGGTCGCACCCGAAATGATTCCGCCAGTGCCTTTCTATAAACACCATCCTGAAGTGCTGATCGCAAACACCAAACGGGCGCTCGACGCGATTCTACCCTGATAAATAAAGCCAGAGGATACCCACACAAGCTTCCATCCGGAATGAGCAATTAACGACATGATCTCCCAACCGAAGAAACAATCTATCCAGAATGAAATTTGCCTGCGATGCTCTCGAAAAAAGAGGGTGCCAGTTGGATTTGAACCCATATCTCCCCGCCTAAACGGGCGAGGCTACTCTCCGGCTTCGCAGCCTCGCCGGTATTCATTCCCGGTTGCGCCATGACACCCATAAACCTAAAAGGATGAGTCAGAAGACAGAAGTCAGAGGCCAGTATGGATAGTCATCTAGTTATGGCCTTTTTTGTTTCGTCAAAAGGGCGACAGTCTTGGAGTTTGTAACATATTGATGCACATATACTAACTCAGGCCTCCGTCTGCAAAAAAGGTGACTCCATACGGACTGCCTGGCGCAGGCTTGCCTGCTCGCGTTCGCTCACCTCTTGGCTGCGTTCCTCACCATTCGAAAAAATAAGTTTGGCCCACGCACCGCGATCGTTGACTAGAACCTGCCGAACCACCTCATTGGGGAAGGTAATATGCTGACGCAGTAATCCGGGCCGTTTGCGTATGACGCGAAAGGCGGAGCTCTCCGCCGGGGCCTCACCCGGCAAACGGATGTGGCCCTCAACCTGAATCGACTGCACCGCTTCAATATTTCGACGCCCTCCATTCGAGTCCAAGTAGCCGGCCCAAAGCGCTTCAACCGTTGGCAGTTCTCCCGACACAACGGGACCTCTCGAAGTATCGGGAACGCTTCCATCATCCGCAAACAAAGTGGATAAACTAAAGAGAATCAGACCAGCCAGGATACCATAAAAGTTCATAAACGGAGCCTGCTTGGCACGAACGATCAAGTCAATCTCAATGGCTCTGCCATAGGATAAAGGCGCTTCCTGGCAGCTCCATGGCTTGGATTGACTTCTCGCTTGGCATAGCCATGATCAGATCTAGATGAATCCATCGCGTAAAAAATTGCCCATCGGCATTCAAAATCTCCGTGAAATCCGCGAAGAGGGTTACTACTACGTGGATAAGTCGGAGTTTGCCCTGCGCTTGATCGACCAAGGCAAATACTACTTCCTCTCCCGCCCCCCCCGCTTCGGTAAAAGCCTCTTTCTGGATACGCTGAAGGAACTTCGAGCCAACCAGCCGCTCTTCGACGGCCTCTACGCCGAGGGAGCCTGGGATTGGTCGGTCCAGTATCCGGTCATTCGTATCAGCTTCGGCTCGGGGGTGCTCAAAACCAAAGAGGATCTTCACACGACCCTGCATCGGACCCTGCGCCTGCACGAAGAAAAGTGGAACCTTGAAACGCAATCGTCCGATATATGCGGCCGTTTTGCTGACCTGATTGCGGCCACAACTCGAAAATGCGGCCAGCAAGTCGTTGTTCTAATCGACGAATACGACAAGCCCATCCTCGACAACATCGAGGATGCGGAACGGGCCACCGTCATGCGTGAGGGTCTGAAGGATCTGTACTCCGTGCTCAAGGATGCCGACCCGCACCTCAAGTTCTTCCTTTTCACCGGGCTGGGCAAGTTCTCTTGTTTTTCCGGTCTGAAAACGGACTCCTGCCCGAATACAGCGCCCTCTGCGGTTACACCGATGCCGACATCGATTCGGTCTTTGCCCCCGAACTCGCCGTCGGCGATCTCGACCGCGAGCAGATCCGCGAATGGTACAACGGCTACAACTGGACCGGCCAGGCGGTTTACAATCCTTTCGACCTCTTGTTGCTCTTCTCCGAACGCACCTTCCGCCCCTACTGGTATGAAACCGGCACGCCGACCTTTCTAATCAAGCTACTCCCAGCGCCAGGTGTTTCCTGCCTGAGCTCAGTCACCTGCAAACCGGATGCCGCCCTGCTCGGCACCTGGATGTCGGTATCGACGAGGCACTTATGTTTCAGGCAGGGTATTTGACCATCGACGAGCAGGGTTAATCCTTCGAAATTCTTTACCGCCTGCGCTACCCCCAACCGGGAGGTGCAGCAGTCTCAACGACAGTCTGCTTCGCGATTGGACGCCGAAGCCGAACGAGACCTACACTTCCAATCCCGCCTCGGCGACTGCCTCCTGGCCAACGATCGATCTCGAAGGGATGGGCGCGCGCACGAGAGGCTTCGCAGCCTGCCCAACGAGTGGTTTCACCAACAACCCCATCGCCCAATATGAGGGCTACTACGCCGTCTTTTACGCTTTCTTCGCCTCGCTCGGGCTGGAGATCACTGTCGAGGCCTCCAGCAATCCCGGTCGACTTGACATGGTGATGCGCTTTCAGGGGCAGGTTTACATTTTCGAGTTCAAACTCGTCGGCGACCAGGCGGACGGCTCCGCGCTGCGGCAGATCAAGGAAAAGGACTACGCCGCCCCCTACCGCGGAAAAGGCGAGCCCATCCACCTCATTGGCATCGAATTCAGCAAAACGAAGCGCGCCTTGCTCAGCTGGCAGGTCGAGACGGTTTGAGGCGTGTTTTCTGTGATTTCTGCGCCTTCTGTGGTTCCGTCGCGTCACGTTTTATTCTATTTCTATCCCATTGGTATCCTCTATATTTCCGATTCAATGGAAACTCCTTGACTTGACCATAAATTATGGTCATTTTTGGATTATGAAAGCCAAGCTCGTTTCTGAATTCAAAACCCACTGTGTTCAGCTCTTGAACGAAGTTGCAGATAGTGGCGAAGAATTATTGGTAACCAAACGAGGGGTGCCGCTCGCCCGGGTTTTGCCGGTTACCCCTTCGACGCCTGGTTTCCGTGAGCCCGGAGACTGTGTGGACTCTGTTTCATTCACTGGAGACATCGTATACTCTGATTTGACGAGTGAGTGGGAAACGCTCGCCGAGTAAAGAATGGCTTACTTGCTCGATACACACGTACTCATTTGGTTTCGTGCCGATCCCACTCAACTCGGTGAAAAGACCTTAAGTCTCATTCGCGAGCCAACGTCACTTTGTATGCTTTCCTCGGTCAGCGCCTTGGAGCTCGCCCAACTTTCTTTTAAGGGTCGGCTGACACTTCCGATGTCTGTCGATAAATGGTTTGAAGATTCGCTCCGCCGATTTCGCTTCAAAAAGTTCGACATGGATCACAGGATCGCCGTTGCTGCCTACCACCTCCCCGGCAACTTCCATCCCGACCCAGCCGACCGATTACTCGTCGCCACTGCTCGCCTTGAAGGGTTTACCCTGCTGACAGCCGATCGCAGAATCCTTGAATACCCATCAGCCAAAACCTTTGATGCGAGGCTCTAGGTCGGGTGGCACTCAATCCATAAATTTCATCCTCCCCTCCTTGCCCGCCAGGGCCCCTCTAGCGACAGCGGTTGTGGAAAAACCGCCCCTATCGCCGTCCCAAAAAGAACTATTTTAACAAGCGCCTACGAAATGGGATAGAGGAAGGGAACGGTGCGCCTGAAGTGGCGCTTCTGCGGGTCAAAAACCGCGACCCCCGGCGCGTCCGGGCAGCTCCATTGCTTGAATTGACTTCCCGGGACGCATAGCCATGATCTGATCAAAATGAGTCCACCGCGTAAAAAGTTGCCCATCGGCATTCAAAATCTCCGTGAAATCCGCGAAGAGGGTTACTACTACGTGGATAAGTCGGAGTTTGCCCTGCGCTTGATCGACCAAGGCAAATACTACTTCCTCTCCCGCCCCCGCCGCTTCGGTAAAAGCCTCTTTCTGGATACGCTGAAGGAACTCTTCGAGGCCAACCAGCCGCTCTTCGACGGCCTCTACGCCGAGGAGCGCTGGGATTGGTCGGTCCAGTATCCGGTCATTCGTATCAGCTTCGGCTCGGGGGTGCTCAAAACCAAAGAGGATTTAAACAAGCGCCTGAAGGACCATCTGCTTCAAAACAAAGAGCGTCTCGGGCTAGATGCCTGGATCGAAGATGATTTGTCGGGGACCTTTTCGGCTTTGATCCGCGAGGCGGCCGGCCTCAGCGGCCAGCAAGTCGTCGTCCTTATCGACGAATACGACAAGCCCATCCTCGACAACATCGAGGATGCGGAGCGGGCCACTGTCATGCGTGAGGGTCTGAAGGATCTCTACTCCGTGCTCAAGGATGCCGACCCGCACCTCAAGTTCGTTTTCCTCACCGGGGTCAGCAAGTTTTCCAAGGTCAGTTTGTTTTCGGGGCTGAACAACCTCAACGATATTACGGTGGACCGTGAGTATAGTGCCCTCTGCGGTTACACCGATGCGGACATCGATTCGGTCTTTGCCCCCGAACTCGCTGTCGGCGATCTCGACCGCGAGCAGATCCGCGAATGGTACAACGGCTACAACTGGACTGGCCAGGCGGTTTACAATCCCTTCGACCTGCTGTTGCTCTTCAATAAACGCGAGTTCCGCCCCTACTGGTATGAAACCGGCACGCCGACCTTTCTAATCAAACTACTCTCCCAACGCCAGGTGTTTCTGCCTGAGCTCAGTCACCTGCAAACCGATGCCGCCCTGCTCGGCACCTTCGATGTCGGCAACATCCCGACCGAGGCACTCATGTTTCAGGCGGGCTATTTGACCATCGCTGAGGAAGTCAATCGCTTCGGTAAATACCTTTACCGCCTGCGCTACCCCAACCGGGAGGTGCAGCAAAGTCTCAACGACAGTCTGCTTCGCGATTGGACGCCGAAGCCGAACGAGAGCCTACACTTCCAATCCCGCCTCGGCGACTGCCTCCTGGCCAACGATCTCGAAGGGATGGGCGCGCACATGAAGGCCTTCTACGCCAGCCTGCCCAACGAGTGGTTCACCAACAACCCCATCGCCCAATATGAGGGCTACTACGCCAGCGTCTTTTACGCTTTCTTCGCCTCGCTCGGCTTGGAGATCACTGTCGAGGCCTCCAGCAATCCCGGTCGACTCGACATGATGATGCGCTTTCAGGGGCAGGTTTATATTTTCGAGTTCAAACTCGTCGGCGACCAGGCGGACGGCTCTGCGCTGCGGCAGATCAAGGAAAAGGACTACGCCGCCCCCTACCGCGGAAAAGGCGAGCCCATCCACCTCATTGGCATCGAATTCAGCAAAACGAAGCGCGCCTTGCTCAACTGGCAGGTCGAGACGGAGCCAACGAACCATGCTGCGAATTGAAAAGTGACCAATTGATCCAAGTCTCTGGGATCCCGTCGGAGTGGGAAGCTTCCGCGTTGAGAATAATGAGTGGGAAGGGAAAAGGGAGAATCCCCGCAGGGGGGCTGTAAACTATGATTGAATCCCTTCTGCTTCCAATCGTACAGAAGTTTTCAAACTTATTCCCACGGGATTAACTCCAAGCCGGGTACCCGCTCGAAATGTCGAATATTGTCGCTAACCAAGGGTATTTTCAGATGCAAGGCATGTCCGGCGATCTGAGAGTCAAAATCTCCAATGGGTTTCCCAATCTTCCAAAGCTCTGCGATAATCTTGGCGCTTTGCAGAGCCGCTTGGCGGTTGAAATCAAAGATTTGCGTGTTATTTAAGAACGACTCGACCCTCAGTCTCTCTTTTCTTCCGCCGCCGTGATAAACTCCAATCCATAATTCCATCTCAACCACCGATGAAATGCCAGCCCTTTCATCAATTATAGGAGCGGGTGGTGTTGCGCCCCGAAGCAGCAAAATAGCGGCGGACGTATCCAGGAGAATCATGGTCAAAGGTGCTTCGGTGCTGTCGTCGTCTGAACCTTGCGCTCGAGGAAGACAGGTTCTTTCGCATAGGCCTGCGCTAGCTCGCCGAGGCTGAGTCGCATCGGTGCCAATATAATTAAGTCGCCTTCCCGGCGCATTTCCACCTCGTCGGCTCCTCTCAGCCATTCGCCGGGGATTCGCACCGCGCGGCTTCGGCCGTTGGCAAATATTTTTGCAGTTTTCATGGTGTAATATTGCGTCATATGGCACGTTTAGTCAAGGCGTTTCTAGGATGGCCAGCCAGTAGATTGAAAGCTACCTCGATGATCCCGCAGCCGAAACGTCGCTAAACGCTACTTCTGCCCGAGCTCCGTGAGAACCACGGAGGACAAGCTGCGCGGGCTGGGAAAGAATCAAGCGAGGCGAATCGGGGCGGGCGATGCGATGGGCCAGCGCTTCCACCGCTTCGACCCCCATTTGCTCACGATCATGGCGAACCGTGGTGATCTGGGGATCGGTTTGCCGCGAGAGCGAGTGGTCGTCGTAACCCGTCACACTGAAGTCTTCAGGCACCCGCAGACCGGCGCGCTGCACCGCATTGATAAAATTGGCCGCACAGTAGTCGTTGAAGCAGAATACGGCGGTCGGCCGGTCTTCCCGAGCCAGCAACTTTGCCAAAGCGGCGTCGTAGGCTGGCGCGGCTTGGGCAGCACTCAAATCGCGCACATTGATGAAGTCCTCGTTTGAGAAAGGCACACCCTGGAGAAGCAAAGCCCCAAAGAAAGTCTCAGCGCGGTCGCGCAGGTGGTGCCGGTATTCCTCTCCGGTTTCGTGGTCGAAGAGAAAAGCGATACGGCGATGCCCCTCACGGTGGAGCACATTCAAAAGCTGCCGCACGCCGCTGCCGTTATCCAGATCGAGGGTGTCGCAGACCTCGCCTCCGGCGCGACCGTTTAGGAGGATGACCGGGACGAACTCCGACAACTCCTGCAGCGGCTCAAACGGTGAACGACCGACAATCGCGATGACACCGTCCGGCGGTGAATCCCCCAAAATCTCTTCCCGGCTCTGACCGCCCGCTCCCATGCGGATATCGACTCTCCAATCGCGCTCGCGACAGGCTTTTTGCACACCCTCGACGATGGCACCATAGACGGGACCCGCATAGGTCCCTATCTCGGGCAGGCAGAGGCTGATACGACAGCGGATTTTCGTCGGGTAAAGCCGGGGCGCGTGTTCTCGGACAAAATCCAATATTTGCCTGCGGCGCGACTCCGAAACCCGCGTCGTATCCGGGTCCTTCAATGTCAACGAAAGGGTGGTCGGAGAAACGCCGAGCTTTTCCGCAATTTCCTGCTGGGTAGGTGTTTTTTGAAACATTTGCTTATCCAAGTGATTACCCACCCTTCGTCAAGAAGACAAACCGTTATAGTTGATAAAGCGTTCATGTCAATCAACCCGCCTTCACCCACCCTGGGAATGACTCCCACAGTCGGCGATGGCATCCAGCAGGCGGTCAATGTCTTCGGGGAAAACATGGCCAATGGTACCGATACGGAAAGAGGCGATCTGGGTGACTTTTCCGGGGTAAATGACAAAACCCCGTTGCTTGAGCGCGTCGTAAAAGGGCTTGAAGGCAAAGGCACCCTCGGGCTCGTAAAAGCCGGTAATGATGGGGCTGTGCAGGGCTTTTGGCAGCAGGCAGCGGTAGCCCAGCGACTCCATCCCGGCAACGAGACGGCGCTGGTTTTCCACATAGCGGGCGTGTCTCGCTGCCACCCCGCCCTCTTCGTCGAGTTCCTTCAAGGCTTGCAAAAAGGCCCGCACGGTGTGCGTGGGCGAGGTGAATCGCCACTTACCCTTACCCGCCTCCATGACCTTCCATTGGTCGTAAAGATCGAGCGAATGCGAGCGGGCATAGCCCGCGCACGCGGCCAATTCGGAGCGCTTGGCCAGAACGAATCCGAAACCGGGCACGCCCTGAATACACTTGTTGGCCGAGGAGACGAGAAAGTCGATCTCCAGCGCGGCCATATCGAGGGGGATGCCCCCAAAGGCGCTCATCGAATCGACCATGAAGATACGCTGCTGCGCTTTGACAATCCGGGCGATCCCGGCGAGGGGGTTGAGCATTCCGGTGGTGGTTTCGTTGTGCACGCAAACGACGTGCGAGAGGTCCGGCTCGTCAGTCAGGCGTTGCTCGAGCAAGCCGAGATCCGGCGGGACCAACTCGCCGCTGTCGTGGACCGTTGTATCGATCCCCGCCATTCGGGCGATGCGGGCCAGGCGGTTGCCGTATTCGCCATTCGCGAGCACGAGCAAACGTCCGCCTGGTGGCACGACCGATCCAATCATCGACTCGACGGCGAAACTGCCGCTTCCCTGCATGAGAACGCAGGTGTAGTCCTCCGGCCGCTCCGCGCTGGCCAGGGCGACCAGCTTTTCGCGAATCGGGGTGACGACGCCGAGGTTGTAATCATCGTCCCAGGTGCACCAGTCGCGCAGCATGGCGTCGCGCACAGTGGGCGAAGTGGAGAGTGGTCCGGGGGTGAGGAGAAGGTAGGGATTATCCATAGTTTAGTTGGTGAATTCGACGCGGAGGCGACCGAACATGCGGGTTTGAGGTGGGTCCTGAGCAGGGATGGTGATTTGCACCGTCTCTGCTCCGGATTCTGGCACGCCGGACTCGATGACCACTGCTCCCTCGCTGGCGGCGGGGATGGGCAAGGAGGTCCAGCTCGCAAGGTCGCTTCCATATTCGAAGATCTGCGTCGTTGACGCACTCGAATCGCTGCGGCGCACGAAGGTGAAGACAAAGGCACCGGCTTCGTTGAGCGTCGCCTCGGTCAGCGCACTGTCGCTCGGCTGCGTGGGGTCGCGACGGAAGACAAATTCCAGCAGATTGGAGAGGCCGTCACCGTCCGGATCGGCGCCGGGCGCAGTGTCCGTCAATTCCGAAAAGGATGCGGCCCAGTTGGAATAGGCCGTGCCAGCGCCCGCCGTGTATCGCAGGATCAAGCGTCCATCCTCAGCGGCCAACGCCCACGTTCCGGTGCCGGAGAACTGACTGGCATCAACCGTCCAGTTGTCGGCCGCCAAGCCCGAGACTTCGAAAGAATCCACCAGCACGAAATCACGATTGCTCTCGCTAAAGTTGGAGAGGCCGACGGGCGCCACCACAATAGTCAACGGTTCGGCCGACGTCGCGGTGATCACGGTGGCGTCAAATTCGGTCGAGTCGAAACCAACGCCGGCAAAACCAAGCCAATCTCTGATCTGAAATTCGTAGTGGGAACCGGGGCGAAACTCTAGGTCGCCGAGGCCACGGCCGAGACCGACTCCATTCCCCGGAGCGAGTGCACCCTCGATCACGACATCGCCGTACGTGTCAAAAGCACCGGTCAACTCGCCGGCCGCCGCCACCGTCACGGTGGTGGCACCCAGAAGCGCGTCGCTTTGCAGGGTCCCCGAGAGCACTTGCGTGGGTCCGGCATAATCGGCATTGCCGGAAAGCACCAGGCGGCCCCCCCCATCGACGGTGAGCCCGCCCTGGTCGTTCGGCGCGAGGTCAGCGCTGGTTAGTGTGTAATTAAAGTCCGGCGCCGACACTTCGGGACCACCGCCGCGAAAGCTGAAGGTCACGATGTCGCCGTCGCTGAATTCCTGCCCCGGAGCGGTCATCACGATGGCGTTGATGCGCCCGTCGACCATCTCAGCCGTCGCGGTGGCCGCATTCCCGAGACCGCTGCTGGTCACGGTGACCAGCGGTGCGCCGAGGTAGCCCGAGCCGCCGTCGGCGACGGCAATCGTCCCGCCGCTGGGGTAAATCCCCTCGCCTGCGGGCGTGGTCAAATCATCCCCCAAGGTGGCCGTCAGCCCAGCCGTATCGACCGTCAGTCCGCCGGCGTAGAGGCGAATTACCGGGAGGCTGTCATCGGTTAGTTGAACAGCATCCAATCCAGCCACGAGGGTGCCGCCATTGAAATTGACGACCGAACCAGCTGTGCTGCCGGCGCGGAAAAGGGGTCCGCCCAAAATGAGGCGTCCACTGTTCAGGTTGAGGGTGGCGCGATCCGTCGCGGAATTTCCCGCCACCGCGAAGCCACCCTCATTCAGGTGGCGGATCGTGGCGTTACCCCCGGCCTGCGTGCCGAGGTTCAGTGTGCCCACGGCCCCCGCGCGGAATCCGATTTGGAGACGAAGCTCGGGAGCAATTTCGAGCTCCCCTCCCAGCAGGTCCACCACGCCCTCACCGCTGCTTTCCCCGAAGCCGCCGATCCCAAAAAATCCAGCGCTGAAGATTTCGCCGCCGGTCTGGCGGAGGTAGCCGAGCCCGTCGTTGCCGACACGCACGCCTGAGGTGGTATCCCCGAGATCGGACACATAACGTCCGCCCTCGACTAAAAAGGCACCATAGGACCCGTTACCCGGAATCCCACCACCGATCTCCAGGAAACTTCGACTGGTCGGTCCGTTGGTGGTGAGTGTGCCGTTGACCAGTCGAATGAACCCGGCGGCATTTTCGCCTGCCCCGATCAGGGAGGCACCGCCAAAACTGAGCGACTCGCTGGTATCGACGACGAGTCCCGCCCGTTGGTCGGCCAGCGGTGCCAGGATCAGGGTCCCCGCTCCGCTGCTCGAACCGGATCCGGTGTAAAGAAGCTCGCCCGCGTTGATGACCGTGCTTTCGGTGTAGCTGTTGGCCCCGGTGAGTGTTAGCTGGCCGTCACCGTTTTTTGTGAGACCGGAGTTGCCCACTAGCTCGGCGGCGATGGTGGCATCGGCGATGGTGTCCACAGTTCTCTCGCCAGCGAGTGCCAGTGTTCCCGGGCCGTCCACGGTATAGCCCGCCGCGTCGAAGCGCAGCGCCTCCGCCGTGATGTTGCCCGCGATGGAGGGGTTTCGCTCGGCCACCGCGCCAAAGATGGCCTGCTGGCCCTGCCCATCACTCCCCCAAGCGGCCGCGCTGGCCTGCTCCGTCCAATTCAAGCTCGTGGCATCCCACTGATCGTCCACCGATCCAGTCCAGGCAAAGTCGGTTAGCGGTGCCTCCACCTGCTCGGCCTGACTCACTAACCAAGCCTCAATCGCGTCAATATCGGCGGGGTCGAGATCGCCCTCGAAGATCAGGAGCTGCGACATTTCTCCGATAAAGGTGAAGCCTCCAGAGCCCGACGAGCTAACCACCCCGTCATTCCATGCGCCGATGTAGAGGTGCGGATCGAAGCTGGTAAACTCGATCGTTGTGGCCGTCAGGGGTGCCATACCCAGATCGGTGCGCGTGCCCTCGTCGTCTGTCGCAAAGAAGGCATGCGTGCCAAAGGGGCTCCCGCCCACGTAGTCGTAATCCGTGCGCCAAACCGTCGGCGTATCGTTGCGGGTGAGAATGGAATCCCCCCGATAGGTCACACCCGACCCGGGAAAGACCGCCACGACCTGGCCGGCATCGCGCCGCTGGTGGCTCATCCCACGGGCTTGCCCGGAGACGCCGGGACCGCGGATCCCGATGTTGTAGGCATAGCGCCCAAGGGTGCCATCGCCCTGTGGGGTGCCTGCGCTGTAGGACCCGAGCCAAAAGACGGTGACCTCGCCACTGGAGATCAATTTGTCGTCAATAGCATACAGGTCCGTGTAAAGAAAGCGGGTGTCGGCGACCTGCGATTCGGTGAAGACGAGCGCATCGCCTGCCGCGTTTACACTGATATTGGTCGAGGGGCCGCTGCCTTGGGCCTGCGCGGTGTAAACCGGATTCCCGCTGCCGTCGCGGCCCTCCCAAGCCGTTACCCCGCCGTTCCCGTCAAGTGACACACCCACGCCCGCATCGAAGTGAATGCGCAGCGCATCGCGGCCCGCTTGCGAGAGACCCGGCACATCATCAAAGAGCGCCGCCTGCAGCGGGGATACAGACAGAGCGAGGGAGCCGAGGCCGAGCAGAGCGAAACGCGCGCTTTTCAGCAAGATAGCGCGGCGGTTTTTTTGTGGTTCTTTCATGGTTTTAACCTGGTTTCGGGTTCGGATTGCCTTGAGTTGAAAGAGTTCAGGCGGGCGCAGGGACGCCCTCGCGCGACTGCAGGCGGAGCGCAGCGGTCGCCCGCACGACCAGATCGTAGAGCAGACGGGCGGCGATATTCGTCAGCACGATGAGCAGGGCAAAAACAGCCGCGGCCTGGGTTTGGCCCTCGTGCTCCAGGCTGATGATGGCGACCGTGGCCGGGGTGAACTCGGGGGTCCGCAGAAAGAGCATGGCGGAGACCCCGGCCATCGTGCTGACAAAAAAGAAGAGCGCGACCTCCGCCAGGGTGGGTGCAAGCACGGGGAGAATGACCCGGCGGATGAGCGTGCCGCGCGATGCCCCCAGGGCCCGCGAGACGGTTTCAAACTCCCGATCAATCTGGCGCAGGGCCGTGGTCACGGTGAGATAGCCGATCCCGAAATAATGGACCAGATTGCACAGGATCAAAAGCAGCAGCGTGCCGTGCAAGGCATGCAAGGGGTTGGGCAGGCCGAACACCTCCCGTTGGACAAAAAAGAGCAGGTAGCCCAAGCCGAGGATGAGACCCGGCACGGCCGGTGGCAGGGTCGCGAGTAGTTGCAGCCCGCGCCTCATTTGCGGCAGCCGCTGGGAGCGCTCCACCACCCAGGCGGTGCAGAAGACCAGCACCGTGCCGATCAGGGAGGTGCCCAGAGCCATCCACAGGCTGGTCTGATAAGGCGATCCGGCCTGCCCGGTGCCCCCTGCCGAAAAGTGCCGCAGGCTGAACATTTTGACCTCCGAGGGCTCGACCCCGCGAAAGGCCGCGAGCTGCTCGCGGTTGAAGAGCGAGGCGGGCCAGGTATCGACAAAGACGACGAAGGCGGGGGTCAGAATGAAGACGATGAGAAGGGTGGAGAGGCCGGCGCAGAAGATGAAATACAAGCGGTCGCGGAGCGGGTTGGGCTTGGCGCGGTAGGGCACGGCCTTGGCCGAGAGCGCGGCGTGCTGCCGCCGCTTGGCCAACTGGTCCGCACCGAAGGCGAGAAAGGCGGGCATGAGCAGGACCAGCGCGATGGTCGCCCCCATGGCGTTGTTGTTGCGATTGACCACCTGCTGGTAGATCTCGACCGAGAGCAGCGTGAAATCACGCGAGGGCAGGAGCAGCGGAATGCCCACATCGGTGAAGGCCAAAATGAAGGTCAACGAGAACGCGCTGATCAAACCGAATTTCAAAGTCGGCAGGGTCACAGCGAAAAAGGTGCGCACGGGCCCGGCACCCAGGCTCTCGGAGGCCTCGTAGAGGCGGGCGTCGGACTGGCGCATGGCACTCGTGAGAATGATCAGCGCGGGCGGCAGGCAAAAGAGCGATAGGGCGGCAATGATCCCCACCGGCCCGTGGGTCGGCGCATCGAAAGTGGGCAGGCCCGGCAGCACCCCGCTGCTCAGGAGCCCCTGCGAGCCGAAGAGAACAATCACGGAGATGCCGAACAGCATGGTCGGCGCGTAGAGCGGAAGCATGGCGATGTAGCGAAAGAACCGAATCCCCGCCATCTGCGTGCGCCCGAGTCCATAGGCGAACAAAAAGGCCGCGCTGGTTGAAAGCAGGGCCGAGACGAGCGCCACTCCCAACGAGTTGAGCAAAATCCCCAGCATGCGGGGATCCGAGAGCATTTGCACATGCTGCGAAAACCCCGTCCAGGCACCATCCTGCGGACTGAAGAACCCCTGCAGGAGCAGGACGAAGAGCGGCAGGAGCAGGAAAATGCCCATGAACGCGAAGAGCACCCACAGCACGCTGGCCTCGATACGCTCGCCGCGGTCCCACAACAACCCTCTCTGTCCACGCTCGCTCATCTTTGCTCGGAAAAAATACGGATGCTCGCGGGGTCGGGAATCAGGCGCACGCGGTCGCCCACGGCAATGACTTCATCGGACTGCGCCCGGTCGATCTGCACCTCACCGCCGTCGCCGTCATCCGCGTCGGCACCGTCGATTCGGGCCACCACCCGCTCGGTTGCGCCGCGGTATTCGATCAATTCTATTTGGGCGGGTAGCCCCTCCCCGCTTTCCTCGCCTGCCTTCACGATTCGAAAGGACTCGGGCCGGACCATCAGCGCCACAGGGCCTTCAGGGACGGCCTCCGGAGTTGCCACCCGTAGCGAGTGGTCGCCCTTGGTGAAGCGCCCGTCCGCGCAAGGGTGCCAGCCGCGCAGCCAGTTAGCCGTGCCGATAAAGTCGGCGGCAAAGGCATCGACGGGGTGCTCGTAGATTTCCTGCGGGCTGCCGCTTTGGCGCACCCGGCCGTCGAGCAGCAGAAAAATCCGGTCGGAGACCGAGAGCGCTTCATCCTGATCGTGGGTCACCATCACGGTGGTCACGCCGAGGCGCTTTTGCAGCCGTCGAACTTCTGTGCGCAGGTGGAGCCGGACCTGGGCGTCGAGGGCGGAAAAGGGCTCGTCGAGGAGCAGCACCTCGGGCTCCACAGCCAGCGCCCGGGCCAGGGCCACCCGTTGCTGTTGACCGCCCGAGAGCTGCGCCGGCAAGCGCTGCTCGTAGCCACCCAGCCCCACCAGCGCAAGCAGGTCGCCCACTTTTTTATGCGCTTCGGCCCGCGGGACGCCTCGTGCCCGCAGGCCGTAGCCGACGTTGGCCGCCACCGTTAGATTGGGGAAGAGCGCGTAGGACTGGAAAAGGATGGAGCAGTTGCGCTGGGCCACCGGTAGCCGACTGACGTCGCGGCCAAAAAACGCGATCCGCCCCGTATCCAGATTTTCGAGACCGGCGATGAGGCGCAGCAGCGTCGTCTTCCCGCAACCGGAGGGCCCGAGCAGGGTGCAGAAATCGCCCTTCGGAAAAACCAGGTCCAGATCCTCCAAAACACGCGTCGACCCGAAGGACTTGGAGACCTCCGCTAGAGTGATGCCGTCGCTGCCGGATTCCAGTTTCATGCGGTGCGGAACTAGTCGGCGGACAGGCGTGTTCGAAAGGTGTCGAGGATCCGGTCTTTGTTTGCGCCCAGCCAGGTGAAGTCGTTTTCGATCATTTGCGCTTCGGGATCCTCGGGGTAGCCGTTGGGAATCTCGGTCACGCGCTGGTCGGCCACCACGGGATAGGTCTTCGCGTAGTGCTCCATGGCCTCCTGCGTGAGCGTCCATTCAAGAAACTTCCTCGCACCGGGCTGAATAGTATCCTTTTGCACGAGGGCGACCGAGTTCATATCCCAGCCGGAGCCCTCGGCGGGGAAGATGACTTTCACCGGGTCCCCGGCCGCGACGTGCCGGAAGCCCCAGGCACCGAAGGAAAGCCCGATCGGCACTTCGCCCCGCGCCGCCATGCTGGTGGGCCGGGCACCGGAGTGGGTGTAGCGCAGGATGTTCCGATCGAGCGCCTCCAGATGGGCCCACCCGTCCGCCTCGCCCATTTGCTGGAGGATGGCATTGACAAACATGTAGCCAGTGCCCGAGGAGTTGGGATCCGGCATGGCGATTTTGCCCTTGTATTCGGGGCGAATCAGATCGGCCATGGAATGCGGCATCGCCAGACCCTGCCCTTCGAGCTCGATGGCGTTGACGATGATCGCGCTCATCCACACGCTCAGGCCCGCCCAGTAGGGCGTCGCCTCGGGGTCCAAAAAGCGCGCCCGCAGGTGGCTGGTATCGACCCCACCGAGTGGTGCCAACAGCCCCTCGGATTTGAAGAAAGCCACCCGGGAGAGCGCCAGGCCCCAGATGACATCGGCCTGAGGATTGTTCCGCTCGTTGAGAAAGCGGGAGGCGATGATCTCAGTCGAGTCGCGCAGCACCCGGACCTCGACGTCGGGGTGGTGTTCGTTGAATTTCTCAATCATCCGCGGCCATTCATCGGGCTCAAGGGCCGTGTAGACAACGATTGACTCACGGTCATCCCCGCCCCCGCAACCGCTCAGCAGGAGCGCGAGGGCGGTGAGCAGACCGAGCACGGCAAGGCGGGCGGCAGCCCGGGGTGGTTGGATCGATGCATGCTTCATGCGGACTCCCAGGTTTTAAAGAGCGCGGGGAAATCGGCCAGGGTGGGAAGCAGCACATCCGCCCCCTTCCCTTCCAGCTCCTCGCGGGTGTGCGTCCCGTTGGTCAGGGCGATGACCTGTCCACAGGCGGCGTTGCGGCCGGACTGGATATCCACGGGCGTGTCGCCGAAGTTGAGCACCTGAGCCGCATCCTCGACACCGAGCACCGCCATGGAGCGAAAAATCATGTCGGGCGCGGGCCGCCCTTCGGGCACTTCCTCGCCGCTCACCGAGAAGTCGATGATGCGGTCTTCACCGGTCCCGATGCGGCGCTCATCCAGGCCGTCCAACCAACCCAACTGATCGAGCAAGAGGTCGGTCACGCGGCGGTAAAATCCGGTCGTTAGCGCGATCTGAATGCCCCGGTCCCGAAGAAAGGCAAAGCAGGCCTCGGCCCCCTCGGTCGGGGTGACCGGGTGCGCCGCATAGTGCGCTTCAAGCACTTCTTTGAAGCACTCGTAGGAAGTGGTCGCCGCGGATTCGACGGCCTCGGCCTCGTCTTTGTGCCGCTCGCTCCAAAGGAGCCGGAAGACCGCTTTTTTCGAGTAGCCTTGCAGGGCACGGATGCGGGCATCCGAAACGTCGGCCAGCCCTGAAGCAAGGCAGGCCTTTTTGAAGGCGGCCTCGACTTCGTGCCGGTCGGTGACCGTGGTGCCCGCCATGTCGAAAACGGCGAGGCGGTAGGGTGTGGGATTTATGAGCATAAACTGAAGGAATCGTGTGGATTGGTGGGCTTTTTCGGGTGGACTTGCCGCCCGCCGACGAAGGTGCTCAGCACCTGGATTTGATCGAGTTGCTCGGGCAGACAGGTCAGCGGGTCCTCCGAGAGAACCACGAAGTCAGCCAGCTTGCCCGCCGTAATGGAGCCCTTGCGGTCCTCCTCAAACTGCGCATAGGCGGCATCGAGTGTGAAGGCGCGCAGGGCCTCTTGATTCGTCAAACTCTCGTCGGGGCCATAGACCGTGCCGGCCGCCGAGCGCCGGGTGGTCAAACTTTTCATGCGCAGGAGCGGGTCCGCCGCGCTGATCGGGTAGTCGGAGTTTCCCGCCACTACGATGCCGGCATCGAGCGCTTTGCGATTCGGGTGCAGCCACGGGTAGCGGGCTTCCCCATAGGGCTCCATCGCTTCGCCGTGCTCGTAGAGGTAGGAATGCGGGGCCAGGACGAGTTCGAGTTCCCGAATTCGGCGAAGGAGCAGCGCGGTCATCACGCTGGCGTGCTCGATGCGGTGGCGGTGGTTCGCGCGGGGCGCTGCCGCCAGCGCGGCCTCGAAGGCCGCCACCACCATGGCGATCTCGCGGTCTCCGTTGGCATGCACGGCGATTTGGAAGCCGGCGCGGTGCGCGCGCAGGATGAGCGCATCGAGTGCCTCCTGACTGCGCTCGGGGGGCATGCCGAAGTAGCCCTCCCGGTCTGCGTAGGGCTCGGACAACCAACAGGTGTGCCCCGTCAGAGAATTCCCGTGAAAAACTTTCATGGCGCCGAGTTTTAGAAATTCGTCGCCGTCGCCGGTCGCTTCGCCCTGGGCGATCTTGGAGTCGAGGGTCGCCTCCCGAAACATGCAGTTGATCCGCAGGGGGAGACCGCCGTCTTTGGCCAAGCGCTCGTAGAGCTCGTGTTTGCCCACCTCGTAGGCGGCATCGGCCAGACTGGTGATGCCCCGCGCGGCGAAGCGGTCGAAGGTGCAGCGGTAGGCCGCGGATTCCTCGGCCGGGGAAGCACTCGGGAAGGGCACGTTCCCGCGCAGCACGCGGTCGCGGCAGGCGGGCTCGCGCAGCACGCCATTGGGATGACCGTCCGGCTCACGATCAAAACGCCCGCCCTGGGGGTCGCGCTCGGGCGCGGCGATGCCTGCTTTTCCCAGAGCGTAGCTGTTGACCGCGAAGACATGGTAGCTGGAGTGCGTCAACAGAATGGGATGCTCCCGACTGACGCGGTCGAGAAGCTCGCGCGTGGGGTGCCCCCCGAGCAGGCGGTCGTTGTAACGGAAGCCGCGGATCCACTCTCCCGGTGGCGTCTGAGCTGCCTTGGCACTCAATACTTCGATCAGGGCCTCGCGACTCGTCACCTGATCCGGCCCGAGGTCGAGGATGCAGTGCGGGGACTCCGCCGGATAGGTGGGGTCGGGATGCATGTGCGCATCAATGAAGCCCGGCACGATGGTCTGCCCGCGGGCGTCGATCACCATCATGTCATCTTCGTGCTGGAGCAACATCTCGGCGTTGCTGCCGACTGCGGTGAAGCGGCCGTCGCGCAGACAAAAGGCCTCTGCCATAGGCATCGCTGGGTCCATGGTGTGGACCTTGGCGCGGAATACCATCAGCGGCTGGACCCCCGCCCTGGCGACCGGTGTCGGCGGGACACTTCTGGGAAAGTAGCGACGTTTTGATGAGACGACGTTCATTCAACCGGGATGTAAGCGGCACTCAGCCAGGAACCTGAAATTTGCAAGCGCGCGAAGAGCCGTGCCTCGTAGCCTGCGGGCACCGCGAAGCAGACTTCCTCGTAACCGGGCCGGTCGGGCAGTTCGGTGATGGTGAACGGCCCGGAAGCGGTCGCCGGCACGCTGTGATCGCTCCATTCTTCGAGGTCGCGGCTGACCTGAATGCGTTGCTCGCTGTGCGCCGCAGACGCCTGACGGCGGACGAAAACAAATTCTGAACCTTCCGCGCTGTCTATGCCTGCGAGGCGAGGTGCCTGAGCGGTGCCGGGCTGCATTGGATCGCCGCCGAGGATGTATTCAAAGAGATTGATGATGCCGTCGCCGTCGGGGTCCGACTGGGGATGACGCAGCTGAAGCTCGGGAAAATCCTCGTTCCAGGACAGATAGTCCGCCGGGAAGACCGCATCCGCGCGGAGGATGTCGCCGATCACGGGTAGGTGGTCGGAGGTGCGCTGCAGGATGGGGTCCTTGGGATAATGGATCGCGGTCTGGCCAGCCGTGGCCGCATCGACGAGAACGTAGTCGATCCGGTAGGAAACCGAATCCCGATAAGCCTCCGGGCGGTGGGTCGGGCGAATGAGCGAGGGAAAGGTGCTGTTTTCCGGGGCGGGCGTGGTCGTGGCGTCGACCAGACCCGCTTCAAAGAAGCGGTCCATGATGTCGTAAACGAAGCGGTCGCCATCGATGCGGAAGCTGGGCAGGGCCGCGATCAAGGGGGCTTGGTTGTCGAGATAGTCGCGGTCGTCCCGGCTGTTGGCGTTGAAATCCCCGAGCGCAATGACCGGGCGCCCGTCGTCGATCGCGGCTTGGATGATCGGCTGGATACGCTCGGCATCCGCCAACACATCGCGCCAGTCGCCAAATACCTTGTGAAAGGCGAAGACGTCGAAGCCGCCGGTGCGCCCGTGCACCACCCGGCGGGTGTAGCCATCGGCATGGATCTTCCGATCGGTGATGGGATAGCGCGAGGTGATACCCACCCCGCCGTTTTTCATGGCATGGGGATGCCCCCAGGCCAACGCCAGCGTGGCCAGCTCGTCTTCGCTGATGCCGGGCAGCTCCTGCAAAGATACGATGTCGGGGTTTTGCGCCCGCAGCCACCCGGCGGCGAGATTGACGGTCTCCATGCCGCTGAAACCACTCCACACGTTGTAGGTAATCGCGCGGACGAAGCCTGCGTTGGGGGGCGTCGGCTCGTGCCGAACCGCAATCGTCCCGAGCGGCGTCCAGCCGGACAGGCGTCCGTCGCGGTCCCGCGCGCGGGCCCGAATGGTGTGGTCCGTGGCACCGACATAAACGTGGTCGAAATCGACCGCCGTCTCCGGCGCTTGCATTGGACTCCAGGCGCTCCGCATCCCGTCGCCCCAGTCAATTTGCAGCTGCACGGAGGCCGCTTCGAAGGCAAGCGCGGACGCACTCACTTCGACGGGCTCACCCGCCACGGCCGAACTCGGCACCGGACCGGAGGCCGCCGCTACCGGCAACACGCCTTCGACCGCCGGTGCCAACAAGCGCGCGCCCGGCCCTCCCAGCTGCGCCACCTCATAGGCCGTCAAGGGGCGGTCATAGACGGCCACCGCGCTCACGTAAACGCTGCCGTTGAGCCCTTCGGGATGGGCAAAGAGATCGAAGTTTTGCGGGTTCAGACTCCAGCGGGAATCCCGCCCACCGGCGCTTTGAATGCCCGCGAGGTGGCCATCGACGTAGGCCGTGATCCGGTCCGCCTCATCGGCATCCACGGTAATGGCCACGCGCTGCCAACTCCCCCGCTGAAAGAGCGAGCGGGACCAGCCGATACGGGCCGTCCCCAGCAGATCGCCCGCCTCACTGAGCTGGTAAATGTCTCCGTCGAAGGCGGATTCGTCCGTCCGGAAGAGCGCCCGCCAGATTCGGTCGGGCGTCGCCAGGAGGTCGAAGACGAGGGTGTATTGATTCGTTCGTGCGCCGCCGCCGTTGGCACCGATGGGGTTGGCCACCCGTAGCCCCTCGCCGCTGCCGGGAAGGCCCTGGATGACACCCGTTTCGCTCAAGGGATACAGACTCCAACTGTCGGTCACGCCCGCTGCCTGCGGGGGCGTCGCGCCCAGAGCCGTCAAATCCGCGCCCCGGGTGGCGGCGAGTGGCTGCGCGCCATCACTGAACTCCCAGAGGCCCACGGGCTCCGGACGCTCCGCTTCCGTCACCGTTGCGCTGCGCCCGGCCAGCCAGGCCTCGACCCGTGCGGTGTCCGCCGGACTGAGGAGCCCCTCAAAGATGAGTAAAGCACCCATCTCTCCGATAAAGGAAAACCCGCCGCTCCCCGCCGAGGAGCTGACGCCGTCGTTCCAGGCACCAAGGTAAAGATGCCCTGGGTAACGCTGATACTCAACCGTCGGCGCGTCGGGCTGCGCCACCCCGAGCTCACTGCGACTGCCGTCCGCCGACACCGCCGAGAAAAAGTGTTGGCCGTAGGGCTGATCCCCTACGTAGTCGAAGACGGTCGTCCAAACCGTCGGCGTGTCGTTGAAGGCCGCGATGGATTCGCCGCGGTAGGTGCGGCCCGAGCCGGGAAACACCCCCACCACCTGGCCCGCGTCGCGGCGCTGGTGGCTCATCCCCCGAGCCTGACCGCTGTCGTCGCCGGGACCGCGAATCCCGATGTTGAAGGCGTAGCGCCCGAGTGTCCCATCTGCCTGCGGGTTCGCCCCGCTGTAGAAACCTTGCCAAAAGATCGTGAAGCGACCACCGCTGAACTGCGGCAGCTCTTGAAGGTCGGCATAAAGAAAGGAGCTCTCCGAAACGGCCGACTCTGTGAAGCGCAGGCGCGAGTCGCCCGCCACCCGCGTGATATTCCCGGCTGGCCCCTGCCCCAGGCGCTCTGCGGTGAGCAGGGTATTGCCCGCTCCGTCCCGGCCCTCCCAGGCCGTCACACCGCCGTCCGCATCCGTCGCCACGCCCGTGCGCGCGTCGAAGGCGATCAGCAGCTGAGAGCGCGCCGCATCGGAGAGATCCGGTAGCCCCGCGAAGATCGACTCTGCCGCCCCGGCCAGAGCGGGCACCAGACAAAGGACGCCCAGCCCAAGCCGCCGGAGCCGACCCCGTAAACAAAAAAGACGCTCCCCCCCGCAAGGAGGGAGCGCTGCAAGTTTAGAATATAAACCCATACTTATTTTGCCAGACGACGACGTCCCAATGCAGTCCAAACCACCGCGGCGATGCTGATCCAAAGCCCCGCTGAGCCGGGCTCGGGGATGGCGCTGAGATAACTCTCCACCGCCGAAATGTCTGAAGGGCTGAGCGTGCCCTCAAAGATAATGAGCTGCTCCATTTCGCCGATGAAGGAAAAACCGCCATTTGTGCTGGCGGACGGCTGGTTGCTTGCCGTATCATACCAAACGGGGAAGCTGAAAGTCCCAATATAGAGGTTCGGCTGTGCAGTTGAGCCAAAAATAGTTCCGTTGCCTGGACTGGAGATGTTCAGGTCGGTTCCATTCCCAAAAAAATCGACTGTGGCGCTTGTCGCACCCATATCGTAGACGGAGCGATAAACCGTGGAGACATCGTTTTGGTCACTAATGCTATCACCCAGTTCGGTTTCGCCGCTTGTCCCATCTGCAAGTGAAAAAAAACCACCGACGTTCTCCGCAGCATTGCGGCGCTGGTGATTCATGCCACCGTTGAGCTCATCAATTTCACCAGCTGTAAGATTATACGCATAGCGGCCCAGGGTTCCATTGCCCTGCGGGTTGCTGCCGCTGTAGAAACCCTTCCAGAAAATAGTGACAGCGCCTCCCGAGAGCAACCCGTCCATCTCAGTGTAGAGGTGAGCCGTTTCGTAGACGTTGTTTTCGGTAAACGTCAGGCTGCCCTTTGAGGCGTTGTGAGTGATGTTGTTGTTCGAATCCGACTCATCCTGAACGTTGTTAGCGGTATTGAAACCGTTGTTCCCAGAACGATTCGCCGTCACGACAACGTTCCCGTTGCCATCACGCCCCTCCCAGGCCGTCACCCCGCCGGTTCCATTGACGGACACCCCGACGCGTGCGTCGAAGTGCGTGACAAGCGCGTTCTGCCCCGCCGTCGAAAGACCCGGGACGTCGCTAAACAGCTGGGCCGACGCCAGCGACGGCGCCAAAAGCCCCGCTGCCAACAGGCCGACGGCGGAAGGGAAAGTTTTTGGAAACATGCGGCGCCCAGCGGTGCCTGCGGTCGTATCGAGTGTTTCAGTGTTCATAAAACGTGGATTTTTCTTAGTGGATTTTTGTTAGAACTTAATCAGGTCGGCAAACCTGATGTGTTTTTTTGTTTATTTTAAAACCCCATGCAAGACATTAAAGGTTACTTTAAGGTTACAAAATAAACTGGCCTAGTGCACTCAACCTGGACCCTGACTTCCGAGTGAACCCAAAATCCAGTGGATAGTCGGGTTCCTAAAAACAGATAGCCCGCGACACCGATCACCACGGCCACAATCGCTCCGGTCAGATGCACCAGGCGCTGTCGGCGCGGCCCAAGGATGGTGGCCAGCATCTGCCCACCATCCATCGGGTAAATAGGCAGACAGTTTAATACTGCCCAAACAATGCTTACCCAGATTAAATACGTAAGAAAAGGCCCGAACAGCGATCCCGGTGGGATTTCCAGGCTCCGACCCACCCCAATCATCGCCACCCCCAGAGCAATCTGCACCCCCGGACCAGCTGCCGTCACGATAAACGACTGCTTGCGGTCCAGGCGGCCGGATGGATACGAAGCATAGCTATTCGTAGGCCCGCCGACTCTCCAGGGCACTCCGGAGTGTTACGGAATCGGCATACGTCACCCCACCGCCACTGGGTAGGCCGAACCCGATGCGCGAGACCTTTATCGGCCGATCTCCAATCAAGGCCTCCTGTATGTAGTGACAGGTGGCCTGCCCCTCGATATCGTTCGAAAGGGCCAGCACGAGTTCCTGCACCTCCTGGCTTTCGATGCGCGCTTCGAGCGTTTCGAGATTAAGCCGTTCCGGGCCGACTCCGTGGATTGGTGAGAGCTTGCCGTGCAATACATGATACGCTCCCTTCCAGGCACTGGAACGTTCAATGGCTATCAAATCCGGCACATGCTCGACCACGCAGAGCGTCGCGCCGTCGCGCCGTGGGTCTTCGCAAATCGCGCAAAGCCGACTCTCTGCCATATTGCCACAGCACTCGCAGCGGCTCACCGCATCACGAGCGTCGCCGAGGGCCGCAAGGAGTTCCTCCATCGCCTCCGCTTTCTCTACAAGCAGATGCATGGCCACGCGCTCGGCCGAGCGATAACCGAGCCCGGGTAAGCGTTTGAGCTGCTGCAGAAGCGCGTCGTAGGCCGGCGTCATCGAAATCGTCAAGCCGTAGCCACTACATGAGGCCCGGGAAACCGCCCATACCACCGGTGACGGATCCCATCGCCGCTTCACTGGTCTCCTTGGCCTTTTCCGCCGCTTCCTGGACCGCTGCCAGGAGCGTTTCCTCAACAAACTCGGGGTCCTCCTTCAAAAACTCAGGATCAAGCTTAAAGGACTGAAAGGCACCCTGCGCATTGATTTTGACTTGCACCGCACCGCCCCCACTGGAGACCTCCAGTATGGTTTCCGCAAGCTCAGCCTGAATGGCCTCCATTTGCTTCTGCATTTTTTGTGCTTGTTTCAGTAATTTGCCAACGCCTGCCATAGTTACGAATAGGATTTATGTTTAATGAGAAAACCAACCGACAGTGTCCGGAGACTTGCCACGTCAAGTCAAGCCGATTGCACTCCATCCCGCAGGTCCAATAAAAAAAAGAATCTTGCAAGTCCGTGGTTTTCCTGTCGCTCTCCGCTGCTTTCCGTTCGGGCTGTCGCCCGAACCCACCCTGTTTTCGGTCTGTATCGATGAGCGATTGATTTTAGGAAACGCACACACAACTCTCATCGATTGCTCCTGCGTCGGCAAGGTCTCTGCCCAAACGATGCGCTTACACACTATGTCCGAAATCACCTTTCAGGATCTGTCTTTGGCAGAACCAATCCAACGCGCCTTGCTTGCCAAGGGCTACACCACACCATCCCCCATTCAAGCCCAGGCCATCCCCGTGCTTCTCGAGGGGCACGATCTACTGGCCTGCGCGCAGACAGGCACGGGTAAAACCGCCGCCTTCGCCCTGCCCATCCTCGATGGCTTTGCCCGCAACCCGCGTAAACCGTTTCGCCGTGGTGTGCGCTGCCTCATTCTCACACCCACCCGCGAGCTCGCCGTGCAAGTCACTGAAAGCTTCAAGACCTACGGCGAAGGCCTTGGTTTAAAGATCGGCATGGTTTTCGGTGGTGTCTCGGAAAAGCCACAAATTAAGGCCCTCTATGGCGGCCTCGACGTGCTCGTCGCGACCGTCGGCCGCCTCCTCGACCTCAAGCAACAGGGCCATGTCGATATCTCGCAGGTCGATACCTTCATTCTCGACGAAGCCGACCGCATGCTCGACATGGGCTTCATCCGCGACATCCGCAAGATCGCCGCAGCGATCCCCCAACAGCGCCAAACCCTACTCTTTTCGGCTACCATGGCCCCGGAAATTACCGAGCTGGCCAACAGTCTCCTGCACCACCCCAAGGAAATTCGCATCGCCCCCCAGGGCACCACCGCCGATAAAATCGACCAGCACGTCTGCTTTGTTAAAAAGGCAGACAAGCCCGATCTGCTGCTCAACCTCGTCAAGGCGCACCAGGATGCATCTACTTCCAATGAGCTCAGCCTTATTTTTAGCCGGACCAAGCACGGGGCCAAGAATCTCGCCAAGAAACTTTGCAGCGCTGGTATCGAGGCCGACTCCCTCCACGGCAATAAATCGCAAAACGCGCGCCAAAAGACACTCGACCAATATAAGCGCGGCGATGTTCGTGTCTTGGTGGCCACCGACGTGGCCGCCCGTGGCATCGATGTGAAAAACATTACTCTGGTGATTAATTTCGACCTCCCCATGGAATCCGATGCTTACGTGCACCGCATCGGTCGGACCGCCCGTGCCGGTGAAAGCGGCCGCGCCCTCTCCTTCTGCTCCGAAGACGAAGTCGCTCTCCTCCGGCAGGTTGAAAAGCTTATCAAACGCAGTGTGCCCGTCTTTCCGCATGACTGGCATGCCGCCCACATCGAGCAGCACCACACCAGTGGCGCGCCCGCCCAAAAGCCGAAACAAGGTGGCGGAGGCGGTAATCGTCCACCGCGGCAGGGAGGCCAAAGGCAAGGCGGCGGAGGGCGGGGCAGACCTCAAGGCGGCCGTCCTCAAAGTGATCGGGCACCCCGAGGCGGCTTCCAAAAAGCCGCCAATGGCCAGCGCAGTAATCGAAGTCGTGGACGGTCTTAATTCGACAAACAAAGCGCTCGCTTGAACTAGCCGAATACAGAACGCCGCAGAGCATTGACCACCGCAACGTCCCCCCACGGAGCCCCCCTCGCCGCCCGCACTGCCACCGGATGCCGCCGCCCACGTCCCGCCTGCCAAGCTCGCGTTGCTACGGACTTGAAACTCTGCTGTGCCCAGCTGCTCCGTCTGAATAATGTACTGGCGGCGCATGGATGAAATCGGTAGTCTCGGCGTCATTCTCCTCATTCGAAACCCGCTCCGCCGTTGCCCGGTCGATCCGCTTCCCCGACAATCCCCGGGAAGCCCGCCCAAAGATCGACTGGTGCCGCCAAAGCCGACTTCAGCGCGCCCCGTTCTCCCGTATCCCATCCGGATCCCGCATCCCGCATCTCGCTACCCATCCCACACCCCGGATCCCACATCCGTAGCTCACCACCCGCATCCCGCATTCCCCACTGATCCTGTAGCTCGCCACCCGCATCCCGCACCCCGGATCGCATCCCGCATCTCGCCACCCGCATCCCGTAGTCGCGCCACCCGCATCCCGAGCTCACCACCTGCATCCCGTAGCTCGCGCCACTGCATGGGTCGCCCAAACCACCTCAGCCCACGCTGTGCCTTCGATTCCCCGCCGCCTCCACCTAGCCGCACCAGCGGTGTAATCCTTCGGATCCTCCACCAGCCCCGCCCGACCGTTCAGGTCGATGTGGCGCCGCCATCGTCTGCGCGGATTGCCTTCTTCCTCCACCAGTACACTCTTAAAACGGTCCATCCACAAGGTCCCCAGACGATTCGCTGGTTCCGGTTATACCAAATCGAAAAGCGCTGCTTCAGCGTTTTCTAACTCTGATAGATCATGCATCCGGCTAATAAAGCTTCGCCGCACCACTTCACCGCCTCATCCGTGCCCTCTCGCAGAGCTGTCTCAAAGCGCGCAAAGACGCTGTTGCCGCGTCGGCTTCGCGGTGAGCCTCTTAAAGCGCAAAAGTTCCGCATCCGAGACCGCCCGGTCCTTCCGGCACCCGTGCCAGCACATGGATGGTTGCTCATGATCGTGATACAGTCAGCACCTCCCACCTGAAAATCCGCCACACGCCAGAGCAGACGCCGCAGCACCTCCTTCTCCCGGTCACCCAAAAGCATCTGCCCACCCACAATACGACTCATCGCATGGTGAATAACTGTAGATTTTTTCGATACCAATCGCCGTATTCGTCTTCCCATGATTATTCTAAGATTCGCCTAACCAAAACCCAAGTCAACCTAAAAAATATTTCCAGTCTATAAAACCGAGTGGATTTTAAAATGGAAGGCACAAAAAAATTGCTAAGGAGACTTTGGGCGAACATGAACTCTGACTCATGACACTTTTGGAGGCGGTTATTTTTGGTTTGGTGCAGGGCTTGTCGGAGTTTATTCCCGTATCCAGCACCGCGCATATCGTGATTGTGGGGGAACTCCTACAGCTCGAAACTCCGGGGCTTACTTTTGAAATTTTCCTGCACCTCGCTTCTTTGCTGGCCGTCTTGATCTATTTCCGGCGTGACCTGTTCCAACTCGCACTTGGGTGCTTGCGATTTGTTTTGATGCACCGCACGAGCGGGGCTGAGGATCGGACCGCTTTTTATTTTTCGATATATTTGCTCCTCGCTACATTCATCACAGGTGTGCTCGGAATCATTTTATCCGAGCAACTTGGGGACACCATCAAGTCAATGCCGGTCGTGGCTATTGGATTGCTGACCACCGCGGCACTGTTGGTCTTGGTCGAGCGGGCACAGCATATCGGCAAACGAGAATTGCCGGAATTGAAATGGACTGACGCGGTCCTGATTGGATTGGCGCAAACGGTCGCGGTTTTGCCCGGGGTCTCCCGCTCCGGATCCACTTTGATTGCGGGGCTCTACCTAAAAATGTCACGTCCCACTGCCGTGCGGTTTTCCTTTTTACTGGCTATACCAGTTTTAGTTGGTTCGTCACTTTTGGCCCTGAGAGACTTCCAAGCCGGTGGCTTGGACTCGATCAGCGGGGCCGCTCTCGCGGTGAGCTTTGGGGTATCGTTTGTCGCATCGATGATTGGAATCGTTTGGCTGATTCGCCTACTGGAACAACGGCGACTCTACTACTTTTCAATCTATCTAGTGCTTTTGGCCGGGCTCGCGCTGTACCTTGGATGAATCGAAAGTCCCGGCCCCAAGTTGCTACCGGGACTGAGCTTACAGTCATGTTTTACGACGGCACGGGCTGATCCTGCTCAAACTTAAGCCCCTTGCTTTCCGCATCGACAGAAACTCGAATCACTTCGCCCGGCTTAATCTCCCCGGAGAGAATCGCTTCGGCGAGCGTGTCTTCTAAATACTTCTCGACTGCGCGGCGAAGCGGTCGTGCGCCATATTTCTCGTCATAACCTTTTTCGATGAGAAACTCTTTGCACTCGATAGTGAACTCGAAAGTTAAATCACGCTCGCGCAGGCGCTCAGAGACGTTACGAAGTTCGAGGTTAACAATTTCCATCATGTCTTCACGAGCAAGTGACTTAAAGATAACCAAGTCGTTGAGCCGGTTGAGAAACTCGGGTTTAAAAACTTTCCTGGTTTCATCCAGAATTTTCTCACGTGTTCGTTCATATTCGCTCTCCGCGTTGCTTTCGATTCCGAAGCCCATTGATGTGTTGCGCTGAAGGATGTCTGCGCCTACGTTCGATGTCATGATCAGAATCGTATTCCGGAAATCAATTTTTCGGCCAAGGCTATCGGTCAACCGTCCTTCCTCAAGCACCTGCAAGAGCAGCTGGACCACATCTGGATGGGCTTTTTCGATCTCGTCGAAGAGCACAACTGAGTAGGGCTTGCGGCGCACTGCCTCGGTCAACTGACCACCCTCTTCGTAACCAACGTAACCGGGAGGCGATCCAACGAGGCGGGAGACAGCAAATTTTTCCATATACTCGGACATATCGATTTGGATGATTGCGTCTTTATCCCCGAACATTTCTTCGGCGAGTACTTTAGCGAGCAGTGTTTTACCGACTCCTGTCGGCCCGAGGAACATGAAAGAGCCGATGGGGCGCTTGGGATCCTTCAAATCCGCACGCGAGCGGCGAAGCGCTTTGGCGATGACCTCGGTCGCCATATTTTGGCCAACTACTTCGCTTTGTAATTCAGCCTCAAGGCGGAGCAATTTTTTGCTCTCGGCCTCTTCCATACGGGAGAGCGGAATACCGGTCCAAGCGGCAACAACCTGCAACATAGAATCTGAATCCACGGTAATCCGTTGCTCTTCGCGATTTTTCTTCCACTCTTCAATGAAATCGGCCTGTCGTTTGCGCAGTTGTTTTTCTTCGTCGCGGTATTTGGCCGCACCTTCGAAATGCTGCTTCGCGATGGCGTCTTCCTTCTTCGCGCAGACTTTTTCAATTTCGGCCGTCATGGCTTCGATCTCGGGAGGTTGTTTGAGCGATTCAATGCGTGAGCGCGCGCCCGCTTCGTCGAGAATATCGATTGCCTTGTCGGGCAAGAAGCGCGAAGTGATGTAGCGCTCGGAGAGCTTGGCGGCGGACTCGAGGGCCGCATCTGTAAATGTCACTTTGTGATGGTCCTCGTATTTGCCGCGAATTCCCTTGAGAATCTTGATCGTATCCTCGATCGAAGGGGCCTCTACCTTGACGGATTGGAAGCGGCGATCAAGCGCGCTGTCCTTTTCGATATATTTGCGGTATTCCGACAGAGTCGTGGCCCCGATACATTGCAGCTCACCACGCCCCAGGGCTGGTTTAAAAATATTGGATGCGTCCATAGCGCCTTCTGCCGCGCCAGCGCCGACAATCGTATGGAGCTCATCGATAAAGATAATAATATTCTTGGCACGGCGGATCTCATCCATGACTGCCTTAATTCGCTCCTCAAACTGCCCGCGATACTTGGTTCCCGCAACCATGAGGGCAAGATCCAGCGTGATGACGCGCTTATCCGCGATAATCTCTGGCACGATGCCGGAAGCGATTTCCTGAGCAAGCCCCTCCACGATGGCGGTCTTACCCACACCGGCCTCGCCGATCAGCACGGGGTTGTTTTTTGTGCGGCGGCAGAGGATCTGTACCACGCGGCGAATTTCCTCGGCCCGGCCCACGACCGGGTCGAGTTCTCCTTTTTTAGCGAGTTCGGTAAGGTCACGCCCAAATGCTTTGAGCGCGGGCGTTTTGCTGTCTTTCTTATCGTCTGGACCACTCGATTTACCACCGGCAATGGCCTCCTCCGGTTCACCGGAGAAATTAGGATCCAGCTCCGCAAGAATCTCATTGCGGCAGCGCTCGATATCGACATCGAGCGATTTTAAGACACGCGCGGCCACACCCTCGCCCTCGCGCAGGAGGCCCAGCAAGATGTGCTCGGTGCCGACGTAGGAGTGGTTGAGTGCTTTGGCTTCCTTACCCGCCAGCGCCAACACTTTTTTAACGCGCGGGGTGTAAGGAATGTTTCCAGATGGCTTACTTTCTGGC
Organism: Puniceicoccaceae bacterium; assembly: GCA_018402305.1. GTDB lineage: Bacteria > Verrucomicrobiota > Verrucomicrobiia > Opitutales > Coraliomargaritaceae > Thalassobacterium. Next base: position 121,590 of record JAGYJE010000003.1, on the reverse strand, counting down.
CCCGTGCCAACCTGTTTTTCAACAGCTGTGCGCACGGTTTGCAGATCGAGACCCATTTTTTGCAAAACATTAACCGCGACTCCCTGGCCCAGATTGATGAGGCCAAGCAGGAGGTGCTCCGTGCCGACGTAGTTATGATGAAAGCGATCCGCTTCCTTCCGTGCGAGAGCGAGCACTTGTTGTGCGCGGGGGGTGAAATTATTCATAGGTTCCATGATAGCTCTTTCCTTAAGTCAAATCGCTCACCGTGTCAAAATCCAGCGATGGTAATTGCATAAACTCCTTGCGAAGCTTGTCGGCCCGCGATAAATCACGGGCAGCAGGCTCGATTCCCTCACCAGCGGCATATTGGATGTGCCCAGGCTGGCATTCGATAAAGAGCCGGTCCACATCGCTGCGATTATCTTCGGGCAGCATACCAAAGTCCACTGCAAGACGCATCAGGGATAGCAAATTGAGCGCTTCGTTCGAGTTGAGGACGTGCGCATTTTGCAGAACACCAAAGGCCCGGCCAATTTGGTCCAGCAGGCGGGCGCGGTTTTCTTCCAAATATTTGAATCGTGCGTTAATTTCGTGATCGATGATCGATTTGAAAACATTCCCCAAGCGGGACATGATCGCCTCTTCACTCTCACCAAGAGTCTGCTGGTTGGAAATCTGAAAAACATGCCCCGTCGCGTCAGAGCCTTCGCCGTAGAGCCCTCGCACCGTGATGCCCAGCTGGTTAACGGCACGAATGACCTTTTCCATGTGATCGGAAATCACCAACCCGGGCAAGTGCAGCATAACCGATGCCCGCAGTGCCGTGCCTAAGTTTGTCGGGCAGGCAGTGAGGTAGCCAAACTCGTGGGAAAAGGCGACATCCAGTCCACCCTCCAAACTCGAATCAAAGCGATCAATCTGCTTCCAAACAGAACGCAGGTTGAAACCGGTCTTAAGAAACTGAATGCGCAGGTGGTCTTCCTCATTGATCATAACCGAGCAGGTTTGATCCTTATTGATAAAAACGCCCGAGCCGGACTCCGACTCGCAAAGCTCGCGGCTTATTAAATGACGTTCGACGAGGACCTGCTTTTCCAAGTCGGAAAGTTCGGCGACATCGAAAAATGCCCCCTGTTGCATCGGCCCCAGGCTGGCAATCTGCTCGGCGCACTTTGACAATGTGTCACTACGCTGAGACGAACTGGCTCGCTCCGGAAAGGGAGTATTGGCCAAATTTCGGGCTAGACGCACACGCGTGCTCAGGACCACCGGGGCACCTTTTTTTGTGCTTTGGGTGAGTTCGGCAGTATCCGACTTGATGAGGGATTCAATCATGAGTGCACGGCCTCCGACTCGGCGGCGTCCTTGATCGATTGTATCTGGTCACGAAATCTCGCGGCTTCCTCGTAGGCCTCTTCCGCGATGGCGCGTTGCAGGGCATTTTCCAGGGTGTCGAGTTCCGCTTGGCTGTGTTGACGCGTGAAGGCGACCTCCGGAATTTTCCCATTGTGCTCCGTGCCAGCGTGCATATCCTCCAACACCGGACGCACGAGCGGCGCGAAGGTCTGGTAGCAGGACGCGCAGCCCAAGCGGCCGGTTCGGCGAAAGTCCGCTGTGGTCAATCCACATTCGGAGCATTCAAGCTGGGCCTCAGACGGCTCGGAAACCAGATTGGTTTTACTCAGAAGATCTGCCAGGGAGAACCCTTCCGGATCGGTCACGCCTTTTGCCTGTGCGCAAGCCTCGCAGAGGTCGACCTTGATGATTTTGCTGTTGACGATCTGAGTCAGGTGGACGGTCGCGAGTTTATTGCAGTGACTGCACTTCAGATTTTTTGCCATGATTCAAAAATACCCTTTTCTTACCAAATCGCAAAACTAAACCGCACTTTCTGTAAATTAGAGCGCAAGCCAAGTGTTTTTGACAAGCGCCAGCCCTGCGGTGCACGAATTGTGCCAAGTCGCGCCTGAAAGGTTCCCCAAAAAATCGTTGTTTCTCAAAGCATGGTGCCTTCGACCGAGACACGGCGGCGGAAACTTTCGAGGAACCTTGCGGTGATCGCACCCGGCTTCCCGTTGCCGATCGACCGTGCATCGACTTCAACGATAGGGACAATTTCGGCCGCAGTTCCGGTAAGAAAGAGCTCGTCAGCAACCCAAACATCGTACCGGGTCATGTTCGCCTCGCGCCAGGGGATACCGAGTTCATCGGCAATTTCGAGCGCGGTATCGCGGGTAATGCCTTTAAGCGCACCCGCACTGGCTGCAGGCGTGATGAGCTCCCCCTTGTGGATAATAAAAACATTATCCCCGGTGCATTCCGCTACATAGCCTTGATCGTTCAGCATAATCGCCTCATGATAGCCGAGGTGCTGGGCTTCAATTTTGGCCAGGATATTGTTCAGGTAATTCAGTGATTTAACGGAGGGCGGTAAAGCGGCGGGATTGCAGCGGCGGGTTGGGACGGTGATGATGGAGAGTCCGTTTTCGTAGAATTCCTCGGGATAGAGCTGGATTGTATCGGCGATGATAATGAGTTGAGGACGCTTACAATTTTGGATGGAAAGCCCCAGGCTCCCTTCCCCGCGCGTCACCACAAGGCGGATATAGCCATCTTTCAAATTATTCGCCCGGCAGGTTTCACAGACTGCATCAGCAATTTCCTGGCGGGACCAGGGCATCTTCAGCATGATTGCCTTAGCCGAGTATTCGAGTCGCTCCAGATGGGCGTCCAATTTGAACACGCAACCGTTATAGAGGCGAATTCCCTCAAAGATGCCGTCCCCGTAGAGAAGACCATGGTCAAAGACCGAAATTTTTGCTTCCGTCGAATCGACGAGTGTATCGTTCAAGAATATTTTCATTAGAGGGCGCATAGTGTAGGCCCAATTCGTTTTGTCTAGTCCACATCTGCAAGTTTACCTCGCTTTCGGGAATGGCCGCTCTTTCCCTGATCAGCATACCTCACAAAACAAAGGCGCGGAAAAACGCGCCCGGAAAACACCGGAAAAACGCCCAGGAAAAAAACGCCCCTGAAAAACGCCGAAAAAAAGCGCCGCCCCTCACAGGGCGGCGCAAAACAAACAACAAACTGAACAAAACACGGATAACTGTTTACATAGACGCATCCGATGTCATCGCGTTCAAAATATTATTTTTTTCTTTCCCGAGGTTTTCGGTCCCGTTGGGCTCGTCCCCGGAAAGCTTCGACCCGATGGCGATTTGGAGCTCCTTGGCGTCTTCCATATCGCCCAGGAACACGATGAGCGCGTGCAGGTAGCGATGAGAGGCCTCATCATTAAGAAAGGTTTCAAAAAGTGCCCCGAGCGACTGAGCCGCATTAAAGAAAGCCGGGTTGCACCGGCCGAGTCGCAGCCGCAAAATCTGATAACGAGCCGCAATCAGTTCCCGCACTTCCTCTGAGTCACGATGCGCCCTCAGCGAACGCAGGTTAACGGGCTCGTCGACCTGCACAATAGCCACCGAGCCGAGGTCTGCGAAAGCCTCCAGCCATTCACGCGAAGTTTGCATCGACTCAAAGGCTTCCAGCGAACGCGAGAGGATCGCGTCTCTCTGACGCGCCCACCATGCCTCCAGTTGTATACCGGGACCCTGCGGCGAGTCCTTGCTGAGCTGAATGGCCAGCGGCTCCGCCACATCAATCCCTGAGAGCGCCTGCTTAAAAAAGCGGCGCCCCAATTGACCCTCCCGGGATAGGACACGGAGCGCTTGCGAGAGCCAATAGGCAGAAGCTGGCGGCGCATCGCCATTTGCCGTTTTCAGGCTGAGGATTGAACCGGCGGCCAAGTTGGCCTCGCGGCGAAGATCCTGCTGCACGCGAAGCACCTCTGCCGGGCGCAGTCCAAGGTAGGCATCCAGCCCGAGGGCGGCAATGGGCCAGGCCCGCATCGAGGGCGCCCGCCCTGGCCCGTAAGTATAGACTGTATATTGGAGGAGCAGCGCTTTGGAGAGCAGCAAACATGCCCGATCCAGAGACAGGTTGGCACTCCATCGCAAGTCCAGTTGAACGGCGGAGCGCTCACCCAGACGGATTCGGTGGTCGTCGCGAAAATCTGCCGAATCAGGCGGCCATAGGCGCAGCAGGATCGGCTGCGGGTATTCTAGGTCCCTTTGATCGACATAGCGGGCTGCCCGCTGACCGACGTAGAACGAGAGTTCGTTCATATAATTAACCGAGCGCCGGTCCAGCCCGACTGTTTCGAAGTAGCGATTCAGGGCACTTTCCATCTGGGCCGAAGCCGAGAAGAAAGGAACGCAAAGGCTTAGAATCAGGATGCAGCCCCTAAAATAGACTCCGAACAAACTGGACGTCTTTTCTGATTTTAGGGAGGGCATACGGCGATCCGGCTAAAAAGGGACGTTCCTCCGCTCCTCGATGCTGCGGTAACGAAGGCCCGTGTAGGTGATCAAAACGAGAAAACCGCCAAAAAAGGAAAAACCGTAGAATGGAAGTGTTAAAACGAGGAGCCCCAGAAAGCAGAACAAGGGTATAAGTAGACGCGGCAGTTCCATCCAGGTCATACGAAAAAGCAAATTCAAGTCGAGCAAGTCGTGGAAATCTTCTCGCATCGTGTAGCGATAGAGCGCGGAACAGAACAGAACCGTGGCATATAAAACCGTCGAACAAAACAATACATTCGTCAGCGCCCCAAGGAAAACAAGGGCCAACAACCACGATACAAGAGCTGCCATGAGCACTGGCAGCAACCAAAAGGCCACCCAGACCAACGCGAAGCGCAGACCGTCAAAAAACAGCCCGCGCCAGTCATCGCGGAGTTGCCAATCCGGCAGGCCCGTACGCCCCGAGGCACGCACAGAGCGCGAGATCCGGAAGAGATAGCCAAAAGCCAAAAAGTTCAGTCCGGGAATAAACGAGAGCACGCCCCCGATCAAGAGCTTCTGCCAAAGACCCGGCGATTTGAGCAGACTCCGTAAAACTTCTTCAAATATTGGCGTTTCTTTTGTCATTGATATGCTACACCGTAGCGGCGTGGATCGATTATTAAAAGAAAATTTGGAGTCTTACCGGAAACGGATTGAAGCGGGCATCGCTGAGTGGCTTCCACCGTGCACGACTCGACCGGCGCGCCTACACGCCGCCATGCGCTATTCCCTAGAAGCCGGGGGCAAGCGAATCCGGCCGGTTCTGCTCATAGCGACCAGCGAGCTGTTTCCATCTGAAGCCGACCCGATACCCGCAGCCGTAGCGATTGAGTGTCTGCACACCTATACCCTAATCCACGACGACCTGCCAGCACTCGACAACAGTGCTCTGCGCCGCGGACGCCCCAGTTGCCACACCCGATTCGACGAGGCCACCGCTATCCTGGCAGGCGATGCGTTGCTGACCTACGCCTTCCAACTCCTGAGTCACGCCTACCGCGAGCGACCTTCTCTGGCAAACGCACTCGTTGGCATTCTCGCGGAAGCCAGTGGCAGCACACGCCTGATCGGCGGGCAGCAAGAGGACGTTGAAAACGAGGGGAAAGCTCTCGACCCGGATACTTTGCGCTTCATTCACGAAAATAAAACAGCTGCACTACTCACCGCAGCATTACAGATGGGCCTCGCATTCTGTCAGCCCGGGCAGGATCCGCGCCGACTCATTGAAACGGCCGGCTACCACCTCGGCATGGCCTTTCAAATCGTCGATGACATCCTCGATGCGACCTCCGATCAAGCCGCCATGGGCAAACCTGTGGGTCACGATGCCGCTGCCGAAAAATCGACCTATGTAGTCTTGCACGGCATCGATGGTGCCCGCTCCGAGGCCCGGCGCCATACGAAAGCGGCCATCGATGCACTTAAAACACTCGGCGGTGCCAATACCCTCCTAATTGCACTCGCCGGCGATCTGGAAACCCGTATCCACTGAATATTCATGGCTGAAATCGGACGCGACAACACGCTCACTATCCAGGAAAAGAGCGACCACGGGCTCTACCTCGATGGCGGGCAACTGGGGCCCATCCTACTGCCCAACCGCTACGTCACACCGGAGATGCAGTCCGGGGCCAAAGTCGATGTTTTCATCTACAACGATTCAGAGGACCGACTCGTCGCCACCACGGAGCAGCCCTATGCCAAAGCCGGAGAGTTCGCCTATCTGGAGGTCGTCAGCGTCCATCCGAATACCGGTGCATTTCTTGACTGGGGCTTGAGTAAGGACCTCCTCTTACCTTACCGTGAGCAGGGTAACCTCCGCTTCCGCGAGGGGGACGGTGCCATTGTGGCAGTCTACGTCGACGAATACACAAACCGAGTCGTCGCCTCGACGCGCCTGCATAACCATCTACCGCCCGAAAAACCACCCTACGCCCCCAACGATACGGTGCAGGTCATTATTTATGGGGATTCCCCTCTGGGGTATAAGGCCATCGTCGATAAACGCTATCGCGGGCTCCTTTACCACGAAGAGAATTCCGATCAACTCGAGCCCGGGGACCAGTTTACCGGCTACATCCGCAAGGTGCACAGCGACGGAAAAATCGACCTCCGCCGCGATCCCGCCGGCTACAGTCGGGTGGATGCGATCAGCGCGCGCATTCTCCACGAACTGAACGCTGCGGGTGGCCATCTTTCCTTCAACGACAAAAGCAGCCCCGAGGCCATACGCACCACCTTCGACACCAGTAAAAAAGCCTTCAAGCAAGCCCTTGGCCGGCTTTATAAGGCGAGGCGCATTCTTATTGAGGAAAGCGGCATTCGGCTCGTCCCTGACTGAATAGTACGAAGCTGCTCAGCCGGATCGACTCAGTAGACCGAAGCGATTAAGCCTGACGCCAAAACTCGATACGTGCCGCCACCTGCATCGGACCCGGCATACCGGGTTTATCGCGCGCGGCCAGCGCTTTCTCAAGGTCGAATGCCTCGACCCAGTCTTCACCGAGCGCCGCGTGTACCTTCGAAACCTCGTCAAAGGGAAGTTCATTGAGCGGCAGCTGCAACCGCTCGCTCAATCCCACCAGCGCACCCACCACGTGGTGCGCCTCACGGAAGGGCACCCCTTTTTTCACCAGATAGTCGACCACATCAGTCGCTAAAAGCGCCGGGTCCGCCACGGCAGCGGCGCAGCGGACTGCGTTGGCGACGACTCCAGGCAGACAGGCAGCGACGCAATCCAGCATTAGCTTGCACTGGTCAAAGCTGTCGAAAACCGGCGGTTTATCCTCCTGCAAATCACGATTATAGGTAAGTGGCAGGCCCTTCACCATGGTGAGCAACATCTGCAAATTCCCCGTCAGGCGAGCCGATTTACCGCGAATCAATTCAAAGGCATCCGGGTTCTTTTTCTGGGGCATGAGGCTGGAACCTGTCGTAAAAGCATCCGGCAGGGACACGTAGCCGAACTCCGCGCTGCTCCAAAGGATCAAATCCTCCGAAAAACGGGAAAGGTGAACCCCCACCACCGAGCAGGCCGAAGCAAAATCGATAAAGAGATCCCGGTCGCTGACGGCATCCATGCTGTTTTGTGTGACGCGCGGACGCCCCTCTGCATCGACAAAGCCCAATTCTCTGGCGACGAACTCCCGATCAATTGGCAGCGTCGTGCCGGCGATCGCACCGGAGCCAAGCGGGCAGGCATTGGCTTGCTCCTTAACGGCAGCGATCCGCGTCCGGTCGCGGGCAAACATCTCCACGTAAGCCAGCAAATGATGGGCCATCGAGACGGGCTGGGCCCGCTGCAAATGCGTATAGCCGGGGATAATCACGTCGCGGGTGCGATCCGCCAGATCCACCAGGGCTGCGATGACCGCGGTCAGCGACGCATCCACCTCCGCGCAGGCAAATTTAAACCAAAGCCGCATATCCGTGGCGACCTGATCATTCCGGCTGCGGGCCGTGTGGAGTTTGGCTGCGGCAGGAATTGCCTCCGTCAGGGCCTGCTCGATATTCATGTGCACATCTTCCAGCGCCGGATCCCAGTCGAAGCGACCGGCTTCAACCTTTTCCAAAATCGCGTCCAGGCCGGCACAGATCGCATCGCGCTCCCCGTCCGTGATGATGCCCACGTGAGCCAACATGGCGGCCTGCGCCTGACTGCCCTGCACATCAAAGCGAGCGAGTCTTTGGTCGAATGAGACCGACTCACCGATGCGCAGCATCAATGCAGCCGGTCCTTCAGAAAACCGTCCACCCCACGTCGCTTGCTTTTTACCGTCTGCCATAGGGCTTTAAAAATGTTCACGCCTGGTGCCCATTGGCAAATCTAATCCACTCGCCCCAATTATCCCGAATCACTCCAGGCGGCTGATGATATTGGCATCGTTCGCATGCGCGACCGCCTCTTCTTTCGAGACCACCCCGTCTTCAACCAGTTGAATGAGGTGCTGTTCAAGGGTATTCATCCCGTCATTCAGCCCCGTCTCCATCTTACTGTAAATTTGGTGTAGCTTGCCCGTCCGCACCAGATTGGCCACGCCCAGATTGTTTTTCAGCACCTCGAAGACAGGAATCCGCCCCGCCCCGGATTTTCGGGCAAGCAGCTTTTGACTGATTGAGTAAGCAACTGAAAAAGAAAGCTGTGCGGCGATCTCGTTAGACCGTTCCGCCGGGAACATATCGATGATGCGGCTGAAGGTGCCCTTAACATCCTTGGTGTGCAGCGTCGTCAAAACGAGGTGGCCCGTTTCGGCGGCGGTCAGCGCCAGTTGCGCCGTCGTGGCGTCACGAATCTCGCCGACGTAAATAATATCCGGATTTTCGCGGAGGGCACTGCGCAGACCGTTGGGGAAATCCGTCAGATGTTTCCCTAGCTCCCGCTGCGAAATCAGCGACTGCTCACTGCGGAAGATATATTCAATCGGGTCCTCCAAAGTAATGATCCGGGCTTTTTGACTCTTGTTGATATGGTCAATGATGCTGGCAATCGTGGTCGACTTACCGCTCCCCGTGACTCCGGTCACGAGGACCAGTCCTTGCTTCAAAGCCGCTATATCCTGCCAAACCTGGGGATTCATGAATCCGAGTTCATCAATCTCGGGGATATGCTTCGGGAGCATCCGCATGACGCAGGCTAGACCGTCGCGGTCATGAAACACGTTCAGTCGAAAATTAATCCCGGGCTCCTCCCAGAAGTAACCGGTATCGATATCATTTCTCGGGTTGTCGATCAAAGCCTTCCGCTGATCTTCGTTGAGCAGCGCAAAAACCAGCTCTTTCAGCACCTCCTCAGACAAGGGAACGCCCCCCTCAATGGTCTCCAAGTCACCATCGAAACGATAGCGAACCGGTTCGCCGACTTTCATATGCAGGTCGGAAATACGCGAAATACCTTCCACCTCGAGCTCGGGGTCGGCAAAACTGCGCAACAGATCAATCATGCTAAAAGTGCCACCTTGGGCGGGGTAAACCTTTTTGTTGGGGTCGAAACTGGACATGCGACTACCATTTGTTCGGCTCGTTCGAAATGCAAGGTTTGAAGCAGACCTCACCCGGATGATTTTCGTGAATTCAATTCCCGCCTTGCTCTTGAGTGAAGTCGGAAATAGCGTCATCGGTTGATTTAAATACTGATGAGCAAGCCAGCCACACCCGAGAACCCTTTCGATTCCATTGATGCCGCCATCGCCGATATCGCGGAGGGTAAGATGGTCATCGTGACCGATGATGAATCGCGTGAAAACGAGGGCGATCTCGTTATGGCGGCGTCCAAAGTGACCCCCCATGCGGTGAATCAAATGATTCTGCACGCCCGCGGCCTCATTTGCGTGCCCATGCTTTCGCACCAACTCCGGCGTCTGGGAATCAGCCCGATGGCTTCGGAAAACCGCGAATCCCAACAGACGGACTTCGCCATTTCAGTCGACGCGGCGGAGGGTATCACCACCGGGATCAGTGCCTACGACCGCGCGGAAACGATCCGTATATTGGGGGACCCGAAGTCTGAGCCCGATAGGCTCGTGCAACCGGGCCATGTATTTCCCCTGCGCGCCCGCCCCGGCGGGGTGCTGCAACGCGCGGGCCACACCGAGGCCGCTGTCGATCTGGCGCAGCTGGCTGGCCTCAACCCAAGTGGCGTGATCTGCGAGATTCTTAACGAAGACGGCACACTTGCCCGCCTGCCCGACCTCATTGAGTTCAAGGCAAAGCACGGGCTGAAACTAATCTCGATCTCGGATCTAATCGAATACCGCCATACCCGGGACAAGCTGATCGAGCACATTTTGACCAAGCCCTTTGAGTCCGAGTTCGGTACCTTCGATTTGCATATTTTCCGGAGCATCCTCGACAACCGCCAGCACATCGCGCTCAGCATGGGCAAGCTGGACAAAGCCCCCACCCTTGTCCGGGTCCAAAGTGAAAACCTCCTGGGGGACATTTTCCGCTCATCCGCACTCGGTGGTTACAAAGCCCTCAGCCTCGCCATGGAGCGCATCGCCGAGGAAGGCCACGGCGTGCTGCTCTACATCGAACAACCGCAGGGTGGCGTTTGCATTATTGAAGGCGCAAGCCAGGCCGACCTCAAAGATGTGGGCCCAACCAAAATGGATTTTCGCGATTACGGAATCGGAGCCCAGATTCTCGTCGAATTGGGTCTCAAACAAATACGTCTGATGTCCAGCACACAGCGGAAAGTGGTCGGCATCGACGGTTACGATCTGGAAATCGTCGAGCAGATCGATCTCTGATCGCTCAGCTCTTCAGCGGTTCAACAATCATCTCACCGCGCAGTGCTACCGCGTAGCGCTGCGCCACATTATCCCAGTCGACCACATTCCACCAGCTTTTGATATAGTCGCCCCGCCGGTTTTCGTATTGCAGATAATAGGCATGCTCCCACACATCCAGGCCCAGTATCGGGGTTCCGGATTCCGCCACGTAGGGACGCATCAGCGGGTTATCCTGATTCGCGGTTTGGCTGATAAAAAGCCGACCCCCTGCGTCCACCGAGAGCCAAGCCCAACCGCTCCCAAAAACACCTCCGGCCAGAGCCGAGAATGCGTTTTTGAACGCTTCGAACCCACCCCATTTAGTGTTGATCGCACGCGCGAGCGCACCATTTGGTTGACCACCGCCACCACCTTCTTGAGGGCTCATCACATCCCAAAAAAGTGCGTGATTGAGGGCTCCGCCGCCGTTTTGTCGCACCCTCGCCAGCACTCCAGTGGGAATGTTTGACAGATTTTTCAGGATGACTCCCAAATCGCCACCCGGTATACCAACCGCTTTCAGAGCATCGTTTAGATTACGAACATAGCCCGCATGATGCTTTCCATGGTGAATTTCCATAATCTGAGCGGAGATCACCGGCTCCAAGGCGTTCGTGGCGTAGGGTAGATCCGGAAGTTGGAAGCTGTCTACGCCCGATAGATTCGCCGCCGTTTCGCGGCCGGAGACCAGATTTGGAAGCACAAAACCAGCGGCCCCAGCGGCCCCTGCGGCACTAGCGGCCAACGTTTTTGTGAAGAATGATCGGCGGCTTAGTTTTTCAGTCATATCTATTTTCCTATATCAGCTCTGAGTAAGCTTCAGGCTTTAGAAGTTCCTGAACCTGCGAAGGATCTTCGAGGCGAATTTTGAGGAGCCACCCGGTTTTGTAGGGGTCTTGATTGAGCAACTCCGGCTCCGAATCCACCGCTTCATTAATCCCTACGACCTCGCCGCTCAGCGGCATGAACAAATCCGAGGCAGCTTTGACAGACTCAACCACCCCGAAGGTGTCTCCCGCGGCGAATGTGTCTCCGGTTTGCGGGAACTCCACGAAGGTAATGTCGCCCAGACTTTCCTGCGCGTAATCAGTGATGCCCACCGTTGCCGTGCCGTCTTCGTGCAACTCCACCCACTCGTGGTCTTTCGTGTAGTAGAGAGCGTCGGGAACGTGGCTCATAGAGTCGGAATAGGGCTGAAAAAATGATGAAACGGGTCTGCCGTCTGCTTGCGGGGAATCGGCCCGGGAATCGGCCTGGGAATCGACCTGGGAATCCGCTTAATACTCGGCTTAGTACTCGGCTTAATACTCGACTTAATACTCGGCATCGAAGAAAGCAATGATTTGCTCAATGATCACCTTATGCTCAAGCGGTGAGAGATCGCCCGACTCAAGACGGGCATCGGCAAGCAGGGCTTGCTGTGCCATGCGCTCAAATGGATCGGCGCCGGCTGAGCGGGGGACGAGGTCACTGAGTAACTCGGCCTGCATCGTGCCAGGCTCCAGATCCACATAGTAGCCAAGATCGCGGCTCAAGCCGAAGCGGATAAAATTTTCAGCCTTCTCATTGGGGACAGGAGCAAAGTATTTGACCGCTGAGTTGTAGCCGCGTTTCTCGAGGCGTATTTCATGGGTCACCTTGCGCGGGAGTTTCACTTGCATCGGCGTGATCCCCGCTGCCTCCCCGTTAATGTACACACTGGACTCCGTCGGGAACGACAAAATCGTGACCTCTTGGGGCACACCCCGCTCGAACGAGGCGCAACCGCCAAACAGTATGCTGGAAGCTGCCAGCGCGAGAAGGGAAATAGAACTGTTGGAAAAAGAGGGTATTTTCATCTTGCTGGTTTGAAGAATTCTTGAGGACTAGCTGCGACACTATCCTCCATTCCAAAAGGCGGTCAAGTCTTTAGCCGCTAAAGCTTGAGAATTTATACGCCCCTCAAGCGAAAATATCCTTGAAAATAAGCCTTTAACTGACAGAACCATACCGAATCCGCTTGCTTGAGATTCGGACGCTTATTTCGAAGCGCCCACAAGCGTGATATCGCTAATGACCATCGCTTTTATTTCTGCTGTCGCCTTCACTATCGGCATATCTGCCCTTTGCTCAATCCTTGAAGCAATGATTCTCAGTACGACGACTGCTGAAATCGAGTCGTTGAAAAAGGTGCACCCCCGCCGGGGCGAAAAGTTGGAAAAATACAAAGTTGATCTGGAGGAAACCAGTTCAGCCATTCTCAGCTTAAACACCCTGGCGAACACACTTGGGGCGACAGTTGTGGGCGGTATGGCCGTGCAGATTTGGCCCGATGGCAGCAATATCCTTTTCAAGATTTCAACGATCATGGCCGTGGCTATTCTGTTTTTTTCGGAAATCATCCCGAAAAATATCGGCGTCCTCTACCGGCCCACCCTTCAGCCCATCCTTATATTTCCCCTGGCCTGGGTTTGTGCCGTCATGGCGCCGATTTCCCGAATTGTCGGCTGGATCGTACGCAATACACTGCGCCCCAACAAGCGCCCGGAAGACAGCGATCAGGAGATTCTACTTTTGGCGGAGAAGAGCGCCAAGGATGGCACCCTCACCGCAAATGAACGGGACATGATCAATAATGCACTCAGTCTTGATGAGCTTTTGGTCAACGAGATCATGACGCCCCGCACCGTCGTCTTTGCCACCGATGCCGAGGAAACCGTTGGTTCATTGATGGCTAAGACCAAAGATATCCCTTTTGCCCGAATACCCGTTTACGAAGACCAGGTGGATAACATCGTCGGGGTCGTGCGGCGGCGGGACATTTTTTCAGCGCAAGCCAGTGAAAAAAGCGCCCTCTCCATTAAAGAACTTGCCCACGACGCCCTTTTCATACCCGACAACGCAGCTGCTTCCGATGCCCTGCAAACCTTCCTAAAGCATCATCAACAATTGGCCATTGCTGTCGACGAGTTTGGTTCCATGTCCGGAGTGATCACAATGGAGGACGTCATTGAACACATTATCGGACAGGAGATATTCGAATACGACGACCCTGCCATCGATATGCGTGAACTCGCCCGCCGGCGGCAATTTTCGGAAAAACGTAAATTGCGCCGCGAGGCTTGATGCTGAACTGGCACGCCCTGCTGAAAAGGAAAGACACACCTCAGCCTGCCAAGAAGCCTTGATTGTTCCAAAGCGTGGCTAAGGAATTTGCATTGCGGCTTACTTCTTTTGCTTGGCGTCGTATTTTTCGGCGCTCATTACGTTCGAGTAGTGAATCGGCGCCTCACGCTCAACGGAGCCGCCCTCGGGGTTCTCCTGAGTCTTGCGCTCAAACTTGGTGATCATGTTCACGCCTTCGACAAGGACACGCTCCCCGGGACTGACCGAGAGTACTTTCCCGCGCTTGCCTTTGTGAGCGCCTGAAATGACGACGACTTCTTGTTCGCGTTTGATTGCTTGTGCCATGATTAAAGAACCTCCGGTGCGAGTGAAATGATTTTCATATATTTGGCGCGGAGCTCACGAGCGACCGGGCCAAAAATACGGGTGCCCTTGGGGTTGCCATCAGCATTGATGATCACAATGGCATTGTTATCGAAACGCAGGTAGCTGCCATCGCTCCGGCGAACAGGTGCCTTCGTGCGAACCACAACGGCCCGAACAACTTCACCCTTCTTCACGGAGGAATCGGTCGCGGCCTCTTTCACGGCACACACGACAACGTCGCCAACATCGGCGGTGTCTTTGTTTTGGCCCAGGCGGCGGATCATCTCGGCAGACTTGGCGCCGGTATTATCCGCGACATAGACGCGGCTGTTCATCTGAATCATAACTAAATCTCCTTGGTGGATTTAAAAAAATTTGGGGACTGGGCAAACTATTCGTCGCCGAGCTTGGGCGCGACTTCAAGGACCTTGGTCACACGCCAGCGCTTCATCTTGCTGAGGGGACGGGTTTCCATGATTTCGACCTTGTCGCCGATACCGCACTCGTTCTTCTCATCGTGTGCGTGCACAACGGTTTTGCGCTTAATCTCTTTTTTGTAGAGGGGGTGCGGAACCTTGAAAGAGTAGGTTACCTTGATGGTTTTATCACCGGAACGGCTGGTGACGATACCGACGAGGACCTTACGGGAATTACGTGTGGCGGTTGCTTCCATATACTTGAATGGCTAAAGAGCTTGGGCGGTCTTAGACGTTGGCGGAAGCCAACTTCTTTTCTTTGAGAATGGTTTCGAGACGAGCGATCTTACGGCTCATTTCCTTAAAGTGGTGCGGGTGCTCGACCTGCCCGGTTTGCTTTTGCATGCGGAGAAGGACGCGCTCGTCACGGGTGTCACGGAGTGATTTTACGATTTCAGCTTCGGACATTTCGCGGATATCTTTGGTTTTCATGTGCAGGATCTCCTACGGGATGTGAAAATTTAGCCTTCGTCGCGGGAGACGAAACGGCAGTGGAAAGGAAGTTTGGTGTCGGCGAGGCGAAGGGCTTCGCGCGCAGCGGTCGCGGAGCAGCCGGCCACTTCGAAGAGCATAGTGCCGGGCTTGATCACGGCGACCCACTTTTCAACCGAGCCCTTACCCTTACCCATGCGGGTTTCTGCGGGTTTTTTGGTGACCGGCTTGTGCGGGAAGACACGGATCCAGACTTTACCCTTACGCTTCAAGCTACGGGTCATGGCGACACGAGCCGCCTCGATCTGCTGGGAGGTCATGCGGCCACGAGTGAGCGATTGGATACCGAAATCACCGAAAGCGAGGAAGTTGCCCTTTTGCGCGGTGCCGTAAATGCGGCCTTTGTGGACCTTACGGTATTTTGTACGTGATGGAAGAAGTGCCATGGTTCGCTGTGTTTAAAGTGTTGTGTTTGTAATTTCGTTTCGAGCCGCTCGCGGAGGAACTTACCCATTGAATCCGAGCGTTCGAGTTTGAAGTTTCGAGTCTGTCGTGAGCGCCTTAGGCGTTTTCGTCTTCGGGCAGGCAGATCCAGCATTTTACGCCGATAATACCATAGACGGTGCTGGCTTCGAAGAATCCGTAGTTGATGTTGGCCCGCAGTGTTTGCAAGGGCACACGGCCCTGACGTTGCTGCTCGGTCCGCGCGATGTCCGCGCCGCCCAGGCGACCGGAGCACTGGATGCGGATGCCGTCGGCACCCATGGCCATCGTGGTCTGAACCGCACGCTTCATGGCGCGACGAAACGCGATGCGACGCTCCAGTTGGAGAGCAACGTTTTCCGCAACAAGTTGAGCTGAAAGATCCGGACGCTTGACCTCTTGAATGTCGAGCATGATGTCTTTGTTGACCTTTTTGTTCAACTGAGCCTTGAGCTTGTCCAACTCGGCACCTTTACGACCGATCACCACACCCGGGCGCGCCGTGTAAATTTTGACGCGAATTCGACCGGACGCGCGCTCAATGAAAATGCGAGGCACGGACGCGTAGCGAAGTTTCTCCGTCAGGAAGGTGCGGATGGTATGATCCTCCTTGATGTATTCAGGAAACTGCTCCTTGTTCGCATACCAGCGGGAGTCCCAGTCGCGGGTAACTGCCAGGCGAAAGCCGGTTGGATGTACTTTTTGTCCCATAATTCGTAGGTGTCGTTAAAGTCGTTCGAAAATTAGGCCTCGTCGCTGAGGATGATACGGATGTGGCTGGTCGCCTTCTTGTAAGGATGGGCAGAACCACGGGCCGCGGGACGAAACCGCTTGAACGTGGGGCCTTGCTCAACCGTTGCCGACTCAATCTTCAGGGCATCCGAAGAGAGATTGTTGTTATTTTCCGCGTTCGCGATCGCCGACTGGAGGGTCTTGCTCACGAGACGTGCCGACTTGCGCGGGATGAAGCGAAGAACTTCAACCGCTTCGGCGGCGTTGCGACCTTGGATGGCCTTGGTGATCTCGCGCACCTTGCGGGGCGACATACGGGCGTATTTGGTGTAGGCTTGGACCTGCATGAGATTCAGCTGTTTTGAAGGGTTTTGATTCGAGCGATGTCGCCCGCTTGTATAGTGGATTCTTCGACCAGTTCGAGGATAAGTCCTGCGGAGCGGTCGCTACGAGATTCGATGATGATGAGTTCCCCAATCGCCTTGGGGCCGCGTGTTACCCGGCAGACCATGCCCAGACGGAGGCCGTCCTCCAGTCCCCCGGCAAGGATGACCACGTCGGTTGCCAGAGTCGGGATGACTTCCGCCACCCTGGCCGCATTTGCGCTGTGAAGTGAGCCTTGAACAAAGGCCGGAACCTCAGCACGAGCCGCACTCAAGACATTCACCAACGCGCCCACCCCCAAAAGGAGGAAAACAACGAGTGATTGTGCTATGCGGAGTGCTTGCATGACGATTTGTTTAACTGTGAAAAAGGTGGCTGGACGGGTCCGGTGGATTACTTGCCGGTCGGGTGCCCCTTGAAGGTGCGGGTCGGTGCAAACTCGCCGAGTTTGTGCCCAACCATGTTTTCCGTGACGTAGACGGGCAGAAAACTGCGGCCGTTGTGCACATTGAAGTTAAGCCCAACAAAATCCGGCGTGATCGTGGAGCGGCGCGACCAGGTTTGGATCGGCTTGCGGTCGTTGTTGGCTTGGGCGACGCCCACCTTTTTTGCAAGGTGCGGGTCGACAAAGAATCCTTTTTTTACGGAACGAGACATAGCGGGTTAAATTGAATTATCGTTTCTTCAACTGGCGGCCATTACGACGCACAACGATTTGAGAATTGGTTGGGTTGGACTTCTTACGAGTCGGGAAGCCCTTGGAGAGCTGCCCCCAAGGAGACTGAGGGTGACCCCCACCGGAAGTGCGGCCCTCACCACCACCCATAGGGTGATCGACAGGATTCATCGCGACACCGCGAACACGGGGGCGGCGACCGAGCCAGCGACTGCGGCCGGCTTTGCCGAGGCTCTGGTTTTCGTGCTCAATGTTACCGACCGTGCCAATCGTGGCGCGGCAACGTGAATTGAGGAAGCGGATTTCACCAGAAGGCATTTTCACCGTAGCGCGGTCCCCATCAACCGAAACCAACTGTGCCGATTGTCCGGCAGAGCGTGCAATCTGTGCACCGCGGCCAGGGTGGAGCTCAATCGCGTGGATCTTCGTGGCGGGAGGAATGACTGCCAGCGGCATGCAATAGCCCGGGGCGAACTCGACGCGGTTGTTCGTGCTGAGCAGCGTATCGCCAGCCTGGACGCCGCGGGGCGCAAGGATGTAGCGTTTCTCGCCGTCCGCGTAGGCCAGCAAAGCCAGGTTAGCCGAGCGATTGGGATCATACTCAATCGCCTGTACCTTTGCTGGAATGTCCAGCTTTTCGCGGCGGAAATCGATGATCCGATAGATGCGCTTGTGGCCACCACCGCGGCGGCGCGACGTGATACGACCGTAGCAATTACGGCCTTGCTTGTCGTGCACGCGGGTAACGAGACGGCGCTCCGGTTTTTTCTTGGAGACTTCCTGCTTGTTTCGGGTGAGGAAACGCTGGCCGGGAGTCAATGGTCTGGAATCTACGAGTGGCATGGTAATGGGTCCCCTTCGTGCTTAAACGATTTCGATCTTATCGCCTTCTTTCAAAGTCACGATAGCTTTTTTATGTCCACCCTTGGTGCCTACCTTACCGCGACGTGAGCGGTCGGCCTTTACCTTGGGCTTCTTGTTGAGAATGTTTACCTTGGTCACTTCCACGTTGAAGGTCTTGGCGACAGCGCGGGCAACCTCGATTCGGTTCGCCGAAGGAGCCACTTCGAAGGTGTACTGATTGAAGTTGGCAGACAGGTTGGCTGCCTTTTCCGTGACACGGTATTCGAGAAGAATTTTATCAGCGATGATCATGACTCAGCTCCGTTGGCACCGTTGCTTCCTTGAGCACGGGCGATGATGGTTTCGATGCCTTTAGCACTCACGATAATGTGGCGGTAGCGCACGACGTCGAGTGTGCTCAGGTTACCGGCCTCCGAGAGGGAAACCCCCTCGATGTTGCGGGCAGCCAAAGCGGCGTTGTTTTCAAATTGGTCGTCAACAATGAGGACTTTGCCGCGTGTCGGAAGCACCGTTGTCAGCACCTTATTGAAGAGTTGTGTCTTCGGCTCTTTCACTTCAAGCGCTTCGATGACGGAGAGACCGCCCTCGCTGGCCCGCTCGAAAAGCGCACGCTGGAAGGCGAGCGCCTTCATCTTGCGGTTGATCTTTTGCGAGAAGTCGCGGGGCTTGGGGCCGTGAGCGATACCACCGTGGCGCTGGTGAGGGACCCGGCGTGAACCCTGACGGGCCGTGCCGCTGCCTTTTTGGCGGAAAAGCTTCTTACCCGAACCACGCACCTCGGCGCGGGTTTTGGTCGATGCGTTGCCCTGGCGGGCATTTGCCTGGTGCGCGAGAACGACTTGGCGTAGCGCAGCCACACCCTTATCGCCTTCGAAAACTGGAAACTGGGCAAAGTCTTTCTCTTCGCTTTGGGTCCCGTCGGCTGTGTACACTTTAAGTTTCATCTTTTTGAGTCCTTTCGTCGCTCAGCTTACGCTTGCGCCTTTTTGGTTTTAACTGCGGTGCGGACCGTGACGAGAGCGCCGCGCGAACCGGGCACGCTCCCCTTGATCAGGATGAGATTCTTCTCGGCGATGATCTTGACGATCTCGAGGTTTTGCACGGTGCGGCGGACATCGCCCATGTGCCCGGGCATCTTCTTACCCTTAATGACGTGACCCGGCCACTGGCACATACCATAAGAACCACCCCGGCGGTGGAACATGGAACCGTGGGATGCGGGACCACCGGCGAAACCGTAGCGCTTGACCACACCTTGGAAACCGCGCCCCTTTGACGTGCCGACAACATCGATCTTCTGGCCCGCTTCAAACTTCTCAACCGTCAGCATGTCGCCGACGTTCACATCGGCGGTGCCTTTTGTGCGGAACTCTTGTAGCTCAGCGACGGGATCCACACCCGCTTTTTTAAAGTGCCCGAGGGCGGCTTTGGACAGCCGGTGTTCTTTTTGAGGACGGAAACCAATCTGCACCGCATCATAACCGTCTTTCTCAGACGACTTAATCTGCGTGACCGGGCAAGGTCCTGCTTCAATGACAGTCACCGGCACGAGACGATTGTTTTCGTCAAATACCTGTGTCATTCCTATCTTTTTACCAAGTAGGGCTACGTTCATGATACTAATTGGCAGGTGGAACAGAAGCTCCGTTTAATAGACCTGCGTTAGAGATTAAAAAAATGTGGGAGACGCCTCAGTTGGGAAGCGAGCGACGGAAAAAAGAGGGCGAAATCGGTTTCGTCAATCCCTGATTTAAAAAAAGTTTCTGATTTTCAAAAAAAAGCCCCCGGGCAATTTCCCGGAGGCTTTAAAAATGGAGCGAGCGAAGAGGTTCGAACTCTCGACATCTACCTTGGCAAGGTAGTGCTCTACCAACTGAGCTACGCTCGCATTAGTTGAAGGCACGAAACAATCCAAATCGTAAATCGCATGTCAACGCGTTTTTTTATTTTTTTCTTCGTCCCAGGTCTTTCCTCATTTCTCAAGGTCCAGATCGACCAATAGCTTGCGCCGCACCATCTCGGGTAGGGCCATCAACTGGTTAGACTCCAACTCGTTAGCCACAACATCGCCCAGGAGAAGCCGCACCACCGGCTTCAAGCGAGCCTGATCGCGTTGCTTGTAAACAATGAAAAAACCCAGCCGAATCGGGTAGTCGCCAAAGTGTACGTTGTCGCTGGTGGGACCAAAGCCGGGCGACGCCGAATCCGAAGACACCATGAGCACCTTAAGGTTTTGGTTTGTGGGCATCCCGGAGAGAATTCCAATTGAAGCAGCATCCGAACTCAACAGGGCCTCAATTTCGGAAGCATCAACCACCGCCACACCGGATTTCATGCTCCCCCGCTCAAATACCGAGTATTTAAATAGCTCCAGCGTAACGCTGGCTTCTGCAGGTCCGGCTAGTGGCTTGATGTTGCGGCTTCCCCATCCCGAGAGCCCCAGATCTCCCCAGCTGTTGAAGTTAAATTCCTCATCACTTCCAAAAATACCGCCCAATTGCGGAAGGCTTATTTCATTGATCGGGTTATTTTGGTTAACCACCACAACGGCGACATCGTAAGCAAACGGATGCACGATGAACTCCTCCCCGGGCAGCTCGCTTCCCTCCGGCACGGCAATCACCGCCAGATCAATTTCGTTGGCCCGTAATTGGTCGAGCGCTGGCAAACTGCCGATGCTGTCAATGTCAATTTCGATGCTGCGGTCGGCACCGTATTCAGTGAGCGGATTGACTAAATATCCAGAAAGCAAATCGGATGCTGCGACGCGGATTTCCTGCGCCGGAAGCGAGTAAAGGAAAACCAAGGATAACAAAAAGACTCTGGGGTAGACGTTCATCTTTGAATGCGTTGTGGTGTTAAAAGGAGGAGTGCAACGAACTGCGTCACTCCCCCAGCTCTGGGGATCGCAGACAAAGAGTCAACCCATAAGCTGTGCCGTTTCGGTGTCATTTCCATTAGTGAGCGACGTCGAGTTCGGGCCACTGGAGCAATTTCCGATGCAAGGTCCGGCGACTGATGCCCATGAGTTTAGCGGCATTCGTCCGGTTGCCGTTGGCTTTAATCAGGGCATTCCGCAACAGGCGCTTCTCGTTGGCTTCCCGGCTCAGTGTGGGGCTGCTATCAAAGCCGGGCAGGTCTTCTGCCGCCGCTGGATCGCCGCCTCCGAGGTATTTCGGATCGAGATCGTGCTCGGTCACCTGGCTGCCGCGCTTCAAAACGACGGTGTTTTCGCAGAAATTACGCAGCTCCCGGATGTTACCGGGCCAGCGGTAGGTCTTGAGGGCGCGCAGCGCTCCGGCCGTTAGCTCGATGCGCGGGAGTTCGTTTTCTTTTGCGAAGTAGTCGATGTAGTGATTCAGGAGCACCGGAAGGTCTTCCTTTCGCTTGCGCAGCGGTGGCAGGTGAATCGTCACCACATTGAGCCGGTAGAGCAGGTCCTCGCGAAACTCTTTGCGCTGCGCCATCTCGGCGAGGTTCCGGTTCGTTGCGCAGACGAGCCGCACATCCACCTTGACCGGCTTTGAGCTGCCAAGGCGCTCAAAGCTGCGGGTCTCCAGAAAACGCAGTAGCTTCACTTGAGTGGAGGCGTCGATTTCACCGATTTCATCGAGAAAGAGCGTCCCCCCGTCGGCCGCCTCAAAGCGCCCAATCCGGCGCTCGGTCGCTCCGGTGTACGCTCCCTTCTCGTGGCCAAAAAGTTCACTTTCCAGGAGATTTGCTGCCAGCGCGGCACAATGCACCGGCACAAAAGCCTGACGCGCACGGCTGCTGTTTTGATGAATCGATTGAGCGATGAGTTCTTTACCGGTTCCCGTCTCGCCCTCAAGCAGGACGGTGGCCTTGGAGGGTGCGACGAGTTTTACCTTGTCCAGAACGTCGATCCATCGCGGCGAATTCCCCACGATTCCGTCAAAGCTATATTTCTTGTCGAGTCGCTCGTGCAATACGACGTTTTCTGCTTCGATCCGCCGCGACTGCAAGGCGCGTTTGATGAGGAGTTCCAGTTTTTCGAGGCTGACCGGTTTCGTTAAAAAATCAAAGGCCCCCCGGCGCATCGCCTCGACGGCCGTCTCCACGTTCCCGTAGGCTGTCATCATAATACAAATAGGACGGTTGGGCAGCTTGATCGCGCGATCAATTACTTTCAGCCCCGACTTTCCGGCCATTCGCAAGTCTGTTAAGATAACGTCGAAGGTCTCGGCGTCCATCAGGTTGAAGGCCTCTTCAGCTCCGGAGGCCATGTAGACTTCATAGGTCTCTTCAAGAGCAAGCTCCAGACCCTCGCGGGTGTTTTTCTCATCGTCGACGATCAGTATAGTTGCTGGCATGCGCGACACTTAGGCACCTTTCTCTGGCCGATGCAATATTCTGATTGCCATGAAACCAAGCCTTACCTCCCTTGTCATTCTTTGGGATCACTAACAAAACTCCACCAAAAACCATATGAGCCAAAAATCACAGACCTTTGACAATCGCGACAAACTCGAATCCGCCATCCAATGGATTCCTGTGTTGCGGGACGAAATCGGCCGGGTCATCGTCGGCCAACACTATTTGGTTGATCGCTTACTGGTCGGACTACTCGCAAATGGTCACGTCTTGCTGGAGGGCGTGCCGGGGCTCGCTAAGACGCTGAGCATCCGCACTCTCGCCACGGCGACCGCAGCTAATTTCAAGCGCATCCAGTTCACTCCGGATCTGCTTCCCGCCGATATCATCGGCACCCTCATCTATAGCCCAAAGGAGAGCACTTTCCACACGCGGAAAGGCCCCATTTTTGCCAATTTGGTGCTCGCCGACGAAATCAACCGGGCCCCCGCTAAGGTCCAGAGCGCGCTACTCGAAGCGATGCAGGAACACCAAGTGACCATCGGTGAAGAAACCTTCCCCCTGCCCGAGCCTTTCCTTGTGCTCGCAACTGAAAACCCTATCGATCAAGAGGGCACCTACCCGCTGCCGGAAGCTCAGGTCGACCGCTTTATGCTCAAGCTCAAGGTCGGCTACCCGAGCAAAGCGGACGAGCGTCTCATTCTAGACCGGATGTCGTCCACCGATCCCAATTTGAAAGTAAGCGCCGTCACCTCGCTGGAGACGATCAGCGAGGCGCGCAAACTGGTCAACGATGTCTACGTCGACCCGAAAATCCGCGACTATATTGTCGACCTGATTCTCGCCACCCGCGATCCGGCGGCCTACCAACTCAAGCTCGGGCAATACATCCAGTTCGGGGCCAGCCCCCGGGCCACGATCAGTCTGACACTCGCCGCCAAGGCCTGGGCGCTCATGCAGGGACGCAGTTACGTTGTCCCTCAGGACATTAAAGAAATCGGTATGGACGTGCTGCGCCACCGGGTCATCCCTTCCTACGAAGCCGAAGCCGAGGAAATTTCCAGCGAAACCCTCGTCAGCTCTATCTTCGAAGCCGTCCCCGTCCCGTAGGCGTGATGCGGGATTTGAGATACGAGATCCGGGATACATCCACCCGATCACGTATCCCGGATCCCGCATCACGTATCCCGCATCACGCATCACGTATCACCTATCACGCATCCCGCCAACATGACTCCCGCAGACATCATAAAAAAAGTCCGCCGCCTGGAGATCCGCACGCGGCATTTGGTCACCGACTCAGTGACCGGGGCCTACTACAGCTCTTTCAAAGGGCGCGGTATGGACTTCGAGGAAGTCCGCGAATATGCCATCGGCGATGATGTTCGGACCATTGACTGGAATGTCTCGGCCAAAATGGATCGCCCCTTTGTTAAGGTCTTCCGCGAAGAACGCGAGCTGACGCTGATGCTTCTTGTCGACCTAAGTGCCTCCGGCGTTTTCGGATCGGTCGACCAAAGCAAGCGCGAGCGAGCGGCGGAGATCGCGAGTGTCATCGCCTTTTCCGCTTCGCAGAACAACGATAAGGTAGGCCTCATTCTCTACAGCGAGACCGTCGAGCACTCCATTCCTCCGAAAAAAGGGCGTCGCCACATCCTCAGGCTGATTCGGGACATTCTCTTTTTCGAGCCCAGAGGCACGGCCACCAACCACCAAACGGCACTCGACTACCTCAACCGGGTGACCAAGCGCAAAAGCGTCGTCTTCCTGATTTCTGATTTCCTACAAAGCAACCCCTTAACTCGTCGGGAAGTCGGCGAGCGCACTGGCAAAGCCAGCAATGCGCAGCCCCGCAGAGCTCAAATCGCGCAGCACGCATCACCAGCCCCGGACCTCGTGCTGCTCTTTACCTCCCTCGCTCTGACGCATCAGCGCCACGATTTAGTCAGCATCGCCCTGAGCGACCCCCGCGAGCATGAATTGCCGGAAGTCGGCCTGATTACCCTGGAAGATGCCGAGACCGGCGAGATGGTCGAGATTGACACCGCAAGCCGTAAGCTCCGCGAACGGTATGCCCAGCATGCGCGGGAGCGCAAAGCCGCCTTTCAAGCGGCCATGCGCAAAAAAGGCCTCGACTGGATCGAAGCCCGCACCGACCAACCCTACCTTCCCGCCCTTCGTAAATTATTCGCCCTCCGCGCCAGCCGCCATTAAACACTCAGGTCGAAGCACTCCCAATCCATGATCCTCGCACAAGCACAGGCACCGCAGCTACCCGACCTCCCCGAGGGACCCTCGCTGGACCGTGTGCGCGGAGCCATCGAGATACCGGCCTACGAACCCTGGCAGATCGCGCTGGCGGTTCTCTGCGGGCTCTTTTTTCTCGGCCTGATTTTTTGGGCTTTCCTCCGCAGACGAAAGAAATCGGCCACCCCCTGCCCTCCCTACGAAACCGCTCTTGCTGAACTCAAGGCGGCCGCCGAGTTCGCCGACGACGAGCGCTTTGCCGTATTGACCTCCACCGCTCTGCGACGCTACTTCGAGAACGGACTGGGCCTGCGCTTCAAGGCACGGACCAGCGAGGAATTCCTCCGAAGTCTGAAAGGAAACTCCCGCCTCGACAGTGCCTACCAGGCACAACTCGGCGAGGTGCTTGCCGCCTTTGACCAAATTAAATTTGCCCGTTCCACCGTGGCCGCGGAGGACCGGGTCCGCCTTTCGCAGACGGTTCGCGATTTGATCGATCAAGCGCACAGCAAAGTAAACCGGGAGGTTACACAGGCATGAGCTTTTTCCAATTTGACGATCCGGCTTGGTTCTTCCTACTGCTCCTGCTACCCGTCCTTGCCTGGTGGGCGGGCCGGATGGGCCCCGAGGCGGCCCTGCGCTTCTCCAGTATCGATTTAGTCAAAAAACTCAGCCAGAGCCGACAGAGTCGCCCGGGGAAGTTCCTCTTCGGCCTCCGCCTTCTCGCGCTTGCCGCCCTCATCACCGCCCTTGCCCGCCCCCAAATAGGCCGAACCAATGAAAGCACCGAAGCCGATGGAATCGATATTGTCGTCACCCTCGACCTCTCCGGCTCAATGCGGGCGCTCGACCTTTCCACCCGGGATGATATCGTCACCCGACTCGATGCCGCCAAACGAGTGGTCGAGGACTTTATCGGCAAACGCGAGTTCGACCGCATCGGTCTGGTTGCCTTCGCCGCCAATGCCTATGTTGTCAGCCCGCTCACCCTAAACCACGATTGGCTCAAGCGTAACCTGGAGCGGCTTGAGCTGGGCGAGATCGATGGCAGTGGTACCGCGATCGGCACCGCCCTCGGGGCTAGTGTGAACCGCCTGCGCGATCAGGAGGCCCGCAGCCGTATTGTCATCCTTTTAACAGATGGTGAAAACAACACGGGCTCCCTGGCCCCCATCGCCGCTGCCGAAGTTGCAGAGACTCTTGGCGTGAAAGTCTACACGATTGCAACTGGCCAAAAGGGCCGCGTCCCCGTTCCGGAGACCGACCGCGCCGGTCGCGTCATCCGTGACACCGAAGGCCGGCCACTCTACCGCGGGCGCAGCGATCTCTCAAACTACGACGAGACTGAGCTCAGCCAGATTGCCGAAATGACCGGAGGACGTTTTTTTCGCGCCACCGCCGACGGCGATTTGGAACGCATTTACGAGGAGATTGACCAACTCGAAACCACCACCGTCGAACTCCGCTCCTACGCGACCTTTACCGAGCTCTTCATCTGGCCCGCGTCATTCGGGCTCCTCCTGCTCGCACTGGAGCAGTTACTGCGCAACACCCGCTACCGCCGCCTGCCATGAGTTTTGCCCAACCCATCTGGCTCTACCTGCTGCCGCTGCTGCTTCTGCTTTTCGGCGGTATGGTTGCCTACGGCCTGCGCCGCCGGGATGCCCTGCTTGCCCGCTTCGCAGCAAGCCGACTACTGGATCAACTCACCGAGCAAGCCAGCCTGAGCCGTGTTTGGATCAAAGCAGCCTGCGTTCTTTTGGCCGTGGTCGCGATTGGCCTTGCCCTCGCCCGTCCACAACTCGGCGTCGAGTGGACGGAGCGTAAAGCCCGCGGCCTCGATATTGTCTTTGCCGTCGATAGCTCAAAGAGTATGCTGGCGACCGACATCCGCCCGTCGCGGCTCGACCGGGCCAAACTAGCCGTGCTCGATCTTCTGGAACGCTTGGAGAGCGACCGCGTGGGCCTGGTCGCTTTCGCTGGACAGGCCTTTCTCCAGACCCCGCCAACTCTTGATTATGCCGCATTCCGGGAAAGCCTCGATGCCGTGGACCCAAACATCATGACCAGCGGCGGGAGCGATCTGGGTAGCGCCCTTAAAGAAGCGGCCGAGGCCTTCCCCTCGGAGAATAACGTGAAGGTTGTCGTGCTCCTCACGGACGGTGAGGATCTCGGCGGAAGCGCCACACAAGCCGCTGAGGCCGCTCACGAGTCGGGTATTCAAATCTTTGCGATCGGGATCGGCACGCCGGAGGGTGCCTATCTGCGAATACCGAACGACCAGGGCATCGAAGAATTCGTCCGCGACGCCAATGGCCAGCCTGTCCGAAGCCAACTCGATGAGGCTACACTCCAGACCATAGCCCAGGCTACTGGCGGGAGCTACCGCCGTCTCAGCAGTGAATCGCTCGATGAACTCTTTCGCTCCGTTATTGCGACCCTTCCCCGGGAAGAGCGCGAATCCGAGCTTCAGGAAGTTCGCATCGAGCGGTTTCAATGGGTCCTCGCCGCCGCTATCTTTCTACTCGTCCTGGAAACCTTAATACGCCGCCGGCGCACATCGGCTGTTCAAGCGGGACTCGTTATCCTTGCCGCACTCTGCCTGCAACCGAATGAAGCGAACGCGCAAGAGACACAGACCCCAGAAAACATGCCCGCGTCCGAGCTAAGGGACGCCCGCCACCAGTATAACCAGGCTTTTGATGCGCTCAGTGCAGGCGACTACGCAAGCGCTTTGCAAAAATACGGCGCTGCCATCGCTCAAACCGAAGATCGCCGATTGCAGGGCAACGCGCTTTACAATATGGGCCATGCCGCTCATCAGCTGGGCCGCCAGCACTACGAAGCGGGTGAGCTGGAGGACGCGCTTGAACGAATGCAACAAGCCGAGGACTTTTTTGAATCCGCCCAAGAAATAAACCCGGAGGATTCTGACGTAGCGGACGATCTTCAACGAGCGACCCGTGTGCGCGAGCTGGTTGAACGCATCATTGAGGAACAAGTCCAACAGGATCCACCGGAGCCACCTTCCGATCAGTCAGAGAAATCGGAGGACTCACCCGAGTCGGAGGAATCCGGGAAGTCAGAGCAAAATGACCAACAGGAATCCGTCGACGAAGGGCAGAGCGAGGACTCCTCTCAGGACGAATCGCAGTCAACCGAGCAATCCGGAGCCGACTCATCCGAAGATAACAGAGAACCGTCCGATGAAAAGAGCGGCGACTCATCCGAAGATCAGGACGCCCCACAAAGCGATCAAGGCGATGAAGCTTCCGACGATACGGGCGCTACCGAGGCCTCGGAAGCGGAAGAACCCGAAGACGCCGCTCAATCAGCCATGGGCGGGGAGACCGTACAGGGTATGTCGGAGGCCGACGCGGCCGCACTGCTTGACTCACTCCGCAGCCGTGAACAACTCTTACCCTTTAATGATCCACCGCGCGCGGGACGCCCCCGCGAAATCCGAGACTGGTAAATTCTCCATCCATGCACCGATCTTACCGACATTCACTCTTTTTGCTTCCGCTCATCGCTCTCGCCGCTCAGGCCGAGATCACGGTCACGGCTGTCTTCAACCCCCCGCGCATTGCCCAGGGCGACACGGCGCAGTATGTCGTCGAAATCAGGGAGACCAGCTCGCAGCGACAACCCACTCCAGACGCGGTCAACAACCTCCCCATTCCTCAAGCAGGTGGGCTCGAACTTCGCAATGGTCGCACCTCAACCAGCCAGCAGACCCGAATCATCAACGGCGTCGCCGAATACAGCGTAAGCCAGCAACTGATCATCGACGCGAAAGCAAGCGGGCTTGGCCGCTACTCGATTCCGAGCTATACCTTTGAGTATAAGGGCGAGACGCTCCGTATACCCGATGCCACACTTCAAGTAGTCGAGCGCCCAGCCGAGGCCGGACCCACGGTGGATGAGCTCATTTTTCTGCGCAGCGATGCGCCCGGACAACTTTATGTCGGGCAGACCACCGAGATAGCGCTCAAACTGTACATTTCTGATGAGGTCCGGCTCAGTTCCCTGAATAGTTTCGACCGCAAGGCCGACGGCTTCACCGTGAGCGAACTTCCCGAGGCCACCGAGTCGAACGAGATTGTTAACGGCCGCCGCTACCGCGTGCTCAGTTGGCCGCTCACAATTACCCCGATCCGCACCGGAACGCAAAACCTCGACTTTGAGTTTACCCTCACCGCCAGCCTGCCCGGACAAAACAATCGGAGCAACCCACTGAGCCGTCGTGGTTTTGGCGGCAGTATATTCGACGACTTTTTCGGCCGAACGGAACGGTTCTCCGTTTACACAGAGCCCAATGAGGTTGAGGTGCGCCCGCTGCCTACGAACGGTCAGCCCGGCAGCTTTTCCGGTGCCATCGGTGACTTTAGTCTCCAAGTCTACACGGACCGCCCAAGCACCCAAGCGGGCCAGCCAGTAATGCTTTCGGTCGAGGTCGCGGGACGGGGCAATTTCGATCGTATCAACAGCCCCACCCTGGCCGAGTCCAACAACTGGCGCAGCTATACCCCCGAAACCACCTTTAAAGCGAGCACCGGTGCCTCAACACTGCGCGGCACGAAGCGCTTTGACTACGTGCTCATCCCCCAAAATACCGGTGAGTTAACCATCCCGCCCGTTGAATTTGCTTACTTTGACCCGGAGGATGCGGCCTATGTTGAACTCAGCTCCCCGCCGATCGATATCACGGTGAGTCCTTCGGATCGCCCAAGCCCACCATCGCCATCGGCTAGCTCCGAGGACCCTGTAAGCGCCGAACCGGACGCAACACCGATCGCGCGACGAATGTCGATCGAAGAAGCCCTCCTCACACTCGACTATCGCCCGAAACCAATTTCGCGCAATCTGGATAACCCCATACAACAACCGGAATTCTGGCTGGTTAATGGACTTCTCGCCGCGCTCTTTATCATCCTAGCCTACGTGCTGCGGCGGCGTCGACGACTCGCCGAGGACCCTCGTTTCGCAGACTTGCATGCCGCCCGAAAAGACCTGCGAGCCGCACAAAAAGCTGCGCAGAGCACAGACGAGGCCGATGCCTTTTACGCACAAGCGCAGCAGGCCATCCGCCTCGCAATGACCTGTCGAACCGGACAAAATCACCGCAGCGCCCATTTTGAGGAACTGGCTCAGGCCATGCAAAACAGCGGCGTGGACTCCGCTTTTATTGAGGCGGGCCGCCAGATTTTTAAGACTGCCGACGCCCTTCGCTTTGGCGCACAGTCGGGCCAAGGCGAACTCGACACCGCCAAGAAGGAACTGGAAAGGGTTTTGAACGCGCTATGAATCCATGTCTAAAACAACCCATCGGTTGCCTCCGCATCCCGCAAACTCTACGGACGCTATTCGTAGGCTTCGCCATCGCTACTTTTCCATCGCTGTTAAAGGCCGCTGATTTTGCCGAAGGCCTGAAGGCTTACGAAGAGGGTCGCTACGCCGAATCCACCCAGTTATTTCAGCGCAGCCTCGAATCTCAGGAGACGGCAGCCATTCGCCACAACCTCGCACTGAGCCTATACCAAGAAGGACGACCAACCGAAGCCCTCTGGCAGTTAGAACGAGCCCTACAACTTCAGCCTTTTAATCGAAGCTACCAGTTTAAAATCAGAGCACTCCGCCAGCAAATGGGCCTACCCCCACCCCTTAACCCTTGGTGGCTGAGCGCCGCAAATATGCTGAGCTCTGCTGCCTCGATCTGGATAGCCAGTATCAGCTTTTGGCTCCTACTTGCCGCCTTGAGCCTGCCACGCATCGCAGGCCGGCGGCCCCATTTTTCAGCCACGCTCACCGTCGTGATCGGCTCAATCTTTTTTGTAATAAGTCTCGCGTCGGTTGCTCTACAAAAGAGCAACGAAATCACCGGAACCATCCTTGCCGATGACCCCATCCCCCTGCGCCACGCACCTGCTAGCGCGGCCCCTGAAGCAGGCCAAGCCCGCCCCGGCGAACGCGCCCGACAATTGGATCAATATCAAGACTTTCTCAAAATCAAAACTGAAGCCGGTCTCATCGGCTGGATTGAAGCAGACGCCTTAAAGAAACTCTAAAACGGTCAACCCCTGGCTACCTTTAACCGGCAATTTCTACCCAAAGGTTCATCCAAATATCGCCCGCCGCAGGGCATTGACCACCGCAACATCCCCCCACGGAGCCCCCCGCGCCGCCCGCACCGCCACCGGATGCCGTCGCCCACGCCCCGCCTGCCACGCCGCCGCATAGCCCCGAACAAACTCCGCCGTACCCAGCACCGCACCGTCCGTAAAATAACGCACCCGGCAGCGCAGGACCACCGACATCGGTAACTCGCCATTCTCCTCATTTAAAACCCGCTCCGCCGTCGCCCGGTCGATCCGCTTCCCCCGGCAATCCCATGGCGAGGCCCCCTTCCCAAAGATCAAACTCCGGTGCGCCGCCAGAGCCGACTTCAAACGTGCCCCGCCACCCGCATCCCGCACCCCGCATCCCGCATCCCACAGCTCGCCACCCGCATCCCGCATCTCGCCACCCGCATCCCGCACCCCGGATCCCGCATCCCGCAGCTCGCCACCCGCATCCCGCATCTCGCCACCCGCATAGGTCGCCCAAACCACCTCCAACCCCCGCTGGGCCTTCAGATTTCCCGCCACCGCCTCCGCATAGCCACACCAGCGGTAATCCTTCGGGTCCTCCACCAGCCCCGCCCGCACCGGGTTCAGGTCGATGTAGGCCGCCATCGTCTGCAGCGGATTGCCCTTTCCCTCCACCAGCACGCTCTTAAAGCGGTCCATCCACAAAGTCCCCAGACGATTGTCATGGTTCCGGTTATACCAAATCGAGAAGCGCTGCTTCAGCGTCTTCATGAACTCAGACAAATCGTGCATCCGCGCAAGTAGTTGCTTTCGCACCGCCACCGCCTCCTCATTGCCCTCCCGAAGCGCCCTCTCCAAGTGGGCAAAAGAAGCCGTCTGATACCGCGTCGGCTTCGGGTAGAGTACCTTAAAGCGCCGCAGGAGCTCCGCATCCGAGACCGCCCGGTCCTTCTCCGGCACCCGCACCAGCACATGGAAGTGGTTGCTCATGATCGAGTACGTTAGCACCTCCACCCCCGAAAAATCCGCCACCCGCCAGAGCAGACGCCGCAGCACCTCCTTCTCCCGGTCACCCAAAAGCATCTGACCACCCACAATACGACTCATCGCATGGTGAATAACTGTAGATTTTTTCGCCACCAATCTGCGTATTCGTCTCCCCATAACCCCGCCTACCATTCCACCCAAAAAAACTCAAGTCAACCCAAAAAATTATAACCAGGCTAAAAAATACTACTAAAAAATACTGTGCGATAAGCGAGCATCTTTTGATGGTGAAAGTATCCTAGGGCCCTTCTGCGGCGAGTGAATCAACCAGTGCCTCAACTTGATCGACGATTTTGGGCAGGGCGGTGTTGGCCGCTTCCAGATGCAGATCCTCCACTTCCCAGAACTCGATTCGCTCCAATAACTCGGGGTACATTCGCTCGATCATGGGGCGGTGCTCGGACTGACTCAATGCGATGCACCGACTCACTGCTTCAATTTCTTCCGGATCAAATGGCCGCTCGGGACGATTTCTGGCGACCGGCATTATATCCATCGCCTCCAACATCTCCACGGTATGCGCCGACATCGTCCCTGGATTATAAGAGCGCCATTTTTCCACCTCCAAGCCGGCCGAGTCCGCCCGCCAATTCAGCTGTTGTTGACGGGCGAGATAGTTAAACAACTCCTCGGCAAAACGACTCCGGTAGTAATTAGCCGTACAGAGAAATAAAACTTTTTCAGACTCCAATGATTGCATGTTTTTCCTTATTTTTGTTTTTTGCCTCAATCCAACGGCTAAAGTATTCAACGCTTCGGTGGTGATGGTGCCGAAGCATTTGCCCAATGAAATTGCCCGTTCGGTCTACTTTGAGATTTTTACGGGCATCATCGATCATTTCAAGGAGACGTGGACGCCAGTCCTGTGGTGCGAAGCGTTCGAGGCAGACTGCCTGCTCCGCTAGCTGACGCTGCTTCCAAGCATCGGAATCGCAATAATACTTAACAGCTGCCTCGGCAAAGGCGGCAGGGGATCCATGTGCCCACGCGGCACCTTCGAAAATGCCCTCGGCGGCGATGGGCGTGAGGATGTTTGGAGTGCCGGTCTGGAAGCCGTCAAATACTTTGCCTTTAAGTCCGGCTCCAAACCGCAGTGGTGCCAGATTTATGCGGTATCGGGACATCGTCTCAAGGGCTTCCTTGGCGCGCCCTTTGAATAGGAATCCAGTTTTTGGCTGGTTGAGTTCCAAGGCATAGCGGTCCCCGTAGGAGCCATAGAGGTGCATTTCGGCGTCGGGAAGCTTCTCTTTGATTTTCGGCCAAATTGCCTGCTGGCACCAGCGGGCCGCGTCAAGATTGGGAGCGTGGTGGAAGCTCCCAATCATGATAAAATGCTGCCGATCTCCGTAAGCCACCACCGTTTCTGGGAGGTCTATTGCAAAAGGCCAGTAAGCGAGCAATGCGCCCGGCACCGAAAACTCAGTTTGCAAAATTTTCATCTCTGCAGCAGAGATCACGAGCGTTAGATCCGACCGGTAGATCGCAGCAATTTCCCTGAGGGCCGTTTCATTTTTAAGATGGAGGCTGTCCCCTGACCTGAGTTGGGCTTCACGGGCCATACGCAGGCAATGCAGATCGCTGGTATCGAGAATGCGCAGTGCTTCAGGGCAGTTCCGGGCAACGCGCCACCCGAATTGCTCCTCCGTGATGAAGCGGTCGAAGATGACAAGGTCGGGGTGCAGTTCGGCAATCCATGAATCAAAGGCTGAGTCGTTCACCTTTATGCTATGCATCGTTACCCTATAGTGACTGAGGTCGACTGCATGCTCGCCCTGCTGGGCAGAAGAGGCAAAATTCACCTCCCAGCCGGCATCGCTTAGGACAGAGAGCAGATCGCAGGTACGCTGACCCGCTGCTGTCGAACTTGGCTCGGGCCAGACTTTACCGATGATTAAGCAACGCATAATGTTTGATTGTTTAATAAACGAATGCTCCGTTCTCGACTGCCAGGAGAAGAAGTCGGTGCATTGTTTCAAGAACTGCCATTTTTAGTTGCGGTGGGAGTGCGTGATTTTTCTATTGAACACTCAAGGCCTTTTGCGCGTGCTGATTCCAATCTGGCGTCACCATTGTTTTTAACAATTTTTAAACCCTCTATGAAGACAAATAAATTTTCTGGTGTTTTTACCGCACTCGCAACTCCAATGCGTGGAGGAGCAATTGCTTATGAAGACTTGGAAGCACTGGTTACCCATCAACTGGCTTGTGGAATAAACGGGTTGGTCCCCGTAGGCACCACCGGAGAATCGCCCACGCTTACCCACGAGGAGCACATCGAGGTCATCCGTGCCACCGTGAAAGCCGCTTCAGGTACGGTGCCAGTCTACGCCGGCACCGGATCGAATTCAACTGATGAGGCCGTCGAACTCACCCGCGCGGCGGACCGAGCAGGAGCCGATGGCTTTCTTGTTGTCGCGCCCTACTACAACAAGCCGAGCCAGGAAGGACTCTACCAGCACTTCTCAAAAGTAGCGGAATGCACGGAAAAACCAATCATCCTCTACTCCATCCCCTCCCGCTGCGGCGTTGAAATTTCTGTGGATGTAGCGGCCAGGCTTTACGAGTCCTACCCTCAGGTTTGCTGCATGAAGGCCGCCGAGGGGTCCTGCGACAAAGTGACCAACTATGTCCGCAAACTCGGACCGGAATACGGGGTGATGAGCGGTGACGATGCCCTCACTCTACCCTTCATGGCAGCGGGTGCGAATGGGGTGATCAGTGTTGCCTCAAATTTGATTGTCGGCCCTTTAGTCGAAATGGTGCGTTCGGCAAACGCCAACGATTTCTCCGCTGCTCGCGAAACGTTTCTCTTCTATTACCCGCTTTTTAAAGCACTTTTTCTGGAGCCCAACCCCGTGCCGATAAAATACGCACTCAAACAAGCCGGCATCATCAGCTGCGAGGAGGTTCGACTCCCCTTGAGTCCAATCACCGTTGAAACAATGCATCAACTCGATGCCGTTCTCCACCAACTAAAGGTAACTCATGCCGCTTAAAATTTTACTTAACGGCTCTCAAGGGCGCATGGGCCAAGCGATCGCAGCAATTGCCACGGAAAACAACGCCGAGATCGCCGCTGCCTGCGACGCTGGCGATGATCCCCGCGCGGGCATCGAGCGCTGTGAGGTCATCATCGATTTCAGCTTCCATGAAGTGACCGCCCATATGGCCGAACTTGCTGCGGCCAGGGTTTGCCCACTCGTCATCGGCACCACAGGCCACACCACAGAGGAAAAAACGGCGATCCTTAAAGCGGTTGACGGAAAGATTCCCGTCGTCTGGGCGGGCAACTACTCGGTGGGGGTGAACACTTTGAATTATTTAACGCGCAAGGCCGCTGCTATACTCGGCGAACAGTATGAACCGGAGGTCATGGAAATGCACCACCACGACAAGAAGGATGCCCCTAGTGGGACCGCCGAGCGCCTTATTGAAATTTTGAAAGCGAGTTACAGTCTCAACGACGATCAGGTCGTACACGGCCGCGAAGGACTTGTCGGAGCGCGAGCTCGCAGAGAGCTTGGCGTCCATGCCATCCGCGGCGGCGATATCGTGGGTGAGCACACGGTCTATTTCTGCGGCGACGGTGAGCGCATCGAGTTGACCCACCGCGCGACGGATCGAAAAATTTTTGCGCAGGGTGCGGTGCGGGCGGCGCATTGGGCGATGGGGAAAGCACCCGGCGTTTACAACATGGAAGACGTCCTCGGGCTGAACGATTGACGCATGATTGCCCAACTAAAAGGCCGTGTCCTGGAATGCACGCCACTGCTCGTGGTGGTGGACTGCGCTGGCATCGGCTATGAAGTTCACATCCCTGTAACAACGGCCGAGAAGGTGCCACCCATCGGGGACGAGTGCACTCTTTTCATCCACAGCGTCTATCGTGAGGACAGCGCCACCCTCTACGGCTTCGCCACGCGGGAGGATCGGGATTTTTTCCGTCTTCTGGTGGAGAAAGTGTCCGGAATTGGCCCCAAAATCGGGATCACGATACTCAGCCGTATGTCCCCCGAGTTGCTCCGGGGAGCTATCGCCTCCTCGGACGTGGCCCTGCTCTCGAAATGTCCCGGCATTGGGAAAAAGACGGCAGAGCGCCTCGTCATTGAGCTAAAGGATAAAGTTGGACTGTCCGGAAGCGGCCAGCCAATGACTTCCGGCGCTCTTGGCGAACCCACGCCCTCCGGCGCAGTCAGCACCTTTCAGGATGCGGTGGCCAGCCTCATGACCCTTGGCTATAAACCCGCCGATGCTGACAAGCTGGTCCGGAAGGCAGCCTCAAGCTTAGGTGCGGATGCGACCGTCGAGGCGCTGTTGCGCAAAGCACTCTCGTAAATCAAAGCTCCCCGCGAATTTATAGAGATTAGGCCTTGATCTTTCCAGAGAAACCACATTTCCTCACCCGTTTTCACTTTTAACCACCCTTCAATCATGTCACAACACAACAGTTTCAAAGCCGCCGGAGGCGGCGGTAAAAAGAATCGCACCGTTCTCAAGCGCTTTGAGCGCGTCGACTTACTGCGCAAGCGTGGCCAGTGGTCAGAGGGAAACCGTGTGATCGGGCTCAAAAAGACAAAACCCGAGGAGTAATTCTTTGAAAAGTCGGGGGAGCTCAGCGGAGCCCCGGCGACTCACTACAGGGTGGCGATTCACCAATAAAGAATTCGACAGGAACTAAAAAGCCCCTCCATATGGAGGGGCTTTTTTGCCCACACCGCTTTCTTTTGTCAGCAGCCGACCGCTTCGTTAGCCGACGAAAACCGGAAAGCCGCCATTCTGTTTCAAACGTATCGAGTCAGACGAAAACCCGGGTATCTGCGATTCAGATTTGCCCTCTCCGCTCTTCACCGGCTTTCTTTCACCATGCCCTCAATCAAATTGCACTCTTGGAACGTCAACGGCTTACGGGCGGTCCTGAAAAAGAACTTCAACGACTATCTCGAGGCTGAGCGACCTGACATTCTTTGCCTTCAAGAGACAAAGATCTCTGCGGATTTGGTCGGAGATTTTCAATTCGCAGACTACCCCTACGCTTACTGGAACTGTGCAATAAAAAAGGGATACTCGGGGACCGCGATCCTAAGCAAGCGGGAACCGCTCTCCCTTACCCGGGGAATCGGCATCGAATCCCACGACGAGGAAGGCCGAGTCATTACCGCTGAATTTCCGGCTTACTACGTTGTGACGGTCTATACGCCTAACTCGCAAAATCACGACGAAAACAAGCGCCCGCGGCGCTTGGACTACCGATCCCTGGAGTGGGATGTGGATTTTCTGGCCTATTTAAAAGCGCTGGAAGCGACGAAGCCAGTCATCTTCTGCGGCGACCTCAACGTCGCCCACCAGGAGATAGACTTAGCGAATCCCAAGACCAACCGGAAGAATGCCGGCTTCACCGATGAAGAGCGTGCCGGATTCGGCAACCTTCTGAACGCTGGATTCGTCGACAGCTTCCGTGCCTTACACCCAGATGCCAGAGAGCGCTACAGTTGGTGGTCCTACCGTGCAGCTTCCCGGCAACGCAACATCGGGTGGCGCATCGATTACGTCTGCCTCTCTAAGCGACTCCTGCCAACGGTGGAGAACGCGTTTATCCTCGACCACATTCAAGGCTCTGACCACTGCCCCGTTGGAATTGAGTTTAAGGAATGAAGGGCACCTCCCGTCGTCAATCCTTCACAGGTGCGGCTTCATGGATGCTGGAAACGGTCTTACTTACCTGAAAATTGGTTTCAAATTGAAGGCAATACCCTTGTTATTGTACCTGAGAGACCAAGTTGCTTCTTCAAAAGCTACTTTAAATCGATCCGCGTCCCGTTCAGCCCACCCGTTGAGCTTAGTGATTAATTTTACAGAAGACGCTGAGTGGTTCTTGCTTTCGCCCCCGGATTTCGTGTTTGCTCGGATAACATGTTTTCAAAAAAAAACAACGTAAGCAACTCAACGGAGTCAGAGTTGATTGGACTCATCACCCAATGGCTGGGAACCCTGAACCCGGCAACTCCCGAAGGTATCGGTGACGATTGTGCAGTCTTCCAGCCAGCCGGCGACATTCACCAAATCATGACGACTGACACGCTGGTCTACGGCAGACATTTCGACAACTCCATCTCCGCTGAACAAGCGGGGGGCAAACTGGTCAATCGCAATCTCAGCGACATTGCAGCTATGGGAGGGCTACCTGATCGCGCGGTTCTTAATTTACTGTTTGGCGCAGACCTTGAGTTGGCCTGGCTGGAAGGATTCGTAAAGGGTCTTCGAAAAGCGGGCGCTGGGGTGAATCTGAAAATTGTGGGCGGCGATATTTGCCGCCTGAACCCTGGTCTTTTCATCTCGATACTCACTGTTTTGGGGACAGCCCCCTCTCCTCTCACGCGGGGCACAGCTCAAATCGGCGACGCGATCTACGTCACCGGTGAACTCGGTGGCAGTTTGAGGCAAAAACACGCTACCTTCGCCCCACGGCTCGCTGAGGGGGAGTGGCTCGCAGAATCAGGACGTTGCACGGCGTCGATGGACCTTTCTGACGGCCTAGCCAAGGACCTATCCGGAATTTTGGCAAAGGAGCAGAGCGCTGAGATCAATTTACATTCGATTCCTGTTGCCCATGATGCGCACTTGGCCGCGGAGCAATCGGGGCGCTCCGCCCTCGAGCACGCATTCTGTGATGGTGAGGATTACGAGCTGCTTTTTACGATTCAATCCAATGTCTCCGAAGCCGACTTTAAGATGCTTTGGACACAGGCATTTCCGCAACGACGCATTAGCTGTATCGGCCGAGTCGTTGAGTCCTCTGGCCGGGCACCCGTTATCAATACAGCCGATGGTACCGCCCCACGCTTTACCCGTGGCTTCGAACATTTTTCCGGTTCATGAAACAGGAGACATCCATCGTCGAGCGACTCACGCTGGGCCTTTCCACCTATTCGGATGCGGCCACTCAAGAAATCGCCCAGAAGCTGGCTGCGCAAATCCCGCCCGACACGGTGCTTGCTCTACATGGGGACCTCGGCGTTGGCAAGACGACCTTTGTGCGGGGTCTCGCTCGGGGATGGGCGATTAAAGAGGCCGTGACTAGCCCAAGTTATAATCTCTATACGATTTACTCAGGCGAGCGGCAACTCATCCACTTTGACGCCTATCGACTCAGCTCGGAAGCGGATTTGGATGCGCTCATGATTGAAGACTTTTTCCACTCGCCCTGGTGCTTTGCTATTGAATGGCCGGAGCGGATCGCGGCCTCACTTCCCGGCGACAC
Organism: Puniceicoccaceae bacterium; assembly: GCA_018402305.1. Classification (GTDB taxonomy): domain Bacteria; phylum Verrucomicrobiota; class Verrucomicrobiia; order Opitutales; family Coraliomargaritaceae; genus Thalassobacterium. Next base: position 82,445 of record JAGYJE010000003.1, on the reverse strand, counting down.
ATGGCATCTTTACCTTAGAATTACTAAGGATGAAGCACACCACCTCCATTTAATCATTCCGGATTAACCCTCATGCGACGCTTCACCGCCTGCCGGGCTTGCCTAAAAACAGGCGTGGCCAACTTCATAGAACGAGGCGGCCCGTAACGAATGGACTGGAGCTCGAGAATAAGCAGCGCATCCGCTCCGGCGAGTCGCGCTCGCCGCAAGTGCCGCGCCGCCTTGAGGCGGACCGGATCCAGCGCCTTCCGTCGCCCCGTCAGCAAAAACAAAAGATTCAGAAGGGAAAACCTGAGCAGCCATAGCCCATAAGCCAGAGCGAGTACAAGTAAGGTACCGACAACCCACCGAGCGTGGCTCCATTCAAAAGGGCTCACCACAAATGCCTTCCAAGACTCCCAGAATTCATCCATTCGGGTCTTTACGCGATCCGAGAAGTTCCTGAGTCCGTCCCTCAGCCCGATCGCTATTTCGACTTGATCTTCCTGCTCGAAATTGACCACTCGCCGGTACCATTGAATTCGCAAACTGTCGACCCAAGCAAACCACCCTGACTCTATCGGCATAATCTGCTCGAGGATCCTCTCCGGATCACTCGAGCCCCGTCCCGGAGTGGGATCTACCCTCAGCCAGTTTCCCTGAGACGCATCAAAGATCTCAACCCAGGCATGCGCCTCCCGGTTCCGAACCAGAAAATACGCCTCCACTGGGTTCCAGGAACCCCCAGCGAAGCCGACCACCATACGCGCAGGATAGCCTGCTTCCCTAGCCAACAAAACAAAGGCACCTGCAAAGAGCTCGCAGTGGCCCTGAGAGCCATTTTTCAACCAGGAAATAATGGGGTCGGGCTCTCCTGCTTGGCCCCCATTCGGGCTCAGTGAGTAGCTGAAACGCTGCCAAAGATAGTCGGTCACAGCTTGACTGTAAGCAGCTGCGTCGAGTCCCGGCTGCATGCCCAGACCCTCATTGATTGCCCTCAATACCGCAATCGAGTTTGCCTCGATAGCCAACTCCAAGGTCGTCATGGGGTAGCTGGAGAAATCATCATTGGCCACCGTCTCCCCATCTTCGACCAGTAACAACTGGTCGGCTTCGCTGGCGACAAAGCGCCGGTTGAAGCTTAAGCCCTCGACTTGATAGGAAAACACACTCTGGTCAACTGAGTCCAGGCCAACTACATGAACCGCATCGATGAGCTCAACACTCTGAAACTTCTCAAATCGAACGGCTGCATAATCACCGGGGATGGGTAAATAGCGGCTTACGCCACCTTCCATGTAGATTGTCCAGAGCGCTCCGGCCCTCTCGGCTCCGGAGCGACGTTTCGACTCGAGCGACCGCTTTTCCGCAAACTCACGGAACGGCCTCGTACGCAAGCTCTCCGATGCCCGAAAGCGGCCATTGCGATATTCATCCAGAACAAGCATCCGCCAATACATTTCCCCGTCCAGCGCTTCCCTGGAGGGGAGATCGATGCGCAGCGCCACGCTCTCATCCTGCTGTATTTCAGAGACATCTCCGAGACTGACTTCGTCGTTAAATCCGGATCGAGCCTGTGTACTCATTTCCAAAAATGGAATCGCCTGGTTCAGATCAAAGCGCGGTATAAGGACAAACAAAAGGGAGGAGATCCCCACGACCAAACCAAACAGCAGCACGCTGAGAAGGCCGACCCGCAGATCGATGACACGCCAAACGCGCTTAACCAATTTCGACCACCGGAAGTCCGCCCATTGAATAACGTAGGCCTTCGAATCCTTACCTCGGTCCAGCAGGCAGATAATAAATAAGAGGGCCATAGCCAGCGATGTGAACAGCAGTATTTGCACCGCAAAAAGCAAAGAGACGGTTAAGGCACCTGAGATGACCAAACAAAACAGGCAGATCAAAATCATCTGCAAATCCTCCCGCTGATTACGTGGTGCCAGCACGCGGTAGATTATGAGTAACACGACCGTGCGCACGAGCGGTGGGACAAACTCAGGCAGGCTCAGTGTAAAATCAACCGTAATGAAAAGCAGAATACAGGGGACCGCGTACTTCCACGTTTTTGGAGCTATCCTGGCGCAGCCCCCCGGAAAAACGAGTGCGGTTATAGCCACGACCATCCCGATAAGAATGAACGGCGCGCTACCGACATCGAGCGACGCCAAGGACCAAAATGAGAGCAAGGCCATAAGCGCTCCCATGAGCTGCTTTACTTGATGCAGTTCCTCCGCATTAAGCCTGGCCGGATTGTATGCCGTCGACATAGATCGCAACGCCGCCCTCCCCAAGGGGTTTGAAGGTTATCAAATTATGCCGGGCCATGACGCTAACCTTCGGAGTCGATCGGACCTCGACTGGTTTCAACACGGCCAAGTCGTCAAATACGCGATGGAGCTCTCTTAAGCCACGAATCAGAAGCGGATCTCCACCGGCGATGGCCACTGCCTCAAGTCGCCCTGCTCTGAAGAGGTCTTCGCAAAGTGCACAGACCACGGAACAAAGCCGCTCGAATGAAGCCTCCGCCCAGTGCCGTGCATCGTTTGCCACATGAACGTGGTAACCGCTTTCGCCCTCCTGGGCCAACTGCCGCGTCATCAGCTTATTCAAGCGCGCTGAAGCTTTCCAGTGGATCAAGCGGGGAGGGTCACCTTTTTCATAGTGGCGCACGTTCAATAAATCGCTGCCAACTCCAGCCCGGCGCTTCGACAGACCAGTTAAAAATCGCCGCCCTCCAGCCGAGGAATGGAAGGTGTAGTCCGCTCGTGACGGCCAAACCAGAACGGAGGCCGTCTCCCGCCTTCCCGCGACCTTGCTTATAAACCCAAAGGGAAACATCGACTCCAACCCGTTCAAAAACACCGTGTAGCGCCCACGTGAGCCCGGCTCAAAAGTCCATTCCAAACAACTCGTTTCCCCCGCACCAAGCGCGTGCTCGAGATAGACCCGGCGCGTTTTATTCGCCCCGGAGCCACCCACATGCAAGGTAAGGCACATCGATGGGAAAATCCGCTTCCGGTTTTGTAGCACTACTTTTGCCGTGCCGATCTCGCCAGCTTGCAGGTGCTCGGGTGGCCGCAGAGTCCAGCTCAGTTTGTGGAAATTTATTTGCGAGAGCAACCCACTCAGCACCAGGCTGCTCAAGAGAAGCGAAAGCGTCATGAAAAGGATGTTACTGGACGTGTTGTAAGCCGCTGTGCCTATTCCCATGGCCGCCAGAATCAAAAGCCAGCCGATCAACGTTAGTTTGGTGCGCTGGAGGTGCCTCGGTAAAATTTGCCGCAAGAACAAAGGCAGCACCCGTTTCTCTTTGCTGTCGAACGCTGCAAAAAACTCAGGATCTGTCCAGTCGTGCCAACGCTGCATCTCTGTGCCTCTATCCACCATAAGCCTCAATTTCACCAACTCCAGCCAGCTAGGCAGGCTCAACCACACGCGCCTCGATTTCGGCCAATAAACCCTCAACTGCTCGCCGTTCCTCCAACGGGTCTGACATCGACTTGCGCAAGGCCAGACGGTGAACAAAGACCGGATGCAAGACCGAGCGGACATCATCCGGCAGCACAAAGGCCCGCCCAGCAGACAGCGCGTGCGCCTGCGCAGCTACCTTGAGCGAGAGCGTCCCCCGCGGGCTAACTCCGGAACGGAAGGCTTTTTCTTTACGCGTCGCTGCAACAAGACGCACTATGTACTCCGCCACCGTATTCTCGATGTAAACCTCCCGCACATAGGCCTGCAGCTCCACCACCTCTTTTTTTGAAACAACGGGCACCGAATCCATATCATCGTAGTGCAGTTGCCCGTTTTTAAGGATATCCAGCTCATTCTCAAAATCCGGATAGCCCATCTCCATGCGCATCAGGAAGCGGTCCATCTGACTCTCCGGAAGCGGAAAGGTGCCCTCGTAATCCACGGGGTTTTGCGTCGCAATTACCATAAATGGAGGTGGAACCGTGTAGGTCTGGCCATCCACCGAGAGCTTCCCCCGCCCCATCACTTCAAGCAAACTTGACTGCGTCTTGGGCGTTGTCCGGTTGATTTCGTCCGCCAACACAACGTTGGCGAAGATCGGACCGCGTTTAAACTCAAAATCCCGCGTCTTCTGATCGTAGATCGACACACCAATTATATCTGAGGGCAGCATATCGCTGGTGAACTGAATTCTCGAAAAAGAGCAATCAATCGAGCGTGCCAGACAATAGGCAAGCGTCGTCTTTCCCAAACCGGGCAGATCCTCAATAAGAAGATGCCCCCCCGCAATCAGGCAAATGATCGTACGATCCACGGCCTCGGTTTTACCGCGAATCGTTTGCTCAATGTTGGCACGTAGACGCTCAACGGTTTCCAATACTCGCGGGGCGGGAATCACTGAAGAATCTTTCATGAGGGGAAGTTAGCTACGCTCTCCTACCAGCGCAACGATTCAGTCACCTTTGTCTAATTGCTTGTTCACTGTTTTTCCGTTTTTCGAGCCTGCCCGGGACAATTCCCCCTTTTCAGGAAAACCTCGACAAACTGCCATAATTTTAGCTCTCTGGCCTTGGGAACGCTCGCAGCCGTCCACAGAGCGAGCCTTACCCATCACACAACAAAGATCGCCACAGATTATGATACTTGCCAAACAAATCAAACGCCGCTCCCGCACCGCCGGTTTCAGTTTAATTGAGATTCTTATCGTCATCGCGCTTATCGCGATTCTGGTGACGGTCACAATCGGGAACCTCGATAATGTCTTCGGTGGCCAGCAGGAGAAAGTTGCCGGTATTTTTGTGAACCAAACCGCAAAGATCGGGCTGACCCCCTACAAGCTGGACATGGGAAACTACCCGACAACCGAAGAAGGCCTGCAGGCTTTGATGCGCGCTCCAGCGGGCAAGGAAGCCAACTGGAAAGGCCCCTACCTCGAGGAAATACCGACTGACCCCTGGAAGCAGCCTTACCAATACCGCTTTCCGGGGTCCAAAAACATTAACGGTGCCCGGGGCTACGATATTTGGTCGCTCGGGCCCGACGGCACCGAGAGCGCCGATGATATTGGAAACTGGTAATTCACGGCACTCGCTCCGGCCACTACGGGCGAGGCAAACGAGTCCCCTGTTCAGGCACAGAGCGGCGTTTACGATCATCGAGATTGTTCTGGTCCTCGCACTCATGGCCTTGGCTGCAGGCGTCGTCATCGCCAACTTTGTCTCTTTTGCCGACCGCAGTGGCCAACTTTCTGCCGAAGAAACCCTCGCTACGGCTATTCGTGCTGCCCGATTTCAAGCTGCCAGCACCCGGCGACCAACAGAGCTCCGCTTTGATAAAGAAAGCGGGAGCCTAACCGTGGGTGCAGACACGCGTTTCCCACTCAGCGATGACTTCGGCGAAAATGAGGCTGGCGAGATTCGTTTCTACTTCGTCCAACCGACCACCGGGCTGTCCCGTTTTCCCGACCCGGCCGACAGTCGCCTCGAAACCAAAGTTCTTCGCTTTGATCCGGACCGTAGCTCAAGTCCCTTTATCGCAGAGATTGACAGCGGCCGCGGCGCAGCCCTACGCCTCGTCTATGATCCATTTTCCAGCTTGGTGAGGAGTTCCGAATGAGACAGACCTCCAGAGCTCATCGGCACTTTTCCTCTTATTTGCAGCGACGCCACACCCGCCGCGCCTTTTCGCTGATTGAAGTCGTCATCGCCGTCGCGATTTTCGGGATGGCCGCTTCCGTCCTGATGTCAGCCTTTACAAACGCTCTACTGGCTCGGGAGCGCGGTGTCAGTAACGACCAGCTCAATGCGGACATCCGTGCCGTGCGTCTGCAACTTTTGCTGGAGCCGGAGCTCGAAGCGGCCGAAGACGGCGATACCTACGAGACGCTGAGCAACGGCCTTGCTACTTGGGAGGCGCGTATCGAGCCGACCGATGTTGTGGACCTTTTCCACGTCGAACTACGCATGGATTTCTCCGAACCTCTGGAGGGGCTCCCTGCGGAATATACTGAAACCCTTTTCTTGCTCCGCCCCACGTGGTCCGAAAGCGACGAGCGGTCTGATCTGCTTCAAGATAAACGCGAAGAACTCGAAAGCTGGCGCAGGAAGCTGAATTTCTGATGAAAACTCCCCGGTTCAACCCTCGACGCTCTAAAGGATTCACCCTGCTTGAAGTCATTCTTGCAGTGACCATTGCCGGTGCCCTCCTCGCTGCCGCCGCAACACTTATGGTCGCGATCACCGATGCTTGGCTAAAGCGTCAGGACCGACACTTTTTCGAAGACCACGTCGACGGTGTCACCGAATTCCTCCAGGCCAGCTTCACGCATGCTGGCTCAGAGGTTTCTATCGAGAGCAATCAGTCGATAGACAATAATCAGCGCGTGACGGAAGAAAGCGAAGGCAGTGAAACCGGAGAACCCAAGCCCGGGCTTTCCATAGACGCTCCGTCCGGCGGAGACCGCACCGGCGGTGGCACCGCTAATGGAGTTGACGCAGGTGGCGGATCCCTGCTTCGCATGGCTGAAGAACCGATTAAATGGAAGAGCCCTCCGGGATTCGCCAGCTACGAGGATCCGCTTATCTCCTTTCGCCTCAAGGAACGTCCCGCTCTGCTGGTGCAAGCGGACAACGCCCCCATCGTCGGCGTGGAGGCCTATATTCACTTTTCTAAGGACGAGGGCCTTTCCCTTCTCTGGTTCACCCCCATTCAGGAGGCGTCAGGAGATTTGAACGACTTGTATCGAACCCCGCTCAGCGATCTCGTGACCAAGGTGGCATTCATTTACTGGGACGAACGCTTTGAGCGCTGGGAAACCGAGGAAGCGCCCCTCGAGGGTGAGGGCGACGAGCCGTTTATTCTCCCACGCTTCCTCAAGCTGACCTTTGCATACGAGGGCGTTGAGAAAGAGCGTACCATTACCCTCCCCGTGCCCTCTCTGAGCGTCCCCATTTTCTAGTCATGGCCTTCAGACGAAATGCATTCCCTTCCCTTAGTGCGCATGCTCCCGCTTACTCGCTGCAGCGCCGCGGCAGCGTCCTCGTCGCCGTTCTTGCTATCATTTTGCTGCTCTCTTTCATCATCACACGCTTCGTCGATGAAGCCGTCGAAGATCTGGAATACCGCGCCATTTTCAACGAGCCGCCCGCTGTCCGCTCCTTCACCTACAGTATGCTCGAGGTGGCTCTGGCCACGATCCACGAGGTCGGGTTAATTGATGATGGTACGCTCCACGCCCCCGAGCAGGGCTGGGGGGACCCGCTGAATTACGCTGGCATTCAGGTCCCGAATGGATGGGAGGTCTCCATCACCATCAGCGATGAGAGCGGCAGACTCCCGATCAACACGATGACTGAGGACGCGCTCAATCGGATGCTGGAAGAAAGCTTTGACTTTGATTTCGGCACCGCCCGGGAACTCAGCAGCATGCTGCTCGACTGGATCGACCCGGACGACAGCCGTCGACTCAACGGCGCTGAGTCTGAGGATTACCTGCGCCGCCGCCCCCCTTACCGTGCGGCTAACAAACCGCTGCAAAACCTCGAAGAACTCCGCCTGCTTGAAGTCTGGGAGGAGGCATTTTTCCACAGCGACGGTCGCCCCAACGAGCGCTTCCAAAAATTGGATAGTATGGTCTCCGTCCTAAATGGAGCTCCTGCAAACCTCAACAGCAGCCCCCAGGCGGTGCTTGAGCTGCTCGCCTTGCAAGGTGGCTATGACGAGCGCTTTCTTTTCGACGGTCTCGGCGACCTTCCCTATCTTCAGGAATTGCCCGATTCGGCCAATGGCCAGCAAAGCACTGTCGAGGCCAGGCTCCTGCGCGTCACCGTCAGCCTGCGCCGTGGACAGGTCCCCTTTACAGTAAGTGCTCTGGTCGAGCCCAATTTTGAGACCGGCAGCGGTGGCCGCGGCCGCGGCGCACCACCTGGCAGCGCCGATAACGAAGGCCCAAAAACTGGAGTCTCCAGCGAACAGCAAGCGATGCAATACCCCTTTCGCATTATTCAGCTATCTGAACATACTTGGTCCGGCACCGATATCGAACCCAGGCGCTATTCCGCTCTAGACATTGACCGCGAAAGCCATTCATTCTAGTCGAAAACTATCCTGCGTGAACGACTTTAGCAAAGAAAACGGTCCAGCCGAGCCGACCAACCCGCTGCCTGAGCAACAAGCCGTGCCCAAGGCCTTCAACCTGTGCGTCCTGCCCGCGGAGTTTTTCTTTGTCGAACGCATCGAGATACCGGAGGCCTTGGAAGCGGGCGAGCTAGACGATTTTGCTGAGTTGACCATGGAGGGTCTCGCCCCATTTCCGCTTGAGCAGCTCAACTGGGGTTTTCTCTGCGATTCGAAATATCAGACTCTTATTCTCTACGCCGCCTTAAAGGCCCGCCTCAAGCACGCTGGTCATGAGGCCCTCGAAGCTCACACCTGGGCTCTGCCGGACTTTGCCTGTCTGCTCGGTGCCCGCTTTGCCGAACCGGTTGATGTCCTCCTGCAAACTGCAGAGCATACAACGCACCTGCGCTTCCCGGAAGGCGAGGAAATACCCCACGTCATGGAGAATTTTGCCCCGGAGGGTGCAGGGCTTGATGCTCTTGGGGCCGGGAAACCAGCCGTTTTAGAACTCCGGTTAATCGAACCGGAATTCGATACGACAGGCCGCCCGACCTTTCGCTTGGAAACAATTGGAGACCCCGGCATCGAGGGAAACTGGTCACCCCTCACTCCCGATGAAGCCTCGCTTTGGCGGGCCGACATTCGTCCATCCGATTTCAAAGCCGCCGAACGCAGTGCCCGCCGTACCACCACACTAATTACCCGTCTTCTTCGCTACGCCGCACGCTTCGCGCTTTTTCTTGTCCTGCTGGAGGGCCTTCTCTTCGCGGGGCAGTTCTGGCTGGGTAGCCGCGAAAATCAAATCGCCTCGCAAACCACCGCCGTCCGCCGCGTGGAGGATAAACAAAGCCTGACCAACAAGCTTGAACAGGTTGCCCAAAATGAGCTGCGCCCCATCGCCATCCTTGAAGCAGCCAACCAAATCAGGCTGAATCTGGGCGATACAGGGATCGAATACGACGAAACTGTCATTGAAGGCAGCAACCGTATCACCATCGAGGGGAAGGCGAACACCATCTCGGAGCTGAACAACTACACCGACTCACTTGAAAATTCCGGCACCTTTGCCCTCGTAGGCTCACCTCGCCAAATCACCCGTTCCGGTAAAACAACCTTCACCGTTACCCTCGACTATCAACACACGGTCACTGAAGAGAAAGAGCCGGAAGAAGCCCCGGAGGCGCCGCCTGAAATGTCACCAGAGCCCACCCAACAAGCGGAGGCCACACCATGAGCCCCTACTTCAATAAACTGGGCACTCTTTACAAGCGCATGAGCCTGCGGGAGAAGTTGCTCTCCCTGCTTTTCATTGTCGTCATTCTCCTCCTCTGGATGAACCATTGGATGGGGCGCTTGTCCGAGTGGAATGCCGCTCGTCAACTCGCCGCCGTCGAACTCAACACCCAGGAACAATGGCTCGAACGCGCCGATTTTTACACGGAAGCCCTTAATGACGCACTCGAACGTGTCGACCCCTCGAAAACCTACGCGGCCAATCAACTCTCCGGCCGCGTCGATAACCTGATCCGCCAGAGTGGCCTCTCTACACAAGCTGATATCGACCCCGTCCGCACCCGCGAAGGGGAAATTTTTAACGACCACAACCTCCGCATCCGCTTGAATCGTATTTCCATTGCCCAACTCATTCAACTTAATAATCGCCTCAGGGAGGAAACGCCCTACATCAATATTCAAAGCGTCCGCATCCAGAAAAACCGGCGTAACCCCGAGCAACTCGACGTACGCTACGAAATCAATTCCTTCGACCTGAAAGATCCTAACCTGTGATGATACAACCCTCATATTTCAGATACCGGCTCCACCTCTGCACCCTGATTCTAGTGAGTGCCCTCGTGTCTGCGTCTATCCAGGCGCAAAACAGCCCCTTAGCCACACTGCCCACAGCCACACTGCCCACAGCCACACTGCCCACAGGCAGTGCCCCCGCAGACAACGCGCCCGCTGAGCCTGAGATCGATGCTCCGGAGGAGATCGTCGGCCTGCTTGAGCTGGTCGATATGTCGGCCCCTCAGGTCCTCTCGCTTCTCGAGAAGATGACCGATAAAATCATCCTGCGCCCCCAAAATTTGCCGGTTACGAAGATTACCTTCGATTCCCGAGGCCCCCTCTCGAAGCGCGAAGCGGTCCTCGCTCTGGAAAGCCTCCTGACGCTCAACGGAGTCATGCTCACCGATATGGGGGGGCGCTTTATGAAGGCCGTGCCGGCGCAAAACGTGAACCAACATGTGCCCCAGTTGATCGCCGACAGTACCCTCAACCGGGAGCCAAGCCAGCAGATCTATGCCAAACTCTTCAAATTCGACTACCTTAATGCCGAAACGGGTGCCGCCCCCCTCGTTAATAGCCTCATTTCAGCAACCTCCAGCGTGATCTCATTCCCAAAATCCAATGCCCTCCTGGTCACCGATGCGCTGATTAATCTTCAACGTATCGAGACCGTCATCAACGAAGCCGATCGCCCCCATGCCATCCGCGAGACCATCAAATTTGTTAAACTCAACTTTGTCCAAGCGGCCGACATGCAGAACCGCATCGAAAGCCTCATTCAAGGCCCCCTGAACAGCTACCTCGAAGGCAATACCAGTGTCACCGCCGACGAACGCAGTAACCAACTCATCCTTATCACCCACCCCGGCAATGTCGACACCATCATGCAAGTCATCGAAAGCGTTGATGTTGATGCCGCCCCCCTCACGGCCAGCGAGGTTTTTCAACTCCGCCAAGCCAAGGCGGAGGAGGTCGTCCCCATCATTCAGGAGATCATCTCCGGTCAGAAAGAGGGCCGCGAGGAAGACGCTAAAGTCGCCCGCGAAAATGAACGAAACAATAACCGGCCCAACAACCAAGGTAGCGAAGGTGGCAACAACCAGCCAACGCCCCCCACGGCAAACACACCCGCCGCCGCAGTCATCGCCGAAACTAGCAGCTCCCTGCAATTCTCCAATTTCGTTGGCCTCTCTGCCGATGAACGCACCAACGCCATCGTCGCCTATGGCACCCAGCAAGATCTTAAAACCCTCAGGGAGCTGATCGAGAAAATTGATATTCCGCTGCCGCAGGTGCGGATTGAAGCGATAATAACAGAGGTAACTTTGAACGAAAATCAGAGTAGTGGCATAACTGCCTTGGGCTTCGAAGTCTTGCCTGACGGAAATGTTTCTTTCGGCGGATCCGTGCAAACTGGAATCGATGGCGGTGGAAATCCTATAAATTCACTAGGGGGTATCATTGGTTCCGGCTTCAACCTTTCTGGAACAACATCGACCCTCGAAGGTTTAACTGCATTGCTCAACTCGTCTGATAGCGACAGCAACGCCCGTATACTGCAAACACCAACGATTGTGGTCAGTCACAACGAAGAAGGGATTGTAAACGTTAGTGAATCCCGACCAATTATAACGAGTTCATCTAGTACACTGGACAGTAATAACGCAAACGTTAGAAGTAACGTTGAGTTTAGAGATATTGGGATACAACTAACAGTTACCCCTTTAATCGGTGCCGATGGAAGCGTTCAGATGACCATCGAGCAAACAGTTGATAGCATAATTGGAGATATTGATATAGATGGTAATAGTCAGCCAATTATCGGGCGGCGCGAAGCGACTTCGACGATTACAGTGAATTCTGGGGAAATGATCATACTGGGCGGTCTGCAGGAAAATCAGAGAAGTGATAGCAACGCCTATTTTCCGCTCTTCGGGAGACTACCGCTGCTTAAAAACGTGTTAGGAGGCAAATCAAATGAATTCACTAGACGTGATCTTGTTATATTTATACGGCCTACAGTCATTAATTCCCCAGAGTCAGCGAAAGCTATGACAGATAAAAAGCTAGAGATTATCGAAAGCTCGGGCGAAGTGAAGAATTATGTAGAAACTGGAGAATCTGGTCGGCTGTATATGGAAGGCAGTAAATTCGAAAATAAAAAAGATGGCACCCCGGAGACCCCTCTCCGCAACAAGCCACGCTCACTCCGCCGATAACCGATGCGCTTCCCAGGCACAGGCAAGCAAAGCGTCCGCCGCTCAATCATCTCTTGCGTTGGTCTCACTCTTACGCCGCTACTTTGTTGCGTCGCCTCCCTCAACGCAGAGACCCTGCAAAGCAGCAACCCCTTCCTGCCGCCCGGCTACGGGAAGCAGGAGAAAGCGCCGCCCCCACCACCGCCACCGGTTAAGGGCCTGATCAGCCGGGAGCTTGAGTTCCGGGGCATCGTTGAGCTTAACGGCGTGCTGGAATACAGTTTGTTTCACAAAACGGAGCAAAAAGCTTATTGGCTGGAAGAGAACCGATCGAACAACGGCATCCTGGTGCGCGGCTTCAACCGTGATTCGAAAACACTCACCGTCTCCATGAACGGACGTTCCGAGCGACTCACCCTCATGAGCCCCAATGAGACCCCGCTTCCGGTCGCCACGTCGATTAACATCAGCGGCGGCGAGCGAAACCAGCCCGCAGGCCTCCCGCATGGACTGGAATACCCAAACAATAACCCAAACAATACGAACGCTAACAACGGTGATAGCCGCCGCGTTGTCCCCCGCCGCCGCGTCATTCTACCGCAAAACTAAGCATGTGCCTGCTCACAATTATTTTGGTGCCACCACCGGATCCAGCCTAACGCGACTGCAGACGAATTTTATTCATCTGGTGACTGCGGCAGATGTCCATCACCGCGGTCACAAACTTGAGTGGCACTTCCTCATCGGCAATCAAAAGGATCGGGAGATCCGGTGTCAGTTCTCCAGCCAATTGCATGGCTGACGCAAAAGCCGGCTCGTCGACTTCACGATCATTTAAGTAAATTTGCCCCTCCGGACTGAGCGCGACCACGATTTGCTCACGCACCTCGTTTTCACCAGCGGTTTCAATCTTGGGCACCGTGATGTTCAGCGTGCTCACCTGCTTAAACTGCATCGTCACGAGAAAAAAGAACAACAGCACCGTCAACACATCGACCAGCGGCACGATATTGATCGCCGGGGCACGGCGACGACGCCGGATATACTCCGAGGCGGTATCCATCAGTCAGTCTTATTTTGTAGGAGGGCCTGCACCCCAAGCCCAATACGCGCCGCCAGCGATTCAACACGGCGGAGCAAATACGCATGCGCCGCCAGTGCGGGGATCGCAATCGCCAAGCCGAGGATGGTCGTGTTCAAGGCCAGCGCGATTCCCGTGATAAACGTCCCGGGGTCGGGTAATCCGGTCTCAGCAGAAAATCCACTGAATACCTTGGTCAAACCGGTCACTGTCCCCAAGAGCCCGAGTAAGGGCGCCACACCGATGACAACCTCCAGCAAAAAAACGCCACGTTCCATCCGGCTTACTTCGACCCGGGTGAAGGCCTTCAATGCCTCCGCCCCGGGCTTGCGCTCTTGGTAGAAACAAGCAATGCGCCCCGCCACCGACCTGCGATCCGCCGCCAACCCCAATAGGTTACCCGAAATAAAGGCATCCACCAGCGGTACGGGCATAACCCGCGAGGGACGCAGCGCGATCAACCGCTCAATCGTAATGAATACCGCCACAATCGAGCAGAAGGCGAGTGGGTAGATGAAAATTCCAGCGTTGTTGATGATATCCATAATGCGCACAACGGAGTGTCACGCCTGCAAATAGACCAGCCTATTTGCCGTTTTCGACACCGCATCCGCACCTTCCAGCAACTCGTCCAGCGGGTCATAGGCACCGCTCAACAAACTGTCACGCGCCCCGGGCTTGATACCACAGGGCACGGATTGATCGCCAAACCATATTTTGTGGTCCTCCACATCAATCGTGATTTCAAGGTCCGGGTTGGTTTCGATTGCCTCGGCCAAAATGGCACGATCCGAATCCGCCGCCGTCACACAAACCACGCCTAGATTGGTCGAATTACCAAAAAAGATCTCGGCAAAGCTACCGGCGATGACGGCCTGATAGCCGGCGCGCAAGATTGATTGCGGGGCATGCTCGCGTGAACTGCCACAACCGAAGTTGTTGCCGCTTAGCAGGATACTTGCCTCTGCAAACCGTGGGTCGTTCAGATTATGCTTCTTGTTTTCACCAGACTCTGTTTTGCGGACGTCATGAAAAAGGTAATCGCCAAGACCATCGAAGGTGATGCACTTCATGAACCGCGCGGGTATGATGCGGTCCGTATCGATATCGTCTCCGGGCACGTAAACGCCTTTGCCGGCGACTTGTTTGATCGGGGTGGATGCCATAGTTTTCTAAGTTTAAGTTTCAATAGGCCTGAGAGAAAGAAAGCGCGGTCTAGGCGACCGCCGCCTCAGCGACATCAAAGATTTCACGGGCGTCGGAAATCTTACCCGTAATGGCCGCAGCAGCCACCATGACCGGACTCATCAACATCGTCCGGCCTGTTGGTGATCCCTGGCGCCCCTTGAAGTTGCGATTTGACGAGCTGGCACAGAGCTGATCACCGATCAACTTGTCCGGATTCATCGCCAAGCACATGGAACAACCTGCTGCCCGCCACTCGAACCCCGCTTCCAGGAAGATTCTGTGTAGTCCCAGTTCCTCCGCGATTTTTGATACCACCTGGGAACCAGGCACCACAATGGCCTGCACGCCCGGCGCCACCTTGCGTCCGGCCACATACCGGGCCACTTCTTTTAGGTCGGAAAGACGTCCGTTTGTGCAGGACCCAATAAAGGCAACATCGATTTTCTTGCCCTTTACCGGCGAGCCGCCCTCAAACTGCATGTGCTCCAGAGCCTCGGCAATCGCTGCCCGATCAGACTGGGTGACTCCCTCGGCCTCTGTCGGAATGGTTTCATTGATGCCCACTCCCTGCCCCGGAGTGATGCCCCAGGTCACGGTCGGCTCGATCGTCGCCGCATTGATGTTGACCACATCATCATACTCGCAGTCCGCATCCGAAGCATACGACTGCCAGCGCTCGACGGCCGCATCCCATCCCGCGCCCTTGGGTGCGTAGGGACGACCCTTCAAATACTCAAAAGTAGTTTCGTCAGGATTTACATAGCCGACGCGTGCCCCACCCTCGATGGACATGTTACACACCGTCATGCGCTCTTCCATCGTGAATCCGTCGAACACCGAACCGGCATACTCGTACGCGAAACCCGTGCCGCCCTGCGTGCCAAGCTGACGGATGATATGCAAGATTACGTCCTTGGCATACACCCCCGGGCGCAGTTTGCCATCCACGTTGATACGGCGAACCTTCAATTCATTCAATGCAATCGTCTGTGTCGCGAGGACGTCGCGCACCTGGCTAGTGCCAATTCCGAAAGCAATGGCTCCGAAAGCGCCGTGCGTCGAGGTATGGGAATCGCCACAGGCGATCGTTGTGCCGGGCTGGGTTATCCCCTGCTCAGGCCCCACTATGTGAACAATCCCCTGGTGGCCTGTGTTTGTGTCGAAGAAAGTCACGCCATACTCCGCGCAGTTCTTGCGCAGCTCTTCGATCATGCCCTGCGCCAGCGAGTCGCTGTAAGGCTCAATTGTCTCGTTCGTCGGCACGATATGGTCGACCGTGGCGAATGTGCGGTGCGGAAACATCACAGGCAGACCTTTGTCCCGTAGCATGCCGAAGGCCTGCGGGCTGGTCACTTCGTGGATCAAGTGCGTGCCGATTAATAATTGTGTCTGCCCATTCGCCAGCTGCCGGACGGCGTGCGCATCCCATACTTTTTGAAATAAACTTTTACCCATAGTGGTATCCGAGGTTTGAGGTGATTCTCAAAAGAGTCTCAATAAGAAGGCCCGGCCTGTGACTGGCAACCGTAAAGAATGTTTTTTTAGACACAAAAAACCCGCAACCGAAGTTGCGGGTTTCGTAAAATAAACTGTCTCTTCGATTGGTGTCTTCAACTTCCCCCAAAAGGGCGTTGAACCAAACCCGCGGAGGGCCACTTAGCTTAGAGGACTGCTTTAAGACCAGCGCCAGCCTTGAATTTAACCGCCTTGGATGCTTTGATCTTTATCTTGTCGCCAGTCTGTGGGTTAATACCATCACGAGCAGCGCGCTTGGTTACAGAGAAAGTACCGAAACCGATGAGTTGGACGTTCTTGTCTTTTTTAACACCCTTTTTGATGCCTTCCAGAACGGCTTCAATTGAGCGCTCTGCGGCTGCCTTGGATGTATCTGCACCGAGTGATTTTTGTACTTCTGCAACGAGTTCTGCTTTGTTCATATAGTTATCTGTTATTGTTGAGGTTTTATGGCTGAATGCCACCTCGAATCAGAGATGCCACTCAACGAAGCGTCAACCAAAAATCCCTCCCAAACCGCCTATTTTTAAGGTTTTCAACTCACTGACCCACTTTAGCTCGCTATTTATGGCCTTTCAAGACCCCCATCGGGCTTCAAGCACCTCTCTCAATAGGGCTTCCAAGTAAAAGCTGCGCCAATTCTTCAATCTTAAGGTCATTTGTGTTCAAACCGATTTTGCCCTCCGTTCACTTAATGAATCCCGAACTTTGATTGCCTTCACCCCGGCCATCAATTTGTTCCCAGACAAAACAAAGCGCCTCTTTAAAAGAGCTACCCCCTGCCATCCACCCGCCTCACTATAAGCTGAGCGAATCTCACCGACCCGCTTTCCATTGGCGTCGTGGAGTGGCATCGGTAAAACCGGAAGCGCGCCTGTGCCCTCGACCACAAATAGCCGGCGCTGCGCTTGCCCCAGGTTGTGCATCCGCGCGACTACCTCCTGCCCGAGGTAGCACCCTTTAGTAAAGGATACTGCCACCGGCTCCAGCTCACCCTCGCCCGGCAAATCGGCCGGTCCAATTTCTTCCGGAATGAGGGGCCTCCCCGCCGCCATCCGTAGCAACCCGTGTTCAGTGGTCGACAGCCTCGAGCAGCCAAGCTCGACAAGACGCGCACGCAGTTTTGTCGCCGCCGAATCAGAGTCGACCAGAAATCGACAGCATGACTCCGGTGCATGAGCGAGACAGCCGTATTCCGTCTCAAGAAAATGTCCTGCATCTGGTACCGTGAGGTCGATCAATGCACACACCTCAGCTGGGATCTCGAAGCCATGCGCCCCATTAATCGGCTCTATTTCAACATCGTCCGCAATGATGTGGCGCTCCAAATGCGCACGAATTGTCGCTCCGTCGCTCCCCTCGCTGCAAACCCGAAAAAGCGATGCCCCCAAACAAAGCACGACGCTGTCTCCCATAACCTTACCTTTTGCGTCCAGCCAAAGGCCATAGGTTGCGCGACCCGCCTCAAACGGCCGAAGCTCGTTACTGAATTGGCTCTGTAGAAAATTAGCCGCATCTGAATCCGTCACCTCGAAATCCGCCCCCAGGCAATGTTCGTAAAACCATGGCGTCTCTTTCATAAATGACTTTCTACTCCATCCGCAAAAAAATTCAACCTTCTTTTAAATAGCCTGTGTATTTATTGTATTTGAGTTCATTTCTTTTACGATTTGAGCTTGTTCATTCGCGCGAGCCGAACTTAGCCTGCTGTTGTGAAAAACATCACCGACATCAACATAACTTCCAAGACCCTCCTTCCCACGCCGCTTTCGCTCTGTCACGAGATCGAAAAAACCGAGGCCGCCCACAGATTTGTAGCCGAATCCCGGGAAGCGATTCGTCAAATTATCTTTGGTAAAGACCGACGCCTTCTCATCGTGGTAGGCCCCTGCTCGATCCACGACCTCAATGCTGGGCGCGAATACGCCGAAAAACTAGCTCAACTGGCCAAAGAGGTAAACGACCGGATGCTTATTGTCATGCGTGTTTATTTTGAGAAGCCGCGTACTACGGTGGGATGGAAGGGCCTTATCATGGATCCCAATCTCGACGGGACCAGTGACATCCCCCAGGGGCTGCGTATCGCGCGTCGCTTTCTTCTCGATATCATCGAGGTCGGATTGCCTACGGCCACTGAACTGCTCGACCCGATCACCCCCCAGTATATCGCCGACCTTATTTGTTGGTCCGCAATTGGCGCCCGCACAACCGAAAGCCAAACCCACCGGCAAATGGCCTCCGGGCTATCAATGCCGCTCGGCTTCAAAAACGGGACTGATGGCGGCCTGGCGGTCGCGATTAATGCGATCAAAGCGGCAAGCCAGTCGCAGACCTTTCTCGGCATTGATAATGAAGGCCGGGCCAACGCCCTCACAACAAAAGGGAACCCTCACTGCCACGTTGTTCTCCGCGGTGGCTCTCAAGGCCCGAACTACAGTGCCTGCAAGGTTGCCGAAGTGCGCGAACAACTTGAAAAATCCGGACTCACGCCAGCGATTATGACCGATTGCAGCCATGCAAACAGCGATAAGGACCCCAGTCGACAACCGGTCGTTTTTGAGGAAATTGTTCGGCAAAGTCTGCAGGACCCGAGTGTTATCGGTGCAATGATCGAGAGTAATCTGAAACATGGCAGTCAGCCATTTCCACAACCGGTCGATTCACTTGAATACGGGGTATCCATTACCGACGGCTGTATCGACTGGCCAACGACTGAGGCCATGATTCGCAAAGCCTATGCCAAACTCGCACCGCTCTTCAATTAACCTACCAATTAATCCATTATGAATCAAAAACCTATTCGAATCGCCGTGACAGGTGCTGCTGGTAATATCGGCTATGCCCTTCTTTTCCGCATAGCCTCTGGAGCCATGTTTGGTCCAAACCAACCAGTCGCACTCAATCTTATTGAAATCCCACCCGCCCTCGAAGCGCTCAAAGGGGTCGTCATGGAGCTTGATGACTGCGCCTTTCCACTACTGAAAGAGGTTGTCGCCACAACTGATCTGGCCGACGGATTCAAGGATGTTAATTGGGCCCTGCTCGTCGGTTCCGTGCCACGTAAGGAGGGCATGGAGCGAGCTGATTTACTTGATATCAACGGGAAGGTGTTCACTGGCCAGGGCGAGGCCATTTCAGCAAACGCAGCAGATGACGTGCGCGTGCTGGTCGTCGGAAATCCGTGCAACACAAACTGCCTCATAGCCATGAATAACGCAAAGAACATTCCAAGCGACCGTTTCTTCGCCATGACGATGCTGGATGAAAACCGTGCCAAAACACAACTGGCTCAAAAAGCGGGTGTCGGTGTCACGGCTGTCACAAATATGAGCATTTGGGGGAATCACTCGGCCACACAGTATCCAGACTTTTATTCCGCTAAAATAAACGGCCAATCAGCCGCCGAAGTTATTGGCGACGAATCCTGGCTAAAAGACAACTTCATTCCGACGGTTCAAAAACGCGGTGCGGCCATCATCAAAGCGCGGGGTTCTTCCTCCGCCGCATCCGCTGCGAACGGAATTGTCGATTCCGTTCGAGCTCTTTCAACACCAACCGCCGAGGGCGAAACCTTTAGCATGTGCCTCCGCTCGGACGGCAGCTATGGCACGCCAGAAGGTTTGATTATTTCCTTCCCCTGCCGAAGCGACGGCAAACAAATCAGCATCGTTAAAGACATTGAGCTCAACGCGTTCAGCCGCGAAAAATTTGAGGCCTCTGTTCAAGAGCTTGCCGAAGAGCGGGATGCGGTGAAACACCTCTTTTAGTTTACCTCTCCGAAGCTCTCCGTCCTCAGCGAACGCCACGTCAACCTTCCTCGAAGTGCACCAACTCAGCTTTTGCCCGGTATGGAAACCGGGTCGATTTGCAGGTTACGGAAGCTGCGCAGTTCGCCCCACTCGCCTGCTTGCATGCGGTGGGCGTGCCGTTTGCGCTCGGCTCCGCGCTGCTCGTTCCAGCGCCGGCCCAAATTCTCCAGAAACGCCTTCGATCCCAGCGCGGTACCCTCGCTAAAATAGCGCACCCGCCAGCGCAGAAGTTGCCAGATCGGCAGGCGCCCACCGTTTTCGAGGACCCGACTCGCTGTCTCTGCATCAATTCGCCCGAGATCCTTACCCACCAACCCTTTGGGCCGCTCTCCCTTTCCATACAAAATCAAATTGTAGCTCGGCATCAGCGCCGCCCAGGGCCGTTTCTGGCAGAAGATGGATTCATAGCCACGCTGCGCGCTTGGATTGCCACCCACCGCGCGACCAAAACTGCTGAAACGGTAATCCGCCGGATCCGCCACCATACCCGCACGCACGGGATTCAAGTCAATGTAGGCGGCCACCGTTGAAAGCGCCTCTACGGAGGCCTCCACAATCGTGCTGCGGAAACGCTCCGCCCAAAGCGTGCCCTTATTATTGTGACGATGATTGTACCAGATTCCAAAGCGCTGCTTCAACTCACGCACAAAGGCGGCCAGATCGTGCATCCGCGCCAGAATGCGAACACGTAGCTCTTGGCCCGCTCCATCATTGGCACGAAGCAGACCTTCCAAAACCTCCGGACTCGGCGAGGACGGCGGGCAGGCCCGCCCCCCGTAGAGCAGACGATAGCGCCGGAGTAGCTCCCCATCGCTAATCGGTCCCGCCTCCGGCACCCGGACAAGCAAATGGAAGTGGTTACTCATCACGCAAAAAGCCAGCACCTCCACCCCACAAAAACCCGCCTGACGCTTCAGAATCCGCAAAAAACGCTCCTTCTCCACCGCATCAAACACACAGCGCGCAAACGCCGTCCGGCTGACCACATGATACACCGCCGACTGACCCTGCACCAAACGCCGCCCGCGAAAACCTCCACTTCTAAAATGTGACATCTCCACAAAATATAGCCCCCAAGCAACCAATCAAGCAAAATGTACATAAATAGCCTGTGTATTTATTATGATTTAGGATGCAATTCCATGCTTGCGCAGTAAATGCAAGACAACACATACTTCTCAAATATGCAAAGCGTCGGCGAAAGACTAGAAGAAGCACGGAAACGTAAGGGCATTTCGCTGCGTGAAGCAGCGGAAGCGACAAAAATACGGAGTGATTTTCTCGGCTGCATCGAAACCAATAAGACAGACTTTGATCTCCCGGAGATCTACAAGCGCGGCTTCCTCAAAAACTATGCCCGCTACCTGAAGCTGGATGTGGATAAGATCATGACCGACTATAATGCCCAACTCCTGAGCCATTCTCGACTCGGCAAAAAAGGCGGGACCGAATGGTTCGGACAGATAGAAGTTAAAAATCCCGACGGCGAATCGGTTCCTGGGCACGGCGATTCGAAGAACGCGGATCACTATGGGCGAATCGCCGCAAAAAGCCCGGTAAACCAAAAGGAACTCTATAACGAAAATTTGGAAAGAGAAGAGGATGAGGGGGACAAAACTTTTTACCTGAAAATCGGTCTAATCTTCGTCGGCACACTCGCCCTTGTTTTCGTGTTCTTTGGTTTGATCTCGGCAATTCTGGGCGGGGGCAGTAGCACTGATGAGCTAATCGCAGAACAGCCTGAACAGCCCGAACTGCGAGACTCCCCCGCAGACCCTGTACTTGAGTCCAGCAATACCGCAGCGACAGGTGAGGACCAGATCACTTTAACAGCCAGCGGTAATGTTTATGTTTTGGTCAGACAACGATCCAATAACCAGGAACTTTATAAGAAAACAATGTCCGCGGGCGAATCCGTCACTTTGGACAAGGAGGGACTTGTGGATGTTCTCTTTACCGCCGGCGAAAACCTGATTATTGAGCAGGGAGGCGAACGTTTTCGTCCAAACACATCAGGAACTGCTAAAATAAGCCTTCAATAGAGCCGTCCAATCCGTCCAATCCGTCCAATCCGTCCAACAATTGGCTTTGAGCGAACGATTTCTAGCGAATCAACGACTTAAAATCTTCAAATTGTCCAGTGAATCCCCCCGGAACGCCCTTGTTGATAACCGCAACTGCATCGTGCGAATGCAGTGACTCCAAGTGCGCACAGGCTACTTGGAAATCCACGATATTCGGTTCACTATCCAATTTTTCGTAGAGCAAACGGGCAGCGTCTTCGACGAACTTGGTGAAGGCCCCGTTTAACTCGGCAAACGCCTGTTCATCTTCGCGCTTAACCATAACCTGCGTTTCGGTCTGCAAAGTCTCCAGGCAGATTTCCTGGATGCGTTCAATCGTAAGGTGCGCTGCTTGAGCTATTTCAATGCTGACCCGCGCCGTGCTCCTCTGCGAGTGAGGAATCCCATAAACCTCGCGACTTTCGCGCGCATGTTCCGAAAGTTCCGACGAGCAAGGGCATGCAGACGAATAGATAAAGTCGAAGTGAATAAATTTACGAAAGTGATTTAACTCATCAATACGTCCTTCATAGGCACAGCGGTAATACTGCCAGCCCTCCAGTCCACTGCGCAGACTGGGTTTCAGAATTGGATATTCAAAATTCAAGCGAATTTGGGCCCGATGCGCGTGGATCTCTGCCTTATAGTGAAGTAATACATCTTTGAGCAGATCAGGAGTCATAATTCGATCTTGAAAGGTATAAAAAACACGCATAATCCGCGACATATTGATTCCTTTCTGATCGGCCTCCAGCGACACAGTCCCAGTAACCGAGGTCTCTAAGGTTAATGTATCCGAGCTGGAGGTGATGTAGCGTAGCGGCAAGCGAAAATTGGATATACCCACCTTGAGAATCGGCACGTTTGCGCCGAAAATCTGTCGAGAATCCACATTTTGCATATCGGGCAGCGACGCGCGATACTCGTCAGTCAGGACGAACTCGTGATCATAAACCTTGCTCAGTTTTGGGCGTATTGTCCTCAACTGTCGGGAACTTCTCTGGCTGGATTCTGATTTCATTTAGGCGTTCTTAAGCAGCTTCTTCGTGGAAAAAGGGAAGAAAATACTTCAAAACGGCAAAAGCGCAAGCCTAGGCACACGTCTTCAGTGTCTGAGTTGAAGACCTGAAGCAACCAGAGGGCAGCTTTCAAAAAAGGCTTTGCTCTGGCGGATCATATCTCTCAAATTGCGCCGGAATGCCTAATGAATTTCAGATACTCGGCTCCAGCAGCAGTGGGAACTGCGCCTTTCTCCAGACTGGCCACACCAAAGTCCTTGTGGACGTCGGCTTTTCCGCGAGGCGGATCGCCTGCCTCCTCGAGTCGATCGGTCAATCCATCGATGGGATTGATGCTATTTTTTTAACTCACGAACACAGCGACCATGCACAAGGCATTCGCGGTCTGGCCAGACGTGCGAAACTACCTGTTTTCGCAAACCGAGATACCGCGGATGCCATTCAGGCTAAATTAAACAAACCGGTAAACTGGCAACTGTTTCAGACCGGCACGGAGTTTTCTTTTCGGGATTTAAAGATTCGTTCCTACGCCCTCCCCCACGATGCCTACGACCCGGTGGGTTTCACCTTCAGCTGGGGCGAGGAGGGGGACTTATTTTTTCCGCCGCGCAGCCTGGCGTGGATTACTGACTTGGGCTACGTCCCGGAGCACGTCATGCAACACATGCGAACCGTGCAGACGCTTGTCATCGAAGCCAACTACGATGAGGACCTACTTGAAAAAGATGAGCGTCGCCCTTGGTCAACAAAGCAGCGCATCCGAGGGCGGCACGGCCACCTGTCGAACCACGCTACCTTCGAAACGCTCGAAGAACTCTCTCGGGACAGTTGCCTTAGTCAGGTCTATCTGACTCACCTGAGTAAGGATTGTAATAATGTTCAACTTGTTCGCCAGAAATTCGCCTCGCTCGCCGGGCGGCTCAATATCGAGGTCATTGATCCGGACTTTGACATTCCATTTGCTGACGTCCAAACCAGCATTTTTTAACAATGAAGACACACAAAACAAAAATCATCTTTACAGTCGGACCGGCCACACAGGACGAAGCAACCTTGGAGCGTTTGATAAAAGCGGGCGTCGACATTTGCCGTATCAATATGGCCCATGCCGACCACCAATGGTCCAAGGAGATCATTGATCGCGTGCGAAAGGTTTGCGACAAAGTGGGACGGCACATCGCGATCATGATGGATGTAAAAGGTCCAGAGATCCGCACCGGCGACGTTCCGGAAACTTTTGAGCTGGAAAAGGGAGATCTCTTTGAATTCTCTTACGGCGAGGGAATCGGTAGCGTCAGAGAAGACGGCGTTCGTCGAGTTGACGTGAACTACCCAGGCTTTTGTAAAGACATCACGGAGGGCGACACCATTCTTGTGGACAGTGGCCTCATCCGCCTGCGCGTCCTGCGCATCGAAGGGATGCGCGTGCGCTGTGAAGTATTAATCCCGGGGCCGATGGGTAACCGCCGTCACATAAATCTGCCGGGGGTTCGTGTAAACCTACCGGCACTCACAAAAAAGGACCAGGGCGACGTCGATGTGGGCATCGAGCGGAGCATCGAGTTCTTCGCGCTCTCTTTTGTTCGTGAGCCCAAAGACCTCATCGAGTTTCACACCTATCTTGAAGATCACGGATCTAAAGCCAAAATCATTGCCAAGATCGAAGATCAGCAAGCCATCAAAAACCTCGAGGGTATTATCAAGGCGTCAGACGGTCTCATGGTCGCTCGTGGTGATCTCGGCATTGAATGCCCCTTCGAGGATCTGCCGATCATCCAGACCCGCGCGATTAACAGCTGCATCCAGAACACAAAACCGGTGATCGTCGCCACGCACATGCTTGAGTCAATGATCGACTCACCCATCCCGACGCGTGCTGAGGTCACCGATATAGCAAACGCAATTCGTGAACAAGCCGACTGTGTCATGCTCTCAGGCGAGACCACCGTCGGAAAATACCCCGTTGAGTGTGTCGAAACCATTCAACGCATCGCAACGCGAATCGAAGAAGACGAGACGCAAATCCTCCGCAAAGATCTGCAGCTTACGCTAGCACGCTCCAAGATGCTCCGTTCGGCAGCCTATCTGGCTTCGGACCTTGACGGTTCACTTGTGGTCTTCACACGTCGAGGGATCTTTGCCCAAAAGCTCTCTTCACTCCGGCCAAATGTGCCCATTTTTGCCTTTACCGACAATCCGACACTGTTCCGGCAACTGCTGATTATGCGCGGCGTTGAGCCCTTTTTCATGGAGTTTGATCACGACCATGAAACCACAATTCAGCGTGCTTTTGGTCGACTTAAGCGCAGCAACTGGCGAAAGGAGGGAGATCCCATCGTCGTCATCACAAAAATGTATGCCGGCGAAAAGCTTATCGACAGCACACAAATACGGGCGATCGACTGACCCAGTGCATGAACAATTTCTTTAAGGTTTTCTCTGCGGCTTAGCTCCCAAAGCCAGCCCGACTAGAGCCATCACTCCGGAAGCAACAACAAACCAATCGCCATGACGCGTGTAGAAGCTTTGTTGCTCAGCCCAATCCTCGAAGCGAAAGACGCCCAGCGTGCCACCACCTCGGAAGTAGACGGAGCCATCGGCATCGCGCAAAACGTCGCGAACGCTTCCGTGGCTATCGATCCAACCGCTCCATCCACCATTCCCGGCCCGCATGACGGGCCGTCGATTTTCCACCGCCCGTAGGACAGAGTGGGCCGCGTGTTGCTCCGCCCCGCCCTCTTCGCCATACCAGGCGTTGTTGGTGGCCACAAAAAAGACATCGGCTCCTGCCTGCGCACTCTCTCTGGCAAGGTGAGGAAACACATCCTCATAGCAGACCAAGGAGCCGATTCGGTAGATGGGCTCATCGCGCCCCACCCGCAGGTTAATCAGCGCGACCGATTCCCCCGGCTTAAACTCTCCGCCCACGGGAACCACCCGCTTGATAAAACCAAAAGGCGGCGGAACAAACTCGCCGAAGGGCACCAGTTCCCGTTTTGCGTAATAATCGGGCACCAGCCCAGTCTCCGGTTCGACGAGGAAGGTGCCATTTGCCCAGGATCCGGTCTTCGGGTCTTCTGCCAAATTCCCCATCAGGATAGGCTTCCCGAGCTCATCGACGAGTTGCTCCACCCGGCGCTGCATTTGCGGCGTACCAACGATCGGCCACGGCGTCGCGGCCTCCGGCCATAGAATCACATCGCTCTCCAAGCTGGCAACAAATCGCGTCTGCCGCTCGAGGATTTCGAGGTTCTCCAATTCACGGTCGGTGTCCCACTTAAGATTGGGTGGAATATAGGGCTGCACCACTGCGGCCGTGAAGAGCGTTTGCGCGGAATTGGGCGTGGGCAGACTGGAAAAGAAAACATAGATCGCGAAGCCAAGCGCACCGAGCCCAAGATATAAATCCGGGCTAAACCAGCCCATCCACATCTTGCGCTCCTTGACGCGGATGCGCTGCCAAAAGGTCTGGGCTACACATAGATTAAACAACACAAGAAGAAAC
Organism: Puniceicoccaceae bacterium; assembly: GCA_018402305.1. Classification (GTDB taxonomy): domain Bacteria; phylum Verrucomicrobiota; class Verrucomicrobiia; order Opitutales; family Coraliomargaritaceae; genus Thalassobacterium. The sequence continues at coordinate 56,206 of JAGYJE010000003.1, read as the reverse complement.
GACACTCCATAGGCACCCGCCCAGGCTGCGATCTGTAAAATAACGGGCCGCTCCCACTGGCTCAGCGAAAGAGGGGCCCAGGGAAAGCCCCAAAGCACCCAAGTGCGCGACCACTCCAGCACCACCCACAGACCAGCAAGACCGAAGAGACCAACCGCGCGGATCGCAAATGAACGCTCCCCCAGGTGCGGCAGAATCCAGCGCGCAGTGCCGAGCCAACCTGCAAAAAACAAAGCAAGCAAGCCGCTCAAGGCAAAGGTCCCAAACCAGGTGACATGCCGCAACCAGACCAAAATAGCGAACCAGCTCACCCAGCCCGTCCCGATTGCCACGAGCCAGAAAACCCGCGCGGAAGGGCGCAGGCAAACCCAGAGAAGGAGGGGAACAAATGCGATATAGGCGGCCTCGGGAAAGTCGAAGGGCGGGATGGATAGCACCCAAAGGACCGCCGACATAAGTCCCGCTAGAATACCCCAATATAGAGACGTTTTATTCATCATGCACCGTTCACCGTTACAACCAGTAATAGGCATACCCCCGAGATTGAAAGCTTTTAAGAAAGACCCACCCGATTGACGCAAACAAGCACGACCTTTCAACTGCAACTTTTCTCGCTTTCTGACGATAGACCAAATATCCATGATCACCGCTCACTCAAATTCCTTCGGCACCGGATGGACGCAAACGCTTCACCCCCACAAACCGAACATGTCAGATCCCGCCCCGTCCCCCAGTTCCGCAACCGCCAGCGCCGAGGACATTGACAGTGTCTGCCTGCGTGCCTTGGCTGCGGGCGATCCGAGTGCCTTTGAGGGAATCGTCGACCGCTGGCAGAATCGGCTGCTTAATTTCTTTTACCGAGCGACGGGAAACCAGGCGGATGCCGAGGATCTCGCCCAGGAGACTTTCGTCGAACTCTACAGAGCGGCCCACCGCTACAAGGAACAAGGCAACTTTCAGGCCTTCGTCTTCACGCTGGCCCGCCGACGATTAATCGACAACTACCGCAAGCGCTCCCGCCGCCCGCTTGAGTTCGTCGACCCCGCAGCCAACCTCATGCAAAGTCAAGGCGAAGTATCCGATCACCGCGCCGAAATCGAAGAGGCTTTCCATCGTGCCCTCGCCGACCTTCCCGAAAACCACCGGAACGCAATCCTCATGCGACAACAGCAAGAGCTAAGCTACGAAGAAATCGCCCAAGCCCTTGAAGTCAGCGTCAGTGCCGTCAAAACGTGGATTCACCGCGCCCGGACCCACTTAAGGGAAGCGCTCAAAGAATACGCTTAGGCGCGGACCGGCCTCACTTAACACGGCATGCATCCCAGAAGCCCGACTTTAACAGCTCACATAACTCCGCAGACTCATTTTAACGCTCACACCCGAATTCCATGAACCCCACCGACGATCCACTTGACCAGAAAATCGACGACCTTCTGCACAGTCGCCCCCTCCGAGCCGATGCAGCATTCAAGGCTCGCATCCTTGAGGCAACCGCGAGAGAGCCACTACCCGCTCCCGTTCGGCGTTCGGCGAGGCTTATGGCCTGCCTCAAGTTCGCGCTTCCCATGGCTGCGGCAATCGCCGTCGCTGCCCTACTCCTCAATCAAACAACCGACGATCCCGGGCTTGCACAGCAGCCGGCTGTTTCAAGCGTCATCGAAGCGGAAGAGATTTTCCTCCTCGAAGCTGGTCTCGAAGGCCTTGCCAGTCTCGATACGGGTGACGTCCCAACCAGCGGTTTGCTCCACACTTTTGAAATCCTCTACCTTGAGATCTAGATCATGAATACCCGCATAGCGCTCATAACCATCGCCTTGTTGACCGCCTGCCCGCTTTGGGGCGCGGACGGCGCAAATCAACGAAGCAGCGAAAATCAGCACGAGACCCGACTCCTCCAGCGACTCCTCCAGATGGAACCGCATGAATTGGCGCAGCTTCGGCAAACGATCGAGCGGATCGAGCGAATGACCCCTGAGGAAAAAGAACGCATGCAAGCGCGGATCCAGCAAGTTAGAGCGATGCAACCGGAGCAAGCCCGGGCCCTCCGTGATTTTTATGGAGCACTTTCCGAAGATGAGCGCGAGCAAATGCGGCAAAACTGGCGTGCCTTATCCCGCGAGGAACGCCGCGAATGGCGTCAGAAACTCCGGGACATGTCCCCCGAGGATCGTGCTGGAGCGTTTGAAAAAAACAAATTCTTGCCCGTTCAGCGCGCCGAACACGAAGCTCGGGAAACCGGTATGGAAGCCGGGGACTAGCTCCTGAAAAATCTCAAATCGCAAACTTGACAGACCTCGAATCCCCCCCCAATATCCGCCACCTTGTCAGGCTGCTTTGCGGAATGACGCTCCTGCTGGATTAGCTCAATTGGTAGAGCAGTTGACTCTTAATCAATTGGTTCGGGGTTCGAGTCCCCGATCCAGTAGGTTTTCTTTTTTCAGGACGCCACCTTAGCTCAGCTGGTAGAGCAGTTGATTTGTAATCATCAGGTCGTCGGTTCGATCCCGACAGGTGGCTCCATCCTAAAGCCCTTATTTTCAACGAGTAAGGGCTTTTTGTTGGCTAATCCGCGCAGCCTCTCTTTTTTTCAGTAACCACAAAGTAACCAAAGATACCCTTCTTGGGCGCAAAAAAAAGCCGCCTCTCTCGAAGCGACTTGTTGATGACTTCTAGCAAAAATGCGCCCGCGTCAATTTTTCGACCCGGCCTTGAGCCCGCGGCGACCGGCCTCCTCGTGGAAAATTTTTACGAGCGCGCAAGGCGTTTCGAGGAGGTCGTGAAAGTCGATTCCATGATTCTGCCATGCGAGTCTGCTAATCGGAACGGCCCAGTCCTCGGCGGCGATTGAAGGCAGAAAGTCGATTTGCCCGAGCACCCATTTCGCAAACTCGTCGCGGCGATTCGGCATTTCTGCCTCGATCTGTGCGAAGCGCTCCGCGGACGCGTCCGGCGCCGCTGAGTTGAAAAATGCGAGACACTCCTCAACCGTCGGGTCGCCGCGCTCCCATCCTCCGCGAGCGAATTCAGGAATTCGCGCGAGTGCGCCCATTTTTATCGGCGCCATCGAGAAAATATTGTCGTCCTCGACGAAATCGCCCAGTGCCTCGGCAACGGTCATTGCATTGCCTTTCCGTTGAAATCGCGCGGCCCCTTGCTCATTCGCTCGACCGCCGCGTCAACCGCTTTTGCGTGGCGTTCTGCCTCGGCCCGCGACGACTGGTCGCAGGCAGTTCCTAGGTTTCGCCTCGACCCGTCGAGGCTAGAAAATAATCTGATCTTAAATGTCTTTTCCATAAATAGTTAATAACAAAAGGTTTTTGAGTTGAATCTCATAAGAGCGCTGGCGTGCGGGTTTGCCTCGCCGCGCTGTAATTCCCGCGGAGTTCCTTTGGCCCCCCGCCCCTAGCCTCACCCCTCGCGGCTTCTGAAAAGCCCGTGTGCGCAATCCTCGTGCAATCATCCATCGTTTTTTCGTGCTCCGTGGGTGGGACCTTTTTTCTCGCGCGGAAAATAGCTTCCGAGGCGCTCCTCAACCGCTGTCGCGCTTTGGTGGAGGTTCTGCCGCGAGCAATCTGCTGATTTGCCGAGCTCCTCGAGGCTGATCCACCGCAGCGCCCCGCACCTGTGCGCAATCCCCAATACCCTCCTCAGAATAACGCGCGGCCCGCGTCGGCCTCGGACGTCTGCGCCGATGAGCTCAAAAAATCGCCGGAGCGCCTCAACGCCGTCGAGCCCGATTTGCTCGCCCTGCGGCAACTCGAGAAGGCTCTCGAGCCGCTCGAGTTGCTCCGGCGGCGAGGGCTCGCCCGAAACAATGTCGAGCTCCCCCTCGTTGCAAAACGTTGCGAGGCCTTCCGCCGCGCGTGATCCTTTTTTTTCGACGGTCTGCATAGCAATAACGGTTTAGCAATTTTCCAAAAATCGAGGGAGGTCCTCGATCCCTGCCCCCGAGTGAGCGCGTTCAATCAAGAATCGCTCCGGCGGCGAGAGTCGCGCGAGCTGGTGGCGCCCCGGTCGGGCCGCGCGGTAAATTTCCCATGCAAAATCGCCCTGCGCGGCAAGCGGGATTCGGACCGCTTGGTTCATCGACTCAAGCGCTGCGTCGGACGCGCTCGAAAAAATGAAAAGTTTTTTGCGAATTTCGTCGTCTGAAAAAAGCTTCGCGCCTTCGCCTGCCTGCCATCGCAGCCGCGCGGTTTCGAGTCGATGCTCTGCCGTGGCGATTGCTTTCTGCCGCTTCGATTTGAGTCTTTCGCAAAGATCGACCCAAAGCTCCTCGAGTCGGTCGAGGATCGCCTCAAGCTCGATCTCGCGTTGAATCGCCTCGGCCTCGCCGCGCTGGTGATTCAACGCGGCGGATTCGGTTGACTCGCCTGATCGCAGTCGGTCGCCGATTGAAATTTCGGCGCGTGGCTCGAGAAGTTCGTTTCGGCGGTCGATGAGTTCGGCGATTTGTTTTTTTAGCGTTTTTTCTGTCATTTGTGTGTGTGGTTTTTTTGGTCAAGTTGCGCTCAATGTGAACGCGGTTAAAATTTCAAGGTGCAATGGTGCAACCGGGATATATATCCCGGTTGCACCATTGCACCAAACGATGCAGCGCCTTGTTATTGCACCGGTTTTGCACCGTTGCAGTAAACGGCTGCAAACCGCTTGAATAGTGAGACTGTGGCTATTTCGGGTCATTTGCACCTTCGAGTTTTGAAGTGTAAATTCCGCGCGTTGCACAATGTGCGAGCAAACCGCGGTCGCAAAACGCCTTCACTCGGCTTTGCGCGGTCCGTTTTTTAACGTGCTCGACCTGCTGAATCGCCTCGCAAAGCTCCGCGTTTCGCCATGCCAACATCCCGGTCAAGTCTTGAATTCTTCGAAGCGTTTGCTCGAAATCTGATCGCTGCTCCGCGGCGCGAATGTCGCGCGGTGTTTCCTGCATTTCAACAAAACCGCGCGCGCTGTCGGACCACACAAAGCAAATTCCTTCCGATTCCAAAACGGGCCGTTTTCTTGCCTTCGCTGTGTAAAGAATTCGAGTGCCATCCTTTAAGGTTTTGATCGAAAAAACCGTCTGACATTTGCGCCCCAGCTGACTCCCGAGGTGCCCACGTGATTTTTCTTCGGAGCCGGGATTCAAGTGCAGGATTCCGAAAACAGCGATTTGCTTTCGCTCCGCGAGGCCCATCAACTCGGCAACAAAAGCGTTCGCCTCTGACTGGTCATTCGGGTCGGAGACGAGGTCCGCGTATCCGTCGAGCAAAATCGCAACGAGCCCCTGCTCATTCTCAGCTATTGCGTGGAGCGCGGCTCGCGCTTCATTAGGCATAAAACCGGCCAAATGGTATGCGCTTATTTGCTCAGGATCGCATCCTGAGCGCAAAATTAAACTTTCAAAATCGCTTCGGTCCTGCTCGAAGTCGAGATAAACTATTCGCCCGCCTGCGGGCGACTCGAATCCGAGTTGCCGCGAGCCCGGCGCCGTGATCGCTCGCGCCGCGGCTGCTATAACGTGCGATTTCCCCGATTTCTCGCTTCCGACAAGGGCGGCGAGATTTCCAGCGAAGAGCGCGGGACATCCGCGCAGGCTGAGAATCGGTTCCTTTTCCGGGGTGAGATTCGCCGGGTCGAATTTTCGCGTTTGAAGTTTCGCGAAAAGACTTTCGCTCGGCGCGTTTTCCGTGCTCTCGACTATTTGCGATTTCCTGCCTTGAAGCGGGTCCCAAATCGGCTCCGAGAAGCCCTGTGCGGCCAGCGCGCGGGCTGCTGCGGCGCAGTCGCCGCCGTGCTCGAGCGCGGCGAACAAGCTGAATTTCGAATAAGCGCGGCCCGGTTCGAGTGGCGTCGCGTTGCTTGTGAAAACATAAAAAATTTTTTGGTCGAGAAGCGTCGCCGAGGTTCCGGCGGCTTTACCGGGGCGCGTCCAATTTTTTTCGTCGCGAGAATTCCAACCGTGCCGCCGCAAAAGCGCGCTCACGTCGCCGCGCGCGTTGAAAATATCGCCGGGGCGATCGCCGGGGTCGGCTGCCAAACCGCTGTGCTCGCGAGCGCCGGGTGCCTCGCAAGGCGCGAGAATTTTCGCCTCGCTCGGGTCCCGGTGCCATGCGCTCGCATCATGCGATAAAAAGCAAAGCCGGCTCACGTCCTTGCCGCTCTCGTCGGCCTCGAGCCCGTGCGACTGCCGCAAGTGCTCGGCAATCGCCGCAAAGCTTGCCGCGTGATTTTCTGCTTCCGGCTCGACGCGAAAAAAGCATTTCAGCCCGCCGCTCGGCGATTCGAAAATCAAAAAAACGCTTGGGTCCTGCTGCAATCGCGACCGGATCGCTGCGCCGTGCTCTCGAATCGAAGGGTTGTCCGCCAGGTCGAGATCTGCGCAAATCGCTCCGCTGTGTTCCGACAAATTGGCCTTCGAGCGCTTCGAAAATCTTCCGCTCGGCGTGATCGCGATCAGTCGTTTTTTTAAACGAGCCCGCTCGTCCGGGTCGTCGCTCGCTCGAATTTGATCAAACGAGCGCGGTGAAGTCCCCGCTGATCAATGCGACCAAATCTTCCAACTGAATTTCATGTAGGAATTTTGCGAAGCACGATAAAAAGCGAATTTCATCGCGCGGTCCCTTTCGCCTTCAGTGCCTCTGACACCAGCGTCCTTTCGAGTTGATTCGAAGGCAGCGCAAGCAATCTCGCAGCCGGGATAATTTCGCCTCGATCAGTAGTCGAGTTTTCGAATCGAAATCCCCAGCCCCGGGCCGCCGCCTCCAGCTTTCTCGAAACGTATTTTTCAAAGGTTTTGTCTGTCATGCCTCGACTCAAAACCTTTTTCCGCTGCCGCCATCAAACCCGCATCACTTTTCTGAGCACTATGTAGGTACCAGTTATGTTTACCCGCAAAGTTCTACGGCGTTTCGAGAGTTTCGGCGTTTCTCGAATCTGAAATCTTGACCTCGCGAAGCTCACCCAGGCGACAAGGCCAAAAAGTCGCATTGAAAATCATTTCAATGTATCAGGAACAATGACACAAAGCGAGAGGAAAACGACCTGCCATCTATAAGACGGGTCGCGTGCGGACTGAAGATGATTTTTCTTGGTGTTTTGATGGTTGTTTGGGTGAGAATTGTCCCATCGCCCCACTTCCTACGAGCTCTCGCTTCGTTTAAATCATTTTTCCGTCCGGCCCATAAACGAGCAACGCGGCGTTTGCCGTTTGAGCAAAACGTTCGCCGCCAATCGCTCGAACGACCTGCCCAGTTCGGGTTCGAAATGATCTCGGTGCGACCGTCCGCGTAACTGAGTAATGGTCGCTTGTTTCCGAAATGAGCGCCTCGAGCGCGCCTGAACAAGCCTCGTATCGTTTTGCTCACCGGGATAGCGCTCGACCGATTTCCGGTGAGCGCTTCGGCAAGCTCGGGCAATTCCAGCGCCTCAGCTCTGTGCGCGCTCTGGATGAGCACAAATGCGCGCTGCCGTGTTTCACTCAGCGCCCACACAGGGTCGGCTTCGTTCGATACAAACGAAACTCACGCAGGCCTCGATTCCGTCGCAACGACTGCCGCCCCGGTGAGCAAGCCGCCGGGACCTCAGCTCGCAAATTTTCCCCTAAAATCGCTCGGCAAAAATCTCGACAGGATTCGCTCGGTGGTCCGGATTTGCCAAAACTGCGCCGCGTCCCTGCGCTAACCGCGGCCCGGTAATTCGTGAATAAAACCGCCGAGGTTTTCGTGCCCCCAAATCGACGATCGTGGTTTACGTCCCCAAATTCGCGCAAATGATACGACGCAAAAGCTTCGAAGCTGGTCCCTGCCCGTCAGGGCGTCCCCGCTTTCATGCGGGCCGACTTGTTTCTTCAATTCGCCGGGCAAACCGAGCGGTGCGTGGCTCCGGCGGCACTGCAATTCGAACCAAATCGCAAAGGTGAAGCCAACGTTTGAATTTCCCTTTTTGACCTGTCGGTTTTGCGCCACAGGTTGAGACGAAAATCAATCCCCTCGCTAAATCAAAATCTTCCCCACCCCAAAGCCCGCTCGACCTCAAACAGGTCAATATTTACAAAAGCTGGACGCAAACCGCTGCGAGCGCGTCAGTCGCATCGACTCGCCAATTCCTATTGATCAGAAGAAAGGTCACGCGGTCCAATCCCGGCAGGCGCTTATCACTGCGCGAGCCTCCGCGACCGCGAATAGGGCTGTAATAGTTGCGGCGTCCGGTTTCGCGCTTTGGAATTCGCAGAGCAAGGGTTTCATCAATCCAATTTTTGCCTTCGCTAACGCAAAGCAGGGCTGATCGCGCGCAGGCTCAAATTGAAACTCGATGCAGCCAAAAATTGTTTTGAAAGCTCGCTCGATTCGCTCGGCGTCGAGGTCGCGCAAGTTCGGTGCACTCGAAGGCGGGCAGAATTTTTCGCCCGATCCGGTCCGACGTCCTTCTGTGCGAATCAGCAAAGTGTTCTCGCGACTCGATAAAAATCGCCCAAGCTCGGCAGATGAAACCGAAACTCCAGCAGCGCTGCGCCTCGATGTGATCGCAGGCCAACCGCGCGAGGGTCACGTCAGGCCTGCGCCTTCAGGCGCTCGCGGCGGCTTTCGCTGCGTCGGTGGCGAGGTCCGCTCAGATCTGCCGCCCTTCGGTGCCCCATCGCCGCGCTGCGCTGCAGTCGTTCCCGCCTCTCAGTCTCGGCGGCGGTTTTCGTTTTGAAAATCGCTGCTCCCGGCGCCCGCTTGGTGCGATTGTCGCCGGGATACTCGAGCATAAAATTGCGCTCGGCGACGAAAATCGGGGTGAGGGTTTGCTCTTTTTGTCATATGGTCGCGTTTAGTAACCAAAGTAACCAAAGTGGGGCGTTTCCGTGCAACTCCCTGCGTCATAAAACGTTGATAATCAACGAAAGGCCCTTTTAAGATCCTTGATTTCGTAATCATCAGGTCGTCGGTTCAGTCCCGACAGGTGGCTCCATCTTTATGCAGCCCTTTGGGGCCATTGATTGGTTTTTAACACTAGCGTCCAGTTAAAGGTCATTGAAAGTCAACTGCTTAGAAATCAGCAAATGGCCATCCTTGGAAGTATAATCTGTAAGCAGTTGATTGATAGGGACTTTCTGAAAAACGTTCACGCTCAAAATTTACCGTATCGAAACCAGAGCTTTCGTCGATTCCATGAATCTTATTGGGACAGGCGACCATCAGGTAAACGCAGATTGCAAATCAGATTTGGGTGCGAACTGCGTTCTCGGTCAGTGCGAAAGGCTTTGATGCGGAGGTTCTGTTTGATCCATTTGAAGAAGAGTTCAGTCTGCCACCTGCTTTTATAATGGCTGCAATGGATATGGCGGACAGTTCGAAGTTGTTTGTAGGAAGACCAGCCTCTTGCCGCTTTTTGGGGATCGACATAGCTGATACGCCCGGAGCGGCAGGGTAATCGCGCTTCCCCTTCCATGTGCTCAGGCGGATGGTTTGGTCGCATCGCAGCCCGGTGGTTTATCTGACGGTCCGGGACTTCTGGACGCTGAACTTGGTGTTGCTTTTGCACGTATAACAAGGATGCCCTTTCCTGCTCAATACGATAGAGACGTGCGAAATCGAGATAGCCTCGGTCGACAACGTAGATGCTGCCGGGTTCGATGACGATTTGGTCGAGAAAATGAGCATCGTGGACGGAACCATCAGTAATACTGATGGGCCCACTGGGATGGGGCCGGACAGATCGATTGGGTAGCACAATTTAATCGCGGCCTTGGTTTCCGGAAGTGCACCCACGGGAACATGACACAGGTCGATTGTCGTGGAATCAACGGCATGGTATCTCTTCAAGATCAGGCGTTGAGTCATCCGCATAGAGTTTACAGGCTTTGCGGAATGAGAATCTGTCCGAGAGCTTCATAGACACGCCAATCGCGGAACTCGTTCGCATAAGCCAGATTGGTTCGGGTAATGTTGCCACGGATACCCATCGCGTACCTCTGCGGACAGTAGCGCAAGCAAACGATATCCCTCAAACTCTCGCGGAAGGTGGTTTGGGCGAAGCCATCGCGAGGAACTGGTCGCGGTAGGGCATCTCTGCTGGCTCCGGGGCATAGGGTGGCTCTACGACGCAACGCGTCGAGTTGCTGGATCAGCACATCGCTGACTTGTGTAAATACGGGACGTCCAGTGTTCATCCCTTATTGAGAATGAAACTGACGAAAACCACCAGCCCGTTCAAATGCAGGACGCCCTTCTGAGCCATTGGCACCGCCCAACATGAACAACCTACAAAACAAAAAAACCGTCCTTAACTGGACGCAGTGGGTTTTGAGGCTGGTTTGAGCTCTGAAGACCGACCGGATCAGTGCGGCTTTATCTTTGATTTCAGCGAGGGTCACGAGCGGTTCGGCGAAACTCGAATGTTCGCGCGCCGATGCGGAAACCTTTTTTAGATCTGCTTTGCTGCAGGGCTGATTCGCGCGATGCTCGACGATGCGGGCGGCGAGTGCGGGGCCGATACCGGGCAGCTGCTGGAGGGTCGCCGCATCAGCTTTGTTGAGGTTGACCGGGTTGGCCTCGGTCGCGAGACTCGGAGCGCATGGCCACGCGGGTTCTTCGAGCTCAAACGCTCGGCGAGGCGCTCATCAGGCAGAACATCCCAATCGGTGAAGGCCCACACGCCGCGCCGCCCTGCGGCGGCCGCCAGCTCGAGATCCTGCATCCGCTCAATGGATTCGCTCTGCGAGATGCTGCGGTGGGTTTTGTCGATAGACACCGAAGGCGCATGACCCGCTGACGAGGAGATCGGCCAGCGCATGGCCTCACCCGTTTCGATAAAGACATAAATCCGGTTGCCACCGCCCCGGGCGTCAGCGTGTGAGGTCCAAAGCGTAAAGGGCTCGGCGAGTTTTTCTCGGGTGAAGGCGGTTGCGGCCTCACCGAGCTCAATCCTTTCTCGATGGGTCGCGGGCGGTCTCGCCGCCAGTCGGATGTACCGAAATAGCGACGCTGCGCGAAGACGCCGCGCTGCGGTCGTGTCGTGTATGGATGTCTCGATGGTGTCGACTTGGTAGAGACGCGGCAACACGTTCTCCGGACGGCAGTTGGACTTGGAAGCTGTCGCCGTCGTTCCGTGCGGCTTCAATATAGTGCAGCTGTGTAGCGGTGAGAGGCCTGTCTCTGGGTCGGCTTGCAGGGCCGAGTGGCTCCGCTTCCGAAGTATGAACTGAGAGGAGCCAACAAAGGACCGCTCTGAAGATACCAAGATGATTGGTAATGCGCCATTGCCGGTAGCTATTTCAACCCAGGTTTTACTCAACAAGGTACGCGTCGACGATTTTTTGCGCTTCAACCGGCTTGTCACAGTCGCCGGTTTCGACCCAGCTTCGATTTTTCACGTTATCATAGCCATCTGTGCCACCGAAGATGGTGTGTTTGTCGTTGTTGAGCCACTCAGGCGCACTGGTGGTGATGAAGAACTGACTGCCGTTTGTCATTGACCGGGTTCGCCATGGCCAACATGCCTTCGGTGTCGAAGCGCAGTTCGTCGCTGAACTCATCTGGAAAGTTTTTGCCCCAGATGGATTCGCCTCCGGTTTAGTACCGAGGATCACGCCTTAAATCGCGACACGTCGATCACCCGGTGAAAAATCAGCCCGTCGTAGTAGTCGTTCCTCAATGTGTCCGACAAAATTCGCTACGGCCAACGGAGCCACGCTCCGGGTAGAGTTCGATTTTGTTTATTTCCTGGGTTGTTTCAGGATCACGCTAAGTCGTCTTTCGCTTTCCATAATGAGCAGTGCCCTCAAACGCCGCCCGCATGGCTTGCCTGTTGTTCCGCCGCCTGAGCCGCCATCATCTCCGCTGACCGCCTGCGCACTTCTTGCATGTAGGCTTGGAATGCGCGGGCATCGTAATCCATCGCCGGATCTGGTTCGCTATCATTGGCCCCCGCGACGAATCCTTTTTTTAATCAGGTCCGCCTCCTTGCTTTCGAAGCCAAGCGGCTCAATCGGACTGCCACGATGACAGCTTGGCAATCTTATTCAGAGCATCGGCGCTGATCTCACAACCAACTCATCAACGCCTCCCTGAACCGCTTCGGCTCTGGCCGCGCCTGACAAAGGCAGCCTGCAAAGCTTCCTCGGGAAATTCCGCAGGTCGATCTCCAGCAAATTGCCCCGCGCAATCCATCAGCCAGAGCGGCAATCGCTCCCTCGTCGAGTTACGGTGATGCGGCACGCCGCCAAGAGCGGTCGATTCACCCGACCATTTCGATCAATTCATTTCAGAAACCTCCATGGCCGCCTCCAGGGGCAGGCGTTTCGAACCCGCTGGAGGTGCCATCAGCGTCTCAGTTTGAGGGCCTCTTCGTTGGCGAAGAGAGAGCCAGGGCCAGCGGGCCAGCTAAAACGAATTACGTGTTTTTTTGATACATGACTTTTTCTGGGTTATTTTAGGTTCAACTGGAACGTAGTGGAAACAGCTAGCCTTCTTGTTCCAGAAAGATTATTATTCAATCCATGCGCTTGCACCGGCGTGGCCCGCGATATACCAAGCATTTCGGCGGCCTTAGCCGCCGCTGTCTTTGGTCGCTTCCGAGCGCCCGGACGATCATGGCGCGCTCGCGTGTTCAAAATATTCGAGCCGTGTTTTCGAGCAGAGCCTTAAACACAAGGTCAAAGGGGTCCTCAGCCAGGCCGCCCAGCAAATCGGAGAACTTGCTTCGACGATGTGATTCGGCCCCGAGTGACTCGGTTCCCGACGCAATGCCTTCAGCGGGGTCAGCACAGGGACCCGCGGGAACCGATTCAGCCTTGCGAGCAGCTGCTGCATTCGGATCAGCTTTCGGCGGTCCGCATTGACGACTTCCATGGGCAAGTCTTTGATTAAATTTTCCCCTGGGCGATAGCGACCGCACTGCGGTAGATAAGATTTTCCAGCTCCCGAACATTGCCCGGCCAGTTATAGCGGTTGAGGAGCGCCATTGCCTCGGGAAATGGTTTCTACAACTTTACTGTCCCGCGCCAGCCGCTTGAGCACAGTCGTCAGCGAGGCGTCTCGCTCCGTCGCGCAAGGGCGGTAGTTGAATGCGAACCACGTTGAGGCGGTAGTACAGGTCCTCCCGAAGGTTTTTCCCGGACCATTTCCTCCAACGGCTTGTTCGTGGCGGCCCAGCATACGAACATTGACCTTGGGCGTTTCACTGCTGCCCACGCTGGATCTCTCCCTCCTGCAGTGCGCGGAGAATTTTTGTCTGCGTTGTCAGAGACCCTTATCGCCGATCTCATCCCGGGAAAATGGTGCCGCCATCGCACAGCTCAAACTTACCAATGCGCTGATTCGTTGCACCAATGAACGAGCCTTTCTCATGACCGAAGGTTCGCTCTCGATCAAATTCTCAGGAATCGCGGCGCAGTTGGCTGCGATGTGAGGCTTCTGCGCACGAAGACTGTTCTGATAAATCGCCCAGATGGGCGGAGTATTCAGATATCTTTGTCGTGACAGGCACATCACTGGCAGCCCACTTGACCAATCACATCGAAAACCTCACCATCGCCGCGAACTGCCGATGATGCCACCTTCAATATCCTCCTTCGATAGGGAGGGCCCATAGCATCGCTCTGCCCCGGCTATCCAGGTCTTTCGAGGCCGCCATGGCGGCTCCGTCAATGCCAGAATCTTCTTCAGATCAAAAAGGCTTCCTTGATGTAGTCAAAGGCCCAGATTTCATCCGCCTCGATCGTCGTTTGCGTCGTCCCGTAAGCCGTCATCAAAATGATCATGGCGTTGGGGTTGATCCCACGCAGATGCTGAAGGCCTCCATGCCGCTCATCCCGCCCATTCGGTTGTCCAGCAGAATGACGTGGGGCTGTGCTTCTCCGCCATCTTCAATCCCTCCTCACCACTGGCCGCCTCAATACTTCCTTATTGACGCGTGGAAAGGACTTCAGCTTGAGGCGAATACCGAATCGTTATCGTCGTCGATGACAAAGGACGCTAGAGGTGTGATTGGCGGAACTCATGGAGGTCGTCAGTTTGGAATGGGAAATCGGAAGTGGTCTGGGCTATCAAGGGTGGACTATGACTGCGAGAAGACGGCTCGTCAAGTAAGGAGGCGAGCGCATGCCTGCGACCACACAAGGTCAATGAGCCGCCCCCATCAGAGGCTTGGTCATGGCATTGAGCGTGTTTGCAGGCTCGCAGTGATCGCCTTCCCTTCGCTCCCAACTCGGTCAACTACCCCGACAGGCTCGGTCACCTACTCGACTTTACTGAAGGGGTGCGGGGCCAAACAGTCGCTCTTTAGTCGCCAGGCAGCAGTGTGGTTCAACGAAAGCAAAATAACCGGTGCCCCGGTCTTTTAAGGCAACCGCGACTGCCTCCGCCTTCCATCGTAAATCAGGGCCGCGGGAGCCGTCGGGCGTGACTGCGACATCGATTCCGGATCGGTTCAATGCGATCAAATCTCGCACCGCCTGCGGCTCCCTCTTTTGCTTGCGAACCACTTACGGGGATGAGGCCGAGACCTTTAACAAACTCCGCAAACCCAGGCCCCGTCTTTACCCAGCGCTAATCAAGCTGGCCAGCCGCCGCCGCCGGAAATAGCGCCAGTGCAAAACAACGGCGCGCTAAACAAACAGTTGTGCCAAAGAATCGTCACTGCCGGGGGTAGACCAGCCCGTACCGCCTGCGTCCGCCTAGTGAAAACGCACAAGGTCCGCCCCAAAGCCGCATCACCCCGGCAAGCAAGCCAAGCAGGGCACGCTGTTGCCACTTCAGTTCGAGGAACACGGTTACTTGAACATTTACCCGATGACTCAGGCAATTTTCGGTATAGAATGCAATGTCCTATCTGTGCTGGGATGAACCAAGCCTTGACCCCACATCCGCCAAAGCCCATCGTTCTGCGCCTTATGACGGTTCCAGCATCCAACAACGCCCTCATGGAAGACATCGTCGGTCTCTGCAAACGCCGCGGCTTCATCTTCGCCTCCTCAGAAATCTGCAGGCTATAACGACTTTGACTATGGCCCGCTCGGCGTGGAGCTGCGCAACAACATCAAACAAGCCTGGTGGCGCGACTTCGTGCACCGCCGCGCGACGATATCCAGGCCTCGACTCCAGCATCATCATGCACCGAGATTTGGAATGCTCCAGCCATGTCGATGCTTTTCCGACCCGATGGTCGACTGCAGGAGTCGAAAAAACATACCGCGCTGACCAGCTCTTCTTCGCCCCGGTCATCCCTCGACGGTGAGAACCAAGGCTATGTTGCCTTCATGAGCACCGGTAACCACCATTATCAAACGCATAAGAGGTCCGTGACGGTCTGGATAAAAGCAATCCGCCCTCGACGAGGCCGCGCTCGGTAACGACCATACGGAGTTTACGGAGGCCAGCGAGACCCAGCGGGCCCAGACCCTCGGCCCGGACGCCTCCGCCGTCAGGGTACGCTCACCGCGCCCCGTCAAGCTAATGTTTGAGACCAAAGTCAGCCCCCTCGCCGATGACTCGGCGGTTGCCTTCGCCCGGAAACCGCGCAAGACGTCTTTGCGACTTCTGAAAATATCGTCGACACGGGGCGCGTCAAAATCCCCTTCGGTATCGCGCAGATCGAATTCAAGGCCTTTCGCAACGAAATCCGCCCGTAACTTCATTTTCCGCTCACGCGAGTTCAGGCAATGGAGATCGAGTACTTTATCGCCCCAGGCTGACTGGAAGGCCTTACACCGCGGTGGCTCGACACCTGCATTGACTGGCTCGTCTCATCGGCCTGCCCCGCGGGTCAATCACGAAGACATCCACCCTACCAGCTCGCTTTTTACTCGCGAGCCACGACGGATCTCATGTTCCACTTTCCCCACGGGAGCAAAGAGCCTGGGGGCATCGCCTGCCGGAGCGACTACGACCTAAAACAGCACCAAGCAGCACTCGGGCAAGTCAATGGAGTTCTTCGACGAAGCCTCCAAGAGCAGAGTATGTACCTCACGTCCGTGAGCCCTCGCTCTGGTGTCGGTCGCACCCTGCTCGCCGTGCTCCTGCCGCCTACACGGAGGATGAAAGCCTAACGACAAAGGCCAACTCGAAAGCGGACGCTCACGGTTCAGCCCGCGCGTGGCCCCCTACAAGGCAGCCATCTTCCTCTGCTCAAAAATAAGCCAGAACTAGTTGAGGTCGCGGATAAACTCCATAAAGCTCCAGCGCCGCTGGAATGTCTTCTACGACGCCTCAGGTGCCATCGGGCGCCGCTACCGACGCCAGAGTTAAGGATCGGCTTCCCACCTTACAGGCATCATCGACTTTGACAACCATCAGAAAAGGGCGCTTTCGTCACCCTGCGCGACCACGCGACACCTGCGAACAGCGCCGCGTGACGGAAGCCGAACTCATCGACTTTCTTGAAGAGCAGATTGAGGAATGGTTCTCACGCAAACGACCACTTGCTAAAGGCAATCCTAACACCTATGTCCTTTTTCTCTGAAAGTCCACCCACGGGCCACCAATTTCTTTGAGCAAACTCTGGCCACACCGGAAAACGCCGAAGAGTCGGTCTTGCGCCTCTGTCCTTTGATGACTTTGCCGGTCCCGAAGCCCAAAACTCTAGAGCAGCTCCAAGGTCATGGTCGGGTGCGGCCCCGCGATCGGGGCAGACCACTTAATCACATCCTGCTAAGCGGCCCGCGGGCTCTCAGCCAAGACCACCCTCTCCCCTATCCTCGGCAATGAAATGGGGACCAAGGTTAACATCACCTCGGTCCCGTTATTGAAATAAACCGGGCGATCTCGCCGGCCTGCTCACTAACCTGAACGAAGGCGACATCCTATTCATCGACGAAATCCACCGCATCCCAAAAACTGTGAAGAATTATCTTTACTCCGCCATGGAGGACTTCCATATCGACATTATGATCGATCAGGGTCCGAACGCCCGCAGCGTTCGGCTCCAGCTCACCACGCTTCACTCTGCTCGGTGCCACCACACGCATGTGGGCCTGCTCGGCTCCCCTGCATAGCCGATTCACGCTGCAGTCGCGCCTCAGCTTCTACGACCGCCGTGCTCCAGGGCATCATCGAGCGCGTGAACATCTTCGGCCTGCATTTGAAAGGGAGCGCCGCCGAGATCGCCCGGCGCGCCAGGGAACGCCACGCATTGCCAATAATTTGGTCAACTTCTGCGCGACTACGCTCAGCAAAGGGTAACGGCACCATCACCCAGTAGTGCGCGGCCGCCGCACTGGAGCTGTTGGAGATCGACAAACGCGGTCTCGACGAGATGGATTAAGGCAAATCATGCGCGTCATGGCCGAAAAACCACCGGGGCGTTCCGTCGGCCTCGGCACCTTCGTCACAGTCGCTGTGGGCGAAGTCCCATACCCTCGAAGAGGTCCCGAGCCCCTTCTTGATTCAGGAAGGCTACCTGCAGCACTGCTCAGGGCGCGTGCTCTGAAAAAGACTGGCGGATAATGGCCTCAGGCGCCTGGGGGCGCCAGAGCAGGCTTCTCACAGCCACCTCCTCCAAACCATAAAGTATTTACAAGCTTTGGACTACTCAAATAGCAGAACCAAGAACACACTTCATTTTATATTTTTATAACATGGTAATAATTTTAGGATTGCACTGGGTGTTTTCTGAAAGATTAACTGGATGAGAAGAATACTTAGAAGAAAAGATCCGACGATTTACCATGCGATGAGCCGTATCGTGGAGTGGGCAGATGCTTTTGGGTGACCGTGAGAAGGAGGTGCTGCGGCGTCTGCTCTGGCGTGTGGCGGATTTTGGGGTGGGTGCTGACCTACTCGATCATGTCAGACCACTTCCATGTGCTGGTACGGGTCCCGGAGAAGGACCGGCCGGTCTCGGATGCGGAGCTCCTGCGGCGCTTTAAGGTGCTCTACCCGAAGCCGACGCGGTATCAGACGGCGTCCTTCGCCCGCTTGGAGAGCGCTCTGCGGGAGGGGACGGAGGAGGCGGTGGCGGTGCGGGCACAGCTATTGGCCCGGATGCACGATTTGTCTGAATTTATGAAAACGCTGAAGCAGCGCTTCTCCATCTGGTATAACCGGAACCATGACAACCGTCTGGGGACTTTGTGGATGGACCGTTTTAAGAGTGTGCTGGTGGAGGGGAAGGGCAATCCGCTACAGACGATGGCAGCCTACATTGATCTAAATCCAGTGCGGGCGGGGCTGGTGGAGGACCCGAAGGACTACCGCTGGTGCGGCTATGCGGAGGCGGTGGCGGGGCATCTGAAGGCCCAGCGTGGGCTGGAGGTGGTTTGGGCGACCTATGCGAGTGGCGAGTTGCGGGATGCGGGTGGCGGGATGCGGGATGCGAGAGACGGGGCGCGGTTGAAGTCGGCTTTGGCGGCGCATCGGAGTTTGATTTTTGGGAAGGGGGCCTCGCCCTGGACATGTGGTGGAAAGCTGATTGACCGTGACATGGCCGAGCGGGTTTTGAATGAGGAGAATGGTGAGCTACCGATGTCGGTGGTTCTGCGCTGCCGGGTGCGTTATTTCACGGACGGAGCGGTGCTGGGCACGGCAGAGTTTGTCCGTAGCTACGCGGCGGCTTGGCAGGCGGGGCGGAAGCGCCAACATGCTGTTGGGGTAAAGCGGGCAAAGGGCGCTCCTTGGGGCGATCTTGCGGTGGTCAATGCAATGCGGCGAGCGCGATTCGGCTAATAGCTCATCATCTATTTACATTGACTTCGTAGGCGGCTCTGCCACTTATGCCGCCTCTTATCAACAAACCCGCCGATCTTTAGTGGCGGGTTTTCTATTTCAAAACGACCCACCGCTTCGGGGTAAGCCCCTTTTGCAGCATTATCGCAAGCGCCTCCAGCCAGACCTTTCCGACACATGAACGCCAAAAATATCCGTAACATCGCTATCATCGCTCACGTTGACCATGGCAAAACCACCCTAGTGGACTGCCTGCTCCAGCAAAGTGGCACCTACCGCGAAAACCAAAAGGTGGAGGAGCGAGCCATGGATTCCATGGACCTGGAGCGCGAGAAGGGCATCACCATTAAGGCGAAAAATCTCGCGGTAAAATGGACGAATCCGAAAGACGGCGAGATATACACGATCAACATCGTCGACACCCCCGGTCACGCGGACTTTGGTGCCGAGGTGGAGCGTGTCATGAAAATGGTCGACGGTGTGCTGCTGCTGACCGACGCCGTGGGTGGCCCGCAGGCGCAAACCCGCTGGGTGCTCCGCAAGGCCCTCGATCAGGGGCTCAAAACTATTTGCGTGATCAACAAAGTCGACCGCGAGACCTCGCGCCCGGACTGGGTGCACGACAAAGTGCTCGAGCTCTTCCTCGACCTCGATGCCGACGAAGATCAATTCAACGCACCCTTCCTCTACGCTTCCGCCAAGATGGGCTTTGCTGACCGTGCCGTCGATGGCCCGCGCGAAAACATGCTCGATCTCTTCGAGACCATCGTGGAACGTATCCCCCCTCCCGTTATTGAAGAGGGTGATTTTCGTATGCTTGTCTCCAATATTGATTGGGATGACTATGTCGGGCGCATGGCCATCGGGCGTGTGCTTTCCGGCGCCGTCAAAGTCGGCCAAAATATCTTTGCCCTGCGGAAAGACGGCCGCCGCGAGCGCGTTAAGGTGACCAAGATGAAAAGCTTCTCCGGCGCGGGCAATACGGACGACGTGACCGACGCCGTGGCCGGTGATATTGTAGGCCTCGCCGGTTTCGATGAGGTCGATATCGGCGATACCCTCGCCGCCCAGCAAGATGCGGAGCCCATGCCTTTCGTTGAAATCGATCCAGCCACCGTCCAAATGGAGTTTTCGGTGAACAACGGTCCCCTCGCCGGAAAAGACGGTAAAAAAGTCACCTCGCGCCAAATCCGCGAGCGCCTGATCCGCGAGACCCAGTCCAACATCTCGATCAGCATCGAAGATACCGACGACGGCACCCGCTTCCTTGTCAACGCACGCGGGGCTATGCAGATCGCGGTGCTTGTGGAAACGATGCGCCGCGAGGGCTTCGAGGTCCTCGTTTCCCGCCCCACCGTGCTCTACAAGGAAATCGACGGTAAGCGCTGCGAGCCCTTCGAGCAAGTTTGGGTGGAAGTGCCAGAAGAGCACCTCGGTGGCGTCATGGAGAACCTGGCGAAGCGGAAGGGGAAGGTCACGAACATGGAGCACCACAACTCGGGAGTGACCGTCGAAGCGGAGGTGCCCACACGCGGCCTCATCGGTTTTGAGAGCGATCTGGTCACGATGACTTCCGGCCACGGCGTGATGAGCCACTCCTTTTTGGAGTATCGCCCGCACTGTGGCGAGATCGTGACCCGCCTGACCGGGACGCTTGTCAGCATGGAGCAGGGCAAATCGATGCCCTACGCGCTCGATATGATTCAGAACCGGGGCAAGCTCTTTGTCGCTCCCGGTGAGGAAGTTTACAGCGGCATGATTGTGGGTGAAAACCCGCGCACCGAGGACATGCCGGTCAATCCGGCCAAAGCCAAACAACTCGACAACATGCGCGCCAGCGGCTCCGATAAGGGCATCCAGCTCGCGCCGCCTATCAAATTTTCCCTGGAGCGCGCGATCGAATACATCGCGAATGACGAACTTGTCGAAGCCACACCGAACTTTCTGCGCATGCGCAAACGCATCCTCGACGAGAACGTTCGCCGGAAGATGGCGAAAGCCGCCAAATCCTAGGAAGCTCCAAGAGTCCTAGGAAGCTCCAAGAATCCTAGGAGGCCCCGAGAATCCTAAGAGGCTCCGAGAATCCTAAGAGGCTCCGAGAATCCTAGGAGGCTCCGAGAATCCTAGGAGGAGAACGGAAAGGTCAGCGGTCCATCATAGCCGTCCTGCTGATCTTCCACCACCACGTTAGAGCGGATACCCCCGCGCCCGCGCCAGATCGTCTCCAGACGCGACCAGCGCGGCTGGATAACGGCGTTCAGGTCTTCGAAAATCTGATTGGTCGCCGCCTCAAAGAAGATCCCCTTGTTTCGGAAGCCGTGTAGATAGACCTTCATGGCCTTCAATTCAATGCACACTTTATCCGGCACATAGCTGTAAACCACCGTGGCAAAGTCGGGATGCCCCGTCATCGGGCAGGTCGAAGTGAACTCCTCCTGGATGTGCTGAATGGTGTAGTTGCGCTCCGGATTCGGATTGGGGAAGGTTTCGATGTCCATGCTGCGCACAGTGAAGCTCTTTTTTGGAAATTCAACCCAATCTCGGTCAAGCACGGGAAAAATCGCGAACGGCCCTCCAACTGTCGAACGCTTGCGTTTGACAAAACAGCTCTGCCAGACCTTCTCTTAAAGCATGTCCAAGCAAGGCGTTATCCTCCTCAACCTCGGCTCACCCGACTCTACCGAAGTCAGCGATGTTCGTCGCTACCTGCGCGAATTCCTCATGGATGGGCGGGTGCTTGATGCCCCCTTCCCCATCCGCTGGTTTATCGTCAACTGCCTGATCCTGCCGACGCGCCCGCGCGAGTCGGCCGAGGCCTACGCTGAGGTCTGGCTGGACGAGGGCTCGCCGCTCATTGTGACCTCGCGCAAACAGCAGTCCGCGCTGGCTGCGAAGCTCGACATCCCGGTCGAGCTCGGGATGCGCTATGGAAACCCCTCGACCCCTGATGCCCTGAAGCGCCTGCTCGACCAGGGAGTGGACGACCTCTTCATTATCCCGATGTATCCGCACTACGCCATGTCGAGCTACGAGACGGCAGTGGTGGCCTGCATGGAGGCCGTCCGGGAGCAGAAGCCGGACCTCAAAACCACGCTGCTCCCGCCCTTCTACCAGGACCCCGGCTACATCGAGGCCCTGCTGGAGCGGGCGCGCCCCTCCATTGAGAGCGGGGACTTCGACAAACTCGTGTTCTCCTTCCACGGCATCCCCCAGCGCCACCTTGTGAAGGGCGATCCCTCCCACGATCACTGCCTGACCACACCGGACTGCTGCAATACCTGCCACCCCGCCCACGGCACTTGCTACCGCCACCAGTGCGCGATGACGGTGGAGAAATTCGTGGCCGCAGCGGGTCTGCCCAAGGACAAATACATGCTCACCTTCCAAAGCCGTCTTGGCCGCGATCCCTGGCTCCAGCCCTACACCGATAAGTCCCTGGAGCAGCTGGCCAAAGACGGCCACAAGCGCGTCAAGGTAATGTGCCCCGCCTTTACCGCCGATTGCCTGGAGACCCTTGAGGAAATCGCCATGCAGGGCCGCGACAGCTTTCTCGAAGCCGGCGGCGAAGACTTTGAGCAGATCCCCTGCCTCAATGAATCGCCCGCCTTCATCGACTTCCTCGCTGGCAAGGTGCAAGCCTGGCGCGAGGGTGCCTATGAGACCGCGAAAGCCACCCCGCCCGCTTACGTGCAGCGCAAGTGAGCTCGGACGTTGACTTGGCGTCAATGTCAGACATCCTGTCTACCATGAAATCCATCAACACCCGCGAGCTGCAGAAGCACACCAAAGAAGTGCGCGAGCGCATCGTTGCGGGTGAATCCCTACGGTGGGTGATGGGGGAAGACACCGTCGCCTACATAACGCCTGCGCGGGAGGCTAAAGCGCCCGAGCCTTGGCCGGATCTAATGGCGCGTTTAAAAAACATTTATGGCGATGATTATCGGCCCGAAATAACTGGACAGGAAATCATCGATGAAGGACGCGGCGATTACTAACATCTATTTCGATTCAAGTCTTCTGGTAAAGCTCTACCATCCAGAGCCAGGTAGCCGAGAAGCCGCTCAGCTCGCCTCCTGTCATCGCTCAATTTCGTTATCATTCATAGCTGAAATAGAATTAAAAAACACCTTATACGCGCTCTGCGGACGCCGCGTGCTCCCTCAGGATAAGCTGCGAAGCGCCTTGCGGTGTGTAGATCAGGACATGAAAAACGGCCAGTTGCAAAAGCTTCACGTCGACCCGAGCACTGTCGGGCTGCTAGCTTTGAAATTAAGCAAGCAATTTACTCCATCTATTTTATCAAGATCTCTCGACATCCTACACGTTGCCAATGCACTCGTCGCCGAAGAAGCCCGCTTTGCGACATGCGATCAGCGCCAAGCAAAGCTCGCCAAAGCGGCAGGTCTTGAGGTTGAATTTTTGGAGATTCCACTTTAACCGAAGGCCTCCCCGATGCTCCAGCAAATCGCCATGACTGACCAAAACGCCTTCGCCATCGCGGCCGCTATTTACGGCAGCAGCTTTCTCATGGGCGTCATCACCCTACTGCTTCGGCGGGCCTATCCGCGTGCGCTCATGTTTGCCCTGCTTTGCGGCGGCTTTCTCATCCAGACCCTCGGGCTCAATTTACGTGGCGCGGCGATCAAGGCCTGCCCGCTGGGCAACCCCTTCGAGATCGCGCAGTTCCTGGCCTGGTCGCTCGTGCTGCTTTTTTTCATCATCGGGCCGGCCTTTCGCCTCCGGCTGCTCGGCTTTTTCACAGCCGGTCTCGCAGCGCTGCTCGCCGGCGGCTCCTTTACCGTGCCCGGCTGGGACCGCCCCTACCCACCCGGTATTTTCGGAGGCAATCCCTGGATCGAGCTGCACGCTTCACTGGCGATCTTCAGCTACGGTGTCTTTGCGATCCTCGCGCTCATTTCGGGGATGTTTCTCATCCAACAGCACGGCCTGAAGAAAAAACAGTTCAAAGGGCTCTACCAATATCTTCCCTCCGTTCAGCAGCTCGACCTCATGGCCCGGCGCTTACTGATCACCGGGGTGCTCGTGCTCAGCGCCTCGCTTATTTTTGGAGCCGTCTTCTGGCTGAATAATCATGAGCTGGTTCCGATTTTTAAGCTGACCGCGACCTGCCTGCTTTGGTTTGGCTACCTCCTCGTATTGATTTTGCGCCTACAGAAAAAACTCGTCACCCGCCGCCACGCTATAGCCACGATCACTCTCTTCCTCTTTGCCATGGCATCCCTCTGGCCGGTGGAATCAGCCCGCGAGCCGGTCGCCACTCCCGCCGAACGATCACTCCCCACCCAACCATAAGCCCGCCCGACCACGGTTATGAGTGACGTATTGGAATCTTTTTTTGTGCTCGGCATCTCGCACCACAGCACGCCGCTGGCGGTCCGCGAGCGCTTCGCCCTGAGTGCCGCCCAGACGCAGGAGCTGCAAAAACAAGTCAGCCAACAGGTCGGCATCCGAGAGTGCCTGATTCTCAACACCTGCAATCGCCTCGAAATCTACGCCCTAGCCGACTCCGTCGGCCACATGGAGGCGCTTCGTAAATTCTTCTGCCAAAAGCAACGCCTCCCGGCAGAACTCTTTCGGCAATATGCCTATAGCCATAAAAACCTTGAAGCCTTGCAGCATGTTTTAGAGGTATCCGCCGGACTGGACTCGCAAATGGTGGGTGAGACGGAGATCCTCGGACAACTGAAGCAGGCTTACCAGCATGCCCGCGAAACGGAATGCACCGGCAACGTGCTCAACCGCCTCTTTGAGAAAAGCTTTCAGGCGGCCAAGGTGGTGCGCTCCCAGACGGCCATCACCCGCGGGCAAGTCAGTATTGGCAACATCGCTGTCGATCTGGCCTGCCGGATCTTTGGGAAACTGGATCGCAGCCGCGTCCTTCTACTCGGCAGTGGTGAGGTCGGCGAAAAAACCGCTCAGGCCCTCCTCAGCCGGGGCGTCCACGATATCGCCGTAAGTAGCCGCACCTTTGAAAATGCGCACAAGCTTGCCCACGCCCTCGGCGGCGCCGCCATTGACTTTGCCGACTTTACCGAGCAACTGGAGCACTTTGATATCCTCATCTGCTCAACGGCCGCACCTGGACCCCTGCTCTCGCGCGAGGTCCTGGCGCGCACGATGAAGCAGCGCCCCGAGCGCCCCTGCTTCATCATCGATCTGGCGCTGCCCCGCGATGTGGATCCAAGCGTGGAAACGGTTGAAAACGTCTATCTCTACAACCTGGACGACCTCTCTTCCATCGCCAATGAAAACCTCGAGGCGCGTAAGGGAGAAATCGATACAGCGCGGACCATTTTAAAAAAACATGCCTGGCAGCTCTGGCTGCAACTCCGCCGCCGCGATTTGATGCGGCGGAGTTCGTAGTTTTTCGGTAACTAAAGCGCCTCGATAGCCAGCGGCACCAGCCGAACAGTGCCGGTCTCGCGGGCCTGTGCGAGCGATAGTTCAAAGACGACCTGTGTATCGTTCAGCTCTTCGGGATCGATCAGTGTTTGCTCAATCTGCCAGACATCCGCTTCGGTGGTCTCGGTGATCCGTGTGTTCGCCTTTGCGCGGGCGGTCGGGTCGAGCCGTATCCACGAATGCGTCTCGTAATACGGCGCCATCCGGTTTTCCAACTCGACGAGGGGGAAGCGCGCCTCGGGAAAGAGGCTTGTCAGATCATAGGCATCCACGATCCCTGCATAGTCGCGGTTCGCCAGCATGCGGAGGAAGGCATAGACCTCATTCCGGATACTCCGCTGAAAGGCCTCGCGGTCGCGGGTTATGTCGGTGCTCACCACACGGGCTGTTTCCACCTGAGCTGGTGAAGACGCCTGATAGTTCGGATCTTTCAGGCGTTCCCACTCGTCGATGAGGCTGGAGTCCGTGACCCGAAGGAGGTGCTCCAGATACACAATGACCTCGTCCACGGCCTCGTTGCGAAAAACCGACGGGATGGTGTGCACGAGCACGCGGTAGACATTGGTCAAATGGCGCAGCAGAACGCCCTCGACCCGCATCAACCCATAGAGCTTCACATAGTCGGCAAAGCTGCTGTAGCGCTCAAATAGCTCCCGCGCGATCGACTTGGGCCGGATGTTGCTCTCGCCCACCCAGGGATGTGCGGCGGCAAATTGATTGAAGGTATCGTAGATAAAGTCACGCTCCGGTTTTGGGTGTTCGAGCTTCTCCAGTTCGTCCATGCGGGCGTCGTATTCGATGCCGGCGGCCTTCATCTCCGCGACTTTATCGCCCTTCAGTTTATCGAGTTGCTTGCGCAGGATGGCGTCGGGGTCCTCAAGGATTGCCTCAGCCAGGCTGAGGAGCTTGAGCGCGTAGTCGGGCGCATTGGTATCGAGCAGCCCGAGGGTATCGATGCAGTAGAGGGCCAGTGTCTGGTTGAGCGAAAAATCATCCTGAAGCTCAAGGTTCACCCGGAGTTTTTGCGACGATTCCGGCGGCATGATCTCGATGATGTTCCGGTCCACCAGCGAGCGGAAGAGTTGAAATGCCTGCCGCCGCATCGTCGCCTTGGCACGATCGCCCTGGTGGCAGTCGCGGATGAGGTCCCGCATCGCCCGGCAGCCGTCTCCCCGGCGGCTCAGCACATTCAGGAGCATGCCATGTGATACGGCGAAACTCGATTGCAGCGGCTCCGCCGGAGCGCTTTGCAGGCGGGCAAAGGTATCTGCCTCCCAGTAAACGTAGCCGCGCTCCGGCGGTTTTTTCTTTACGAGCTTTTTCCGTTTCTTCGGGTCGCCCGCCGCTTTGGCTTCGAGCCGTTTATTCTCAATCACATGCTCCGGCGCCATGGCCACTACGTAGCCCTGGTCGTCAAAGCCCCGGCGCCCGGCGCGCCCGCTGATCTGGTGAAAATCCCGCGCGGTCAAAATGCCGGTGCGGCTGCCGTCGTATTTACAAAGCTGCGTGAAGAGGACAGTGCGAATGGGCACGTTGACGCCGACGCCCAGCGTATCCGTCCCACAAATGATCTTCAGCAGGCCCTGCTGAGAGAGCTTTTCCACCAGCACCCGGTATTTTGGGAGGAGTCCCGCGTGGTGCAGGCCGATGCCGCTGCGCAGGAGCTTTTTCACCTCCTTGCCGAATGGACTGGTGAACGCCACCCCTTCGAGTGCGTGGGTAATGGCCGCTTTCTCGTCTTTGCTGCACGGGTTTAAACTGCTGAGCAGGCTCTGCGCCGTATCCGCTGCCGAGCGCTGGGTGAAGTGCACAATATAAACGGGAAACTTCCTGGCCGCTTGCAGCTGCTCCAGCGTCTCGATGAAGGGATCCTCGACATATTCAAAGGCGAGGGGCACCGGTCTCTCCGTGCCGCGCACCGTGACCGACTCCCGGCCCGTGACACGCTCCAGCTCACGCTCGAAGAACCGGGTCTCCCCCAGAGTCGCCGACATCAAAAGAAAGCGGGCCTTTGACAAGGTCAGCAGAGGTGCCTGCCAGGCACCGCCCCGCTCGGGATCCGAGTAGTAGTGAAATTCGTCCATGATGACGTCATGCACCTGCGCCTGCGCCCCGTCCCGCAAAGCGATATTTGCCAGAATTTCGGCCGTGCAACAAAGAATGGGGGCGCGGCGGTTGACGCTCGCATCACCGGTCATCATGCCGACATTTTCCGGACCGAAGTCGCGGCAGAGTGCGAGGAACTTCTCGTTGACCAAGGCCTTGATCGGACAGGTGTAAACGGATTGGCGGCCCGTCGATAGGGAGAGAAAGTGGAGCGCCGCCGCGACGAGCGACTTCCCCGAGCCCGTCGGGGTGTTCAGGATGACGTTCTTCCCCGCAAAAAGCTCCAGAATCGCCTCCTCTTGCGCCGCATACAGTGTCAACCCCTTGCCGGCCGCGTAGCCCAAAAACGCCTCCAGCAGCGCATCGGGATCGTTGACGGCTAAATTGGGACTGAGCGGAAACTCCATACCTGCCAGCCTTTCGGGTGAGTCCGCGTGGTGCAAGGTTTCGCCGATAAAAAAGACAGAATCGGAAGGCGGTCACCCGTAGCGCGGTGCTTTAGCCCGCGTTCAGCTTTGGCTGGGGCGGCGGGACCTTAAGCTGCGGCTAAAGCGCGCAGCTACGTAAGTATCTTTACAATCCTATGTTTTCCATTGAATTTGATGCCTGCCCGGTAATCCTCTGTCAGCAGAGATGCACAACCAGTCCCCAGAAACCCCGACACAAGCGAATCCGGAATGGCATTGCCTGCGGACGCAGACGAAACGGGAGCATATCGCTGCCGCTTTACTCGATCAACTGGAACGGGTGGAGGTTTTCTGCCCCCGCATCAGCCAAGTAAAAAAAACACGCACCGGTAAAAAACGCTTCACCGAGGCGCTCTTCCCAGGGTATATCTTCGCGCGCTTTTGTTTCCTGACCCATTCGCGGCAAGTCGTGCACAGCCAGGGCATCACCAAGCTAGTTCAACTGGGCGACCGCCGTGTCATCCCGGAGCGCATCATAGCCGAGCTGCAAGCTTCGCTGCCGGAGGGCATTATCGAGAGCCCCGATCTCAGTATCGAACCCGGGGCCGAAATCGAGTTCATTACCGGCTCACTCAAGGGCCTCAACGGTACGGTCCTGGCTCAATTGCCCGCCAAAAACCGGATTCAAGTGCTCTTGGAATTTCTGGGCCGGGAAATCACCGTCGATGTTTCGCCGGATGCGGTGCTGCTGGCTGGGAAGGACTGAACGGAAGCGATTTCTGGCTCGATATGGATAAAGCACCCTAATTGGCTACACGTTCAAAAGATAATCTGCTGGCGTGAGCACCGTGACCAATGGATTGGATGAGAAGTCTTTGACATTCCGCGTAATTAAGTGGGTTGCGCCCCAAGCTAGGGCGGACTCCAGTTGCAAGCCATCTTCTAGATCCGGGAGTTGCCTTGTCAGTGCCGCATCGACGACTACGTGATCCAGAGACGCTAAATCCAAAAAAACCCGTAATCGCTGAAAGACCGCATAAATTTCACTGCATGAACTCGCCCGCTGGATGTAGGATATGTTGGAAATCGAAAGTGCGTTGATGGCACCCAGGCATTTCCCGTATCGAGCCAAAGCCAAGCAATCCGACGAATCGGGAAACCAAGGTGCTCGACATTCGAGGACATCCAGCAGGACATTCGTGTCGTAAAAAAGCTTATCCATGCTTCTCGCGTATTCGGAAGGATCGCTCATCAAATGGCGGTTTTGCCGAGAAAACTCCGAGCAAGTCATCCATACTAGCCTGAGCGTTTTGCCTGTACGCATCTGCTTCGAACTGCGGCGTCCGATTCGTCTTCCATAGCGTCAGTGATTCTGCGAAAAGACCTGAAACAGTCGTGTGCCGGTTTTTTGCGATTTGCTTGGCTTCGGCGATCGTTCTCTCGGGTAATGAGAGTGTGAGTTTACTTTTCATACGTGCAATATACTGATTTTCGCACGTATGTCAAGCCGCAGATTACACCGAATCAATTCAGATACTACAAAGGCCGCGAGATCACAGTCGCTGACGCATAGGCCAGCGGCCGCTGACAGCCAAGCCAGGCAAGCCGTCAATTTTGGGTGCAATATAGGACTTGAATTCCATAAATGCACCAATCGCTACTTCACGGTCGTCGATGTGCTGTTTGACTGAGTATTTGGCTTGAGACATGGGGAAGTTGATTTTCTACGTTTGCTCCCTTTGGGCGGCCCGAATAAAATTTACGTTTTTACGGAACGACCCCTTTTATCGCTTCGGAACGACCCCTTTTATCGCTTTTACGCGTGATCAAGTAAGTCGCTCCACAAGAAAGGGCGGAGACTCAACAACTGCTCCAATTAGAGCGGACGGGCCAGGAAGTTTACGCGGCGAGTGAAGGTCTCGGAGTTGGCGGTAACGTACTCTTCAACCGATAATCCAGTTTGAGAAACCTTACCACTACTCAGCAGCTTCATAGCTTCATCGGAAATGACTGAAAGCTTGATCTCTGCATAAGCCAATGGCTGCCTGTAGGCTAACTGTTGAGGATTGGGAGCATCTTCCCAACTATACGCTTGGCTACCAACAGTGGCACCACCATTATTCAAGCTAGGGCCTGGCAGACCCGAGCCAAATCTGGTGCTGTCACTTAAGCCAATTGAAGATTCCTCTACCAGCGTTTCAGTAGTAACTTTACCATCATCTGCGACGTAGAAATCGATTTCGAAATTTACAATATTACTAACCAAATAGTTGCTTCCTCCGTCACCCTTAATAGAGGCCCGAAAACCATCCCTTCCTATCCATTCGGGATCATCACCATCACCATCGGGCAAAACATTTTGAGCAGTATCCCCCATCAACTTTTCAAATGTGTCCTGTGGATTCACTACCAGTCGATAGAGAACATAGGTAAGATCACCAGAAGAAGTCCCATCAATTGGATTCGCATAGTCTAAACGATAGGAGATCCCACAAATGTCCCCTCGGCCATCCGGACGATCCAACGCAGGAGAAAATAGGCTTAGGGAAACTGTTGCACTATCCAAACCGGTAGCCCCGTTGAGAGTCGCCTTTTCCGCGCGAAACCATTGCTGCCCATTGTTCCGAAAAACCGCCGTCTCCAGATCCTGGGTCAGCAGATCCATGGCGATGCGTGCTTCGGCGTTCGCCGCCAGTTTGCCGGAAGAGCGGTTCCAGACGTTGAGCACCTCACTGGTGATTTGTATGACCAATCCCACAAGAATGACCATGATGACCGTCGCCACCATGATTTCGATAAGAGTGAACGCGCTGCGACGTTTTTTCAGCTGTGATAGTGTCATTGTTCTCATGTTCAAATCCTGTTAGCGCACCACCGCCGTGTTGTAGGTGAAAAGTGGTTCCAGGTCAGCGAGGGCTCCCAGTGTCTTCGTGTAGCTGAAACCGCCGTCAGGATCTTCCGCAAAAATCCGAACCTCCATAGCTAAATAGCCTTCCGGATAGTCATCGAAATTCTTGCTCAGAGAAAAGACTTCGTCATCACGAGTAGCGGATCGAAGTGTATCCGGAGTCACTGGGGATGCCGTAAGGACAACACGATACACTGGCCCCGCCGCACTGACACCCGTCGCCGTCCGTATATCACCAGACGCAACTTGAGCTTTAGCCGCATCGCCAACAGTGAATTCGTCATCAAAACCCACTTTCAAACTAATCTCGTCATTATTATCATAGGCTCTGAAAACAAAGGCCGTCAGAAAACCATCCACCCGCAATTCTTTATAAATCGTCTCAAATTTTGACTGTCCCGCCACCGCAATATCCGGCGAGCTCTGCAAGAAAGCGTTCACCGTATTAACGACGGAGACGACCTCGTCCGTCTTTTCGACCTCATTCACAGATTGCAAAGTGGGGCCGAGGAGGCCGACCAGCGCGAGCACGGTGACAAGGAAGATCCCGATAGCTAGGACAACCTCGATCAAGCTGAAGCCTCGGCGGCTACACGAAACCGCAGTGAATTTGGAAAGAGTGGATCGGTTCATAAGACTAACATACTATAGAATACAAAGAATCATTTGGCCAAAGCGGCGGCAAAATTGGGATTTTCCGGGTTCACATCGACTTTTCTTTGCTGGGGTTGCACGACCAGATCCATATCTTCCATTGGAATCGCCCCCAGAAGCACTTCGTCGCCCATGACAACCGCCCCAACGTAGGCCATACGGTTTTTGAACTGGGTCTCAATGGGGCCGACATAGGGGAGCATCTTTCGGCTCCCATCCGCCAGAGTCTCTTCTTTGCGGGATTGCTCTTCCAGTTGCAGTTGCAGACGCACATGCTCCGGAATCACCAAAAAGACTGAACCGGTGTCTGCGAGGGCAGGCACCTCAACCGATTCAGAGCCCGGCAACTTCGGATTTTTCAAACGGAGCATACAATAAGCGAGTCCCATGCTTAGTCGATATCGCCCGGATCGTTGACCGGAGTGGTCGTCCCGACACGGCGAAAGATGAGGGCGGTTTTCAGGTTTTGGTTTTTCTCTTCTGTAAAATCCACCGTTAGATTGTCGCTGTCGTCGGGTTTCAAAGTGCCCGCCTGCAAGGCAAGCCAGCTATTTGTAAAAGCAGCATCCTGTGTGTCGGGACCACTGGGTGCCATTGTGCCGTTGCTGCTGAATTCGTAAAAATAATAGGCTTCGCTGCCCCCTCCGTTCGCCCTGTTTGTATTACCAGCTACATTGCGCCGAGGATAATCCAGATCCATGGTTGGAATAGCTCCGCCATCTTTATCTTTGCTTAATTCGTCATTAAAGTAAATGCCATCTGGCAGATAAGTCCCTTGCGTCGCGGCCAACCAACCTTCCGTTCCACCCGAGTCTGTGCCCCAATAGACTATGCCGAAGTAACGAAGAAATTTTTCCGGATCGCCGCTGGTGTTCGTTTCGGAGTAAATAATCAAGCGCGCATCGGCGTTTTTCAAAATCGCCTGCCCGCGGGCACCCTGTGCAATCCCTGAAACAATTCGCTGCGATGAGCTGAGTTTGGCCCCTTCACCGCCACCACCACCGAGAAATATAATAGACGACGCAATGAGTATGATGCTGATGACAACAAGCAACTCGACGAGAGTGAAAGCAGACTGACTGGAACGGGGACGTTTCATTTTAATCATAGAGCTGATAGCCCGGAGCTCCTGCGGCTGGACTGCTGTCATCCGACGAAATCTCGGTTACATAAGCTGTTACCGTAGTCCGGACCTCGGTTCCGCCTGGGACCGTGACTTTGTTGTTTCCATCCCCATCAATTACAATAAAGATATTGGGGTTGTAAAAGCGATCCACCACAATTGGGCTCGATGGTTCTCCGCCTTCTTCAACCGGCAAGAACTCTGACTCAGAAAAACTGTGGAAAGCAATACTGCGGCGGTTGCCTCCAGTCGCGACAGGATCACCGTTATTCTTGCGACCGGAAAGCGTTTCGATGAAGTCATCGCTCAGTGAATTGACTTCTCCTCCCCCATCCACTTGAGCATCGGAAAAAGGGAAATAACCGTACTCTCCTTTAAACATTTGAATCGCCGTCACGTAGTTTGACAACTGCGACTTAGAGGCCGCAACATTCGCCTGTTTACGGACGGCACCCACCGTAGGAATGAGTATCCCGGCCAAAATGCCAATGATGGCGATGACCATCAGCAGTTCGATCAGAGTGAAGCCCAAAATAGCTTTTTTTGTTTTCATAAATTATTCTCCGGCAAAGATTATACCCTCAACATTGGCAACTTCCCGAAAGTCATCAGCAAGTACTCCAGTGGTTTCGTTGATTTTGCCCTTAAGTGCGTTGTGCGCGGAGTTGCCTTTTGGGCCGCTTGAATACAAGTGGTAGCCGAATACATCCCAATCCTCCGGACTATTATCCCATTTATACCAATATTTGTAAGGATTCCCCCATGGATCTAAGATCATTAAGGGTGTCTCATCGGTTCCTGATGTTGTAAATCTGGTGATATCGATAAAACTCGGGTTATTTTCAATATCTGGACTATCCATAGAATCAGCGACTTTGACCGCCCGTATTTCGCCGCTGTTATTTTGGTCACGTTCGAGCTTCAGGCGGCCAGTGAGGGCGTAAGTCAACATTACATTGGTGTCATCTTCACCACCAGGAAAAGAAACCGCTGAACTGTGCCACGGATAATCTCCATAGCGTGATTTAAACTGCTCCAAGGCCTGCGAAAGAACTGCCAACTCGGCCTTGGCTTGTGCGCGGGCCTGGGCATTTTGCACACCGCGTGAAATGCCAAAGGTAATACCCGCCAAAATGAGGATGACGGCGATGACCATCAACAGCTCGATAAGCGTGAAGGCCCTGCGCCGAGAGTCGCGCAAGCGAGCCGGACGACAGGTGCCGAAAAATCGCAGGGTGGGGGTATTGGGTTTCGAGGAAAACATGCGTGGATAGGGATAAAAAGGACAACGTCGTTAAGGTTCGCCTGAAAATTCCCAACTGTCAACACTGTGCTGGCCAGCCGCAATTTTTCCAGCGCGGCTGGTCGGTCTGGAATCCATAAGGATTTCTCGATCCGTAGCGACGCGCTGCTAGCCGCGTCGACGTAGCGGCCGTTCCGCCAACTATTGGCCGCCCTGCCGTCGACCCCGCTGGCGCGGGTTCGCTACCATGGAATCCGTAGCGATTCCTCGATCGGTCGACGACGCGGCGGTTCCGCGCTGGCAGCTCAGTCAGCTGGCCCGAGGATGACTTGGACTTTATTCTCTGAATTAAAATATTTTTTTACAAATTGCGCGAGGGTCACCGGATCGACGGTTTCCAGCTTTGCGGCGTGCTCAGCATCGTCGTCGATGGGGAGTCCGTAGGTCGTCTGAATGGCGGCGTGCATAGCGCGGGCGCCAATGGTCTGTTTGCCCATAGGGCGGGCCGCTTTGAGACGGGTCCGGCAGCGGGCCAACTCATCCTCGGAAACCTTCCCGGCGGCGACGCGGGCGATCTCGTTGTCAATTTCCCGCAC
Organism: Puniceicoccaceae bacterium; assembly: GCA_018402305.1. Lineage (GTDB taxonomy): Bacteria > Verrucomicrobiota > Verrucomicrobiia > Opitutales > Coraliomargaritaceae > Thalassobacterium. Next base: position 22,120 of record JAGYJE010000003.1, on the reverse strand, counting down.
GACGGCCGCTGCCTGACTGGGCTGGGTGCCGGCGTAGAAAATAAACATGCCCTCACGCAAACCCACGACGCGGGTGGAGCCCACGTAGTAGGCCATCCCTTTATCCTCGCGAACGCGCTCAAACAGTCGGCTCGACATGCCGCTAAAGAGTTCGTTGAGCACCTCGCCGACGATGTAGTCGTCCGCCTGAATACCGCTGTCCGGGTAGCCTTGGAGCACGACCGCTTGTTCGCGGTCCATGGCGACGTGCTCACTCAAAGCAGCGGCCTTTTTCGAATCGAAAGGTTTTGCCGGAACAAAGGGTGCGCTCGAAATACCGTTTTCCAAGAGCTCCGTGAGGGGCTTCAGGATGAACTCGCGGTCAAAGTCGCCAGTGACCGAAAGCACCACATTTCCCGCACGCACGATTTGCTCATAGTGCGCGCGCACATCACCGGGTTGGAGCGCCTCGAGATCTGCGACGCGCCCATCGGAGGCGACTGAAAACGGGTGTGCGCCAAAGAAGCGCTCCCTAAGGATTCGGAAGCCGCGTTCGAGGATTTCATCGTCTTCTTCTTGCAGACCCGAGACCTGTGCCTCGCGCTCGGTCTCAAAGGTGGCTACATCAAAGGCGGGGCTGGCAAGGGCCTGTTGAAGCAATTCCAGCGCGATCCCCAGATCTGCCGGCAGGACTTCCAGCGCCAAACTGATGGTGTTATTACCCCCCGTGGCGGAAAAGCTGCCACCGATACTCTCGATTAACTCCGCAATGGCCGCCGCGCTGCGCTGTTTTGTATCCTTCGTCAGAAGCTCAGCCAGCAGCACGGAGACACCCCGCTGATTTTCCGGCTCGTAGTGTGGCCCACCCTGCAGCACACAGCGCAGGTGGACCTTGGGCAGTCGGGTGTCGCGTTGCAGAAGGAGCCGGGCACCACTGGCGAGTTCGATCGCCTCAAAAGGGGCGAGTGCCAGTTTTTCCTCCAATGCGGCGGTGTTTTCGATCACCTTCGGCGCGGGGCCGAGGGTCACGGACGACTTGTTCTCGTCGACCAAATAGTGCCCGGCGACGGACTGCAAATCAGCGGATGAAACGGCTTGCAGGCGCTTCAAGTAGCGGCGCCCATAGCCAATATCGCCAATCACGGCCTCGCCCAGGCCGAGCCTGGAGGCCTGACCGCTCATCGTTTTGCGCCCATTGATCTCCGAACTAAGCGCCTGACGGCGGGCTTTTTCCACCACGGACTCCGGAAATCCGGTCGTGGCCACCTCTTCGAGGACTTGCAAAATGGCGTTTTCGACTGCCGGGCCCTTCTCCGGGTCGCAGACATAGGAAATAAAGAACAGCCCGGAATCTCCGGGATTCCAGTTGCGGCAGTCGATGTAGTGGACCTGTTTTTGTTGGTTCCGCAGTCGCTCCCAAAGGAGCGAGCTTTCCCCGCCGCCGAGGGCGTGAGCAAGCGCGTCGAGACGGGGCGAGTCCGGGTGACTGAGGTGGGGCACCTTGAAGCCGAGCCCTCCCCGAAAGACATTGTAATCGCCCAAAATCGACTCGCGCCGAGCGGCCAGCTGCACCGGCTCCGCCTCCACCTGCACGGGTGCCAGGCGCCCGCGCGGGACCGCGCCAAAGCCTTTGTCCACCTCAGCGAGACAGGCCTCCGGGGCAATCGCGCCGACCACGCTGACCACGATGTTGTTCGGGACGTAGCGGGCATGGTAGTAGTTACGAAGTTCCTCGGGCGTGACTTTTTCGAAGAGCGGACGATGCCCGATAACCGGCTCGCGGTAGGGGTGTCGCTGAAACGCCGTCTGGAAGAGCGCCTGGCTCAGCTGGCGGTCCGGATCGTCGAGACCCATATCGATCTCGCGCAGGATGACGTCCCGCTCGCGCTCGACCTCGTCTGCAGGTAACACGGAGTGGAGCACGATATCCGAAAGCACGTCGACCATTTCCGCAAAGGCAGTGGAGGGGGCATCGATATAGTAAACCGTGCGGTCAAAGGTCGTGTAGGCATTGATCGAGCCCCCCATGGCGTGCACCTCCCGGCTGATCGATTTGCCATCACGCCGCGAAGTGCCCTTAAAAAGCAGGTGCTCCAGATAGTGGGAAAGACCCGAGCCGATCAGGGTGTTTTCGTGGATGCTGCCGGTTTTGACCCAGACCTGAACCGAAACGACCTCGCTGGAAAAATCAGGCCGGTGCACCAGCGTCAGGCCATTGCCCAAAGTGTGCCGCTCAACGGGCGCACGAAAGAGGCGCTCGATAAGCTCCTGAGAATTGGCAGAGGAAAAATGCGTGGGGGATGTGTCCATAGACGCGCGAGTTAGAACGCGGAATGGGCAAGTTTCCACACAAATCAAAGCATGGCCGTGCCATGCGTAGCTCGCAGAGCGAAGCAGGGTACTCAGGGAGGGATTTGAACCCTCACGCCCTTTCGGGCACCACGACCTGAACGTGGCGTGTCTGCCGTTCCACCACCTGAGCAATCGTAAAGAGGGGAATCATCATCGGCAGTTGCCGCGTGTCAATGATTGAGTGGGCATTTTTAAACAGTTGGGCAATTCCACGGAGTGCGGGTGTCCCCACCCGCTGCATTCTAGCTGGTCGCCAAGAACGTCGACGCTTGGAGGATGCTGGCGCGTGGCGGTTGCCAACAACATCGCAGCTGAGCAAACGCTGGTGCAGGCGGCAGAGCCAACCTGCCTACGACTCGGACGCCATAACGTAGCCGGGTTGGCTCCGCCGCCCGGGCCAGCGTCGTCGGCAGAAACACCCCCACCGGCATTTCCGAAGCAGGCGGCAGAGCCAACCTGCCTACGAAAAAGACCGATCGACCCTCCGAAGCTTAGGCGGCGTTGGCTTCCTTGGCTTTTTCGATCAGCTGCAGGAAAGCGGCTTCGTCGTGAATGGCTAACTCGGAAAGTTGCTTGCGGTCCATTTCGATGCCGGCGGCTTTGATGCCGCGGATGAAACGGCTGTAGTTGATGCCGTTGTTGCGGCAGATCGAGTTGATCCGGACGATCCAGAGCTGACGGAACTCGGACTTCCGCCTGCGGCGGTCGCGATACGCGTAGACTTCTGCGCGATCGACGGCGTCCTTCGCATAACGAAAAAGACGGGATTTGTTTCCGAAATAGCCTTTGGCTTTTTTCAGAACTTTTTTGCGACGTGCGAGCGTCGCGGGACCATTGGTGGCTCTAGGCATGTTGTGTTATCTCTCGATTGGGGGCTGCCGGGTCGCCCATTTTCATGTTACCCGGCGAGCTTGAGTTGTGGTTGAAAAACGTTTCTTGTTCTGCGAACGTCGATTCGCAATTAGGCGAACGGCAGGCCGCGGATCAGGTTGGCGCGCTGGCCGGGAGCGACCAGTTTGCTGCTACCTGCACGACGGCGTTGCTTGACACTCTTGTTGCGAAGCAGGTGGCGGTGCCCCGGCGTGCGACGCAGGAGTTTACCAGTGCCTGTCTTCTTGAAGCGTTTTGCGATGGATTTGCGTGTCTTCTGCATGGGAAATTGGGAAAAGGGGAGGAAAACACAGCTTTCCCCTGCGCTTGTAAAGGAGAAAAGCAAAAAATATCTAATGTTGAATTTGCGCGAGCCTCCCCCCAGCTTTTTTCGGATCAATGCGCACACTCCAGTCCCTCCGCCGGAAAGCCAGAGCCGGATCATCGGCTCCGTAGTCGGGCGCATTCGTAAACTGGGGGGCTACCAAAAGCACCACCACGTGCCGGACGGCCATGGTGAGGCGGCGCAGGGCTTTGTTCGCAAGGCGGGGCAGCCGGATGTGAAGGCGGCGGCCGATGCGCTTTACTTGGAAATACGGAGCCGCTTTGGCTACAAGCGCCGGGAGTTTGACTACACTTGTGAGGATGGCTTCGCCTGTATCAAAACGCCGGACTTCGATCTGGAGCTGCGCATGGACCAATGCCCGGACGACCCGAAAAACTACCGGCTGACCACCGAGCTCACGGCCTTACACAGGGAAGCGATCGCCCGGGATGCGAATTTCCACGCTTGCTTCACAAACCATTGCGATCAGCTCGTGGTCGAATTCGCGAGTCCGGTCCACGTCGAGGACAAGATCGACCGCATCGAAGCGATTCCGGAGCTCGCAGAAGCCCTGAGCTACGAACCTGATGGAAGCGCCTTTGCCCTCAAACTGCCCAAGCTGGACCTGCACATCCATGTGACGGAGAGCCGCATGACCTTTCAGCTGCTAACTTTGCGGGACCTGGGCAAATTGCTCGATCACAGCCAAAAAGCTTTTGATATCCTGGCCGACTGTGATTTTGGCCTAAAACTGCGCTAGGCCGAATGGCACTTAGTTAAGGTTATTCATGTCCAATACTGGGAACGGCTGCTTTAGCTGCCGAAGACGAATAAGTCATTATCAATCAATGAAATAGCTCAGCTGTGGGCAGCTAAAGCAGCCCTTCCCAGTTAAGCGACGGACTTAATATAATTGCTTACCTAAGTGCCATTCGCGCTGGGCCTCTCGAAGTCTGCGCTTGCTCAGAGGTCGACCGTCGCTATGCTGTCTCCGTTCACTTAACCAAAGTCACCGCGCTGAACCATGAATTCTGCCTACCGAGGACGCATCGCACCCACACCCACGGGGTATTTGCACCTTGGGCATGCGCGGACTTTTTGGATCGCTATGGAGCGGGCGCACGCTGCCGGCGGCTGCCTCATCTTCCGCGATGAGGATTTGGACCCGCAGCGCTGCAAGCCGGAATTTGCAGAGGGTGCCATTGAAGACCTCCGCTGGTTCGGCTGCGATTGGCAGGAAGGGCCCGATGTCGGTGGGCCGTCGGGGCCCTATCGCCAAAGCGCGCGTCAGGCACTGTTTTTAAAGGCTTGGAAGCAACTCAAGGATGGCGGCTACATCTACCCCTGCGACCGATCGCGGAAGGATGTGGCGCGTGCCGCACAAGCCCCCCACAGCGACGAGGAAGCGGCCGAGCCCATTTACCCCGAAAGCTGGCGGCCTCCCCTCGGGCAGGGCTGCGAGGCGACGACGCCGGGCGGGCGCAACTGGCGGTTTCGGGTGCCCGACGAGTATCGCATCCAATTTGACGATGGTCGACTCGGCCCCTGCGCTTTCGAGTGCTTGCGCGATTTCGGCGATTTTCTCGTCTGGCGCAAGGACGGGGTGCCGGCTTATGAATTGGCCGTGGTAGTCGATGACGCTGCGATGGGGATCAGCGAGGTGGTGCGTGGTGAGGACCTCCTCATCTCGACTGCCCGCCAACTTTTACTCTACGGAGCCCTCGGGCTGGAGCCTCCTGAATTTTACCACACCCCCCTGCTCTGCGACACTGCGGGCCAACGCTTAGCCAAGCGCAATCGCTCACTCACTCTGAGGGAGCTACGTGTCGCGGGGCACCTCCCTGAGCAACTCCGCCAGTCCGATGACTGGTGGTCCGGGCTCGACGATTAAAGCCTTTTTAACCTAGAAGGATGAGTTGGAGACCTGATACCGGTAGCAATCCCTAGAAAAACAGCGCTTCGGCCAAGGTCTGCTCCGGCCCGAGCGGCTTGACGCGGGTCGTGATCCGTTCCTCGTGATTGCTCAGCGACGCCTCGATTTCGCCCAGCGAACCCTCGGAAAACTTCCGCCACTTAAAATAGCGTCCATCCGAATAGCCGAACTCCAGCAGGAGCGAGCAATCCGTGTCCCCCGCTTCACAGGGATCGATAGAAAACGTGGCTTCCGGTGCCGGGCAGTCTTTGCAGTGCTTACAATCACTCAGGCAACTGCGAACCCATTCCATAAGGCGCACGCCCTCACCGGAAAGAGCGGGGCAGTGCCGGACCCGCACCGAATCGAGATTTTCACAAAGGCTGCGCATCGCGTAGCCACTCAAATACTGGCCGATAGCCTGGCGTACGGGCAGCAGGCGAGCGACTGCCAAATCGCCCAGCTGATTTGCCTGAGGCCAGTCCAGTAGACTCAAATCTTCCGCCTCGTAACTACTGTCGTAGATCGAGCGCCGCACGCCGACGAGCAGGTTATCAAAATACTGCTCGATCCGCTTACCCGGAACACCACAAAACCAATGGTAGCTGGGCAGATCCGGCTCCAGCCAGATCGACACTTGATTGGCCAAATGACCGCTATTTTCCGGCTCATAGCCGAGCAGCAAGGCTTCGCAGCAACACATCTCCCGGTGGGAGTCTCCGATGTAGCATTGGCTGAATAATTTCGCCCGCATCGCCCCGCCTTCGATTCCCCGGGTGGGGCAGAGTACGATGATCCGACTCGGGTAGCGCTGGGCAAATGTGAGCAAAGCATCAAAGCGCTCCCGCGCCTCGGCCGCACTAACATCCCAGCCAAAGTGCAGCACGACGTTCATCTGCGAGGCGCGAAAAGCCAGAGGCGAATCGGCATCCTCGCCTTCCCACATGTGTTCGAGCCGGTCGGTCACCTCACCCACCGGTAGTTCGATGCCGGGCAGTTCGTTGATTAAGTCTCTCATGAGCGAATACTTTTTTTCGATATGGCCACGCGATCAGCCCGAACGGCGCCATTGGTGCCGGCGCTCCCAGAGGAGACGCTCGCTGGCAAGCGGCCCCCAGGAACCGGCCGCGTAGTCTTGCAAGCCGTGCTCGCCGCAGGCCTCCCAGTGTTTCAAAACGGGTGTCACCAGCTTCCAGGAAGCCTCTGTCTCATCGCCGCGGATGAAGAGGGTGCTGTCCCCAACCATCGCATCGAGAATCAGGCGCTCATAAGCCTCCGGTGTGTTGGAACCAAAGGTGGTTGAGTAGCGAAAGTGCATTTTCACCGGCTGCGTGCGGGTTTCCAAGCCGGGGATTTTCGAATTCATCACGATGGTGACCCCCTCGTCCGGCTGGATGCTGATCACCATGGTGTTGGCCGCCACATTGAACTTGTCGCCCTCCGAGAAGAGAATGCCCGGTGGCCGCTTGAACTGAATAGCGATCTCGCTGGCCCGCCGCGCCATGCGCTTGCCTGAGCGGATGTAGAAAGGGACGCCTTGCCAGCGCCAGTTGTTGATGGCCAAGCGCATGGCGGCATAGGTCTCGGTGGTGGAATCTTTGGGGATGCCTGACTCCTCCAAGTAGCCCTTCACGGGCTCGCCTTTGACCAGGCCATTCGTGTAGCGGGCCCGAACAACATCGCCCCCCCCGGCCTTGAGTTCGAGTGGTTGGATGGCCCGGATCACCTTTACTTTTTCATCACGGATCGACTCGGGGTCCAACGACACGGGGGGCTCCATGGCCGTGAGTGCGACCAGCTGCATGGTGTGATTCTGGATCATGTCACGCAGCGCCCCACTGGAATCGTAGTAGCCACCGCGCGAGCCCACACCGAGGCTCTCGGCCACGGTGATCTGCACGCAGTCGATGTACTCCCGATTCCAGAGCGGTTCAAAAATCGAGTTTCCAAAGCGCTGCACGAGGAGATCCTGCACGGTCTCCTTCCCCAGATAATGGTCGATCCGGTAAACCTGCGGCTCCTCAAAGACTCCATTGATGGCTTTGTTCAAATCCCGGGCCGACTCCAGATCGTGCCCGAACGGCTTTTCAACGACGACCTTTGAGGCCAGCTTGGTGTGTACGTGGGCCTGTGCCATGCCGCTGCTCCCGATGTTTTTAATAATCGGCTCGAAGACACTTGGCGGCGTCGAGATGTAGAACATGCGCTGCATATCGCGCCCCAGATCAGCTTCGATCTTATTGATCCTGGCAGCCAGAGACGCAAAGGCCTCGGCCTCATCGTAGCCGCCGGCGTGGTAGGTCATGTTTTGCCGCACCCGTTCCCAAATCTCCTTATTCAAGGGACGCCGGGAAAATTCCTCGATGGCGGCATCCATCATCTCGCGAAAGGCTTCATCCTCGATCGGCTTCCGTCCGTAGCCAATCAAATGAAACTCGCCGGGGAGGAGATTATCGATACCCAGATTAAAAATCGCAGGGACTAATTTGCGGGCGGTCAAATCCCCCGATGCACCAAAAATCACCACCACAGTCGGCGGCGCACCCCGGTGTTTGCTCAAACCTTTCAAAAAAGGATGTCTGTCTTCGCTGGATTCTTGAATCATGATTGGCAGGTGTAGTGTTTTGAAAAAAGCAGAACATTAGCGTAGTGATGCACCGTCCCCTCACCCGATGGGGCGATGGCAATATCGATGACATCAAAACGGACGTGTTTTGGACGCTTTTGCAATTGATTAATGTACGCCTTACACGCCCGGCGCAAAACCTTCTTTTTGCGACGGTCCACCGAGTGGAAGCCGGAAACCAACGCATCGGCGGCCCGTGCCCGCACTTCGATGAAGATTAACACGGGGCCCTCCTGGCAGATAATATCGAGCTCATCCCGCTTATGCCGCCAGTTGCGGGCGATGATCCGGTAGCCCAGCTCGCGTTCACAGTGCGCCGCAGCGAGGTCTTCTCCATACTGCCCCCGCTCCGCCCGCGAACTCCCCGGCGCCAAATGCTTCGGGGCCCGCGAAAATATTCGGCGGATCGGATAGAACATTTTCATTCCCGCAAAAGTATGAGAGGTTTGGGTGGACGGCGCAACCGGTAAAACAGTCGCAAAATACCTGAATCACACTTGCCCGAGGGCTCCCGCGCCTTCTATCTCTTTTCCATGCCCGTCGGTCCACATACACAGCATCTAGTCGTAGGCGCGGGCCTCGCGGGCTGCCTGCTGGCCTGGAGACTCCACCGCGCCGGTGCCCGCGTCCGCCTGATCGGCAGCACGGCGCTTCCCGCTGCTTACCGCGTGGCGGCAGGAGTGATCAATCCGGTGACGGGACGCTGGATGACCAAGTCCTGGAATTTCGATACCCTGCGCCCCATCGCGGAAACCACCTATCGCGCGATTGAAGCCAGCCTCGGTACCCGCGTCTTTCACCCGATCCCGGAAATCCGCTTCTGCCAAAATGCCGACGACCGCAAACGCCTGGGGCGTCGACTCCGCAATCCGCGCTACGCCGATGTCCTCGGTAGGGAACTCGCCCCCGGGGAAGCCAGCCCGCTCTTTCAAGACGCGGACGGTGCCTTCGAGATACGCTCGGCCGCCTATGTTGATTTGCCGAAGCTGGTCGGTGGCTTGCAGCAATACTTCAGGCAAGAAGGCGTTTTTGAAAACAGCGTTTTTCGCCACGATGCCTTGCAAGCGCACGGCGGCCACTGGAACTATCAGGGGATCGAGGCGGACTCCGTCATTTTTTGTGAAGGGGCGTCCTTGCGGGACAACCCGTGGTTTGACTGGATTGGAATGCGTCCAGCCAAGGGCGAAACGCTCCTTTGCCGAAGCCCGGGCTTATCGCTGCCGCACACCCTCTTTCACCACAAAAAATGGGTGCTGCCCTATCTGAATGGCCAATTCCGCATCGGGGCCACCTACGATGAGGACGACCTTTCCGAAGAAACAACCGAAACCGGTCGCACCGCGCTACTCGACGCCGTGCAAACCGCTTTGTGCCAAACCCACCCCATCGAAGTCATCCACCACCTCGCCGGCATCCGCCCGAGCACAGCCGACAGCCGCCCCGTGCTCGGACCTCACCCCACGCTTGACGGTCTCTTCCTGCTCAATGGTCTGGGCTCCAAGGGGGCGACGACCGGACCCGCCATGGCACATCAACTGAGCGACCATCTACTGAGCGGCGCCCCCTTGGACCCGGAGGTCGATCTTCGGCGGTTTTTATGATGAAACTCACCGAGATTGCTCATGCCCGACTGGCCGACCACTTGCAAGCGGGCGACCGGACGATCGATGCCACGGCCGGAAACGGCCATGACACCGCCTTCCTCGCCGAAAGAGTCGGTGCGGGCGGGCGCGTCATCGCGATTGACATTCAGGAGGACGCCCTCGCGGCCACCCGGGCTCGCCTCGCGGCCGCCGGTCTCCTCGATCGGGTCGATTTGGTCTGTGCCGATCACTGCATGCACCTCGCCACGCTGGCGGAGCTACCTACCGGCTGCGTCGCGGCCGTGCTCTTTAACCTCGGTTACTTGCCGGGTGGCGATAAATCGATCAAGACCACAGCGGCCAACACGGAACTGGCGCTGGACCGTGCGCGACGCCTGCTCCGCCTCAACGGTCTGCTCTGCGTCACCGCTTACCGCGGCCATGAAGGGGGCCCGGAGGAGGCCGCTCGTGTTGAGGAATGGATGCAAAAACAGTCCCGAGCGGGCGATGCCGTTGAAAAACATGTACCCGAAAGCTCGAACCAGCCCCCAATCCTTTGGTTGCTCAAGAAGGAAGGCGCTTTGCTCCCATAGTTCCTCACCTCTCTGAGGGGAGGGGGACCGCGCGCAGCGGGGTGGAGGGGTGCCGGCTGAGGTGAAGACACTGTTCGTATTTGCCACACCGCCCGACTTGGTTGGCGTGATTCGAGCAACCCCCTTCCCACCTGGCACCATGCTTCGCTCTTCGAGCTACGCAGGTCAGGAAGCAGGTGACCTTCCCCGAGGGGAAGGAGTTTTCTGCCGTAATTCCTCACCTCTTCGAGGGGAGGGGGACCGCGCCCAGCGCGGTGGAGGGGTGCCCGCTGAGGTAGCGCCTAGTTCCTTTTCGTCATCGATGCCGAATTGGTTCGCGTGATTCGAGCAACCCCCTTCCCACCTGACAAGCCCTTCGGCTTTGCTCAGGAGAGCCAGGTGACCTTCCCCGAGGGGAAGGAGCTTTTACGCGGGGTAACAGGTGCCAGACGCTCAGGGCGCCAAGCGCTCTGGCTTCCAGCCGGCCGCCGCATCCTTCCAATAAATGAAACGATCATGCAGCCGGTTTGGACGGCCCTGCCAAAATTCAAAGCTCTCCGGCACGATCCGGTAGCCGCCCCAGTTATCCGGCAAAGGCACCTTGCCCTCCGAGAATTTTCGCTTCATCTGGTCCAACTTCGCCTCAAGGATACTGCGCGAAGTGATCACCTTGCTCTGCGGCGAGACCCAGGCCCCCAACTGACTGCCAAACGGGCGGCTCAGAAAGTAGCGTAGCGACTCCGCCTTGGGGATGCGCTCCACAGAACCCACCACGTTGACCTGACGCTGCAGGGGCAGCCAGAGGAAGTTGGCCGCCGCCTTCGGATTCGTGTCGAGTTGACCCGCCTTGCGACTTTCGTAGTTCGTGTAAAAGGTCAGCCCTTTCTCGGAAAAATCCTTGAGCAAAACCACCCGCGTCGTCGGCTGACCGCTGGCATCTGCCGTGGCGAGACACATCGCATTGGGCTCCTCCAGCTGGCAGGACTCTGCTTCGCGAAACCACTTTTCAAACTGGTCGAAAGGAGACGCCAAGAGATCCGCTTCGCTGAAGCTGCCCTTTGTATAGCTTTGCCTGAGGTTGGATAAATCCATCGCTCTATTCGTGTTCGGCCAGCCAGCGTTCGGCCTCGATAGCGGCTTGGCAGCCCATACCCGCGGCCGTGATGGCCTGCCGGTAAACATGGTCCACACAGTCGCCCGCCGCGTAAAATCCCGGATAGCGCGTCTTTACCTGACTGCCGGGCTCAGGCACGATGTAGCCATCGCTATCACGATCCAAAAGACCCTCGACAAAGTCCGTGTTTGGAATGTGGCCGATCGCAATGAAAACACCCTTGCAAGGAATCTCTCTGGTTTCACCCGTTTGCGTGTCTTTCACGACAATCGCCCGGGTGAAGCCTTTCTCGTCGGCAAGAATCTCGGTCGGCGCTGAATTCCAGGCCATTTCAATCTTCTCGTGCGAAGTCGCCCGGTCCGCCATGATCTGCGAGGCACGCAGCGCATCGCGACGGTGAATCAGGGTCACTTTGGAGCAAAAGCGGGTGAGAAAGAGCGCCTCCTCCGCCGCGGAATCCCCCCCGCCGACGACCACCACATCCATATCGCGGTAAAAAGCGCCATCGCAGGTCGCACAGGTCGTCACGCCCTTGCCACCATACATTTCCTGCTCGCCGGGGATCCCCAGTAGCCGCGGACGCGCACCGGTTGCGACGATGACCGACTTGGCCTCATAGACTTTTTCGCCCGCGGTCAGGCGCTTAATGCCGTCAACAATCTCGATTTTGTCGACCTTGGCATGTTCATAACGCGCACCGAAGCGGGCGGCCTGCTTGCGCAGGTTATCCATCATCATGAAGCCGTCGATGCCCTCCGGAAAGCCGGGGAAATTCTCCACTTCCGAGGTCGTCGTGAGCTGCCCGCCGGGTTGAGCCCCCTCCAGCACGAGGGGCTTGAGCTGGGCGCGGCCCGTGTAAATCGCTGCAGTCAATCCGGCGCAGCCGGTGCCTAAGATGATGACGTCTTCCATAGTACAATTCGTTCCTCAGAGTTCTCTAAAAAGAAAAAGACGATGCCATGCGCAAAACGTTTCTCAACCATTAATTCTTTTTATCTCCGGAGACCGAAAACTCGGATTTGCCTTTTCCATAAAAAGGAACCATCTACCCTTATGGTTACCAACGTTCATCAAATCATTCCGGAGATCGCCGAAGGCGTGCGCGGCGGCAGTGGCATGGTCACTGCGCACAAACTTCTCGATCGGTTCCCGGGGAGTGCCATCAAAAGCGTCGGCCTGGTTCGGCTTGAGCCAGGGGCCAGTGTCGGTGAGCATTCACACGACGGAGACGAGGATTTCTACTACTGCATCGCCGGGACGGGTATCGTTGTCGACAACGGCGTGGAGCATCCCTTCACCCCGGGAACCTTGCAAATCACCCGTCACGGTGAATCGCAGGCGATCAAGAACACGGGAGAAACTGAGCTCGTTTTCCTTGGTGCCTTGGTCGCCACCGCAGAGGCTTCAGACGACTGAGTGGCGGCTTACATCATGGACGACAATCGAGCTTGCCCGCCCTTCGCTTTTTCATAGAGCCACTTGTCCATCTTGTTGGCGGTGATCACGCCGTAGTTCATGGTGCCGAGCCAGCCGGACATAATGATGCCCACGGAGCCGGCGTGATAGAGGCCTTCGATTTGGTCGGGAAGTTCCATGGAGACTTTGAGGCCCTCAAACTTGGTGCCGAAGGAGGTGCCCTGCATGGACTTGGTGTAGCGGTTAACGGTGCGGGGGGTGGCGGCCTCGATGTGGTCAATCTTTTCGCGCACCCCGGGGATGAAGGTCTCCAGGCTGGCTACGCATTCGTCGCACATCCGCTGTTTCTCCTGCTGGTATGCCTCTTCGGTCAAATCATTCCACTCGTCCCACTGGGCGTTGAGCGAGGCGACCACAGTGTAGCGCTCCTGCGGCAGATGCGGGCGCGTTTCCGGGTAGTAGAGCGAGAAGGTGTGGCTGCTGGTCTTGATCGAAGTCAGCTCGGAGATGGAATACTCCGGTGCTTTTGAGGTGAAGACGAGGTCGCCGATATTAGGGATGGTCTCGCCCTTTTTGATGCCCATGTAAACTTGGCAGGAGCTGGTGTTGTTGCGCACGGCCTTGGCCTCAGCCACGAAGGCGGGGTCGAACTTTTCCTCACCCACGAGGTATTCGATGGTGTTGCGCACGTTGGCGTTGGAAAGCACGGCCTTGCACTTTACCGTGCGAACCGGGAACGCCTCGTTCCCAGTGTTTTGGCTGCGCACCCGCACGCCGACGACTTTGCCGTCCTCCACATCGATTCCGTCGACGAGGGCGTTTTTGCGGACCTCGCAGCCGTTTCTCTGCAGCTCAGCGACCATCTTCTTGATCAGGGTATCGGTGCCGCCCTGGAAGGTGAAGACACCCTTGCTCATGAAATTGGAAAAGACGATACCGTAGGTGATCGCCGGATCGTCGACGTGCGAGCCGTTGGCGTAGGAGATCGGCTCCATGAGGAGGCGATGCACATCACTGCGGCCGGGGAAGAACTCCTCAAACATCTCCCCCGTGGTCTGGGTGTTGTCGTCGTAGAAATTCATCTGCCGCAGGTGGGTGTAGAAGGCCTCCACCTTTTCGCGGTCCACCTTGAAATCGTTGACCAGGATGTTGGTAAAGTCCTCGCGGTCGAAGGTTGTCCAGACATTCATCTGCGGATTAATGAAGCGGACGTCCTTGAGCTGGTGGATGGAATCGGCAATCTCCTTTGTCCAATACTTCCGGCAGCTCTTGACCATGCCATACGGGAAGCCGTGCAGTGAAATGTCGAAAATGTGCCCGCCCGGCCGCTTAAACCAAGTGGCCAGTCCGCCGAACTGGTAGTGATGCTCCAGCAGGAGGACCTTGTGCCCGTTCTTCGCGAGGTAGTTCGCCCCCGTCAGTCCGCCCAAGCCGGAGCCGACGACGACCACGTCGTATTCATTTTTAATGCCTTCTAGCCAGTCTTTTGCCATAGTTACTCTACTTAAGTGTCTTTATCCGCTGGTCAACACCAGCCCGTATTCCTATGCTATTCAAGGTTTCTTCAGGTAATCTTAACATAGCTATCTGCATAAGAGGTTGCCCCCGACTACAAGTCTACCCATTCTTGGTAAACCATGACAAAACTCAATCGATCCATCCAAAATTTGGCGTCAAAGAGCGCCTGCTTCTTGTTCGCTGCCGCGTCCGTTTTCGGACACTCAACACAGGCTAAGAGCGACCCGCTGCTCGCTTTCGCTATCCTGGGCGATGGCGAGCCCAAACCACTCGCGGAGTTCCCGGGCCTGAGCACGGCGGTAGACCATGTTAACGCACTGGCCCGCGAGCAGCCATTGAGCTTCGTGGCCGGCGTTGGTGACATCCCCCACAAGGGCACCGTTATCCAGTATGAGGCGGCCACGGAGGTCTTCAAAAAGCTGGAATTGCCCTTTTACACAATCATGGGGAATGAGGAGCACGGCGCGTCCGTCGACCGCTATCTGGAGTATTTTGCTCAATGGAATGCGGGCAAGACCGACCTTCTTGATACCAAATATGTGCTCGAATTCGAGGAAGTGGCCCTGATCTTTGCCTCGGCCGACTATGGACGCGACTTTACCGATTCCGGAATCGCCTGGATTCTCGACCGCATGGAGGCCCTCAGCAAAAAGCCAGTGCTGCTCTTCGTGCATGGCGCTCAGCTCGGGGTCTATCCGGAGCGCGCGGATAAAGGCATCACCCACCCCGGCTTCGCCGAGGTGGTGGCCCAAAAGAATCTCGCGGCGGTCATTTCCGGTGATCTCCATATGGACATGGACCGCGTTGATCACTCCAAACAAATCGGCCATGTCCACTATCTCCACGTCCCCGCGCTTGAGCGCACCAAGATCCCGGATGAAACCAACCACACGCCGATGTTCCGCACCATGACCATCGGTCAGGATCGCATGGTGGAAGTCGCTACCTACGAAGCCGGTGTCGACGAGCCCCTCGAGCGCCACGCCTACCGCTTTCCGCTGCCGACACTCTGATGAACAATCGCATTCCCTGCTTCATCCCCCAAACTTCCGAAAGGAAATGCCGTAGCCGAACGCCTTCGCGTTTGGTCCTTCCACTCACAGTGCTGCTTCTTTCCGGCTGCGCGACGAGCGCGCCCCAAGCCGACGGCTTGGAGACCGCCGCGCATTCCGGCACCACCGCGAGCAACCTGCGGCAAACAGCCTTTCGGGTCCGCGCGGACTTCGAGGCGCCGCTCAATGCAGATCACGGCTGGGCAAGCGATCTGAATGAACCCGCCACGGTTCTGGCAGACGAGCCCTTCCGGCTGCGCTTTGAGGTGGAAGCTTCGGACGCTGCCAGCGCCGAACATCGCTTTCAACTACAGGTGCGCCGCAATGCGGGCGAATGGGAACCACTTCTTGCCGAAAATTTCCCGCAGCCCGCCAAAAAAGCCACACTCGACTTCGAATCCCCACCGGAAGGCCCACTGGGTTCTTTTTGGCGATTCGCCCGCGGCAGCGCCGATGCACTCGCCTGGCGGCCGGGCAACAAGGATGGGCATCTCCGTATGCACTCCGTTGATTCACCGCTCTTCGCGCTTGTGCGACAGGCGACCACATGGGCACCGGTCGAATTTGCCGCTATGATACGCTTTCCGAGCGCAGGGCAGGCAGCGGCTGGCTTCGTGTTTGGCTATGAGGATGACAACAACTACCTTCGCGCTGATCTCACAGCAGGCGAAGGACTCGAACTGCACCGCGTTCGCGACGGAGTCATCACGAGCATCAGCACGCATCCATTTGCCGTGAAACGCGGGGAATGGGTTGAAGTCAAACTAATCATGCAAGGCTCTACACTCACACTGGAATACGACGATGAGGCCTTCGTTTTGAACAAAGACGTTGGTGCAGCAATTCCGCTATCCGGGCCAGGAGTCTTTGTGCCCGCAGGCAGCCGCGTAGACCTGCAAAGCCTTGCCATCGAGGGCGAACCCCGCAGCCCACGCACGAGTATTATTGCCAGCAAGTCCTTCACTCACGCCGATCCAACCACCGATTTGCTGCAAGCATCCACCCTGCCCTTCACCGGCGGCCACGGTGTCAGTTTCGCAGATGCGACGCCTGTTTGGTCGAGTTCGCGCGGCCACAGCGAGTGGGTGTTCCCCATCGTCATCCGCCGCTTTTCTGATGAGGCCGCCCTGAACGAGCCCGGCGATCGCTTCGACTACCGCCTGGTGGATGCAGCGGGCAAGCCACTCCCCGCTACCGCACTGGCTTCGGTCACGCTCGATGTGGCGCCCGGCCACCTCGGCGGCACTTTTGTCGAAACACCCATGCGTATTGGCCCCTGGCAAGCCAGTAATGGCGACCTCTATTTTCTCATGGAACCCTCCGAAACCTGGAACGCACTGATGACGGTCAAGTCAACCGACGGTGGTTTGAGCTGGCGGGAAGTGGACGGAACCAACCGCCCCAAGACGGGCGACCTCGAGGGCTTCGGCTCCGCTCTGGTCGGTGATCAAATCCACATGGTCCATCAGACTTCCGATGATGTCTGGTATCATGTCTTTTGCACTTCGGATCATTCGGACAAGCCGGATACCTGGGCGATCCAAGACGAGCGGATTGCCTCGCCGGAAGAGCCACCCACTCAAGTTGCCGATATCGCCGTGCGCTCCGATGGTAGCGTGGTCGTGGTCTATGGCGGACCCCACAAAATACACTTCGCCGTTCGCTCACCCGCAGGTCAGTGGAGTGAAGAAACGGTCATCGACGCCAAACAAGCGCCCGACCTTTCCGGCCCGGCGCTCACCCTCGGCTCCGAAGATGTCGTCCATCTCGCCTACACCGGCGCCGATGGCTCGGCCTGGTATCGGCAGTTGTTGCCGGACAATACACTCAGCGACCGCACCCAAATCACCGAGGGCTTGGGCACCGGAAGCCAGGACATTGGATCGATCCTGCCGCTCGTCTATCTGCCGGAGTCCGATACCGTCAGCGTTCTTTATCGTCTCGCAAACGGCCAACTTTGGGAGCGCCGCGTGGCAGGCAACGGGCGCAACTGGAGTGCGCCGGTTCAAGTCAGCGCTCAGGCCGTCGCCCAAAATACGGTGGATTCAGATCAAACCGGAGCCGACACGATTGGCCATGACGGCGCCGTGCACTGCCTCTTCATCAATGCGGCCAGCAAGCAACTGTTTCACACCATGCGGGCACACGAAGCCGACACCTGGACGACCCCCCAGCCCTTAGGTGACGATGAACCCGTGCAATGGGTGCGGGGCACCGTGATCGAAAAGGACGATGGCTCCGTGATTTATGGCTACGTGATCGATGTCGGAAGTTTCGGCGGATCCGGCAAGAACCTGTATCGGGAATTGCTGCTGGCCAACTAGGATTTCTTCAAAGAAATCTTCTCAAAGAATGTTTCGTAGCGACTGGCTTTATGCCAGGATAGAGCCCGCCTGTATCGAGAGCTTGGTCGGATCGAGGGATAGACCCTCTCGCTACGAAAGAACCAATTTTACGAACGAATCGCCTGATTGAGTCAGTTATATTTGGTGGGCACTCGATCCCTACGCGCCCAAGCCAAGAATCTCAAAGCAATCAAAAACCGAATAATCCCGCGCGTTGCTCGTTAACAGGCCATCTTACAGACTGACCAGTTCGTCCAGCAAGTCATCTTCGAACTCAAGAGGGCGCAGGGCCTTGCCTAGGGATCGAGGGCGCAAGTCCCCAATGCTCCGATTTCCAGAGTCCTGGATGTAACGCTCACGGTAGATTTCCATGGCCTCCCGAATGAGTTCGGAGGTCTTATGATCCTTGCGCCGCGCAAAATCCTAAAATTCGCGATAGGTGGGTTCGGCTACATTGACTGTAATCGGTTTCATATATTAAACCACATGTATAAATCGATTCTCATCCAGTCTATTTTTAAGTCGCGCGAACCCCAGAGAATAAGCAAAAAAGCGGCCAGCAGATAGCTGCTGGCCGCTTTGAAAGACTAGACAAAATGCGGAGATTTTATCTTAAGACGATGCGTATCATTAAAAGGTCCACTTCGCCCCGACCGCACCAGAGACACCGTATTCCTCATACTGCGACAAGCGGTTGGACCCGCCCCAGTATGCGCGGAACGGTTCGTTCGTGAGGTTGTTCACTTCGACGAAGACGCTTAGGCCCTTGTAAACCTGAACACTGCCGTAGAAGTCGACCTGAAAGAAATCATCCACGTAGCGGTCTTCAAAACCATCCGGATCCTCACCCAGTTCATCGAGGAAGTCGTCGCGGTAAGTGCCACTCAGCCGCAGGAAGTAGCGGTCCCACTCCCAGGCGAGGGAAACGTTTCCGATCACATCGCTTTGCTTGAGGAAGGAAACCTTCGCTGCCTCGCCGCCCGAACGGGTGGCCTTGGCGGTGCTGTCGGTGAGCGTCAGATTAGTCGAAATGCTCAAACCGGACAGAACACCCGGCAGCGAACTCAACTGCTTAGCATAGCTCAACTCCAGGCCAAGGATATCGCCGTCTTTACCGTTGGCAAAGTCAGTCACCTCAAAATCGTCACCGCCAATGGTCTCATTCGAAATCTGCTCAAAGATAAAGTTCTCAATGTCTTTGTAGAACACGGCGATACCAAAGACCCCGTAGTCCTCGCTGTAATACTGAAACGAGGCATCCAGGTTCATCGCCTCATAGGGATCGAGGTCCGGGTTGCCGCGTTCGATTTCGTCGCCATCCACCACAACACCGGGACGGCTCTGTTCGAAGGTTGGCCGGGCAAAGGTATTAGTCCAAGAGGCACGGAAAACGCCGTCCTCACCCACGTCGCGACGCAGGTGAATGCCGGGTAGGAAGTTCGTGTAGTCCTTATCGAACTTCGTCCGACTTTCAATTTCCGTGTCCGTATCGAACTCAAAACCCTCGGTTTCAAAATCCGTATGTTCCACGCGGGCGCCTGCGATGACGTTCCATTCGCCGAATTCGAGCCCCCCCATCAAGTAGGCAGCAAAAACGTTTTCCGTGGTTTCGTAGTCTTCGACGAAGGAATCCTCCAGCAAACGTTCGCGGGTGCTTTCATTCAAATTCGCATCGCTTAAGAAGCTTCTCCGCAGGCTCGGTGTGGGTCGGTTGAGAAAATTCCGACGGCTGCCTCCAGCAAAGTCCCCGAATGTATCGTTGATTGCTTCGATCTCAAAGGCTTCCAGATCGTTATCCTTTTCCTTGTTCCGCACGACACCACCGAACTTTACATACTTAAAGCGTTCTCCATCGAATTCACGCTTCAAATTGAGCGTGCCGCTGATGTCGGTTTCGGTGACGAGCTGGTTCGCATCTTCAATACCGTCCAGTTCGTAATTCGTCAGATCGGAAAACTCGGGTGCTGAACTGAGTCTGGGACGATAACCACTCGCGCCGGATACCGTAGCGGTTGCGGGCGAATCCGCCTCAAAGACCGCTTCCCGATCCGAGGGCGTGTCTTGCTCTGCCTCGGAGAAGGCGAGCGTGTAATCAATTGTCCAATCCCCGAAACTTTGCTCACCACCCAACGATACAACAAATATGCTTTGTTCTTCAGTCCGGTCTTTGTATTCGATCTCGGTTCCGACGTTGTCGTAGGTGAAGCTGTTTCCGGTCACCCCGCTGAAGCTGCCGTCCTCAAAGATGCTCTTGGAAAGATCGCGGGTCTCTATGTCCTCGTAGGTATTATAACTGGCGCGGAGGAAAATCAATGAATCATTGTGCGGCTGAAACTCGAGATTAGCCGTCACACCCGTGCGCGAACGAACGAGGTCATACTCACGGTATTCGATTTCTTCAGTTATGAAGCCCGCGCCCTCCGCTTCCCACGGTGCAGCTTCAACGTTGTCCGAGCCAAAGGTCCGCTCCGAGTCAATCGCCGTCACGACAAGACCCCATTGTTTGTCCTCGCCAAAGGTATCGGCGTAGAAGACGTTGAATCGATGCCCGGTCTCATCGACCAAGTCACTGTAGAGCAAAGCGCCGTTGGCGCGGATTGTCCGTTTGTCGAAATCGAAAGCACTGGGCGAGCGAAGGTTGATGAAACCGCCGATAGCATCGCCCGGCTGATCGGGCGTCACTGCCTTGGTCACTTCCAGGGTGTTCAGCACTTCGATGGGGACTGTGTCCAGCAAGGTGGCACGATCGTCGGCATCCGGAGAAGCCAGTGCCACACCGTCCAGTGCCACGCTGTTTAGATTGGGATCGATCCCGCGGATCACGACAAAGCGGCCCTCGCCTTGATCCCGCTCCACGGATACACCGGGCAGGCGGTTGAGCGCCTCAGCGGCGTTGGTGTCGGCGAACTGACCGAATTGGTCAGAGGCGACGATGTCTTTCAAATTCTCGGAGGAGCGCTGCATGTTGAGGGCGCGGGCCGTCGCCGACTGGTAGGAGCTAACGGAGAAATCCGTGAGTTCGTAGACATTGAGGTTCAACCCGAGCTCAAGTATCTCGGACTTACCCTCGCGCACCGATGCTTCCACGGTTTGCGACTGTGCGCCGACGTAGTTGACCTGCACCGCGTAGGTGCCCGGCTCAACGCCATCAAATTCAAAGTAACCGCGGCGATTAGTCGTGGTCTCCAAATCGAGCGCCGGGATCTTGACCGACGCCCCTTCCAGTGCCGAACCACTCATGGCGTCTCTGACGACACCATCCAGCGCAGCCGCGTTTACAGAACCGGAGAAGCCCAAAAGAAGCGCAAATCCGAGTTTTATGTAGGGAGTATTTTTCATGACCATCTCCCCCGTGAAATAGCCCGAGGTGGAACAGACAACCGGAAAACAAGGCAACCGGTCTTATTTAACCGGAGCGACACAAATGTAACCTCAATGACACATTTAAGGGCGTTTTCTAGCTCCTCTTATTCATCCGCCAGCACATCCAGCAAAGCACTCAGCTTCATCTCGGTCTCGCGCATCTCCCGCTCGGGATCTGAACCGCGGACAATGCCGGCACCGGCGTAGAGCCGCGCGATCTTGCCTTCTATCAATGCGGAACGAATGCCAACAATCATTTCGCCCTCGTTTAGATGGTTAAACCAGCCCAGCACCCCGGCATAGAGGCCGCGCTCGATTTGCTCCAGATCGGCGATGCAGGGCACTGCCTGCTCACGGGGTGACCCACCCACCGCCGGCGTGGGATGCATTTCGGGCAGTATATCGAGCAGGTGCACGGAGTCGCCGACGCTCGCTTCGATGCGGGTCCGTAAATGCTGCACATTCGCGAGGAGCAGGACCTGTGGCTCGGGCTCCGCCTTGGCCTCCACTCCGACGCGGGCCAGGCGCCGCAGAATGGAGTCCCGCACGCAGACGTGCTCACGCAAGTCCTTACGGCTATCCAGAAGCGCCCTCGCGTGCTTGGCATCCTCCCCGGCAGTGCTGCCGCGCGGCGCCGATCCGGCGATCGCTTCGGTGAGCAGGTGTCCGTTCCGGATCTGCAGGAGGCGCTCGGGCGTGGCACCGATGAAGCTCCGGGCAGAACCGCCGCCGAAGGAAAATGTGAAACAACCGGAAAACCGCTCCCGCAGGCGATTCAGCGTATCGAGCGGTCGCCAGGGGCCGTCCGCCTCCAGCTCAATGCCGCGGGCCAACACGATTTTCTCATAGTCACCGTGTCCGATTGCCTCCAGTGCCGCTTTCACCGCCTCGGAGTAGCGTTCCGGCGCAAGCTCACGCCTGGACTGGATGCGCGTGGTCGACTTGACCCCTGCATGCGGCGTTTCCGGCGCGTAGTCAAAGGCACTGAATTTGCGATAGGCTCCCCAGACGCGCAGGACCAGACTGTCGATGTCGGTATCGGCATCCACCCGCAAATTGGCCACGGCACCGTATTTGCCCTTTGACCGGGCAA
>JAGYJE010000029.1 GCA_018402305.1 Puniceicoccaceae bacterium | reverse complement strand
CGAAGTAGATGTAGTTCTGTGGAGTGAAGATGGCTCAGAAACGGCGGAAGGGCAGCGCTACCAGAATTACTTTGGCGATAAGATTTCAAAGATCTACTACGACGGCGTCGAGAAATACGTCGATCAGTATTTAGCCTCAAATCTCCCATGAACCAACAAACACTAGAAAAATACCTCTGGGGCGCGGCGACTTATCTGCGCGGCCACATCGACGCGGGGGACTATAAGCAGTTCATCTTTCCGCTGCTGTTCTTTAAACGCATCTGCGATGTCTATGACGAGGAGTATGCCGCTGCGCTGGAAGAGTCGGGCGGGGACCGGGAATACGCTGCCTTCGAGGAGAACCACCGCTTCAAGGTTCCGGCCGGGGCGCACTGGCGGGAGGTGCGGGCGGTGACGTCGAATGTCGGCATTGCGATCAACGAGGCCATGCACGCCATCGAGAAGGCCAATCCCGAGACCCTCAGCGGCATCTTCGGCGAGGCACCCTGGACGAATAAGGACCGGCTCTCCGACGAGACCCTGGTCAACCTGATGGAGCACTTTTCGGCCCACACCCTGAGCATCGCCAACGTGCCCGACGACCAGCTCGGCAACGCTTACGAATACCTGATCAAGCAGTTCGCCGACGACAGCGGCCACACTGCCGCTGAGTTCTACACCAACCGCACCGTCGTCCGCCTCATGACCCTCATCATGGACCCGCAGCCGGGTGAGAGTGTCTACGATCCCACCTGCGGCTCCGGCGGCCTCCTCCTCAACTGCGCCCTCCAGCTCAAGGACGCGGGCCGGGAATACCGCACCCTCAAGCTCTACGGCCAGGAAATCAATCTCATCACCTCCGCCATCGCCCGGATGAACATGTTCATGCACGGCATCGAAGAGTTCAAGATCGTTCGGGGCGACACCCTCAGTCAGCCCGCTTTGCTGGAAAACGACACCCTCAAAACCTTCAACGTCATCCTCGCCAATCCCCCTTACTCGATCAAAGCCTGGGACCGCAGCGCCTTCGAGAGTGATCCGTGGGGGAGAAACATGTGGGGCACCCCGCCGCAGGGCTGCGCCGATTACGCCTTCCAGCAGCACATTCAGAAGAGCCTGGATCCGAAAAACGGGCGCAGTATCTCGCTTTGGCCGCACGGCATTCTCTTCCGGGATGCCGAGGCCAAGATGCGCCGCCAGATGATCGAGGAAGATGTCGTCGAATGCGTCATCGGGCTCGGGCCGAACCTATTCTACAACTCCCCGATGGAGGCCTGTCTCCTCATTACCAATACCAACAAAGCAAAGGAGCGGCGCGGAAAAATCCTTATCATTAATGCCGTCAAGGAGGTGCGACAGGACAAGAATATGGGTTTCCTCGAAGAGAAACACATTCAGAAGATCTACCAAGCCTTCCGCAAGTTCGAGGATCAGGATGACCTCGCCAAGGTGCTCACCCTCGTCGAGGTTGAAGCGCAGAAGTTCAATCTCGCAGTTAGTCGCTACATTCGCCCGGAACGACATGAAGCCGCCGTTGGTGAATTCGGTGCCGCCTTGGAGGATTGGCGAACCAGTTCAGATGCTCTCAAGGAATCCATGAACCAGCTCTTCGCCACACTAGACGTGTCCAAATCTAAATAACAGTGACACCGTTCAAGAACATGCCTTCAAAGGCGAGAGAACAGCTTTGGCCTCATCAGGACAAAGCGGTGAGCTTTGCAATAAAGCATCTCCGCAAGTTTGATTCGCCCTGCTTGATTCGCATGCCGACTGGGACCGGAAAAACTGGTGTTATTGCAAGCCTTACTGCCTTGTCCTGCCAAGGTGTCTCTTTGGTAGTTACCCCTTGGGCCAACCTCCGAAACCAACTAATTGCGGATCTAAACGAGCGTTTCTGGAAAAAGGTTGGGATTGAAAAGACTGGTCCGAATGCTGAACAGTTACTTCCGTCAAATGCCGAATCACTTTTAGCATCTCTACCCGCCTCAAAGATCTTGGTATCGACATTTGCAACGCTGACGACACTCAGGCGAAAAGAGCCAGCAATATATGAGGACCTGGCTTCTACCCTTTCGTTGGTCCTAGTCGATGAATGCCACTACGAACCTGCGGTGGGCTGGGGGAGGTCGATCAAGGAACTCAAAACAAAAACGGTATTGCTAACCGCTACCCCTTATCGAAACGATCTAAAGCTATTCCAAATTGGGAACCCAAAGAGGACCACTCTGCATTTCACTCACGCCGAAGCGGAGAAGAAAGGCATTATCCGGAAGCTGAAATTGAAGAAGTTTCAAGCCTCTGGAAAAATTGAAACGCTTTCTCTCGAGTTTGCTAAAGTTTGGAGCGCACTCCTAAAAGCGGGCTCTCTGCCCTCATCTGAGCCGAGGGCAATAGTCTGCTGCGATACTGATACTAATATTGAGACAACAGTTCGAACCCTACGGGGAGAGGGACTAGACGCTATTGGCATTCATGAACGCTTCAAGAGCAGAACGGAGGATTACCTCAGGAAATCGGTCCCTGAACCTAAGGACGAAAAGTCACCAATCTGGGTCCACCAAAACAAGCTAACCGAGGGGCTAGATGACCATCGGTTTTGCGTTCTGGCGCTGTTTGCGCAGTTCAGTAATGATCGAAAATTGGTGCAGCAGATAGGTCGAGTGTTGCGGACAGACAGTGATGACAAAGCAGAACCAGCAGTAGTTTTACATCCGTCAGAGTTCACGCCAGATCAAGATTGGAATGCTTACCGCGAGTTTGAAGGTCACCAAGAGTTACTCGATCCTGCTCACTTCAGGCAGGTGGTTCAAGATCTCTTGGATCGCCAACCTGAGATCGAATATTTCGCAGGACGATTTCTTAAAAAATTCGACCCTGGAGAACTTAACGACAATCCTCAAGTTATCGTCCCTCCTAGTGCACTGGTTCGTCGAAAAGCTTCTTCCTTCAAGCTTTCCGATTACATAGAAAATTGCACAGACACGCTAAATCTCGAAGACGCGGTAATTCTCGGCGATGACCTGAATGCTCCGTGTCAGAAAAGTAAGAATTCAGCACTCTGGGTTTACGCATCTGTTTCTAATTCGGCGCTTCTCCATCGACGCTCCTTCTATCAGATTAGATTGGAGACCCATTGCGTGGTTGTAACTCAAAATTATATTTTCATAGCCGACTCAAAGGGGAATCTTCCATCTGAGTATCTGGATGACCACACGAAACCTGTTGGTGCAGCAACTCTCTCAAAATACTTTGACAGCTCTTTCCGACCGACAAACACCAGTATTCACAATACTATACCTTTTGAGTCAGCAATCAGAGGTCAAGAATTGCGCGGAGCAAATTTGTCATCTATCGCTCCGTCTATAACAGATCGGATCCAGATCTGCAGGTCGACTCGAGGCAGATCGGACTCCGAGGGAGAGAGCCGATATGTGGGTCTCGGAAATGGTCGGCTACGCAAAGAGACGTCTGGCTCGAATCGAAGCTCCCATGACTACAAAGTTTTCATCGAGTGGGCCAAGGTGGTGGCTTCCAATTTGGATTCCAGCAATGTGAGTCCTAGCCGATATTTTTCACGTTACATGCCGGCCTGTGACCCGCCGGCGACAGTTAAACCCAGGATTATATCCTTAGATCTGAACAACTCAGAAGTAGCATTTCAGTTTGCTGACGGTGAGCCCTGCGCCTGTGTGAAGACAACAGCAGAAATTTCTGATGGTGTCAAAAAAAACACGTTCAAGTTTCAGATCACATTTGGAAGCGACGCCGGCGGTGATGTCAGGACTCGCACCATCCGTTTCACTCTGACTTACAAACCTGAAAAGACCAAGTTCTGGCTCACAAAAGACGACGACAGTGATTCGATTCGGGTGGAAAAAGACGGAGATGAGTCAAAAAAAATCAGCTTGGGCAACTACCTTAACTCAAACCAAGATTCGATGCTCATTTGCCTCGATGGGGGAGAGATCGTCTACCAGGGCCAGTCCTTTTACGCCGTAGATTACTCCTATGCGGAGAAGGCACTGTTGGAGTGTATTGCAACTCCTCAAAAGGCGAAAGCGTGTAAAACCGAAAAGGGAACAAAAGCTGAGATTGCTGGCCTTCAAAAAGGAACTCAAAAACGTTTCACAACTGGAACTCTTTTTAAGGAAGTCGCGGAAGAACGGGTTGATCTCCCTTTTAAGCCTGAAGTCATAATTTGCGACGATATGGGATCGGAGGCCGCTGACTTTATTGCTGCTGACTTCACAAATCGGAAACTTGCCTTCCTCCATGTGAAGTGTGGATCCGGCTCAAACATTTCTGCATCAGCTTTTCACGACGTCACGGCACAAGCCATGAAAAATCTTTGTTACATGGTTCCTGCGGCTGAAACACCTCAAGGAGTTAAGAACTCATGGACGAAATCCAGCAAGTGGAACAATACGAAGATTGCACGCCTTTACAAAACACGGGCAAAATTCCCAACAGCAACAGTCCTATGGGACAAGATACGATCAGAAATCCTCCAGGCAAGCGACCGGGAGCTCTACGTCATTTTGGTGACTTCAGGGTGCGTTTCACAGGGGCTGCTCGGTCAAGCAATAAAGAATCCCAAAAAGAGAACCCACGAAACCGCTCAACTGATCCACCTACTCGACGGACTGAACAGCCAAGCCCGACAATTAGGTGTTACCCTCCTAGTTAAAGACATTCCCTACAAACCGTAGCATTTTACCTTTTTTCAAGTCCATGCCCTTAGAACTAGACAAATCCGACTGGAAACCAGTCACCTTCGGCGAGGTCGTCAAAGAAGTCCGGCAGTCGTCCAAAGATCCGGTCGCAGATGGTATCGAGCGAGTGGTTGGGCTAGAGCACATCGAGCCCGAGTGCATACACCTGCGCACATGGGCATCGATTGAAGAGGAAACCACTTTCATCAAGGCCTTCCAAAAGGGACACGTTCTCTTCGGTCGTCGCCGTGCCTACTTGAAGAAGGCTGCCATGGCCGAATTCGACGGCATCTGTTCCGGCGACATCACAGTGATGGAAGCCAAGGAGGATCTCCTTCCCGAGTTGCTTCCCTTCCTTGTCTGCAACGACAAGTTCTTCGACTATGCGGTTCAACACTCCGCCGGCGGACTGTCACCGCGCACCAAGTTCAAAGACCTTGCCAATTACGAATTCCTCCTCCCGCCCAAAGACCAGCAAGCCAAACTGGCCGAGCTGCTCTGGGCGGCGGACGGTGCTCTAGAAAAGTATTCGCAGCTGGAGGGCAAAGTTGAGTTGGCTGGGGATGCCGTTCAAGCAACCACCATTTGGCCGAAATCGGACTCCAGTGAAATGCTACAACCGCTTAGAGACCATGTCGATGTAGTGGCCGGGTTTGCATTCAAGAGCGGAGATTTTTGTTCCGATGGGGTTCAGCTTGTTAGGATGGGTAATATCTTCGGAAAGAACTTAGACCTTTCTCGAAAGCCCGTTTTTCTGCCTGCTGGGTATGCTGACGAATATCCCAAATTTGTTCTGAATCCAGGTGATATAGTTTTGTCTCTTACAGGGACAATGGGGAAGCGGGATTATGGATTCTCAGTTCAGATTCCTGACGGAACTCCTCAACTCCTACTTAATCAACGTGCCGTTAAGATAACGCCACGAGTTTCCCTGACGAAGGTATACTTGCTAAAAGTAATGTCATCAGAGCCGTTCCTTCGGCAGCTATACAGACGAGCCACCGGAACCAAACAGGCAAACCTCTCTATCGACCAACTACTCAGCATCAAGATCCCTGTCCCTAGCACCGAAGATCAGACCACTCTGTCAAACGAGATTCACAGTTATGACCGTATCAAAAAACAGACCGAGCTTTCTTCAAGCAGGGGCAAAGCGTTTCAGAAGGCACTCATTAACCAAATCTTCTAACCGACCCAACCATATTGAATCGCTCTGCCTGAACCCGATCATCAGCCTACGCTGCCCTATAGCTACGGCCAGACTAGCCCGCCCATGTCCTTCGCCAACCTGCGCTCACCCGGCTACGGCAGACAGGTCTCCCTCAGACGCGTCGAGCACTCCATCAATCATAAGATATGGCCTGACACTGATAAGGTTGCCTAACGGCCGATCTTTAATAAAGCTGCGCTGAAGATGAAACTGCCCGACAAACCAGACAGCAAGTTGACAGCTGAGCAGCGTAGGGCTTGGGAGAAATTCCGTGATTTACTCGAGGACCCCGTCGAAGCGGATCGGAGGTATGATGGGCTCGATGACTCCCGAAATGGTGCGGTGATCAGCACGGACATCGCGCGTTATCTTGACACCCGCTACGCGAAGAATCCCACGAAAGGAAAGCTGCGGGACATCGTTCCCGGAGATGATTTGGCCTGGCGCTATGCGCATGATCGCTTGGCCCGTGAGCTGGGTAAAGGGGGAGACGGGAAGCTGTTTCGCATGATGGCAGGCGGGTGGGCGGCCGGTAAAACACACGCCGTGCAGCATCTCCCCGACAAGCCGGACCTTGTTTGGGACGGCACATTGAGCGATTCGAGATGGGCGGCAGCCTACATTGACTTTGCCCTGGACCAGAAGTGGAAGGTCGAGATCGTCTATATCTATCGTAATTTGGAACTGGCTCTTTATGGGGCCATACAGCGGGCGGAAGAGGTGGGCCGAGCCGTGCCTCTGGACGAGTTGCCCGCTTCGCACCGGGATTCCCAACAATCTGTGCTTGAGCTATCACTGAACTATGCAGGCACCAAGGGAGTCTCTTTTTGTATGTCCATAATTTAGGCCGAAAAGGGGCCATGGCTGACCCACTTCGAATTGAGCGCAAAGAACTTGAATTACACGGACCACTGCACTACCTTGAAAGACATGAGCAATACTATCGAACAGCCTCGAACCATCTCCATGCCTAAAATTACCCGGCGTGAGTGGGACGAGCGCCTGAAGGCTGCCCGTGAGCGGGAGCGTGCGCTAAAGGCTGCAAATCAGCCTCGCCCGAATCCGACAAAGAGTTGGAGCGAAGATAGTTGGAAGAATGTTTCCAAGGCGCTCAGTAGTGCTCAGTAGCGCTGATCCATAAGGGCAGTTCACCTCTAGGCGAAATGGCCAGAATGGGTTTAAGTTTGTCGAAATTAGCTAAATAATGTGGAAGTTTCTGCAAATATGCTCGAAAAATGAAGAATAGGCGGTCTTATGAGAGATTGCTGTGATTCTCCGTATCCAATTTTCCAACTACTGCTCCTTTTTGGAGGCGACCGAGGTTGATTTCACACTGGCCGCGGGAGCATACGGACGGCTCCTACGTCCCCGGTGCGGAGGGGTTGCAAGTGTCGTTATTGGCGGGGGTCTTCGGGCCGAATGCGGCCGGTAAGTCGAACCTGCTGACAGCGCTCTCCTTCGTCTCTTTTTTCATGCGGCATTCGTATCAGCACATCAAGCTGGATGAACCGATTCCGGTGGATCGCTTTGCCGGAAGCGAGGACGATGTCAACCCGGCGCACTTTGAACTGGAGTTTGGTGGCAGTTTGGGGCGCTACTGGTATGCGGTAACATTGACCCCGGATCAGGTTTTGGGAGAACCTTGAAGCGTTTTTCTGTGGAGACGGGTCAATTCCGTCAGATCCTGGTGCGAAAGATGGC
Organism: Puniceicoccaceae bacterium; assembly: GCA_018402305.1. GTDB lineage: Bacteria > Verrucomicrobiota > Verrucomicrobiia > Opitutales > Coraliomargaritaceae > Thalassobacterium. The sequence continues at coordinate 14,903 of JAGYJE010000029.1, read as the reverse complement.
GGAAGACGGCTTTCGATCCAACTGCGGACCTTTGATGCGTTCACCAAGGTCTCATTACTCAAAGAGGCTTTGTCGGATCGGCCCAATGCCTCGATGCTGGCGGTTGGGCTGCAAAGCGGGCGCAAGGAGTTTGCACGGGTGCTGGATGCGCTCGGGCCGGTGGTGAGTAACGTCACTCGTGCTGGCAAGCGGCAGCAGGGCTTTGATGGTCCGACCAGTGATTTATTTAAGTGCTCGGAGTTTTTCCAGAAACACCCGGAGCACCACGACGCGCTGCGTGAGTTATTGAGAGCAGCGGACATCGGAATCGATGATTTTAAGCTCGAGTCGGTCCGCTTACAGCCGGAGCAGGGCGAAGCAAGGGAGAGTTCTTTGATCTTCTTCCGGCATCAGGGACCCAAGGGTGCCTTCAGCCTTCCGGCGGACCGCGAGTCCTCCGGCACGCGACGCTTGTTGATGCTCTTTGAAACTTTCATCACGGTCCTCAGCGGGGGCGGCATTGCGGTGATCGACGCGATGGAGTCGGACCTGCACCCGCATTTGATTCCGACCATCATCAGCCTGTTCACAAACCCCGAGATCAACAGCAAGCAGGCACAGCTGTTCTTCACCTGTCACCATGGCGAAATGCTCAACCACTTATTAAAAGAGCAGATCTATCTCGTGGAAAAGAACGACAACTCTGTCAGCGAGGCCTACCGGCTTGATTCCCTCAAGGGTGTCCGCCGGGAGGAGAATTTTTTCGCGAACTACAATTCCGGTCGTTACGGAGCGATCCCGGAGCCAGAGGTGGTGGCTTTTTAGATGATGGGCCGGAATCGACGAGTCCAGTGTGAGCCACTTATTCTCTTCGGGGAGGGGCGCATCCGGTCTTGCTCGAACTGTTTAAATTCATTGGGCTAACGGACAAATGAGCTTTAACGAACTGAACAGCGTCGAGCACTACATCATTCAGAAGCTGAGTGGTGAGAATTTGAATAGTGTCTCGGGCGCGGCGGGCGAGGCGGAGCAGGCCAAGTTCGGATCGTCGTTCCCCTGGCAGTATCGCTCCGCCGAGGAACTCGACCGGCCGACCGATCAGGTCCTGTTGGAAGGGGAGCTACGCGAGGCCCTGATTCGGATCAATCCCGAGATCACGCAAAATCCCGCGCTGGCCGACGAGGTCATCTTCAAGCTCCGCGCCATCTTCATCGCCTCCCGGCAAACGGGCCTCGTCCGGGCCAATGAGGAGTTCTACGCCTGGCTCAGCGGCGACAAGACGATGCCCTTCGGCGAGAATAACCGCCATGTGCCGGTGCGACTGATCGACTTCGAGAATCTGGAAAACAATTCCTTCATCATCACCAATCAGTATGTGGTGCAGGCGCAGGAGAAGAAGATCCCCGACATCGTTTGCCTGATCAACGGCATCCCGGTGGTGGTGGGGGAGGCCAAGACGCCCATTCGACCGTCGGTCTCCTGGGTCGATGGGGCGCATGAAATTCACAGCATCTACGAGAATGCCATCCCGCAGCTCTTTGTGCCGAACCTGCTCTCCTTTGCCACTGAGGGGAAGGAACTCTACTATGGTTCCGTGCGCTGCCCCCTGGACTACTGGTCGCCCTGGCGGCTGGAGTCGGAGCGGGCCGCGCTGGCCCATCAACTCGGGCTGGGCGAGGTTGGCAAAGAGTTGACGGATCTGCTCAGCCCCGAGCGCCTGCTCGATATCCTGCGTAACTTCTGCCTCTACACCACCGACAAGAAAAAGCGTCGGGTCAAAGTGATCTGCCGCTATCAGCAATACGAGGGGGCCAACCGGATTGTGGACCGGGTGATCGAAGGGCGCACCCGCAAGGGCTTGATCTGGCACTTCCAGGGCTCGGGCAAGTCCCTGCTCATGGTCTTTGCCGCGCAGAAGTTGCGCAAGTTGGCTGCGCTCAAGAGCCCCACTGTGCTCGTGCTGGTGGATCGGACGGATCTCGACACCCAGATCACCGGCACCTTCAACGCCGCTGACATTGCCAATGTGGTGACGACTGACAGCATCAAGGACCTGCATGACCTGCTGGAGAAGGATACCCGCAAGATCATCATTTCGATGATCCACAAGTTTAAGGATGCCTACCCGGACATGAACCCGCGCGATAACATCATCGTGTTGGTCGACGAAGCCCACCGCACTCAGGAGGGCGATCTCGGTCGCCGCATGCGGGCGGCCCTGCCCAATGCCTTCCTCTTCGGTCTGACCGGCACCCCCGTCAACAAGGCCGACAAAAACACCTTCTGGGCCTTCGGCTCCGAGGAGGACGAAGGCGGCTACCTCTCACGCTACAGCTTCCAGGATTCCATCCGCGACCGGGCCACGCTGCCCCTGCATTTCGAGCCGCGCCTGGTGGATGTGCACGTCGATAAAGCGGCCATTGACGAACAGTTCCAGGAACTCGTCGAACGGGCCTCGCTCAATGACGAGGAAGCCGACCAGCTCTCCAAGAAGGCGGCCCAGATGTCGGCCTTTCTCAAGTCGCCCGAGCGCGTGCGCACCATCGTCGAGGACATTGCCCAGCACTTTGCCGACAAGGTCGAGCCGCACGGCTTTAAGGCCATGGTCGTTACGCCCGACCGGCACGCCTGTGTGCAATACAAAGAAGCGCTGGATACCCTGTTGCGACCCGAGAGCAGCGCCGTGGTCATCTCCACCTCCGCCAACGATCCGCTCGAATTCAAGCAAAAGTGGGGGATGGACAAAGGACAGCAGGAAAAGCTGACCGACCGCTTCAACGATCGCGACGACCCGCTCAAGATCCTCATCGTCACCGCCAAGCTTCTGACCGGTTTCGATGCGCCCATCCTGCAGACGATGTATCTCGATAAGTCGCTCAAGGATCACACCCTCCTGCAGGCCATCTGCCGGACCAACCGCCTCTTCCCCGAGAAGCACTATGGCTGCATCGTCGATTACTTCGGGATCTTCGATGACGCCGCCGAGGCTCTGAAGTTTGACGAGAAGAGCATCCAGGAGGTCATCACTAACCTCAAAGAACTCGAAGCCGCACTCCCTGGCGCGATGGAGCGCTGCCTCGCGCACTTCCCCGGAGTCGACCGCACGCTCGTTGGCTTTGAAGGACTCGAAGCGGCTCAAAACTGTATCGACACCAACGAAAAGCGCGACGCCTTCGCCAAGGACTACAGTGTTCTCAACAAGCTCTGGGAGTCCCTCTCGCCCGCCGACTGCCTCAATCCCTTTCAACAGGACTACAAATGGCTCAGCGGCGTCTATCAGTCCGTCAAGCCCCCCGCCGAGAACATCGGCAAGCTGCTCTGGCACAAGCTCGGAGCCAAGACCACCGAACTGATTCACGAGAACATCCATGTGCGCGGCGTCGAGCACAAGCTGGACGAATACGTCCTCGATGCCGAAGTCATCGACAGCATCGCCGCCAACCCCGACCCCAAGCGCATCAAGCAGCTGGTCGAAATCCTCAAAGGCCGTCTTAAGCGCCCCGGCATGCCCAAGCTGAAAGAACTCAGCAAGCGCCTCGAAGAACTCCGCGATAAAGCCGAGAAAGGCCTCATCCAAAGCATCGAATTCGTCAAAGAACTCTGCAAGATCGCCAAGGAAACTGTCGAAGCTGAGAAAGAGGCCCTCAGCCAGGAAGAACAAAAAGACGCCAAAGCCGCCCTGACCGAACTCTTCCTCGAAACCAAGACCGACCAAACCCCCGCCGTGGTCGAGCGCATCGTCAACGACATCGACCAGATCGTCAAAGTCGTCCGCTTCGACGGCTGGCAAGACTCCATCCCCGGTGAACGCGAAGTCCAAAAGTCCCTCCGCAAAGCCCTCTTAAAATACCAGCTCCACAAGGATCAGGCACTCTTTGACCGGGCTTATGCGTATATTCGGGAGTATTACTAAGACATAGAAATGACTTCTAGCGACAGTGAAGCTGGGCAGTCAATGGGGTCATTTGGCAGTCAATGGGGTCATTTCGTAAATCTTTGTATTTCGAATTGTTGTGATTGGATGGCGGTGGAATTTGATAACGACGGAGGTCGTCTCGTTGATTTTGTTTGGCTGGTTTAACGGTGAAGCTGGCAAGCATCGGGAATTTTAAGCAACGAGTTGTCGGATAAGGCAATTTGTGGACACCCATAAATCCAGCCGGACAAGTGGGCTCGCGAGGCGAGTTGGGGGCGGATTAGAGGCGGGTGCCAGTTCATATGAAAACTTCAGGTTTTTTCTTGCGCATTCGCAATTCGCGAATAGCGTATGCCATTGAAAATGAAACCACAGGATGTCATGGTCGCGCTCGATTTGTGTCAGGATCGAGGCTTGCCCCGCAGCTATGCGGAGCGGGCGGAGCGTTTGGGCATGAGTGCTTCGGAGGTGCATGCGGCGGTGCGCCGGTTGGGGGAGGCGCGGCTGTGGGACGCCGAAGTCGGCGTATTCGGCGGAAGCCATTTTTGGAGTTTCTGTTACATGGAGTGCCCTATGTCTTTGCGGCGAGTCCGGGCGAGGTGACGCGGGGGATGCCGACGGCATGGGCGGCACCGGTATTGGCCGCGCAATTGACGCAAAGCGAAGGCATGTCTCCGGTTTGGCCGAGTCCGGCAGGAAACGTGCAGGGCATTGCGGTCAAGCCCCTCTATCGCAGTGTGATAAAAGCTGTGCAGAGGAATCCAGAACTCTACGATCTTTTGGCCTTGGTCGATGCCTTGCGAATGGGGCGGGCCCGGGAACGGAGGATGGCGGAGGGCGAACTCAAACACAGGTTGGGTCACGATGCCTGAGGTCGAAGGCTGCGAGCAGGAGGAGGGGCTTGTGGGGTTTCTCGTGGGGGGAGCCGTCGCCGTCCCGCGTCGTGGTGTCGACCTTCAGGTGGTAGAGGCGGGAGATCCATGCTTCGTCGTGGACTACGCAGGACGGGGTGGCTTGGGCGGGGGTCATGGGATGGAGATACGAGATACGGGATACGGGATGTGGGTTTTTGGAGGGCTGAAACCTGAGACTTGAGACCTGAGGGTTTTTGGAGTGATCCGCCTTCGCCCTGCGGGACTACGGCGTGACGGGTGCTGGATGGCGGATGCCGGACGGAATTTAGAAGAAAGAAGGATGAGAATGAGAGATTGACAGTGTGGGTGCTTTGCGTAGAGTTGAGTTAAGTTGGATTGGAAATTTCCGGTCGGCGTTGGGCTTCTGGAGTATTCCGGAGGCCCTTCGCTTTTTTATGGGATGACCTTGATGCCCCAGCTGTTAATTTGCCCCGAGGGACCTCGTCGAAATTTCGTCTGGATGATTTCGTAGGCGCGATTGGCCTGTTGTGGGCGTATGTGATGGATGCCGATGGGGCGAGCCATTAGATCGGTAAGTTGCAGGCCTACCGAGTTGGATGCTTTGGGGACTAGCTTCATTTCCAGGGGCAGTGCATGACGGTGGTAATTTTGGCCGTCGGCGATTCTGCGGAAGGCCAATTCAAGTTCATTGTCTTCTCGTCGGCCTCGGGCTTCCACAATGACATGCGTGAGACGCTCGCCCTGATCCAGGGATTCGAGCTGTTTAAAAACGCGTTCGAGCCCGACCTCCATCGCGTAATCGTAGGGGCTGGCTGGATCGGAATACTGGGCTTTGTATCGGGTCTTATCGATGACAACCGCAACGAGCGAAACAGGTAATTGAACCATGAGTTCCTGGAGCCGAATGTGAAAATGCTCGCGGATGGACTTGTTTTGCAGGATGGCGAAGGGTCCTCGCGGCTTTCGTATTTCGTGGTCGTGGAGGATGATTTCTTCGTGGCCCCAGAAATCGAACTTCAATTTCTGGAAATCAGGACAGATCCGTGTCCGGTAGTTCTCTTTCGAGAAAATTGCAAAGAGAAGCACGAAGACTGGATAGTCTTGATCGATCGCTCTGAGTTCATGGTCGCCGCTCTCGTCGACAAAGACGATATAGTCACTGTATGGACTGTTAGGCATACTGCTGGGCACTCTGTTTTCTCAATCGCTCCACCCGCCACTGCAAGCCTGCATCCGCCGGCCAGAAACGTTTCTCCCGCGGTAGCAGCACGCTGCGGCCCTCAAGTTTGAGCAGTTCCTTATGTCCCTCAAGCCGGTCGTCCAGACAAGGGGCGGTGCGCCAGACGAGTTTGGGATCTGGCCCGCACGCTGATTGATGATGCGGTAGATCCCAAAATCCAGATCGGGTTTATCAATCTGGAAGATCTCGCGAAGTTTCTTAACTAGGTCGTCGTATTTCTGGCTCATGGGTAAGTGTAAAAAAAGTGAATGGGATGACTATTTCCAATCGTCGGGAATGGTCACGAATTTTCCGCTGGGCAGCCGGACTCGATCATCGAATTGATACTTGGCGTAGGCTTCTTTGGAAATCGTGAACGAGGCCGGGCAGAGTTGCCTAAGGCGCTTGGTGCCGCGCGCAAACGGAAAGGCGAAGCGTAGCTCTTTACTGATGGCACGCTCAGCGAACGCTTTTGCCAGAGGAATGAAGTCTGAATCACCGCTAATGACGACGGCACTATCCAGTTTATCATCCAAAGCATCGCCGAGCACAGCGCAAGCGATGGCGACGTCGGTTTCTTTTTCTTCGTAGGCGTTCACCCAGTTGTTGGTGTCGTGTGACCAGACCTGCTTCTTGCTAAACTTACTGAGGTGTGCGTGAACGCCGGTTGCCGTTAGTGCACGAACGAAAGCTTCATGGCGGGATACTTTTTCGCGGTTCGATGATCGCAGGTGATCTGCGTAGGCTGAAAAGGGTGAATTTCTCCCAGTCTGGCCTGATGGCCCATGAGTGGCAGGAATGATCGACAGAGTGCCTTCAGGTCGAGCCATTTTAGCTGGTTTTCAGCGAGTAACTTCTCCGCCGCACGAATCGAGTGGTAGAGGTTGAAACCGTCGACGAAAAAGGAAACCCGCTTGATTTCCAAGTCCGTCATGACGGACCTCCCGGCATTCGGACAAAAAGAAACCCCGCAGACCGTAGCCTGCGGGGGGCTATGGTGCTTAAGGCAGAGCTTAAGACAGCCATAGGGAGGAATTTAATAAGGTATCTCCGAGCGACTCTGTTTGTCAATACAAAATCGGCGATTATCGAAAGTGCTGTAGCGGAGCGATCCATGGACGTTAATGTTTAAATGACCTTCCAGCGAATGGTGAACAATTCGTTGGATTGCGGCTTAGAATGGGGTCATTTCGTAAATCTTTGTATTTTAGGGGCGTGTAGTGATCCAAGCAGGGGGCGAACGCAACCTACGACAGGCTAAGGTCGTGGAAATATAAAGGTTTCCTTATCATTTTCCGTTTTGAGATTCCGTCATTATGGCTCATGTGGCATCTGTCAGTTCATTGAATGTGTGCCTATGAACGATCAGGCAACCAAGTTCTGAACCCGCCATTCCAGTGCTTTTGGAGGGATGAGGGCTGAGACCTGAGACCTGAGGGTTTTTTGAGGGCTCCGCCTTCGCCCTGCGGGACTACGGCGTGACGTGAGGCTGGGGGCACGCCTGGCTCTCCGCCACTTAAGCTCAGAGCGACGGCGGGAGACCTGAATGGCGGATGACTAATGATTGATGAGTGATGACTGATCCGCCTTCGCCCTGCGGGACTGCGCAGGACAGATGTGGGATACGGGATGCGTGATGATTTAGAGGGTCCAAAGTTTGGAGAGAGGGACGGCATAGAGGTTTAATTTTCGGTCCATTGGCAGGCTGGATTCGCCATCATAGAAGATAATGCCCCCCTGGAAATCATTTCCGGCCTGTGCAGCCAGTCGGCGGAGCCCTGAGGCATCTGCAGCCTGCACGCTGGCATGCCCAGTCCTTTGGTTCGGCGTCCCTGCGTGAGCACACAGTCCACTTCTACCTTATCCTTGTCGCGGTAGTGCCACAGTCGCGTTTTGTCAGTTAGCTGTGCGGCCTGAATCTGGAGCTGTTGGAGAACGAAGGACTCCAGTAAGTGCCCGAAGACTGTCCGGTCGCTGTTCCATGTGTTTACCGTGATGCCCGCGAGTGCTGCGGCGAGGCCACTGTCACGCAGGTGGATTTTCGGGGACTTGATCAAACGCTTCTGCACGTTCCGGTGCCAGGCGGGGAGGGTGCGCAGGAGGTAGAGCTTCTCCAGTATGGAAAGATATTTTTCTACCGTTGCCCGGGTGTGTCCCAATGCTTTGGCCGTTTCAGTGACGTTGAGCAATTGTGCCGTTTGGTGGGAAAGGTATTCGAGCAGTCGTCCGGTATCTTCGCTGTCCCGAATCTGGCTGATGTCCCGGATGTCCCGTTCGATGATGGACTGGATGTATTGTTCCTGCCATTGGCGGGCACGTGCCGGCGAGCGGCGCGATGCTTGAGGGTAGCCGCCTGCGATGATCCGAAGGGGGAGGGTGGAGGCCTGGGGCGGTGTGCTGCCCGAGATGCCGGTTTTGAGTTCGCCGCTCAGCCACTGTTGCAGAAATAGACCTTCGGAACCCTCCTTTTCGGCCTCGGAGAATGGCTGCAGCTCCAGCCATTCCATGCGTCCCGCGAGTGAATCCGATAAGCGTGGTAGTTGCAGTAAATTTGCCGATCCTGTCAGCAGGAAACGCCCTGGCTTGCGGTTTGTGTCGACACTTTGCTTGATCGCAAGTGTGAGTTCCGGTGCCCGCTGCACCTCGTCAATTGTTACGTATTCGGGCAACTCGCCGATAAAGCCTTTGGGGTCGAGCTGGGCCAGTTCGTAACTATTCTGATCATCGAGGCTTACATAGGTTCTTTCGGGAGCCACATGCTGAGCCAAGGTGGATTTACCGCACTGCCGAGGCCCCAGAATGCAGACCACCGGAGTGTCAGCCAAGGCCTCCGTCAGGGCAGCTTCCAGATGGCGTTTGATATAAGGCGTTTGAATGGAGTCGGAAGGGCATGCTTCGGTTTGGACAATTTGCTCTTTATAGTCCTGACAATTTGCTCTCTGTCAACTTGACAAATTGCACTCTGACGGCTCGGCTGTTTGTGCTCTTGTCTTTTGGCTAACGGGGTAAAAAGGGGACATGTCGTTAATCTTATAATCTGGCGCACGAGAAAGGGTCGAACGCAACCTACGACAGGCTAAGGTCGTGGAAATATAAAGATAGTTTTCTCAGCTTCGCTCAATGAAAGGCCGGATCTTTCGGCAGGAGCAGGGTCTTGCCGATCAGTTCGCTCAGTTCTTTTTCGCCGTTGGAGCGGCGCGCGTCGACGACGGGAGAAACCTGCCAGCGGTGATCGGGTGAGGGAGCATTTGGAGGGATGAGGGCTGAGACTTGAGACCTGAGGGTTTTAGAGGCATGAAGGTGGGGGTCGTCGATGAAGGAGACGTCGGCCCCGGCGGGGAGGCGGATGCGGAGGCCGCAGGCGGCGCACTGGTGGTCGTAGATTTCGAGAATGGCGCGCACTTGGCCTGGGCTTCCGGCGAAAGCCTGCGGATAGCCGTGCACCGTCTTGCGGTTCATGCCCCGTCGGCGGGTTAAGCCTGACATTTCAATCTCCGGCAAGTGGCGGGAGACTGCAGCACCTATGCGCTTGAGCTTTGTTTTGATTTGATTGCCCGATTCCGCAGCGTCTCTCGTAACGACCAGGTCAATGTCCTCAGAGAAGCGCTCAATCAGGCCGTAACACTTCGAGAGTGAGGTGCCGCCTTTGAATATGGTTTGCGCGCCCACCGGATCTGAAAAAATCCCCCGCAGAGCATAGGTGACCCAGTAGTCCTTCTCGATATAGATTTCGGGAATCTGCAACGAATGCGCGGTGGCGATCACCGCCTGGCGGAACAGCCTCTTATCCTCATGCAGCCTCATTCGATATTCCATTTTCCGGCGGTGGGTAAGACATCCGCCGCACCGCTAATCCGGTAGCGGGTGATTGGATTCAAGCTTTGCTTCAATTCTTTCGTATCCAGCGCGGGATCCACCCCATCGAGCACCGCGCCGAGGAGGGCACGGGTGGAGGGCGGATACTTCATCGCGAGCGCGAGCAGGGTCTTGCCGTCTCCGCTGTTCCGCTGCCCGACCAGATGGGTGAAGCGCGTGCAGGCCTTCGCCACCGTCGTGTCCGGGATCCGCTTCACCAGGCGTATCGCATCGAGAATCCGCAGCAGCGGAATCGTCTCCCGGGTGATGCGGTTCTTCTGTTTGATGAAAGCGATCTTATAGCGCCCGCGCCGGAAGGCAGGCCGCGTCTCGTTCTTGCCGATCTGGATCGTATTGCTGACTTGGGTGGTCAGGCCCATTTCGGGGTAAACGCTTAAGCCGGTCAGGTAACCCTCCACCTTGCCCCGCCGTTCGAGTAGATCCTTGACCACCTGTTCACGGGGCGGCGGCAGCTCACCGAAGGGGCTCGACTCCGGCCGCAGAGTTTCCCCGGCTCCAACCGCGTGATCAGGCCCGGGAGGCCGCCATCCGGTTCAGCCCCTTGATCACCGCCTCCTTCTGCTTCGTCTCCGTGGAAACGTCCGTAATGAACACGTACCCCGAGGAACCCAGTCCGTAATATCAGGCAGCGATCCCAGTCCATGACCTTCTGTGGCCCCGGGTTTTCCCAAAGATAGAAAGATGTCCAGTATTTTAATTAATTTACTGGACAGTTTGGCGGGCGGTAGTTTGCGAGGTCAATTGCTTGAGATGCGCAATTACCCAGTCCCTCGAAGACGCAGACACAACAAGGGGGATCGAGCAGGGGTCGAACGCGAATTATAAAGATTTTCTGATCATTTTCGTTCTGGGATCCGCTCGTTATAGCTCATGCGGCATGTGTCAGCTCATTGAATGTATGCATATGAAGGATCAGGCAACCAAGTTCCGAACCCGCCATTCCAGCCCTTTCGCATCCGGATTGAGCCGCTGAAAAATATGCCGTTGGACCGGAAAAAGGGCTTTTCATTTTGGTGAGAGTATTTAGAGCTATTGCCAGCCTCGCCGAAGTAGCTCAGCTGGTAGAGCAATTCATTCGTAATGAATAGGTCGTCGGTTCGAATCCGATCTTCGGCTCCACTCCGGTTTCGAGTTTTTGGAGCAAGTATAGGGCCTGCGATCGGATTCAAACCGACGACCCGGTATTGAGAAATAGGTCTCTGGTGGTCGCCTGCGGCGGCACTGCGCTACGCTCCGTGGAACGAATCCGATCTTCGGCTCCACTCCAGTTTCCAACTTTTGGAGCAAGTATATGGCCTGCGAGCTTTGATGAAGAGCGGGGCTCAGTTTTCAGAAAGGGAGAGGCTGCCTGCGGCGGCTTCGGCGGCGGCCCTGGTGTAAATTTCACGGCTGATCCAGGCGTCGGTGGCGGCGTAGCGGACCTGTTTGTCGTCGAGGGCCTCACGCGCCCAGTTGGAGACCTGTGCGGCCTTACTGATGCGGCCGTCAAGCAGGAGCGCGGCAAGGGCTCGCAAGCCTCGGTTTTCGTAGCCGAGCTTGACCGTAAGATCCGCGATTTCCACGAACCCGGCGGGGGTAAAGTCCTCCATGGCTTTGAGTTCCTTGACGTCGTCTTTGATGGCGACGCCGGTTTTCAAAATATCGGGCGACTCGAGAATGGGCAGCAGGGGGGCGAGGGTCTCAATTCGGCAGATGCGGAACAGGTAAACACAGTGCCCGGTAGCGAGTTGGACCAGGGCGGGGGGGAAGTAGTCTCCTTTTTTAAAGGTGGGGCGGGTCTCGGTGTCGAAGCCGAGATGTGTCTCCTGGAGTAGTTCGGCGACAGCGCTTTCCATGGCTTCGACCGTTTCCAATACTTCAATGGGGCCGTCCCAGGCGATGAGTGGCTTTTCGTTGATTTCAGCTTTGGTGATCGACTTCATGCTTAGGTTAAACGAGGAGGGGGGCTAGTTGCCAAACAGCCCCTTGATGCGCTCGCTTGCCTTGTTGACCGCATCCCCGGCACCACCAACGGCTCCATCGAGGTGTTCACGGGCTTCGCGGGTCGTGGTGTTCAGGACAGACTGCCCGCCTTCACGCAGCAGATTGCCGGCGCCCTTGATCGCGGACCCGATGGACTGGACTACTTTGGTCAGCACGAGGTCGATGGCCTCGGCCACCGTCAAGCGCTGGCCCTCTTCGCCGATGTTATCCATTTCAATGCGGGGAATCTTAACCGTTTGGCCGACCCCCATGAGACCCACATAGACGGTGGCTTCTTCGATAATCAGCTTGCGAATGACGACCTGTTTGCCGGGGCTGGTTTTCGTCTCGGGGGCGGTCGCGGTCGCGTCTTTGGGGCCGGTGAAGGCTTCGATATTTTCCATGAGGCGCTTTACATTGGAGCCCTGGAGTGACTGTTCATAGCTGATTTTAGGCTTCTGAATGATAATGTGATCGATAACGATTTTATCGCTGAGAAGGGTGCTGGTATCGACCTTCACGCTGATTTCATTCAGCTCAAAGATATGCTCACTTTTGAAACCGTCCGGATTGCCGACGAGCAGGTTGGTCAGCGTGCCGCTGCCACTGAGGAAAGAAATATTGGCGGCACCAAGGGTGACGGGGGTTTGTGTGACCCGGGGGCCGTAGGTTTCGACACCGGATTGGATGCTCTTATTCAGTGCACTCGATCCAAGGAAAAACACGGCGGCCGCCGCGATCACCGCGAGGAGAAGAAAACCGATAATGAGTTTTTTAATCATAATAGACGTCAGTTTATAGTTTGAATATGCGGGGAGCGTGCAGGATCTTTGGCAAATGGCGAGTTTGAAAAACAGGTTGTCGGACCCCTCGGCGGTCGCGGCTGATTTCGAGGCACCCGAGGGCTTGGTGCCGGTCGGCGCTTATGAGGACTTTGCCAGTGCGGGTGAAGCGGGACTGGCGATTTTGGCGATGGGGAAGGCTTATTGGACGTTGCAGCATGCGGCGGACTACATCATCTGTGTGCGCCATGAGGATGCGGAGGCCGTCCGGGCTGAGCTGCGGGCCGTGGCGGCATTGGCCTCCCGGCCACGGCACTTCGGGGCCACGCGCTTTCGCGAATTCACTTTTGGTTACCTAAGCTTTGCCTGGTATGCCGCCTTTCTGATCGGCGGCTTCATCTGGCAGCAGTCGGGCGCACCAGAGGCAGCCGGTCGGGGCGATGCCGTCGCCATGATGGAGGGCGGTGAGTGGGCCCGGGCTTTGACCGCGCTCATGCTGCATGGCGACGTGGTGCACCTCGCCTCCAACCTCGTGGCGGGCATGGGATTCGCCTTTTGCGTGGCGCGATTTTTCGGGGCGGCCTCTGGTTGGTTGCTGATTCTGCTCTCTGGGGCTTTGGGTAATGCCCTCAACGCCTGGGTCTATTATCCTGAGCCGCACTACTCAATCGGTGCCTCAACGGCGGTCTTTGCGGCGCTCGGTTTGGTTACCGGCGCGGGGGTCTGGGTCGCGCTGAAAGAAGCCCGGCAGTCCTGGGCCTTGCCGCCGTGGGCCATTCCGGTCTTTGGCGGTGTGACGCTGCTCGGGCTCGTCGGAATCGGGGATGGCTCCCTCAACGGCATCGTTGATGTGGCCGCGCACATCAGCGGCTTTTTCTGTGGCCTGCTCGTCGGCTTCGTTGGAGCCGTTTTTCAACCCGTATTTGTCGCTTGGGAGCGGCACCGGGTCTGGATCGGAGCGCTCAGTCTGGGCTTGGTGGGGCTGGCTTGGGCCGCGGTGCTGTAGGATGGGCCGGGGGCGGCTGGCAAATGTCGGTGTGTGGGAATACACGCCCTCCGAAGTGGCTTATCTCGGGTCCCAGGGGCTGAGGACTTCATCAGCAATTTTTTTTGCGAGGTCTCGGGTCAGCCGGGGCATGGCCTGATACTCAGCCTGGAGAAAGCCCTGTTCGCGAACGGCGGTGCCCCGGTAGGGGTTGTCGACGAAGGCGTTTGAGCGCTCACTGAGTTGACGGCCTTCGAAGAGGAATTCGCCGTTCACCTGGTCAAAGAGGGCGACTTCGGCGGTGAGGGTCAGATCAAAATCGACACCAAGTGTGGTGTCCTGCCGGTCGCGGGTTGCGGTTTGGCGGGTGTAGTCGGTCAGCGTAACAAGCAGGACGGCATCAGCCCTTTCTTCGCTGAGAACAAGCTGCAGTCGGCCATCGCGGATGAGGGCTTCGCGGATTTGCGAACTGAGCAATGCCTGTGCCTGGGGCGCATAGCTTTCGTTCTGCACTGGTTTGACGTAGATGCTCTGGAAGGACAGCTCCGCCGGATTACCCAGTTGGTAGGACCGGCACCCGCTTAAGAGACTTGAGAGGCCCAGGAAACTCGCAAGCAATGATCCGAGGATTAAAAGCGAAGCGAAACGGGTGCGCTGCGGGGGCATCTTCATAGAAAGGAAACCGGCGGTTTAATCGGCGAGGAGGACTTTGCGCAAAAGATTGGCACCCGTGGTCGGGCGAACGCCCGCTTCAATATCCGCGATGCGGAGTCGCGCCTCCGCAGCCGACTCGGAATCCGGGGCGATGGTGATGGTCTCGTTGTAGAAAACGAGAGCGGCAGTATTATTGGCGCGGTAGTTGTAAAAGAAATCACCCAGATTCAATCGGCTTTGCGCGAGGAGGTTTTCCATGGCTTCCAGGTTGGCCTCAACTTCCCCGATGTAGCTGCTTTGGGGGAAGAGGATCAAGAAGTCTTCGTAGTAGCTGATGGCCTGGCGGGTCGACCCCTGGTCGTATTCCGACCCCTTGACTAAGCTGGCATAGGTTTCCGCCATGTTGTAATAGGCGTCGGGAGCGAGCATGCTCTGCGGGTAGAAGTTAATGAGCCGGTCGAGCGCATCGATGGCCTGCTCCGACTGGCCCTCCTCTTCGGCGATGAAGGCAATGTTCATGAGTGCCAGCGGCGCGTAGTCGCTGTAGGGAGCGTTGCCCACAATGCGTTCGAATTGCTGGATCGCTTTGGTGTGTTGCCGAAAGCCCGGGATGACCCAAAGGATGCGGCCGCGGGCCCCTTCCATCAGTGCGGTG
>JAGYJE010000028.1 GCA_018402305.1 Puniceicoccaceae bacterium | reverse complement strand
AGGAGATAGCGCGTGTGGTGCAAAACGCCGAGCCCGTCGAGCTCATCGAAAAACACTTCGGATTGGTGGGTAAAGGTTTTAGGCATTGTATCCTATCGGTCGGAGGCCTGAGAACTTACCCAGAGCGCTCAACGCACCGGTGCGGGCAATTGCCGGGCACGCTCGCGGAGTCGTTCTATCGTGTTGAGACTTTCCCCGGCATCGAAATCCTCACCCAGATCGAGCACGGCGCTGGCGAGGAAGTCGTTGATAACCACGGCGTGCTGGCTGTCGGTAAGCAGGCCGATGAAGCGGCTGTTTTTCGAAAAGGCAAAATCGCCCTGCGAGGAGGCGAACTCGGCAAAAAGCTGGCCGAGGGCGGGACGGTCCATCCTTAGGAAACGCTCACTTTCGGTGAGACGGCGGAAGCCGGTGCGGCCAAAGTTACTTGCGTCGTTTTTGACGAGGACGGCTTCCTCCCAGCGCTCGGGCTGGCGGGCCAGGGGAAAGGTTTCCAGCCCGGAGGCGGCAACGATGCGTTCCGGCAGTGGCACGAAGAGGATCCGCGGATCCGTGCTGAGAAAGCCGATCTGGCGAACGGGGAAGCGACGTTCGGCAAGCGTGACGGTGAGTTCGGCAGCTAGTAAGCCCTCGGCGTTTTTAGCAAAAGCAAAGGGTGAGTTCGCCGTGTGGGTGACGAGAAAATGAGCCCCGCTCGGGTCTTCAACCACGATACTGCTGCTTTCGTAGCTGCGTTCCGTTTGACCGCCGAGGAAGGTCCGCTCCTGCGCGCTAAAGCGGAGGCTGGCGCGGTTATTTTGGAAGCGGGTAAAGATTTCGCTCATGGTCTGGGGCCGCGCCGCTTCCATTTCTTCCTGGATGGCTTGGGAGGTCTGGCTGAGGTTGGATACGCCTTCGCCCAGTTGCGTCACACCCTGACCGAGCCGGGTGACGCCGCGGCCGAGTTCGGAAACGCCGTCAGTAAGGCGATCCGCACGGGCAAAGGCCGCCTCCTTCTCGCGCTGGAGGTTGAGCTTCTCGGCCTGCTCCCGGCTGAGATTTTCTTCGAGCATACGGCGCTCAGAAAGGGCGATATCAAGCTGCCGACTGAGCGCCTCGGCTTCAGCAGCAATGCGGGCACGCTCCTCCTCGGCTGCTTTGAGTGCGGCCTCCCGTTCAGCCAGTTCCTCTTCACGTTTAAGGCGCTCCCCTTCGCTTTGGGTTAGCCGTTCACGGCTGACGGAGCTTGCCTCTCTGAGTTGGCCTAGGGTGTTGGCCATTTCAACCTGTTCGCTCTTCGCCGCCTCCAGTTCGCCGCGGGTGCGGTCGAAGCGTTCCGCCAGTTCGGCACGCTCGGCCTCGAGGCGGGCCTTTTCCGCGGCCAGCGCGGCTTGTTGGGCTTCAAGTTCGGCCTTGCTGCTTGCCAGGCTTTCGGCCCTTTCGGAGGTGGCCGTGAGGTCCGACTGAGCGGCGGCCAGGGCGGCTTCGCGCTCGGCCAATTGGCGGGCCTGGTCCTGCAGGCTTTGACGGGTCGAGGTCAAGTCCTCGGTGAGGTTCTCCCGTGAGCTGAGTTCCGATTGAAGCGATTCTTCGAGCAGTTTGATCAATTCGGCCTCTGCGGAAGCGGAGGCGGCATTGGCGGCGAGTGTCGGCTCCGGGGCGGCTTCGGGCGGATCAAAGCGGGCCAATGCGAGCATGCTCAAAAGCAGGAAATCGCAAATGACGAGCATGAGTGTCTTGTTCATAGAGCGGAGGGCTTAGAGCTCGTTGTTGTGCATTCGGTTGTCGGGGTCTTCGCTGCGATGAGCGCCCGCTTCCATAATGAGGCGGCGGCGGTAGGGGCGGAGGTTGAGCACCTTGAGCAGGGCAACAAAAAGAATGCCAAAGAGGGTGGAGGCATAGGCCGCCATAAGACTGGCCTCGACAACCCCAACTACGGCAAGAATGAGTGCGAGAACGGTGCCACCCAGACCGACGTAGAGACCAAAGTCGAAGAGATTCTCCTCGTTATCAAGGAGCTTCAGCTTCAGAGCGGGGCTCAGCTTCTGCTTGCCGATCTCCTTCAGCTTGATCAGGCAAAAGCTGTAGATGACAAGCTGGAGGACAAAGAAGAGAGCGAGGACGAGCAGGGTGACTTGATCGAGTTCTTGCATGGTTTTGACGGGTGATTTGATGGCGGCGAGCGAGTCGGCCACGGCAATTTCAATGCGCGGGCCGGCGTCGGCGACGGTTTGGTTTTGAGATTTGAGGAGTTCCGGCTCGAAGGCGATCCATAAGGTAAGGGCGACGACGAGACTGAGAAAGCAATTTCGGGCGAAAACGGAGGGGAGGGTCCGGCTGACCGGACGGATCTCGTGCATACCCGCTCGCCAGACGGCTCCCATGGCCAGGGCGAAAGCGAGGCCCGCAAGGATAAACAAGCTCAGCTTCAAGGCCAGTGCGGCGTCGCGGTGCTGGCGGCTCCACTCGATCAAGGCAGGCGGGCGATTGGGCTCAAGGTAGGGTTGGGCGACGGTGGAGAGCCCGGCGGGGCGGTGTAGGGGGAGGGTGCTCTGCAGAAGTCCGCGAGTGGGCTGCGGGCCGTTTTGTAAGGCCGTGGCGAGGTCTTCGAAACCATTCTCGCTGTGTTTGGCGAGGAAGTCATAGACCGCAGTCACTTCCCCGTTGAAGCGGAGTGCGGTATAGAGCTGGGCGGCGCGTTCCGGTTGAGAACGAAAGAGGCGCGCCATTTGGCTCCAGTCGTTGGGAATCTCCGTTATCATGGCGAGGTCCGCCAGTGAGCGAAAATCGAGCTGCCGACCCAGTGAGAGGGTGGCGATGCAAAAATCTTCGAGGGCCGCAACCGCTGGGCGGGTGCCGAGTGCGGCTTGGGTGGCAATCTGCCCGATCTGGCGGGCGATGGCAGGGCGAAAGTGGCCTCCCTCGACGAGGAGGGCGAGCGTGAGGATGCCCGCGTCGTAGGGAGCCCCGGCCGCGTGACTGGCCGGATGCAGGCGCGTCAGTCCGCTGACATCCCGGGCCTCCAGCAGGGCAGCTACGTTGGCGTTGCTCGAAGCGGTCAGCATAGTGCTCAGGGAGGCGCGCTCGCTGCGGGGCAGCAGCTGGGGAACGATCGGGAGCGGTCGAGCCCCCGCAGCCTCCGGCGCGTCCGACCGCACCAGTCCCAGAAAAGCCTCGAGGGCGCGGTCCGGGCCACCACTCAGCAGCAGGGAGGGGCGTTCTTCCTGGAGTGCCGTGATGGCTTGGCGCGTGAGCTGCGCGAGCCCCTCGGGTGCGGGAGTCTCGCCTTGGGTTGCTTGGTGTATAAGCTGCGCGGGGCCGAGGTGCGCGGCGGTCAGGACTTCGTCAAAAATAATCTCCAGATCAGCCCCGCCATTCGATGCCGCTTCAATGACCTGACGGTCGAGCGAGCGGAGGTGGGCGGGCACAAGCATCGCGGTTGCCGTGAGGGCAATTGCGAGCGCGAGTAGGAAGGTTGTCTTAAAAAGCGCCAACATGAATCAAATGAGTCACGAGAATGGAGCAATCCGTTCCAGTGGCAAACTTTATGGTGCTTCGCTTATTTCAGGAATATTCCGGGATCAGGTCGCTCTGGTGCTGCCAGAGGTCGGCATAGTGGCCGCCGGCATTGAGGAGCGCTTCGTGCGAGCCGGCCTCGATGATCCGGCCTGCCTCCATGACGACGATTTTATTCGCGCGGCGCACGGTCGAGAGGCGGTGCGCGATGACGAGGACGGTGCGCGCCTCGACGAGGCGGTCGAGGGCTTGCTGAATTTTGCGCTCCGTGATGGTATCAACGCTGGCCGTGGCTTCGTCGAGTATGACGAAGGGGGGATTCTTGAGTAGAACGCGGGCAATGGTCAGGCGTTGTTTTTCGCCCTGACTGAGACGGATGCCCTTTTCGCCGATATTCGTGTCGAGCCCATCGGGGAGGGCCTCCGCAAAATCCAAAGCGCAGGCCTGTTCGAGGGCGTGCAGGATTTCAGCCTCGGTTGCGTCGGCCTTGGCGAGGAGCAGGTTATCCCGTACCGTGCCTTCGAAGAGAAAGGGATCTTGCGCAACATGGCCGACCTTATCATGGAGTTCGTTCAGGCTTAGTTCGCGGATATTCACCCCCGAGAGGCGAACCCTGCCCTCTGTGACGTCGTAGGTCCGCATCGCCAGATTCGCCACGGTCGATTTGCCCGCACCCGTGTGACCAACGATGGCGGTGACTTGATTGGCCTCCAGGGTCAGGTTGAAATGATCAAGAACGGCAGGACGCCCCGGATATTCAAAGCAGACGTCGGCGAAGTCGACCTCAATGGGGCCGGCGGGTAGCGGCTTCGGTTGCAATGGCTCAGCCACATCGATCTGTGCATCAAGGATCTCGAACACCCGTTCACCCGAGGCGCGCCCCGCCGCGATCAGGTGGTTGAGCCCGTGGAGTTGAGAGATCGGCTGGTACAACATATTCGCCAAGAGGAAAAAAGCGATGAGCTTGCCCATGGTGAAGTCAGCCGTGTTTTGCAGCACGAGGTAGCCGCCCACGCCCACGATACTAAGGAAGCCCAGTTTCGTCACGAGGGAGGTGGCGGGGCTATAAACAGACCAGCGGAACATAGCCTTTAGGGTCTTTTCGCGAAGGTCCTGAGCCTTGTGCTCGAAGCGCCCCGACTCCCGATCCTGCAGACCAAAGGTCTGAATGAGACGGTTCCCCTGAATATCCTCGACAAGCAGGCTGTTTAAATCACCCGCACTTTCGCGCACCCCCTTCCATATTTTACGCGAGCGTTTCGAGTAGAGCACACCGACAACAAGCAGAATCGGCACCGGTAGGAAAACAAACCAGGCGAGGAAGGGCTGCAGGTAGAAGAGCACGCTGGTGATGCCCACGATCCGGAGGATGGCCCCGGTGCCTTGCTCCGTGCCATCGAGCAGGGCCCGTTCCACCGAGGCCACGTCCTCAATCACGCGGGAGGAGATTTCGCCGCTCTTCCGCTGGTCGTAGAAGGAAACCGGTAGGCGAAGGAGCTTGCTGTGCAGATCGCGCCGCATCTCGAGCAGGACCCGCTGCTCCAGTGTATTATTCACGCGGATGCGCAAGCCATTGAAAACCTCGCTGCCCACATAGAGCAATGCGATCAGACCAACGCCCCAAAGCAGGCCATCGAGCGCGTTGGTTTTTTCAAGGCCGTCAAAAATCTGTTGCACCGCGATGGGCACCGCGATTTCCAGGGCGGCCATGCTGGCGGCCAGACCGATTGTCAGCCAAAACAGCCCTTTGTAGCGGAATAGATAGGCGGAGACCCGCAGGATGGTTGTTTTCTTTTTATCGCTCACGTGCTTTGGTTGATTCGCGGGTAGGCAAGTCGTGATCTCAACCATTGGCAAACCGAATTACAAATTAAAGATGGACAGTGCTGGGTGTTCTCGGCTTCTATCGACGACTCGTTTTATTAACCAAAATTATAGACCCAACTGTTATGTCCGTTCGCCTTTATGTAGGAAATCTTTCTTTCGACGCCACCGCGGATGATCTGCGCGAGATATTTAGCCAAATCGGGCAGGTCGAAGACGCGCTTATCGTGACCCGTCCCGGGGGCGGCCGTCCGCGCGGCTTTGGCTTCGTGACCATGGCCGAGGAGAGCGCCGGCGAGGAAGCCATCCGCCAACTCTGACGGCCAGGACATGGCGGGCCGCCAATTGGTGGTGAACGTCGCCAAAGAGCGGGAAGACGATTAATCCTCCAGAGCAGTGCAACGCATCCCGTCTATCTCGCCTATTTTATAGCCGGCGCTTATTTTATAGCCGGTGAACAATATTGATGATTGACAGGGGTATTGTTTGGCTGGATTCTGGATAAAATATGGCTAGACGACGGCGTAGAATACTTCCAAGGCAGAATGCAGCGATTCACCATGCGATGAGCCGTATTGTGGGTAGTCAGATGCTTTTAGGCGATCGGGAGAAGGAGGTTTTGCGAAAGATGCTCTGGCGTGTGGCGGACTTTTGCGGCGTGGAGGTGCTGACGTATTCGATTCTGTCGAATCACTTCCATGTGCTGGTGCGGGTGCCGGAGAAGGACCGGGCGGTCTCGGATGCGGAGCTCCTGCGGCGCTTTAAGGTGCTCTACCCGAAGCCGACGCGGTATCAGACGGCGTCCTTTGCCCGATTGGAAACGGCTCTGCGGGAGGGGACGGAGAAGCATTGCGGTGCAGGCGCAGCTATTGGCCCGGATGCATGATTTGTCTGAATTCATGAAGACGCTGAAGCAGCGCTTTTCGATCTGGTATAACCGGAACCATGACAATCGGCTGGGGACCTTGTGGATGGACCGCTTTAAGAGTGTGCTGGTGGAGGGAAAAGGCAATCCGCTGCAGACGATGGCGGCTTATATCGACCTAAACCCGGTGCGGGCGGGTCTGGTGGAGGACCCGAAGGACTACCGCTGGTGCGGCTATGCGGAGGCGGTGGCGGGAAATCTGAAGGCCCAGCGGGGGTTGGAGGTGGTTTGGGCGACCTATGCGAGTGGCGAGCTACGGGATGCGGGATCCGGGATGCGGGATGCGAGAGACGGGGCGCGGTTAAAGTCGGCTCTGGCGGCGCACCGGAGTTTGATTTTTGGGAAGGGGGCCTCGCCCTGGACATGCGGTGGAAAGCGGATTGACCGTGACATGGCCGAGCGGGTTTTGAATGAGGAGAAGGGGGAGTTACCGATGTCGGTGGTGCTACGCTGCCGGGTGCGCTACTTTACCGATGGGGCGGTGCTTGGGTCCGCTGAGTTCGTGCGAAACTATGCCGCCGAGTGGCAGGCGGGGCGGGGGCGCCGACATTCGGTCGATGCAAATCCTGCGAAAGGAGCGCCTTGGGGGGATGTTGCAGTGGTTAATGCAATGCGGCGGGCTGTCTTTGGATAGTTTGGGCCTCTGTCAACCGGGTGTTGGCTTGCTCTTTGCTGGTCCCTCCATTTCTCTCCACGCCTATGCCAGAACATAATTTTGATAATCAGTTGCTCTCCGTGCGGGATTTGAAGGTTCATTTTCCGGTTACTGGGGGCCTTTTGCAGCGGCAGGTGGATGTGGTCAAGGCGGTTGATGGCATCAGCTTCGATGTGCCCCGTGGCAAGACCGTGGGGCTGGTTGGTGAGAGCGGTAGCGGCAAAACGACGACAGGCCGGGCCATTGCCCGTCTCGTGCCCATCACGGAAGGCTCAGTGCATTACTGCGGGCAGGATCTGGCGACGCTCTCGCGCCGTGAGTTTTTCAATTACCGAAAACGGATTCAGGTGATTTTCCAGGACCCCTTTAGCTCGCTGAATCCGCGCATGACAATTTTCAGCATTATCGCGGAGCCTCTGGAGATTCATTTCAAAGATTGGAGCCGCGCCGAAAAAGAAGCGCGGGTAGCCGATCTACTTGAAAAGGTGGGTCTGCCGACCGATTACATGCAGCGTTACCCGCACCAGTTCAGCGGTGGGCAACGGCAGCGCATCGGCATCGCCCGGGCCTTGGCAGTGGAGCCGGAGTTCATCGTCTGCGATGAACCGGTTAGTGCACTCGACGTTTCCGTGCAGGCGCAGATCGTCAATCTCTTGCAGGATTTGCAGGCAGAGCTCGGGCTGACCTATTTATTTATCGCTCACGATTTAGCTGTGGTAGAGCACATCAGCGACGAGGTGCTCGTTATGACCGAGGGCCGGATTGTTGAGCAAGCCAGCGCGGAGATGCTATACGCGAACCCGCAGCATCCCTACACGATTAAGCTTCTGGAGGCGGTGCCTAAGATTTGAGGGTGACTTTGTTCGGCAGCAGGGTTTTCAGGTAGGGATTAGGGTATCGGCGGGTGGCGGTAACGGCGTAGAAGGTTTCGTGGATATCCGGGATTTGGTAGAGCTCTTTGAGGCGCCCGGTTTTGAGCTCGTCCTTGACGACAACAGGTGGCAGGAGAGCGATGGCCTCGGTGTCGCGGGCGATAAGACGGAGCATGGCCATGTCATCGGCTTCGGCAGCGATGAGGGGCGCGATGCCGGCGCGCTCCATAATGAGATCGAAGCGGGCGCGGATGTTGCTCTGAATACTGGGGAGAATCATCGGCACGTCCCGCAGGTCCTCGGGAAAGCGAAAGGCGCGGCGCTTTTTAAAGGCGGGTTGGCCGATCAAACTGACCGCCTGTTCGTCGACCAGTTGGCTGTGGAGCTGCCGCTCGGTATCGCGGGGCACGGCGCTGTTGGAGAGCACGAGATCGAGCGTGTGGGCGCGGAGCTGGGCGAAGAGCTCCCGGGGGCTGGCCGAGTGGATGATGACTTCCAGTTCGATATCATCGAGCGCTTCGCGAAGGAAGCTGAGCTGAAAGTTTTTAGAAAGCGTCGAAACCGCGCCAACGCGAAGGATGTTCCGGTAGCGGCCCCCGCGGTTTTGCAGGGTGGCGAGCATTTCCTCGCCGGCTTTGAAAATCGTGTCGGCGTAGTTAACCACCATTCGGCCCTCTTCAGTCAAAATGAGTGACTTGTGTTGCCGGTCAAACAGTGGGCACCCGAGGCTCTCCTCCAGTTTCTTTAATTGTATGCTCAAGGCGGATTGAGCCACGTTGAGGCGCTCCGCCGCGCGGGTCAGATTGCCTTCCTTGACGATGGCGTAGAAATAGCGCAGGTGGTGGTAGTTCAGTGGATTCATGATATATAAAAAAGAAGGGTTTTATAGAATTCTTGTATTGGACAGATTTGAGTCAATCGGATATGTTTTGCGGGATGGATTGGATTGTCTATTTACTAACCGTCTGGATTGCGCCGGCCTTTTTGGTTTGGGTCGTGCTGCCTGCGTCGTCGCTCAACCGGTCGCCGGTGCTGGCGGGGCGGGCCGCTGAGTGGCTCTCGTGGCTGGCCTTCGGGGCCGCTTCCCTGGCGACGGTTTTCTGGGCGCTGAGCGGGCCTGAAGCGGTGGTGGCGACGGTGACCGACGCCGGGTGGTTTGGTCTGCGTTTTGACGCGCTCTCGGCTACGGTCCTGCTGTTGGTGTGTTTTCTTGGAGCGATCATCGTGCGGTATTCGAAGAACTACCTGGCCGGCGACGCTGGGCAGGGGGCCTTTTTTAAATGGCTCTGCATCACCTTGGGCTCGGTTATGGCCTTGATCGTGGCACCGGGTCTGGTGCAATTTGGTCTGGCCTGGGTGGCGACCAGTCTCGGGCTCTACAAGCTACTGATTTACTTCCCTGACCGATTGGGGACGATGCTTTCGGCCCGCAAAAAGTCGCTGGTCAGTCGACTTGGTGACCTTTGCCTGATTACTGCGTTTTCCGGACTCTTCGCGGTTTATGGTGTGCAGGATTTCGGTTTGCTGTTTGTGGCCATTGAGAGCAACGGCGTGGCCGCGGCCAGCCACGGATGGATCGCCTGGCTGATTGTGTTGGGGGCTCTTCTCAAATCAGCACAATTTCCGTTTCACACCTGGTTGCCGGATACGATGGGAGCGCCCACACCGGTTTCTGCTTTGATGCACGCTGGGATAATTAACGGGGGCGGCTATCTCGTCGTGCGGATGAGTCCCTTGCTCGTGGAGTCGCTCGGTGCGCTGCATTTTTTGGCGGTGTGTGGTGCCTTTACGGCGATGTATGGAGCCATGGTTATGCTCGCACAGACCAGTGTGAAGCGCGCGCTGGCCTACTCGACCATTGCGCAGATGGGGTTTATGTTGCTCCAGTGCGGTTTGGGGGCCTTTCATTTGGCGATTTTGCACTTGGTGGCCCACTCGCTCTACAAAGGGCACGCCTTTCTTTCCTGCGGTTCGGCCGTAGAAACTGCGAAAAAGCTCAATGCCAAGCCGCACTACAGTCGTCCTCCTCAGAGCCGGATCTGGTTGGCGGTGGGGGTTTCCATGGTGATCGTTGTGGGGCTTAGCATGGCCTTCCGGGTCAGTCCAACCGAGAAGCCGGGTATGCTGGTCCTGAGCATGGTCGTCGCGATGGCGCTGACCCAGTTGCTTTGGACGGCGGTGCGCCGCGGGCAGGTGGGGGTTGCCTTCGCCGGCACGGCGGGCGTGGCGGGCAGCATTGCAGCGCTCTACTATCTGCTGGCGATGGGATCGGAGTATTTGCTGGCCTCCGCTCTGCCTGCAAAGGTGCCGAGCGCCTTTTTCTTTGAATCGATACTAGCCGTCGTGCTGCTGGGCTTCCTCATCACTTCGATACGCTTTCAGGATGGAGAGCCCGGTTTCCTCAGCGTCGCCTACAAGCGACGTCTCTATGTGCATGCGCTGAACGGCTTTTATATGAACACCATCGCCAACCGCTTTGCCCGGGCCATCGGGCTGATGCCGAAATGATGCCGGAAAAAGAGTTCATGGAACGCGTTCGGGTGACCTGTGGTCGGGTAGCGCCACTTTGGCCGCTTTCGCATTTCGTGGCAGTCAATCCTTTTGTCGGCTTTGTCGAGCAGCGCTTTGCGCGGGTGGCGGAATCCTTCAAGCGAATTCAGAAGGCGGATGTCGTGCTTCCGAGGGATTGGTTTCGGGCCAAATATGCCTCCGGTGCGATTGGTCTGGGCGACTTGCGTGTGGCGGTGGCGGGGACTTCGCCTGAGGTGTTGGAGAGCTTTGAGGCGGCCGGTGAGACACTTTCAGTGGAGCGTTTGGTGGCCCTGCTTGAGGTTGCCCCGGATGCGGACGATGGCTACGAGCAGACCTGTGCCTTCAGTGCCTTCATGGACTCGCGGGAGGGCACGCAGTGGCAGCATATTATTCGTGAGGAAGTGGCCAAGTGGTGCGCGGCTTACGACGACGAAGGGCAATCTTCGTGGAAATTTCCCTGGAAGGACTTGAGTTTGTACAGTGGGTGGAAGGCGGCCGCTGCGATTGACCGAAATCCGGAGCTGAATGGATTGTTGGGGTTTCGGCGCTTCGTTGCGGACTTGCCGGACGAACCGGGGGCGGTCTTGGCGCTTGCGGTGACGACGTTGGAGGTTCCGGAGAACCGGATTGAGGCGCTGCTCTACCGCATCCTCATGACACTGCCAGGTTGGGCGGGGCACTTGCGTTATAAAGACCGGGAGTTGGAACTGCGCGGGGAGGTGGGGTCTTCGCTGCTTCAACTATTGGCCATATTGCTGAGTTATGATCTGGCGCTGTTTTCAATCCATGGGGCAGATACGGGCCGTTTGCTCGGCTGGCAACGGCATCTGGAAGAGGCGATCACCGAAGATGGATCGCTGCCCATCCCCTTCGATCTGGCGCAACGACTCGTCTGGCAGGGCGCTCTGGAGCACAGCTTTGAGGAAACTCTGCGCTTTAGCTTGAAGCCGTGTAGAGTCGCGGGCTCGACCGGTGAGCGCCCGGATGTGCAGGCGGTCTTTTGTATTGATGTGCGCTCGGAGGTATTTCGGCGCTCTTTGGAATCGACCGGAGCCTCGATCCAAACAATCGGGTTTGCCGGGTTCTTCGGCTTGCCGATCGAGCACAGCGTTCCCGGCTTAGGGGGTTGGCAGGCGCGATGCCCGGTATTACTCATCCCGCCGGTACGCACAGTGGATAGCCGGGCGGGCATCGAGGCATCTGAGTTTGATCAGCTGCTATTTCAACGGGTCGATGCGCGGGAGAGCAAGCGCACCTGGAAACGCTTCAAGGAGGCCGCTTCATCGTGCTTTACCTTTGTGGAAACAATGGGGCTTAGTTACGGCGTGGAGTTGGTGAAAGATGCCTTCGGTCTGGGCGGGAAGACCGTGACGGATCGGGGGGCTCCGGATTTCCTGGATACCTTGCCGCTGGATGCGCGCTGTGATTTGGCCGAGGGTATTTTGCGCGGCCTCGGGCTTTTGGAGAACTTTGGCCGTGTCGTTTTGTTTTGTGGGCACGGATGCGCGACCCGCAACAATCCCTACGCCTCAGGGCTGGATTGCGGGGCCTGTGGCGGACATGCGGGTGATGCCAACGCGCGCCTCGCCGCCGCATTGCTCAATCAGCCCGATGTGCGGGCGGCGCTGGCGGACCGCAAAGTGGGCATTCCGGAAGATACCGTCTTTATTGGAGGGCTCCACAACACAACGACTGATGCGGTAACACTCTTTGACGAATCGGCTGCGGATCCCGCTGTGATGGACCGGCTTCGGGGTTCCTTAGAGCAAGCGGGCGCGCTCTGCTCTATGGAGCGGGCGGTCCGCCTGGGAACTGCGGCGTCAGAGCGGGCCGTTCTCAACGCGGTGCGCTCCCGAAGCCGTGACTGGTCACAGGTGCGCCCCGAATGGGCGCTGGCGGGCAATGCCGGCTTTATCGTGGCGCCGCGGGCCTGGACGGCTGGGGCGGACCTCAAGGGGCGCGTTTTTCTTCATGAATATTCGGCCGAGAAAGATCCCGGGGGATGGGTCTTGGAGTCTATTTTGAGCGGCCCACTCGTTGTGGGCAGCTGGATCAATCTGCAATACTACGCTTCGGCGACGGATAATGCCCACTTCGGCAGCGGGCACAAATCGATCCACAACGTGGTCGGCGGGATTGGCGTGGCCCTGGGGAACGAGTATGACCTGCGCCCGGGCTTGCCCTTTCAGTCGGTGCACGACGGCGAAAAACTCGTGCACGAGCCACTTCGTCTGCATGCTTGTATCGCCGCTGAGCCAGAGGTGTTGGATGCCATTCTGGCGCGGCAGGAATCTGTTCGTCAACTGGTGGAAAACGAATGGATACACCTCTTTGCCCTGGGGGCCGACGGGCGGCTTTGGGCGAAGCGGCAGCGTGACGGGAGCTGGGCGAAAAAAACTTTTTCGCCAACGCTTGCCAGGAGCGACCCGCGAGTTTAGGCGTTCAGTATGAAAGTCGCGTCCTTTTGCCCTGTGTTCGTTTTTTTTGGATTTTTTGGCTTGGCTGTGAGCGGTGCGCTGCAGGCATCAGCTGTGGAAGGCCGGGTCTTGTCCGTCTCACCGGAGGGCCGTTCCTTCGAGCTGGAGTTGACCGCCTCTGAGGATCCGGAGCTCACGGTGGGGAGCCGGCAGGCTTTTCGGGTTGGCGTCGGGGATCTGGCGATCGGCTATGAGGGGCGCAGCATTCGAGCAAACGCCGCATTTTATGGCGGACGCTGGAATCTGGAGCAGATTTTTCCCGTAGACGGCCTCGGGGCCAAGGCGGCACGCGATGTGAACGAGCAACTACACCGGGCTACAGCCAGCCTCAGCCGACGCAAATTCGTGCGGCAGGGCGAGTATATCCCGAACTTTGCCATGATTGATCAGCGCGGGAATTTTTTGCAAATCCGCCAGTTGCAGGGACGTCCCTTTGTCCTGAATTTTATCTTCACCCGATGCACCATGCCCACCATGTGCCCGGCCTCCAGCTCTCGCATGGCGCAGATGCAGGATTTGGCGAGGGAAGCCGGGATGGAGGCACTTCAGTTTGTCACTATTACTTTCGACCCTGAGTTTGATTCGCCAGGCGTCCTGAACCAATATGCTGATGGTTACGGCATGGAGGGTACCAACTTCCATCTCCTGACGGGTGACCAGACCGTCGTCGATGATCTGCTGCGTCAGTTCGGGATATTGACAATTGAGGAGGATGGTACGATCAACCACACGATGGCGACGCTCCTGGTCGACGCCAACGGGCGCGTGGCCTTCCGCAAGGAGGGTGCCAGCTGGACCGTCGAATCGTTCATGGAAGCCGCCTTGAAATTGTAGGTCGGCGCCCCGCCACGATGAAATTCCTCACTTTCGGCTCTGTTTTGTCACTATGAACGTTGGACTAACCGGAGGTATGGGTTGCGGGAAGACGACGGTAGTGGGCTTTTTCCGTGAAGCGGGATGGCAGACCATCGAGGCGGATGCCATCGTCCGAGCCCTGCTGAAAGAAGATTTCAGCCTTCAGCAAGCCCTGGGCGCACGTTGGGGAGAGGGGATATTCAGCAAAGAGGGGCGGATTGATCGCCGGGCGGTCGCTGCGCGGGTTTTTCAGGATGCCTCGGAACTTCGCTGGCTCGAATCGAAGCTGCAGCCCATGGTTCGGCAGCGCTGGTCCTCCATGCTGGCAGAGACAGGTGACCGGCACTGTCTGGTGGAAATCCCCTTGCTCTTCGAAAAAAGGCTTGAAAGTCAGTTTGATTTAACCGTTTGTGTTTTTTGTCCCCGAAAGCTGGTTGAAAACAGGATGGTCGCACGAGGCTATTCCGCCGCAGAGATCGCTCAGCGCGTCGCCCAGCAGATGCCTCTGGAGGTAAAAACTGAATTGGCCGATTTTCTTATATCCAACGCCGGAAGCCTTGAATTTCTGAAACGACAAACCACCCGACTTATCCAACAAATCTCCCAGGTTTAAGAGGCTCTGGAAGCTTAGGGTAATAATGCCCTCGCAATGATCGAATATCTAAAAGGTGGCCAAGCTTGGTTGCCACACTACGTAAAGTAATGAGTTCTGAAGAAGAGACCAATCATCTGCCGCAAAATGCGAGCGCGGCAGCAGAAACCACGATGCCCCGCAAAAAAGTGGCTAAAAAGGCCGCGAAAAAAGCGGCTAAAAAAGCAGCTAAAAAGCGAAGCGTGAAAAAGCGTGCTGAGGGGATAGCAGGTGATCCGGCACAGGGGGATATGTTCACGCCCGGGGAGATCGCCACTGGCTCGTCTTCGAGGAAACGCCAGTCGGATGATGGCGATGACGAGGTAACCTTCAGTGCGGACATCGCTGTCGACAAAATTAAGGAAGGCGAGCGATCCGATGCGCCAAAGGGGCGGCCCCAGGAGCGGGCAAAGGAGCCGGCGGCGGAGAGGGCTTATTCGCCGGGTCCTGCCTCGGCCCCTGCCTCGGCCCCTGCCTCGGCCCCTGCCTCCCGTCAATCCAGCGCTCAGCTGGAATCAGAGGACGGTCGCGGGAAGCGCCCGTCGGAGCATCGGGGCGAAAATCCCGATCCGGTCAGACATGAGGGCTGGCAGCGCTCCGGACCGCAGGGTAAAGGCGCCCATCAAGCGCATCCGAATGACCGCCCCAAGGGGCATCCGGGCAACCAGGGTAACCAGGGCAACCAAGGAGGGTCGGGGCATTCTGGAAATAATAAATTCAACAAAAATCAGAAAAATAACCCGAAGCGCAAGCGCGGCAAAAACCGATGGCAAAACAAAGGGAAGCGCGATCGCGAGGAGGATACGCCGATCGAATTTGGAGAGCTGCTCGACTGGGACTTGCTCGGTAACCGCGATGAGCTGGGTGCTTTGGCCGAAACCCTGCGCTCTGGAATCGGCGAAACGCTCGACTACGTGCGTCTCTATAACCTGGAGCTGCCCCAGCTGCGTGAAGAGGTGGCCAGCCTGGACATCCAATTCAATCATGCCCCGAGTCGCGATCAGTTAATCAACGCCGTGGTCGCTAAAAAGGCTGAGCAAAAGGTAGCCATTGAGACGACCGGTATTCTGGAACTGATGGAGGATGAAGACGGTGGATTGCTGGTTTATGAGCGTGACAGCTACCGGGTCAAAGCACTCAGTGCGTACGTCCCGCAGGCCTTCATCGAGCACTACGGCTTGCAACGCGGGCATATCGTGAAAGCGCAGCTCCATCCGCGTCGGGAAGGGGAGTCCTGCCCCTTTGTCGTGCGTATCGAATCGGTCATGGACCGCGATCCCGAAACTTTGAGTGAGGTCGTACCCTTTACCGAGCGTGTTCCCTACTACCCGACCTCGCGTATCCTCATGGAGGCGGATTCAGCTGCGAAATGGGATAACCTGTCGATGCGGGTCGTCGACTGCCTGACGCCCGTCGGATTCGGCCAGCGTGGCCTGATCGTGGCGCCGCCGCGCACGGGCAAGACCGTGCTCATGCAGGGCATGGCCAATTCAATCCAGAAAAACTACCCGGATGCGCACCTCATTATTTTGCTGATTGACGAGCGCCCGGAGGAGGTTACCGACTTCCGCCGGCAGGTCCAGGGCGAAGTGATCAGTTCAACCTTTGACGAGGCTGCGGAGAGTCATGTGCACGCCGCTGAGATGGTTATCGAGAAAGCCCGCCGCATGGTGGAGGTTGGCAAGGATGTCATCATCCTCCTTGACTCGATCACTCGATTGGCCCGTGCCTACAACACCACGATGCCGAGCAGCGGCAAGATTCTCTCCGGCGGGGTCGAAGCCAATGCGCTGCAAAAGCCGAAGCGTTTTTTCGGTTCCGCGCGGAATATTGAGGACGGCGGCAGCCTGACCATTATAGCGACGGCGCTCGTCGAAACCGGGAGTAAGATGGATGAGGTGATTTTTGAGGAATTCAAGGGCACCGGTAACATGGAGCTCCATTTAGACCGGGGGCTTTCTGATAAACGCGTCTTTCCAGCGCTCAGTATGGACCGGAGTGGCACGCGTAAGGAGGAACTGCTCTACCATCCCGACGAAATGCTTAAAATTTATTCATTGCGTAGGGCGATGAAAGGCCTACCGTCCACAGACGCTATGGAAATGCTCATACAAAGGATCAAAAAGACCAGCACCAATGCGGAATTCCTCATGAGTGTCGCCCGCTAGCAACCCATTCACATTTAAGCCCCAACCAAAACTTTTCTATCTGTGACTTCCGCCGACGATTTTGTTCTCCAATTATTAACTGACAAAGGGATGCTCGAAGAGAGCACCATCAACACGGTTCGGGCCAAAGTCATCGAAGCCGGATACGATGGTGACGAGGATACCGCAGTGCTGGAAGCCCTGGTTGCCGATCGCGAAGTCTCGCAATTGCAGATCGCTCAGGTGCTGGGTGAAGAGTTCAATATGGAGCTTGTAAACCTGGCCGACGTCCGTGTGTCGACGGAGGCGCTGGAAATCGTTCCTTTCGAACTGGCAAATCGCTACAAAGTGATTCCGCTGGAGGCGGATGAGACTGAGGTGGAGTTGGCGATTGCCGACCCGCTCGACATGGATGCAATTGATAGCATCAGTCACGTCATCAAGCGCTCCATTACAAGTCGGGTTGCGCCCCTTGAGGCTATTGAGAAAGCGATCCATCAATACTATGAAGGCGCCAAGGCGAGCGAAGTTAGTGCTATTTTCTCTGATATGGAGGAGGACCCGGATGCGCCGAAGCAGATCGAGCTCCCCACCGCGGATAATGTAAGCGAGGAGGAAGCGCCCATCATTAAGTATGTGCACATGGTCATCTCGGAGGCTCTCAAGCGGCGTGCTTCGGATATCCACATGGAGCCCCTGGAAAAGCGCTTCCGTGTGCGCTACCGGATTGATGGTGTGTTGCATGAGGTGGAAAATCCGCCAAAGCGCCTTCAGCCCTCGATTGTTTCGCGGATCAAGCTGATGTCGAATGTCAGCATCGCTGAAAAACGGGTCCCGCAGGATGGACGGATTAACATCAAAGTCGGCGCCAAAGTGATCGACTTGCGTGTTTCCACCCTGCCCACGGCGTTCGGTGAGAGTATCGTCATGCGGATTCTGGATAAGGAGAGCCTCCAGCTCGGCCTGCCTCAACTGGGCTTTTTTAGTGACGACCAAGCCTACTTTGAGCGGATCATCGCTTTGCCGGACGGTGTTTTCCTCGTCACCGGACCCACCGGCTCGGGTAAATCAACCACGTTGTATTCGGCTCTCAACTACATCAACCATCCGGACCGGAAGATCATCACGGTGGAAGATCCCGTCGAGTATGAAATGGCGGGCGTTAACCAGGTGCAGGTCCGCCGCGATGTTGGGATGACCTTTGCGGCCGCATTGCGCTCCATGCTTCGGCAAGCGCCCAATATTATCATGGTCGGGGAAATTCGCGATAAAGAAACGGCGGAGATCGCGATCAATGCAGCCCTCACTGGCCACATGGTCTTTAGCACGCTTCACACCAACGATGCCCCCAGTGCCGTCAGCCGGCTTATTGACATCGGCATTAAGCCCTTTCTCGTCGCTGCGGCGGTGCGTGCTGTTCTGGCTCAGCGCTTGGTTCGTCGAAACTGCCCGAACTGCCGGGCCAGTTGCGAGCACGACGAACGGCTTCTCAATTCCCTCGGGATACGTCTCGATGAGACAACCGATGCTTCCTTCATGAAGGGGGCGGGTTGCGAGAAGTGCAGCGGCACCGGTTTCCGCGGGCGGGTCGGGATCTTCGAGATGTTTAACGTGAACGAAGAGCTCCAGCAAATGATTTACGAGGAAGCCAGCCTCGTCGCGCTCCGCAGCAAAGCCCGGGAAATGGGCATGCGTAATATGCGGGAGGATGGTGTCCGCAAAGTCATCGCCGGGGTCACGACGCCGGACGAGGTACTGCACGCCACCGTATCCGATTCGATCTAAATTCTGACTCCCCATACAAGGACCGATGACGCGCCTTTGAGTGATCCCCTTAATAAAACCGAATTGCCAAAATGAGCTACGAAATGAATGACCTGCTTGAGTTGATGTGCGAACAAGGCGCATCGGACTTGCATTTGCAGGTCAATCAGGCGCCGACCCTTCGGATCAGCGGAGCCATGGCGCCGGTGGATGGGCCTAAGCTGACGCCGGCAGACACTGAAAATTTGATGAAGGCGATTACCCCAAGTTCTCAGCAGGAGTCATTAAGTAAAAAGGGGGGGGCGGATTTTGGGTTTGCGCACGGAAATAAGGCTCGTTTCCGGGTTAGCGTGCTCCGCGCCAAAGGTTCCTATGGTTTGGTGCTGCGGCAAATCCCGAATGATCTGTTTGGCCTCAGCGAAATTGGGCTTCCGGATATGATCAAGGAGTTGATCAGTCGGCCCCGTGGATTGATCCTCGTAACAGGGCCGACGGGTTCGGGCAAATCGACGACGCTGGCCTCGATGGTCAACTGGATCAATGAGCACCTTGACGGGCACATCATTACGATTGAAGATCCGATCGAGTATTTTCACGAGCATAAGCGGTGCATTGTGACCCAGCGTGAGGTCGGTGTTGATGTGCCCAGTTTTGCAGAAGCAATCCGCGGAGCGCTGCGCCAGGATCCCGATATTATTCTGGTGGGGGAAATGCGTGATCTGGAGACAATCGAAGCTGCCGTGGGTGCTGCGGAAACGGGACACCTTGTTTTTGCGACGCTACACACGACGGGCGCCGCTCGCACAGTGGATCGGATTGTTGACGCCTTTCCAGCTGAAATGAAAGACCAGATGCGTACCCAATTGGCCGCCTCCATTGTTGCAGTCATTTCTCAAGTGCTTTGCCGCAAGACCGGTGGCGGGCGAATCGCCTCCTTTGAGATCATGGTGACGACCACTTCCATTGCTCAACTCATCCGCGAAAATAAGACGTTTCGGATTGCTTCCGATATTCAGACAGGCGCCAGCCTTGGCATGATCAGTCTGGATGCCCACTTGCTCAGCCTCTTTAACCGCGACCTCATCACTGCGGAGGAAGCCCTTGCCAAGTCACAGGATGCGCCGGCCTTGCGCGAGCGGCTGATTAGGAGTGGTGCAAAACTTTAAAGACGAACCCATTGTTTAAACCCGAGATTTAGAGACCAAGCCTCGATGTTCGAAGACCACAACGATACTGTTTACGAAATTATAAAAGGAGCGAAGCTACTGGATGATGCACAGTTGGACGAGATCAATGAGTCTCACCTGCACACCGGTAAGTCGCTGGCGGATGCCGTCATTGATTCGGGGGTCGTCGAACGCGGGCCTATACTCGAAGCGATCGCCGGCTTCCTCGGCTATGAATATCTGGATACGCTGCCCAAGACTATCGATGAGGCAGTTGCTGCCTCCATACAGCCGAGCGTCGCCCGCATGTATGCGGTCGTTCCTTACAAGGTGGACGCTGTTTCGCTGCAGGTGCTGGCCCAAGATCCGTTTAATCCGGCGATCATTGATGATCTTACCTTTTCGCTCAATAAAGATATCACCATCGTGGTCGGCGACCCTGCGAGTATCGAGAGGCTACTCGTTGACACCTACGGTGAGGAGGACTCCTCGATCGATGACATTCTCGGTGAAATGGGTGATAGTTTCAACGAATTGGGCGATGAGTTGTCGGAGGGTGATTTGACGGATATGGCGAACCAGACGCCGATCATTCGTTTCGTTAATCTTGTTCTCCAACAAGCGATCAGAGATAAGGCATCGGACGTGCACTTTGAGCCGTTCGAAAAAGAGTTCCGTATCCGCTACCGGATCGATGGGGCGCTCTATGAAATGGCGCCCCCACCCAGAAACCTCGCAGTGCCCGTAACTTCGCGGGTGAAGGTGCTCTCAAATATGAATATTTCGGAGACCCGGATTCCGCAGGATGGTCGGATTAAAATGACCATTGCGGGGCGTCCCGTGGATTTGCGTGTATCGACGCTGCCGACGCAGTTCGGTGAATCGGTCGTGCTCCGGGTGCTGGATAAGTCAGTGGTCAATCTGGACCTGGAGGCGCTCAGCTTACCGGACGACATCTTGAAGACGATCCGTAGTTTGGTGGATCGACCCAACGGTATTTTCATCGTGACCGGGCCCACGGGGTCCGGTAAGACAACGACACTCTACAGCGCGCTTCGCGAGGTGAACGACGTCGAGACAAAAATCCTGACCGCCGAAGACCCTGTTGAATACGAGATTGACGGCATCATGCAGGTCGCGGTGAATCACCAGGTTGGGCTGGACTTCTCCCGTGCACTCCGCGCCTTCCTCCGGCAAGACCCCGATAAAATCATGGTCGGCGAGATTCGTGACTTGGAGACCGCGCAGATTGCCGTGCAAGCCTCCCTGACGGGACACGTTGTGCTCAGCACTCTGCACACCAACGATGCACCCGGTGCCGTGACACGTCTCATCGATATGGGGCTCGAACCCTTTCTGATTTCCGCTTCGCTCGAAGCCATTCTCGCCCAACGCCTGGTTCGCCGGATCTGCCCAACATGCCGGACCGCCTATGAACCCGGTCAGGACCTCATCGAGATGCTCGACGTCGACCCACTGGAAATCGCGGATAAAGACTTCTACTACGGGGATGGTTGCGCGGAGTGCAGCAGTACTGGCTACCGCGGCCGGATCGGGCTCTTTGAGATGATCGTCGTTTCCGACGCGATCCGCGAGTTGATTAACCAGCGGGCACCCACACTCACCATCAAGCAAAAAGCGCTTGAGCAAGGCATGAGAAGCTTGCGTGACGACGGTTTACGCGCCATCTTTGACGGCAATTCCACGATTGAAGAAGTTCTGAAATACACCTAACCCAAAACTCCCCATGGCAAAATTCAAATATACGGCGATTGACGCCAACGGAAAACAGAAAACCGGCACGGTTGAAGCCGCCAGCCAAGACGAGGCGAGCGCAAAGCTGACGGCCTCTGGTCTCATGCCGACAAAGGTGGCTGCAACCAGCGGCGGAAGCGCGACGAAGGCCGCGACGAAGGGCAAGGCAAAGGCTAAAAGTAAGGGCATCAACTTCGGTAAGGTGATCAAACCGGAGGAGTTAACCACCTTCACACGCCAGTTGGCCACTTTGCTCGATGCGGGATTGCCGCTTCTCAGAGCGCTGGAGGTGATGATCCGCCAGGAGAAGAATCTTCGCTTCCAGGCAGTGCTCGAGCAAATTGCCGGTCAGGTGAAGTCCGGGAATTCGTTCTCCGACGGTCTTGCCCAGCATCCAAAGATCTTCGACCGTCTTTTTGTTAACATGGTCAAGGCCGGTGAGGCCGGGGGTGTGCTTGACGTTGTCCTTTCACGTCTCGCGGGCTTTATGGAGAAGTCGATTAAGACCAAGAAAAAGGTCAAGGCAGCGATGGTCTACCCAATCGTCGTTGTCGGCGTGGCCGTGTCTATCGTGGCCCTCCTCATGGTGGTGGTCGTCCCCAAGTTTGAAGCGATTTTCGCCGACATGTTGGACGGTGCGGCACTGCCCGGCCCAACGCAGCTCGTCGTTGGTATTAGTAACTTCATGCGCGAGAACATTGTGATTTCAATCGGCCTCGTGGTTGCCTTTGTCGTCGGTTTCCGGTTTTTTAAAAACACGCCTTTCGGCTCCAAGATTTTCAACTGGCTGTCCATTAATCTGCCTAAGGTTGGCGACCTTGTGCGCAAGGTGAACATCGCCCGGATCACCCGCACCTTTGGCACGCTCCTCTCCAGTGGCGTCCCTATCCTCCAGTCGATCACCATCACGAAAGATATCACCGGGAATAAGTTTTATGAAACTGCGCTCTCGCGGATTCATGACGCGGTCCGCGATGGGGAATCGCTGGCCAAACCGATGGAGCGGGAAAAGGTTTTTCCGAATATGGTTACCAGCATGGTGGACGTGGGTGAGGAGACCGGTGAACTCGCGGAGATGCTCAATCGTGTAGCGGATAACTACGACGAAGACGTGGATAACGCGGTGGCCGGGATCACCTCGATCATCGAGCCCGTCATGATCGTCTTCCTGGCGGTTGTGGTTGGTTTCATCGTGATCGCACTCTTCCTGCCCATCGTCGAGATCATCCAGCAACTCACGGGCTGATCCGGATCCCGGGCAGCGGGAAGCTACCTTGCCGCGATCCTTTGCTCTGGAGCTCAATCTACCGTCCTGAGTGATTATCAACTTGGAAAAAACTCCTCGCATCAGTCTTGGTTGACTTGGTCATAGCGAAAGCTCATCTTGACCGGGTGAAGGTCAAAATTAGCGAGCTTAAGACACATTTTTCGAGACATCTAGGGGATCTGGAGGGAAGTAGCGAACCGTTTGAGGTTTGTGTTCGGGAAGACACGGTGGCCTACCTGAGCTCGGCGA
>JAGYJE010000027.1 GCA_018402305.1 Puniceicoccaceae bacterium | reverse complement strand
GATCCAATCGATGAAAAGATTTTGGAGTGAATCGATTAGACCCACCGCTGCAGCGAACCTCACTCAGAGCAACTCACTCCGTATTCCTCTGATCACCGCATTCACGATCTCTCGAGCTTCGTTTTCCTTCTGGGCGACGGCTACTACCACGAATGAGAGCGGGTCGTTCTTCGCCGCAGGCTCCACAAGATACTTCTGCCAAGCGCTCAGCATGGACCGGACCTTGTCCATCCTCGAAGTCGTGCTGATCTCCTTGTAGATCGTAACGGGGTCCAACCCCGCATAGCCCTTGGGGAAGCCACTCACCCAGAAAGCGCCCTCACCGGTTTCCCGATCACCGCCGATGCCCTCCGTGTTCCAATCCGCGCCCAAGATCTGCAGACCGTTTACAGTTGAGATCAGTTTGGCGAACACCACCTGATCACAGCTCTGTCCCCAGCACATCACCGCGACTGCGGGAGACAGGCTCGGCCCGGTAATCACACGTGACGTCGAGGTCGTCAGAAAGTTGCCGAGTTGCACTTCGAGACCCGTGCTCGGATCACGAACCGCAGAGACAAAAAGCTCCCTCGTCTCCCTCGAGAGTTCGCTTGCCGACAGATACTCAAAAAGAAAGTGCATGGTCGAGACATCAGTCTCTGCTGAATCTCCCCATGGCGTCGAGGTTGTCGTTGGACCTAGCGCTACCACTGTGGATGCACAAGTGCCTGTGCACGTTCTGTTTCCGATTTATGACTCACAAAGTTGCCTCAATGACTCGTCACCGCCGCCTCGATGCTCTCAAATCACAATGGCATTTCAGATTTTCCCATGACGAAGTCACTCTCAGTAGCATCCGACCGGCGCGCGACGCCGTCCGCCTACTACTCGGCGGAGGTAGCCGACTTTCTGGCTGCTTCACCGGACTCTATCCTCGGCTCCATGGCCTCTCATGGGCAGTTTGCGCTCGAGATCAAGCAACGCAATGCGTGGGAAGTTCAGATCGAGATTCTGCAACGTAGTTTGGCCGGTCTATCCGGCCGTATTCACCTCGAGTTCGACGTCCCTCGGATCGGAAGCCGCATTGATGCCGTTCTGGTCACGCCCACTGTCCTTTTCCCGATCGAATTCAAAGTAGGCGAGGGGAGTCACCAGCGCTCTCACCTCAATCAGGCCTGGGACTACGGCCTCGATCTCAAAAACTTTCACAAAGCCAGCCACGCAGCACCCATCGTCCCTATCCTTGTTGCCACGGAGTCCAAGGATACCGATGACGCACTCCCGGAGTCGCACCCGGACGGAGTTCATCCGCCGGTTCGCGCCAACCCTGACTCGCTGCGCAAGATCCTCGAACTTGCGCTCAGTAAGTATGCCCAGCCGACAGTTGAGGTAGACGCATGGAGCAGCGCCCCTTATCAGCCGACGCCGACCATCATCGAGGCGGCGCAAAGCCTCTACTCCCGACACTCAGTTGATGCCATCGCACGACACGATGCCGGTGCCCGTAACCTCAGCATCACGTCCGCTCGAGTCGAGGAACTCATCGACCAAGCCGCCCGCGAAAAGCAAAAGCTCATCATCTTTGTGACCGGCGTGCCTGGCGCCGGCAAAACTTTGGTCGGCCTCAATGTGGCCACCCAAAAACGCGACTCATCCTCCACCCACGCCGTCTTTCTCTCCGGCAACGGCCCTCTCGTCGAAGTCTTACGCGAAGCCCTCACCCGCGACGAAGTTGAACGGCTGGCCCAACAACAAGCGAAGAAACCTCGCAAAGGTGTCGTGAAGCAGAAAGTGAAGGCATTCATTCAGAATGTGCACCACTTCCGCGACGACGGACTCCGTGACCTCGAGGCACCTCCCGCCGACCGCGTGGTCATCTTCGATGAGGCCCAGCGCGCTTGGGACCAAGCCATGACGGCCGACTTCATGGCCCGCAAAAAGAAACGTCCCGGCTTCACGCAATCTGAACCCGAATTCCTCATCTCTTACATGGACCGCCACCCAGACTGGTCCGTGATCATCTGTCTGGTCGGCGGTGGCCAGGAGATTAACCGCGGCGAAGCCGGGATTTCCGCATGGCTCGAGGCCGTCCGCAAAGGCTTCCCGGATTGGCATGTTTACGTCTCCCCGGACCTGACCGACTCTGAATACGCAGCTGGCCATGCTCTCGAGCACCTGCAAGGCGCCGCCCACATTCAGACAGACAGCTCTCTACATCTCTCCGTTTCCATGCGCTCCTTTCGCGCAGAAAATGTGTCGAAATTCGTCAAAGCCGTCCTCGACTGCGAGCAGGGCGAAGCCTCCCGCATCCTTCAGGAGATGCAGAGCCGGTATCCGATCGTCGTGACTCGCGATCTCACGGCCGCCAAGGAGTGGATACGCGCCCAAGCCCGAGGCTCCGAACGTTTTGGCGTGGTTGCCTCGTCCTCCGCTCAACGACTCAAGCCCCACGCCATTGATGTCCGCGTTGATGTGAATCCGATCCACTGGTTTCTCAACGATGCCACGGATACGCGATCCAGCTTTTACATGGAAGACGCCGCCACCGAGTTTCAGGTGCAGGGTCTCGAACTCGACTGGGCCTGCGTCACCTGGGATGCCGACTTACGCCATGTTGGTGACGGGTGGAACTACCACAGCTTCCGCGGCAGCCGCTGGCAAAACGTCCACAAGCTCGAAGCCAGGCAATACCTCTTGAACGCCTACCGCGTGCTCCTCACGCGAGCCCGCCAAGGCATGGCCATTTTTGTGCCCGAAGGCGATGAACGAGATCCCACCCGCTCTGCGGCCTACTACGACAAAACCTACAGCTATCTTCGCGCAGTGGGGTTAGCTTCCATCTAGGCTGCTTGCTAATGAATAACGACACTCGCAAACGTGGCTAAGAACCTTCACGCAGACGTCACTCACCAAGACCAATGAATCAAAGCAGCCAGCCAGACGTATGAAAAAATACTACCGCGTTATGTTGGGCAGGAAGAGTTCCCACGCAGAAGAATGTCTGAAAGGGGGCTTTATCGGCGCAGGCTTTGACATGAATCAAGACCTAACCGGAAAACTCCCCGAGTCGTGGCGCGAATTTAACAAAGAGTTCATTCCGATTTTCTTGTCCAACCACCCCGACAAAAGCCGTATCAGCGCGGGTTTGGCTTGCGGTGCCCTCTGGACCGTATCAAAGGGGATCAACAAAGGGGACATTGTCCTGTGTCCGGACGGCACCGGCACCTACCGCGTTGGCGAAGTGGCCGGCGACTACCGCTACGAACCCGACAAAATTCTACCGCATCGCCGCCAAGTCACATGGTTGCCAGTAAGTGTGCCGCGCGCAGCCATGAGTGATTCGCTTCGCCATTCGGCTGGCTCTATTGGCACAGTGAGCAACGTTACCAATCATGCCAAGGAGATCGAGCAGCTGATCGGTGGCGCATCTGCACCAAAGATCATCTCCACCGACGCGACCGTAGAAGACGCCGCCATATTTGCCCTCGAAGAGCACCTTGAAGACTTCCTCGTGGAAAACTGGGAGCGCACCGAACTAGGCAAAGACTTCGTTATCTATGAAGAGGATGGCGAGAAAGCACAGCAATACCAGACCGACACTGGCCCCTTGGATATCCTCGCCATCAGCAAAGACAAAAAGCGTCTCCTGGTTGTAGAGCTGAAGAAGGGGCGGGCAAGCGACGCCGTTGTCGGCCAAACCCTGCGCTACATGAGCTATGTGAAAGATGAGTTGGCCGAAGAAGGCCAGACAGTGTCGGCCGTCATTATCGCGCACGAGGACGACCAGCGTTTAAGGCGCGCTTTGTCCCAAGTCTCAGGCATCGACTTTTACCGCTACGAAGTGAGCTTTAAGTTGCGCAAAGCGTAGTCGCACCGAACGCTGCGGCCTGCCCATCGGTAATCCGATCGATTAGAAGAGTTTGGAATGACCGTAACGCAGTCCTACCTCGTCACAAGTCGCTCGCCACAGTGGCCTTGCCGCTTATGACCCACAAAGTTGTCGGAAGCGGCTCGCCAACCGTTTCTCGCTTCTTTAAGTCTACAGAGACGTTTTTGAAGTAATGCCCTCCCTCACAGCCCTTGATCAGCCCAAACCGAAAGACCACCAGGCACGCGACCTGGAGGTTTTCGGCTTCTCACCAAATCGGACCGGCGGGCACATGGCTCGGTCCATGATGTTTGGGGAACTTAAGACCTTGCACGAGCTGCTCCCGGAATACGCGACCCGCGAGGACTTCGGTCGAGCGATTGAGGAAGACAACGCGATTGGAAAACCCACGTTCTCCAGCCGTCAGAAAAGTTTTCGCCATCTCCTGGAGCTATACAGCCTGGAAAACAAGCGCGCTCTCTTTCGTGTTCTTCGCAAGATCGGACGGGACGATCCTGCATCTTTGCCCTTGATGGCGGCGATTTGCACTTACTGCCGCGACGCCCAGCTACGAGCGAGCTTTGAGCTTTTGCGCGAAAAGAAGCCCGGTGAGGTAATCCCGAGGAAGGAAATGGAGGATCAACTTGAGCATAAGTTTCCGGGGGCGTTCAGCGATGCGATGAAGAAATCGCTCGCTCAGAACGTCAACACGACCTGGACGAATTGTGGGCATTTGCAGGGACGAGTTAAAAAAACTCGCACCCTTCCCCAGGCGAGGATGGGTGCTGTCTGCTACGCCATGTTTGCTGGCTGGCTACGCGGCCTCCGCGGTGAGTTTCTGCTTAACTCCACTTTCTCGGCGCTGGCTAACGTCTCCCCGACGGCAGTCGCATCCTGGCTTCACCAGGGCGCGAGCCGCGGGTGGCTTCGCCTTCGGAGTGGAGGTGGTGTCACTGACATCGATTTCTCCCCACTGCTCACCCAACAGGAAATCAACCTCGTCCATGGCTCGCACTGACCAGCTTCTCAACGCCTATCGCAAGCAGGTGTCCATGCCTTTGCGGCCTGGGTTAGCTCTCAACCAGCGCGTTTGGTTTGCCGTCTACCCGCCCGAAGAGGAAAGGCGTCTTGCTCTGAGACTTCCAGAGTTTGAGATGGCCACCACCGAAGCTGGCCTGGAGTGGGTGCTTATCGACCTCCAACGAACTCTCGCCGACTGGATCGACACCTTTGATGACGACACCAAGAATACCTGCCTCGAGACGCCCGAGATTCTTGAAGACTACGCCCGCCCTGAATACATCAAGTTCCTAAGTTTTCGCATCAACCAAGCGGTCGCCAATGTCCCTGAAGATCGGCGCGTGAAGACCGTTTTTGCTCTTCGTGGCCTTATGGAACTGTTCGATTTCATCCACGTTTCCGATCTTGTCGCCGACATTGATGCGCGGCTCACGGGTATCCTCGTCGTCTTTTTTCCTGGGGAGCGTGAAGACAACACCTACCGCTTTCTCGGAGCCCGCACGGGTTGGGATTACCTCGCCGTGCCCATTTCAGCTGAATCATGACCATGAAAAATCGCGACGTTTTCCACAAAGATCCGCTGTCCTGGCATCTGCTCAACGAAGGTGTTTCCAGCAACAATGAAAACAGGGAAGAAGACTTAAAAACCCTCCGCTACGAAATCGAAACCTTCGTCTGCGAGGGAGAATACAAGACTGGTCTGGTAAAGATTCTCAACGGTTTCATCGGCAGCTTCAAGGATGGTAAGGAGCCGGCTGGCGCTTGGAT
The DNA here is from genome assembly GCA_018402305.1 of Puniceicoccaceae bacterium. Classification (GTDB taxonomy): domain Bacteria; phylum Verrucomicrobiota; class Verrucomicrobiia; order Opitutales; family Coraliomargaritaceae; genus Thalassobacterium. The sequence continues at coordinate 16,986 of JAGYJE010000027.1, read as the reverse complement.
AAGCGGCTTTTACGGCAGCGGTAAGTCGCACCTGGTGAAAGTGCTTCGCTATCTTTGGACTGACCACAAATTTTCCGACGGAACCACTGCGCGAAATAATGCGACACTGCCTGTGGAGGTGACCGAACTCCTTGTAGAACTGACTACGCTCGGCAAGCAGCATGGCGGCCTGCACTCGGCTGGTGGAACCCTGAAGGCCCAAGCTGGTGATGTGCGTGAGCGTGTGCTGGGGATCATTTTTCAGTCGGTCGGCCTTCCTGAGAAAATCAGCATAGCGCGTCTCGTGCTCGATCTTCGTGATGAGGGCACGCTTGAAGTTGTCGAGGAACACATCCGCAAGGCAGGCAAAGATCCGGAGAAGGAGTTCGCTAAGATTTACACCTCCGCGGAGTTTCACAAAGCGTACCTCGAAACTCACCCCAATCTCGGTGATACCAAGGCTGTTGCTGCTGCCATGCTGGCGCAATATCCCGCAAGGCAGACGGAGGTATCGATTGACGACATGGTCGGTTTAATCCGTCGCGCTCTGCAGCGTGACGGGAAGATTCCCTGCACCGTCCTGGTTCTCGATGAGATCCAGCAGTTCATCAATAACGATCCTAAACTGTCCAACGACGTTCAAGAAGTAGCGGAGGCGATTCAGAAAATGTTGGATGGTCGCGTCATGCTCGTCGGCACCGGGCAGAGCGCCCTGAGCGAAACACCCTCGCTGCAGAAGCTAATGGGGCGATTCCCCAATAAAACTCACCTCAAAGACAATGACGTCGAGAACGTCGTGCGGACCGTGGTTCTGCGTAAAAAGCCCGATAAGCAGAAAGACATCGAGAAGGTTATCACTAACCACGCGGGTGAGATCAGCCGCCAACTCAAGAGCACAAAAATTGCCAGCCGCAACGAAGACGCGGACTCATACGTTGCTGACTACCCGTTGCTGCCTGTCCGTCGAAGGTTCTGGGAGAACGTCCTGCACAGCATTGACCACTCGGGAACTCTGGCGCAGATGCGCAACCAACTCCGCGTTACTCACGAGGCGTGCAAAGCGGTCGCTGATATGCCTCTCGGCAGCGTCATTCCCGCCGACTTCATTTATGACCAGCTCACGACCGAAATGTTGATGAGCAATGAGCTGCAACGCCGCTTCCAGGAGATCATCGAGGAACAGAAAAAGAAAACCGACGGTGAGCTACGCGCCCGGATTTGCGCAACGGTTTTTCTAATCAACAAACTCCGCAATCAGGGAAGCGACCAAGGGGTGCGGGCCACCGCCGAACATATTGGTGACTTGCTCACCACTGACCTTAAGGATTCGCCAGCGGTCATTGCCAAGAAGGTGCCGGAGTTGCTCACGGCCTTGGCAAGCGAAGGTGTATTGATGTTCGTTGACGACGAATATCGTTTGCAGACGACTGTGGGTGCCGAGTGGGAGAACGAATACCGCCGAAGCTTCGCAACAATCACCAACAGTGAAACGCAGATCGCAGCTCAGAGAGGGCAGCTCCTAGCCAAAGCAATCAGTGACGATCTTACTGGGATTAAACTCTTGCATGGTCAGGCAAAGGAAAAGCGCGCCGTGGCGGTTCATCATGGTGCTGATGCACCGACACCCAGCGATGGCCTCACTGTCTGGGTGCGTGACGGGTTCACTGAAATCGAGCAATCCATCATTCAGCACATCCAAGGACGCGACACTTCGGATCCGACCGTTCACGTTCTTATCCCTAAGACAAAAGCGCAGGAGTTGAAGACTGCCATTGCTGCATCAATGGCCGCTGAGCAGACGATCAACTCCAAGGGAACACCGACCACACAAGAGGGCACCGAGGCTCTTGCCGGAATGAAGACGCGCCTCCATCACGAGCAAGGCAAGGCCGACAACGCCTTAGCTAGTGTTTTAAGCGGAGCGCGGGTCTTTCTGTCGGGCGGTGCCGAGCAACCGGTCATCACACTGAAAGAAGCGGTGCAGGCGGCTTGTGACTCCTCGCTCGCTACTCTCTACCCGAAATTCACGATCGGGGATTCCGCCAATTGGGGCTCCGTGTGGAAAAAAGCGAAGGAGGGCAACGCGGATGCGCTCAAAGTCGTCGGACACGCAGGCGATGCCGACAAGCATCCCGTAACTACCGAGCTTGTCCGCTTTATCGGCCCCGGCAAAAAAGCTAGCGACATCTATGCGAAGTTCACCGGCAGTCCCTATGGATGGCCGAAAGAGTGTCTCGACGCCTGTTTGGCGGTATTGCTTGAAAGTGGTCACCTCGCAGCCAAGCTGAATGGGCAGTCGATTGGTCTTTCGCAGCTCGATCAGCGCAAGATTTATCAGGCCGACTATCGCATTCAGCACCCCGTGCTGGGCGCTGCGCAGAAACTGCGCGTTAAAAGGCTCTTCAAAGACGTAGGGCATCCATTCTCACCGGGCGAAGAGGATATCGCCGCAGCGAGTTTTGCTTCAACTATGCGCGGTTTGGCAGATCGTGCGGGCGGTGAACCGCCTTCACCCGAGAAACCGGCGTCGCCGCTGATTATTGAGATCGAGGGTCTTCGTGGTAACGACCTTCTTTTCAAGCTTCATGAGGAGGCCGAAGCGCTCACGAGGCTGGCCAATGACTGGAAATCACTTGGAGACAACATTGTGGCGAGACTGCCCGCTGTTGAGCGCACCAAAAGGCTCTTGGCTTACGGCGAGGTTGCTGGGCTGCCCGGTATAGAAGATCAACGCTCCGCCTTCGATGCCGTCATCAAGAACCGCGGCTTGCTTCATGACCCGGATCCTGTTGCCCCCATCAATAAGGACTTGGGTAAGGCCCTCCGAAACGCGCTTAGCGAGACTCATCAACAGTATGAAAAGACCCTGAAGCAGGAGATTGATCGGCTTGCTGCGCAGCCGGTCTGGTCATCACTCGCAGACGATAAAAAGAAGGCCATGCTTGCTGTTGCTGGCGCGGTTGCCAGGGCGATCCCCGCGACGGGCACCGACGAGGAACTGCTGTCTGCTTTGCAAAGTGCGGATCTCCCTGCGTGGAAGACCCAAATCGATGCCATACCGACGAGAGTAAGCGCGGCGCTTGCCGCTGCTATCGCCGAGGCCGAACCGAAGGCCAAACGCGTGTTGCTTCCCCCGGCGACCATCAAAAACGAAGCAGAGTTAAAAGAATGGCTCTCGAAAGCAGAGGCAGCCATCAAGACGACCATGAAGGATGGTCCGGCCATTGTTTGAGGAAGCCACTCTGAAGCCCCATGCATTCGTCCCGCGAAATCGCCCAGTTGCTGGACCGGCTCGAGAATAGTCCGGCCTCCTCGCTCGAGAGTCAGCACCTGGACTTCAAACAATGGAATGCACGTAGCCTCGACGACATGGTCAAGCTGGTCGTCGAAATGGCTGTTTGTTTCGCCAACGGCGGCGGTGGGACGGTTGTTTTCGGCGTCAACAACCAGGCCTTGGGCCGGAGCGACGCCATCCTTGGTGTGCCCGCGGAAGTCGATGCGGGTCGGCTCAAGACCAATGTCTACGATCGCACGGATCCCAAGATCGTTCCTGATTTCGAGGAAATAAACGTCCCGGAAGGGACGGGTCGAATACTCCTCATGCATGTCACCGGTGGAGCCGGTCTCTACACGGATAGCGGAGGCACCGCTAAAATTCGCATCGGCACGGACTGCCAGCCGATGACGGGATCAATGCGCGAGAAGTTGCTGGTCGGACGTTCGGAAACGGATCCCACCGCTGCCGTTGTGCCTGGTGCTTGGACCGAGCTGGTCTCTCCCTCGGCGATGGAGGCGCTGCGCGATCTTGCTGCACGGGAGAAGGCGCCCCGTGAAATGCTGCAACTTTCTGACGAGGATCTGCTCTCCAACCTCGGGTGTCTTCGCCAAGGAGCGCTCAACCGGGCTGGCTTGTTGCTTTGCGGCAAAGCCGAGGCCATTCACGAAGCCTTCACCTCCTACGTCTGGACCTACTTGAAAATGGAGTCCGATACAATTTACGGAGACCGTCGCGATGGTCGCGAGGCCTTGCCCATCGCGTTGCGTCTTTTTGAAGACCGCATCAGCCCGGACAATCCCATCCGCACTCTCGAGATAGGTCTTGTGCATGCCGAAGTCCGCGCTTACCCGACCGTGGCCTTGCGCGAGGTGCTCCTCAACGCCATGTGCCACGCCGACTACCGCTTGGCCTCGCCGATCTTGGTTAAACAATTTCCCTCCAAGATCGAGATCTCCAACCCTGGACGCTTCATTGGTGGCGTCACTCCGCAAAATATCCTGCATCACCCGCCTGTGGCGCGGAATCCTGCGCTCGTCGATGCCTTGACCAAGCTACGCCTGGTCAACCGCTCCAATGTCGGCATCGGCCGCGTTTACGAATCCTTCCTCGTTGATGGCAAAGAACCGCCCACCGTTGCCGAAGCTGGCGAGGTCATCGTCGTCAGCCTTCTCAAGCAAGAGTTTTCGCCCGAGTTCCGGTCTTTAGTGGCCGGCGAGGGCAAGCGCGGGCGCATTCTCGGCGTCGATGAATTGCTGGTTTTGCAATTCCTGACACGCCATGCCGAGATCGAAACCGTTTATGCGGCCGACCTCTGCCAACGCCCCGAGAACGCGATGCGTTCCACCCTCAGTCGCATGGAAGGTGAATACCGGTATCTCGAGCGCGGCGGCACCGGGCGTGGAACTTATTGGACCCTCCACCGTGACTTGCGCCGCCGACTCCTCCCTGAGTCGACCGCAGGGGGTATTGCCCGCACCGATTGGGAAGCAGCCAAGACCCGCGTCCTCAGCGTCCTGCGGCAAAAGGCGCGGGCGAATGAGCCCGGGCTGCGCAACTCGGATCTTCGCGCCTTGACCCGGTTTGACCGCAACCAGGTGTTTCGCCTGATGCGGGAGTTGCGTGACGAAAACCAACAGTTGAAACTAACTGGACGCGGTCAAGGCGCTCGCCATGCCTGGTCCGACCAATAGCTAACGGGATTGCTCATGAGCAAATCGACAGCAAAAAATATCAACAAAGAACTGTCCACAAGCTATTTGCAACATTTGCAATAATCCTCTCATTACCGAGCTATGCCCTCTCTTTCTCGTGATCTTCGCAACCAGCTGGCTCGCGTAACTTTGCAAGCCCGCGAGGTTGCGGAGCGCGCTTGTCGGGCGGCTTTAGAAAATCTGGCGGTTCACGAGAAAGAATACCGTGGGCACATGTCCGTCGAGCAGCGGCAGCTGCGCAATCGGCTGCGGGCGCGGGGACGTGCTCTGGGCGATGAACGCGATGCCACCAAGCAGACTCAGGGAATCAAGCGCCTTACCGAGGATGCTGCCTACGAGCAATGGCACCGACTCCTCTTCACCCGCTTTCTGGTGGAGAATCACCTCCTCAACACAGACGACGAGCAGGGGAATGTCCCTGTGACGATGGAGGACTGCGAGGAACTCGCCCCGGAACTGAATGCCAAGGATGGTTTCGACCTCGCCTGCCGCTTTGCCAGCCGCACCTTGCCTAGCGTGTTCCGTTCCGACGACCCGATCTTCGACCTGCCGATCGCCCAGCGGGATCATGTCGAGATGCGTCGTATTCTCGATTCCTTGCCCTCCGCGATCTTCACCGCCAGCGACTCCCTCGGCTGGACCTATCAATTCTGGCAAGCCCAGCGCAAAGACGAGGTCAACGCCGCCGGCAAGAAAATCGGCGCCGATGAACTGCCGGCCGTCACGCAACTGTTCACCGAGGATTACATGGTGGACTTCCTCTTGGACAACACGCTCGGCGCGTGGCACGCCGGCAAAGTCCTCGCCACAAATCCCAAGCTGGCCGCAAACGCCCAGAGCGAAGACGAACTCCGCCTAGCCGTCGCACTACCGGGTTGCCCGTGGAAATATCTCCGCTTCATCAAAGGTCAGGACGGCAAGTGGACTCCCGCCGCCGGCACGTTCGACGGCTGGCCCAAATCTGCGGCCGCCCTCCGGGCGCTCGACCCGTGCATGGGCAGCGGGCATTTTGTGGTGGCGATGTTCGAGCGGCTGGTGGCCTTGCGTCTGGCCGAGGAAAAGCTGGACGAAGCGGCGGCGGTGGCGGCGGCCATCCGCGACAACCTGTTCGGCTTGGAGATTGACCCGCGCTGCACGCAGATTGGCGCGTTCAACCTGGCGTTGGCCGCGTGGCGGCGCGTGGGCCACTGCAAGCTGCCGGCGATGAACCTGGCCTGCTCCGGCCTCGCGCCGAACACCCGCGAAGCCGACTGGCTGGCGATTGCCGGCGACAACCAGAAGCTCCAGCGCGGCATGGAGCGGCTATACCGGCTGTTCCAAAAGGCGGCGGTGCTGGGCAGCCTCATCAACCCGCGCGCCGGCGAGGGCGATTTGCTGGTGGCCGCGTTCCATGAACTCCAGCCGCTGCTGGAAAAGGCGCTGGCGCAGGAGACCAAGGACGACACCGCGCATGAAATGGCCGTGACCGCGCGCGGCCTGGCCAAGGCGGCGGAAATTCTCGCCGGCCAGTTCACGCTCGTCGCCACCAACGTGCCGTTCCTAACGCAGATAAAATTCTGTGGCGAGCTTCAAGACTATGTTGAAGAAACGTTCGTGGAAGGAAGGGCCAATCTTGCAACAGCCTTTGCGCAGCGTCTCCTTTCGTTCCTGAAATCGGGCCAGTCAGCGGCCTTTGTTTCGCCACAAAGTTGGTGGTTCTTGAAGCGATACCTTCCTATTCGCGATCTATTGCTCAAATCCACTTCGTGGAATCTTGTCGCACGGCTTGGAGAGGATGCGTTTCAGTCGCCAATCGGGGAAATCGTTGGTCTAACCATTGCAAGCAAGGCGTTCCCTTCCGTGCAACACGAAGTTCCTGCGCTTGATGTATCCGAGTCCTGTAGTCCTGAATTGAAGGCAGAAGAGTTAGGTAACGGGGCACTCAAATTCTTTGGCCAACTAGCACAACGCGAGAACGCTCTGTCGGTCGTTCTTTTTGACAGCGTCGATCATGCGGGACTACTCAGTGATGTTAGCACCGCCTTGGCTGGGTGCATGACGAGCGATTCATCACGCTTCATTCGAGCTCTCTGGGAGGTCGACCGATTTGGTTCTACATGGGAGGCCTTTCAAACCACAACGCCGTCAACATGCCCCTATGGAGGAATGAGCGACATCATCTTCTGGCAGAACGAATCTGGTGATTTGGCTGCACTTGCAGCCTCTGTGAGCCACCTAAATCACGCTGCGCAGAACTGGCAGAGAGGAAAGCCAAACTGGGGAAAACCCGGAATCGTGTTGAGCATGATGGGGAAATTTCCTGCGTCGCTCTATACCGGCGCAATTTACGATTCCAATTGCTGTGCAATCATACCGTTTGAGGCGTCACAGATCCCACCAGTCTGGGCATATTGTGAGTCTGAAGAGTTTGATAGGAATGTCCGAGGGATAAATCAAAACAGAAAGGTCGAGGTTAGAACGCTTTTGTCAGCTCCCTTTGGCCTAGCGCACTGGCAGAAGGTAGCGGCGGAGAAATATCCGCACGGATTGCCGAAACCGTTTTCCAGCGACCCGACGCAATGGCTGTTCAACGGCCACCCTGCAGGTGCAGACCAGCCGTTGCACGTGGCCGTGGCGCGGTTGCTCGGCTTCCAGTGGCCGCGCCAGACCGGTTCCAGTTTTCCCGATTGCCCGGCGCTCGGCCCGGATCGTCTGGAGAAACTAGCCGACAATGACGGTATCGTTTGCTTGCCGCCGCTCAATCGCGAACAACCGGCAGCGGCGCGCCTCAGAAACCTGCTCGCCGCCGCATTAGGCAATTTCGATGAGCGTGCCTTACTCAATGCGGCAGAAGCCAAAAAGACCACGCTCGAAGACTGGTTGCGTGATGAATTCTTCGAGCAGCACTGCGCACTTTTCCACCATCGTCCCTTCCTCTGGCACATTTGGGACGGGCGCAAAGACGGCTTCTCCGCCCTGGTAAATTATCATCGGCTCAATCACGCCAATCTACAGAAGCTCACCTACACCTACCTGGGAAGCTGGATCAACGACCAGGAAGCGGCGGCCAAAGCCGATACACCCGGTGCAGCAGAAAGGCTTCTAGCCGCACAAGAACTGCAAAAAGAGTTGGCCAAAATTCTCGAAGGCGAACCGCCCCACGACATTTTCGTCCGCTGGAAGCCGCTCGCTAAACAGTCCCGCGGCTGGAATCCGGACATCAACGACGGAGTTCGGCTCAACATCCGTCCATTCCTTCTGGCGAAGGATGTCGGCAAAAAAGGTGCAGGCATCCTACGCTCCAAGCCCAACATCAAATGGGACAAGGACCGCGGCAAAGAACCCCAGCGTCCCAAAAACGAATACCCATGGTTCTGGTGCGACTCCGAACCCGGCATCGATCCAGTGGGAGGCAAAACCTTCGCCGGCCACCGCTGGAACAACGTCCATCTGACTTTGGCTATGAAGTCCGCTTAATCCACCTCCATGCTCGAAGTCGTCTATCTCAACAAAAGCGAATTTCGCGATCGTATGCTTTCGCTCCAGAAACGCGGCGGGCCTTACCAGCAAGCATACCGGAAGGCTTGTAGCATCATCGAATCGCTTCGCTTGGGCGCGGATGTTTCTAACTTCATCACGAATCATGGCGAGAGCCGTATCGCCCACTGCGTCAAATATGACCTAGGACACGGGTGCCGCCTTCTGACGGTGCATTCCGAGGGTTTTATCTATTTGCTCTATGTTGGCAACCACGAGGAGGCCGACGTATGGGCGACCCGGAATGCCGGCCTGACGGTGACAGTCAACAAGGCGACGAAGGATGTTGTCGTCACACACATCACGAAGAAAGAGGGTGGAGAGCAGCGACCGCTTCCGCACGCGCCGGAGCACATGTTTACCGATGGAAATGTGCCCTATCTCAAGCGTATTTCTAACTTCGATCTCGGTGAATTTGTTCCTCAGCAGTTTCTCGTTGCTCAGCTTCTGAAGCTCGATGAAGCGTCCAGTGACGACGAAATCCAAACGCTTTTAAGCTTCATCGAGGAGCAGGATGCCGGATTGGCCGCGCTCCTCTTCGACCTGATCGCGGAGCTGAGGGAGAACAATGTCGAAGGAGCCGAAGCTCGTGTGGAAGCGGAACGCGGTAAAGCTGTTCCTGTAAGCGAGGCTGCTCAGTTGGAAAAGGAGGCGGTAAAGGACGAGACCAATGCTGAGCGTTTGGCCAACTTGACTGGAATGACCAAGGAGGAAGTGGAGCGCCTTTTCGAACCGGATCGCTTTCGGGAATGGATGTTATTTCTTCATCCCGAGCAGAAACGCATTGCCGAGGCGGATTACGACAAGCCCGCTGTCCTCACCGGTGTCTCTGGCAGCGGCAAAACAGTTGTTCTCGTCCACCGGGCTCGTTATCTCGCTCGCAAGTATCCTGGTGAGAGAATCGGTGTGCTGACCCTCAGTCGAAGCTTGGCAAAGCTCATCGCGAATCAGGTTAACGATCTTTGCACGGAGGAAGAGCGAGCCCGGATTCACGTGCACGCCTTTTACGATTATCTCAAAACAATCGTCGACGAGCTGGGGCCGGAGAAATACCTGGATCAACTACGAGCGGCTGCAGAGCAACATCCCTACAAGGCTGAGATCCTAGCTGCGATCGACAACGTGCGGCGTGAAACCTTCGCACGGGAATCTGATCCGCTGTCGGGAGAGGATCTGGACGAAACGTGGGATATCTTTCTCGATCAGCCTTCTGTCCAAACGCAATACGGCTACTTTCGGGAGCACGTAGAAAATTATCAGTGGAATATCGATGCTGAAGCTTACTTAATTGAGGAGTTCAGCCTGGTGAGGAGCGCTTTTGCCACGAGCATGCGCAATCAGGAATATCTGGAATACAATCGGGTCGGACGCGCTATCAGATTCCTCGAAGATGACCGCGAGAGAGTCCTCCAACTGTTGCTGCTTTTCGAGGAGACAATGCTGCACGGCGGTATGCTTGATGTGCTCTCTCTCGCGGCAGCTGTATTGCCTCATCGCAAGAAACTTGCGGATTTGCCAGCACAGAAGCGCTTTCGCTGTCTCCTCATCGACGAGTATCAGGACCTCTCGACCCTAGATCTTCAGCTTCTAAGGAGAATCCCGACGAATCTTGGTGAAAACGGGCTCTTTCTTACTGGGGACCCCGTCCAGCGGGTTCTTGTCAAAGACCTGCGCATGAAGGCGGTTGCTCTCGATCCCTTGAGTGCGAAGCGGCTTTCGATCAAGAAAAACTACCGGAATAGTCGGCAAATTCTTGGAGCTGCCATCAAGCTCGCTGAAAAATATGGCGAGCAGGCACGAGCCCAAGGGGAAGACATCGAGGTGTTGGATCCAGAGCTGGCTGTGCGTGAAACCGCGCCACCTATTGCTCTGGCTGCTTTAGACCAAATTGCAGCTGCGTGGCGAGTTGTGACCGACTGTTTGGTCATGGAGCAAGCCGTGGCCTGGTCTGTCTGCATCTGCACTGCGAACACGAAGGCAATTCCGATTGCGGAAATAATCACGCATAAACCTGACGACTTAGGTGTTGATGCGAAGCCACTGACTGGTGACTACACCGAAGACCGCAACACTGTGACGGTCGGCAGCATGAGCGATCTGAAGGGGTTCGAGTTCTCTCTTGTCGTTGTCGTCGGTTGCTCTAAAGATCAGCTTCCTCATGCAGGGCGCTGCAAGGATGAAGACTGGCGAGAGGCTTTGAGGCTCTACGTAGCCATGACGAGGGCGCGTGACAGTGTTTACCTCGTTTACTCGGGTGAACCCTCGGTTTTTTTGTCCGCAATGAAGAAGGAGATTGAGTGGCAGACGGAGGAGGTATCGATATGACCGTGCTAAGCCGGCTGCTCGACACGTTGAAGTCTTCCGCGGACTTCAATCGCAACGACGCGATTTCCCCCAGCGTCATTCTCTGGACCGATGGAGAAAGTTGCTGGGAGAGTGTGGCGAAGCAGATTGCCGAAGCGCGCGATGGCTTCTTCGCCCTCGATCCTTCGCATTCCACCGCGTGGGGCGGCACAGCAGCGTGGATCCGCTACCAGTTGGATCGCTTCGATGCCCAGGAGGAGACGCCTGTCGTCTATTTGCCCGGGGTGGCGCGCCATCAATTCCGCGGCGTGGCTGCTTTCCCCGATGAAGCGCGACACCTCTATGCGTTGCAGTTCGTGGGCCAATTCTTCACGCAGGCCAACAGCAAGGATTGGACACCCTTGGCCTTCCTGACTTCCTCGCATGGAGGACTCGGGCTTGATGTGGCACGGGATGCAGCCACGCAGGAGGCTCTGCAAAGTCAGCTTGCAGAAGTCCTGCGCACGCCCGTCGCCTCATTGCAGCGGGGCCGATTGCAGGCAGGCGATTTTCACGATCTGGCCGTCAGTGATCCGGTGCAGTCTGTCCTGCAATGGATGTCTGATCCGGCGGCCACCGCTACTTGGACGTCGGAGCAACAAGCCGCCTTCCGGTCCATCCTGACGGGTGAGTTTGGTGTGGATCCTGCTAAGGACGGTGTGCTGGTGGCGGCGGAAAAATTGGTCGCTGGCAGTGGCAAATGGGAGCAGGTCTGGACGCGATTCCAAGAAGCGCCCGACGCCTACCGTGGTGTCGTTAGAGCGCTTGAGGGCGTCCAGCCGGAAGATCTTTTTAGTAACACGAATCTCCGTATTCCCGCTGTGAACAAGAACCTGGAGGATGACCTTCGGACAAACCTTCGTGAATTGCAGAATCTCCACGGGGCGGAGGCGCGCGACAAAATAAAGATTCTTGCGGAAATTCACGCGACCCGTGCTGAGAGCCCGTGGGCCAAGACTGGTGAGGCGCGGTTGGCGGTGGCAGTGCTTCATTTGCGCAAAATGGTTGCAGCTATGGATCGTGGTCTCGGCGGTAAGACCTGCGATGAGCTGGCCGCCTCTTATCTTCAGGATGGTTGGGTCGTGGATGCTGAGGCGCGGCGAGCTTATGCAGCGGTCACGCGCTCCGAGGATGCGGATGCCGTAGCGCAGGTGCTGAGAAATGTTTACTTTAACTGGCTGGAGGATGCGGCGTTGCAGCTGCAGGAATTAGCGGCGAGTTACCCCCTGAAATGCACTGAGCGTGCCGACGAGATGTTAGCAGAGCCCGGCACCGTGGTGCTCTTCGTCGATGGCCTGCGGGCTGATGTCGCCCGCGAATTGGCCGGGCATCTTGAGGCGACACACTTTGAAATTGAGGAGGTCGTGCGCTGGGTGCCGCTGCCGACTGTGACGGCAACCGCTAAGCCCGGTTGGAAGCCCTTGGTTTCGTCGCTCACAGGGGATGATCCTGGGGAAACTTTCGAGCCCCGCCTGGCCAAATCCGGCGCGCCATGCCGGACAAGGGAATTTCGCGAACTTCTAGCAGAACACGGGTGGACTTGGATCGAACCAACAACCACTGGCGACCCATCGACCGCAGGGTGGGCGGAGATCGGAAGCCTGGACAAACAAGGTCACAGCCTAGGCGCAAAGCTCGTGCATCACATCGCTTCAGAGGTGCGGGCAATTCTCGAGCGCATCGATAGTTTGCTCGATGCTGGATGGAGTAAGGTGCGTTTGGTCACGGACCACGGATGGCTTTGGATGCCGGGAGGATTAAACAAGGTGGAGTTACCCAAGCATTTAACCGCCACGCGTTGGGCTCGGTGCGCGCGGCCGGCTTCTCAGACCAGGCATTCTTTGCCGCAAGTCCCTTGGTTCTGGGCTAACGAGCACCCCATAGTGCTTCCCGGTGGGATAGGCGCTTTCCGTGACAAGACCGAATACGCGCATGGTGGCCTCACTCTGCAGGAGGCTCTTACCGTTTCGCTGCTTCTCACTCCGGTGAAGGTGGTTCGCCCAGTATCCATCCGAGGCATTCGCTGGGCCGGTTTGCGAATGTTTGTCGAATTGTCCGGAGAGGATCATTCCGTTACTGCCGACCTGCGCTCAAAGGCTGCGGATGCTGCATCTAGCTTCCTCTCAGAGGAACAAAAGAGGAAAATAGCCAAGGACGGATCTATCGCGCTGCTGGTAGAAGACGATTCTTACCAGGGCAGTGCGGCCGTGCTCGTGCTGCTGAAAGACGGTCAGGTTTTAGCCAAGAAAAACATCACCATAGGAGAAGAATAATGGAACTAGACGCACTCGACCAAATCGCAGCCAAGGCATTCGAGGGATATGTGGTCCGCAAAGACCTCGTCCGACGATTCAAGGGGCAATATCCCGTGCCTACGTATGTGGCGGAATTCTTACTAGGACGTTACTGCGCCAGCACCAATGAGCAGGAAATCCAAGAGGGCCTAGAGATCGTGCAACGGCAGCTCGCCAGCCGCACGGTGAGAGCTGGAGAGGAAGAGCTGTTCAAAGCGCGGGCCAAGTCCGAAGGCCGCGTAAAATTGATCGATATCATTCGTGCTCGTCTGGATACCAAAAATGACTGCTTCTTGGCTGAACTGCCCAGCGTGCGCCTCAATGATGTCCGCATTTCGGATAATCTCGTGCGCACTCATGAGCGCATGCTCACTGGTGGGTTTTACGCGGAGATCGAGCTGACCTATGACCCAACAATCGCTGAGGAGAAGAACGGGAAGCCCTTCGGTGTGGAATCCCTTCGGGAAATCCAGCTGTCCCGGCGCGATGTTTTAGACACCCTGGCCAAAGGGCGTGCGCTGTTCACCTTTGACGAGTGGCGCAACTTTCTCATCCGCAGTATCGGCATCGAGCCTTCATCAGTCCCTGAGCGCACACGAGACATCATGTTGCTGCGCATGGTTCCGTTTCTTGAGAATAACTACAACGCGGTCGAGCTTGGACCTCGCGGCACGGGCAAAAGCCATCTTTTCCAGCAAGTCTCGCCCTATGCCCACCTGGTCTCTGGCGGGAAGGCCTCCGTGGCTCGCATGTTTGTCAACAATGCCAACGGCCAGCGTGGCCTTGTCTGTCAGTATGATGTCGTCTGTTTCGACGAAGTCTCAGGCATTTCCTTCGACCAAAAAGATGGCGTGAACATCATGAAGGGCTACATGGAGTCCGGGGAATTCAGTCGCGGTAAGGAGAGCATCCGTGGCTTTGGCGGTATCATCATGGTCGGCAACTTCGATGTGGATGTGGCCCACCAGCAAAGAGTCGGCCACCTGCTAGGACCTATGCCGCCTGAGATGCGGGACGATACTGCATTCATGGACCGCATTCACGCTTACTTCCCGGGTTGGGACATTCCCAAGGTCAGTAAGGAGCAACTGACTGAGCATTTCGGTCTGGTTAGCGATTTCCTTTCCTCTTGTTGGAATCACCTCCGTGTTCAGTCGCGGGTGCAAAAGCTCCAAGGACGCATCCATTTTGGCGGGGCGCTCAGCGGACGTGACACGAATGCGGTGCAGAAGACGATGAGTGGGCTTCTCAAGCTCATGTTCCCGGATGAAAACGCCGAGATCCCCGACGATGCTATCGAGTGGGCAGCGCGATTAGCTTTGGAGTGTCGTCGTCGGGTCAAAGAACAGCAGAAGCGTATCGGATCTGCCGAATTCCGAAACACGCACTTCAGCTACACGGTAGGGGAGGAAGGCATAGAGAAGTTTGTCGCTACTCCAGAATTGTATCGGGAAGACAGTATCGGGACCGATCCCCTTCCGCCGGGACAAGTCTGGGTTATCTCGGCGGGCGCGCCGGAGGAAAGTCCAGGTCTTTATCGCGTCGATGTTACAGAGGGGCCAGGGAGCGGAGTGCGGATTCTGAATCATCCGACGCCGCCACCTTTCAAAGAAAGTGTCCGATGTGCTGAGCAGAACCTTTACACCAGAGGCAAGGAACTCGTCGGCGATCGCGATCCTCGCCAGCACGAGTTCTCCGTGCAGTTGCGTGCTTTTGACGCTGCAAAGTCGGGCTCCGGCGCTGGGGTTGGTGTGCTTCTTGGTCTGTGCTCTTCGCTTTTACAAAAGAGCCTGCAAGGTGGGCTGGTGGTTGTTGGTGGTTTAAACCTGGGAGGCTCAATCGAGCCAATCTTCAATCCAGTGACCGTTGCCGAAATCGCGATCGAAAAAGGCGCCACCCACGTGCTTATGCCGATTGGCAGTCGCCGCCAACTGAACGACTTGCCCGACGATCTCGCCGCCAAAATCACCATCAACTATTACGTCGATGCCCGGGACGCCCTACTTAAGGCAATTCCTACTTAAGACCTCGTCTAAGAGGTCTTTCCATGGAGAAAAGCCGCTATGTCTATCTGGTCTGAGAACATAAACACTGCTTTCGATCTAAAGCTGAGAAGCTCGCTTTTGGGGCCCGCAGCACTTTTCGTGGAACTTGCTCTAAAAGCACCAACGATGGGTGAGAAGTTTGTCGTCTGCAACGCGGGTGAAGATGATGGCACGTTAGCAAGGTTGTCTGTTTCTCGAATCGACGGTCGTTGGGGTTATGTGACCGAGTTTTGTCTGACCAATGATACGATTCTTGTTGCTCACGTAACTTCTAACGACTGCGACCCGGAGCAGCGTGTTGCGCTGTGCCTGGAAAGACTGGAACCGCTTTTCTCCGCTATTCCTCCTGTTGGAAAATCACACATCAGCATCGTGCCACTAAAACAAACTGACTAATTGACGGGAGCACTAACGTGAGAACTCTGATCAATCCCGGCGGAAGGACTAGATCGGCACGAAGGCAAAAGGGGTCAGGCCTATAATTTAAATCTAGCGGGCTCTGACATTCTGGCGCCTGACGGCGGAAGCGGCCGGCACAACTGCTCCAAGTGCTACACCCGCCCGAAAACCAACCGCGCCTTCTGGGACCGCAAACGCGAGACCAACATGGCCCGCGACCGCCGCGTCACCCGCCAACTCCGGGGCAGGGGATGGAAAGTCATCCGCATCTGGCAATTGCCTTCGGCTGTCTACGCTGTGCTCCGGCTCTCCACTCCGTTTCCAGAATAGATCCCCCAACGCCTGCCTCAACCGCATCCGCCGCGCGCTCACCAATTAGAAGGGGTCAGGCCTTTGCCCTTGCGTTTGCTGCGGGTTGATGACATTGGTCCTGTATGAGCCCGCGTCTCCGTTTCAATGAAAAAAAGGCTACGCAGGCCGCCGCCCATCTCTTGAAGCGCAGAGGCGGAAGGATGAGCTACATGAAGCTGATCAAGCTCCTCTACCTCGCAGATCGCGAGGCGATCTTGGCGTGGGGGCGACCGATCACCACTGACGGCTACGTCTCGATGGACCGGGGGCCGGTTTTGAGCCGCGTGCTTGATCTCGCCACCGACGGCGAAGACCCCGGCTCACCCTCCGCTTGGGCGGCCAGCATCAGTGCACCGAGCAATTACGAGGTCCGGCTCATGAACGAAGCCGGAGACGACGAGCTTTCCGACGCGGAGATCCAGCTCCTCGACAGGATTTTCACGGAGCACGGGCACAAGAGCCGCTGGGATCTGGTCAAGCTCACGCACACGCTGCCGGAGTGGATTGATCCGCATGGAAGCGCCATCGCGATCACTTACGCGGACATTTTGAAGGCGGGTGGAAAGTCCGATCTGGAAGTTGCCGCCGTGGAAGACGAGTTGGCCGGTCTGGCCGAGACTGATCTGTTGCTCACCGGTCGCTGACAGACATGGCGGGACTGGGAGATACTTTCATGCTCCCCAAGCCGGGGCAGGATACGGAGCATTTGTGGGTGCTGATCACCCATCCCGACCCGAAAACTTGCGAAGCCATCATGGTGAACGTGACGACTCAACGGCCGCATTCGGACAAAACGACCGTCTTGAAAACGGGAGAGCACCCTTTCATCAAACAGCCCTCTGTTGTCTTTTACGCGGATGCCCGCATTGTAGACACGCGCCTTCTCGATGCCGCAGTGCAGCGAGGCGCCTATCGAGGACACGCGGCCTTCGATGCGGCGGTTCTTGGCAGAATCCAAACAGGCGTGGCGGTTTCGCCATTCACGCCTAGAAAGATCAAGTCCGCCTATGCCGCCTATGTGGCGGCCGGTTTGATCTAATAAGCTTTGAACGTTTGCCCGAGGGTTGGAC
>JAGYJE010000026.1 GCA_018402305.1 Puniceicoccaceae bacterium | reverse complement strand
GCGGGATACGGGTGGCGGGGTGCGGGATACGGGTGGTGAGCTGCGGGATACGGGTGGCGAGATACGGGATACGGGTGGCGAGATACGGGATACGGGTGGCGAGATGCGGGATGCGGGATCCGGGGTGCGGGATGCGGGTGGCGGGGCACGTTTGAAGTCGGCTCTGGCGGCGCACCGGAGTTTGATCTTTGGGAAGGGGGCCTCGCCATGGGATTGCCGGGGGAAGCGGATCGACCGGGCGACGGCGGAGCGGGTCTTGAATGAGGAGAATGGGGAGCTACCGATGTCGGTGGTTCTGCGTTGCCGGGTGCGTTATTTTACAGATGGTGCAGTGCTGGGCACGGCGGAGTTTGTTCGGGGCTATGCGGCGGCGTGGCAGGCGGGGCGTGGGCGGCGGCATCCGGTGGCGGTGCGGGCGGCGCGGGGGGCACCGTGGGGGGACGTTGCGGTGGTCAATGCTCTGCGGCGGGCGGTGTTTGGCTGAGCTTGGGAGGGGTGTTTCGGTCTCTGGAATAATCACGGTCGATCCTCCTAAAGTCCTTGACTTGCAATCGGGCAAAGAATTCACCAGGGTTTTCGATTCCATGGGGAAACGAAAACCGAAAAAACGTAAGAATAAACTGGCTCGGCCTCCTAAGCGTCGTTCGCAGCTATCGCCAGTTATGCCGACTTTTCCGATGGAGGATCCGTCGCTATTTTTGGACGACGACGATGATTCGTATTTCGACGCGCCTGCGGCCTCGCCCCGATTGCCGAGGGAGAAGCAAGCCTTCGGAGCGGTGGACCCCTCTCTTTATGAGTCGGGGCGCTACAGGAAATTCCGCGAGTCAGTGGCTTCGCTGCGGTCGACACTACCGGAGTCCACAAAAGCCTTTGCGACGTATGACGTACCGAATGAGAAGGACCGTCGCTGGCTGACCCGCTACTGTATCAAGAAAGAAGAAGGCACCATGCCCGGGTGGCAGCAGGTGATTCTTGAGAAAGCCGGCTTCAACTGGGTACGTGGCTACGGGCCAAGGTCCAAAGGGGCTAAGCGTGAGCGGACGGGAACGGATACGTATGAGCTGCGCTGGCAGGAAGGCTACGCGGCACTCGTTAAAGCTTGTGATGGGGATGAGTCAGCGATGCTGGCGCTCCTGCATTGCGAGGAGGCTGACTATGTTTGGCTGCGCAAGCAAATCACGGCACTACGGGCGGGGAGGCTCAACGATGAGCGTCTCGCGAAATTGAAGGACTTGCCATTTGATTTTGAGACTGTGGTCGAGGATTTCAGCTTTACGAAATGGCGTCAGGCCTATCGGGCCTATGCTGCGGGGGACCTGCCCAACCGGGAGCGGTGGGCCCGGGCGCAGATCAAGGCACGGGAGACGGGCACCTTGGCTCAGTGGCGTATCGACGCCCTGGATGCGCTGGATTTTAATTGGACCATCAAGCCGGTTCGACCGCCAAAAGCAGCCAAGCCCAGAAAAACAAGAGCGGACCGCGTAAAGGAAATGGAGTCGCGCTGGCGCTCTCGGCTCGATGAGTATAGTGCGGCCAAGGCTCGTTACAAAGGCATGGGTCCATTGCCCTTGCATTTTGATCCGTCACTTCGGCCCTGGATCATGCGGATGCGGATGTTGAATAACAAAGGGCGCCTCCGGCCGGAGCTTGTTGAAGAGTTCAAGGAGCGTGGCTTCGACTTCGACGGGAAGGCAGGCGTTGACGCAAGCTGGAATGCGTCGCTTGAAAAGCTCCGCGCTTTCAAAAAGAAATTCGGTCATTTGCGCGTGCCGAGCAGCTACATAGATGATGTAGGGCTGGGAAAATGGGTTGCGAATCAGCAGGAAGGCATGCGCAAGGGGACGCTCAAGCCGGACAAGCTCCGTAAGCTGAAGGCGCTGGGCCTCACCCCGCGTCAAGTCGTTGACGGAATCAAGTCGAAACGGGTCCAGATTTCTTCTTGGCTGAAGGCCCTGCGGGATATTGAGGCAATCCTCGACGAAAAATACGGCGGGCGGTTGCCGGAGGTGGGTCTTTTTCCAGAGCGTCTTCGTGTTTGGATGCGGCGTCAGGTCAAGAATTTGGAGGGGGATCGTCTGGAGCCCTGGCAGGTTGAGCGCTTGAATCGGATTGGATTTGATCCCGAGCACCTGCCTGAACTACCGCCACAAGTTGACTGGGCGGATCGTCTCGCCCGGTTGCGTCGGTTTATTGAGGAGAAGGGGCATGCGCACGTGCCACGGAGCTGCGAAGACAAGAAGCTGGTAGCATTTGTTGATAACATTCGCGAGCGCAAGCGCCGGGGTAAATTGAATCGCCGCGAGCTGAGCGAGTTGCGCGCCGCCGGTTTTGTCTTTGCTCCCAACCGTGTGGTTTCGCCGCGCTGGCGCGAGCTCTATGCCGAACTCAAAGCTTACCATGAGGCCCATGGCGATAGCCACGTGCCCCGCTACTACGAGCCGAATCAAGGGCTGGCCGAATTCGTCGCGCAGCAGCGGCAGCGAGGCCGCAAGGGCTGGCTACTTTCGGAGCATATTCGACTATTGGATGAGTTGGGCTTCCGCTGGGTTGGGGAGCATCCGGTGGGGAAAGATTGGGGGAACGTTGAACGTTGAACATCGAACGTCCAACGCTGAACGTCCAACGCTGAACGTTCAACGTTGAACGTTCAACGTTGAACGTTCGATGTTGGGCGTTCACCCACGCTTCCGCGGGTTGGCTTCCTCGCTGTAGCTCTGGATTGAGCGCACATCATAGCCCTTTATTCGCAGGGCTCTGATGCCGTCGACGGCAGCTGAAGCGGCTGAAATCGTGGTCATGATGCAGATATTGTGTTTCACGGCCTCGGTGCGGATCTGATTCTCATTTTGCCGGGGCACGGTGCCTTGCGGCGTGTTAATGATCAGGGCTACCTTGTTGTTTTTGATCAAGTCGATCACGTTGGGGCGGCCCTCGCTGAGGCGGCAAACATTTTTAACTGCGATGCCGTTCTCCTTGAGAATGCGGCCTGTCCCTGCCGTAGCGAGGATCCCGAACCCGAGCCCGCTAAGACCCTTGGCAATTTCCACAGCGCGCTCCTTATCGCCATCTTTAACACTGATAAAGATGTCACCCGCATCCGGAAGGCTCGGTTTGGCGGCCATCTGAGACTTGGCAAAAGCCACGCCAAGGTCCTTATCGAGCCCCATCACTTCACCAGTCGACCGCATCTCAGGGCTGAGCATGATGGGGGCTCCAGGAAAGCGGTTAAAGGGGAAGACGGACTCTTTAACGGCCCAATAAGGGGGTATTATTTCCTCGGTGTAGCCGAGGGCTTTCAACTTTTCACCGGCCATGACCCTGGCGGCCAGTTTGGCCAGAGGGACGCCGATCGCTTTGGATACGAACGGAATGGTTCGGGAGGCGCGCGGGTTCACTTCAATAATGTAGAGTTCGTCCTCTTTAATGGCATATTGCACGTTCATGAGGCCAACCACCTCCAACTCTTTAGCGAGGGCGTAGGAGGCCGTTCGGACCTTATCCAACATTACGGCGGGGAGGGTATGCGGGGGCATGACCATAGCGGCATCGCCCGAGTGCACCCCGGCGAACTCGACGTGTTGCAGCATACCACCGATGACCGTGGTCTCGCCGTCCGAGATGCAATCCACGTCCAGCTCAAAGGCGTCTTCGAGGAATTTATCGAGCAGGACGGGTTTGCCCGGAGCGACATCGAAGACCTCGCGGACGATTTTCTTCATTTCATCCATATCGTAGACGATGAACATGCCGCGGCCACCCAAGACGAAAGAGGGCCGGAGCAGGATAGGGAAGCCGATCTCCCCGGCGAGCTCATAGGCCTGCTCCAGAGAATGGGCGATACGGTTTTCCGGCTGTTGCAGGCCGACTCGTTCAAGGATGGCGCGAAACTGGTCGCGGTCTTCGGCCGCATCGATCATGGAGGGGGAGGTCCCTATAATATTGACACCATGGGCTTCCAGCTCGGTGGCGAGATTGAGAGGTGTTTGCCCGCCGAATTGGACGATAACGCCGTCGCATTTCGACTGGTAGTAGATTTCCAAAACGTCCTCCAGAGTCAGCGGCTCGAAGAACAGTTTGTCGGAGGTGTCGTAATCCGTCGAGACGGTCTCTGGATTGGAGTTGACCATGAGTGTCTCGTAGCCTGCTTCACGCAGGGCGAAGGAGGCGTGGACGCAGCAGTAATCGAACTCGATGCCCTGGCCGATCCGGTTGGGTCCACCCCCGAGGATCATGATCTTTTTCTTATTGGAGACGGAAATTTCATTTTCGGCACCGTAGGACGAGTAGTAATAGGGGGTGAGCGCTTCAAACTCTGCAGCGCACGTATCGACCAGGCGGTAGTTTGTGAGAATGCCAAGATTTTCGCGGCATTTGCGTACAGACTGCCGGTTCGATCCGACCAGTTCAGCGATCAGTGCATCACTAAAACCGGCCTCTTTCGAAATGCGCATAAGCGGTTCGTCGAGTTGGGTCAGGCTGCGCTCTTTCAGCTCGAGTTCGATCTCGACGAGTTGGCGGAGTTGGTTGATGAACCACGGGTCGATCTTACTGAGGTCAAAAATTTCCTCATCGCTCATTCCATTGAGGAAGGCATGGCGCAGCCAGAAAACACGCTCGGCCGTAGGGATGGAGATCCCGCGCCGAATGGCCGGCAAGTCGGAAATTTTTTCGACAAACTTCCCCGGACCGACAAAGCCCTTGGCACCGATTTCCAATGAGCGGAGGGCTTTTTGAAAAGACTCCTTGAAGGTGCGTCCGATCGCCATGGCCTCGCCCACCGATTTCATGGCGGAGGTCAGCGTGGTGTCAGCACCAATAAATTTCTCGAAAGTGAAGCGCGGGATCTTCGTCACCACGTAGTCAATCGTCGGCTCAAAGCTCGCCGGGGTCTCGCGGGTGATGTCATTCTGCAGTTCGTCGAGGCTGTAGCCAACAGCCAGCTTGGCGGCAATTTTTGCAATGGGAAAGCCAGTCGCCTTGGACGCCAGAGCGGAGCTGCGGGAGACCCGCGGGTTCATCTCGATCACGACCATGCGTCCGTTTTCCGGATTGACGGAAAACTGAATGTTTGAACCACCCGTTTCCACCCCAACCTCGCGAATACAGGCAAAGGAGGCATCGCGCATGAGCTGGTATTCCTTGTCGGTCAGCGTCATAGCGGGGGCGACTGTGATGGAGTCGCCCGTATGCACGCCCATCGGGTCAAAATTCTCAATCGAGCAAATAACGACGCACTGATCCTTATGGTCGCGCATGACCTCCATCTCATATTCCTTCCAACCCAGGAGGCATTCCTCGACCAGCACCTCGTGGGTGGGTGAGATGTCGAGGCCGTTCTGGACCATCTGCTCGTATTCTTCGCGGTTGTAAGCGATACCGCCGCCTGAGCCACCCAAGGTATAGCTGGGCCGGATGATGATGGGGAAGTCGCCAATCAACTCCTCGGCGGCCTTGAGGGCATCCCCTAAATTATTGACGGTCGCCGAGCGGGCCACATCAAGCCCGATTTTGAGCATGGCCTGTTTAAAGATCTCGCGCGCCTCGCCTTTTTCAATCGCTGCGGGATTGGCGCCAATCATTTGCACGCCGTATTTCTCCAAAACGCCGGCCGCATTGAGATCCATTGATAAATTCAGCCCTGTTTGTCCGCCGAGGGTAGGGAGGAGCGCATCGGGGCGTTCCTTGTCGATGATCTTTTCCAGTGCTTCTACCGTAAGTGGCTCAATGTAGGTGACATCCGCAAACTCAGGGTCCGTCATGATGGTCGCCGGATTGCTGTTCACCAGTACCACCTGGTAGCCTTCTTCGCGCAGCGCCTTGCAGGCCTGCGTGCCCGAATAGTCAAATTCACAGGCTTGGCCGATCACAATAGGACCTGAGCCGATTATAAGAATTTTTTGAATGTCAGTGCGTTTTGGCATAATAAATTTGCAGAAGGCTGAATTTTTTAGGGACCCATGCAAGCATGAAGGGTTGGGTAATTTTATCGACGGGGGGCCTGCCATTTCGTTTTCTGAAACGATGGTACTTATGAATGGGAGGGCAGTGTGAATGATTGGCTTTATCGGGGCGCGGGATTTTTGCGCCAACAGTCGCTTCCGGCCCGCAATGCCCTCACGGCGTATTGGCCCCTGATATGTCTTTTGCAGGCGTGTGCCCTGGCGGTTTTGCTCAGTTACTATTGGATTGAGGGAGCGTCTGAATTCTTTGAGGCGGTGGCCGGGTGGAAAGCTGCAGGGGGCCTCGCTTTAGTCGCAGCGACTACCGTCGTCAGTGGCGGGGTGCTGCCAGAGATTTTCAAGCGCTTTTTTCGCCCAGACGGCGTGAGCGCCCCCACATTTGGAGAGCTGATGCATCAGTTTGTCATGTGGGCGATTCTCGGGGTCCTCGTCGACGGGCTTTATCGCCTGCAAAGCCGTTTATTTGGAGAGAGTAGCGATCTGCTTGCGGTCCTTAGCAAAGTGGCTTTTGATCAACTTCTCTTTACCCCTCTGGTCACGTTGTCCTTTATCGTCTCCTGGTTCATGCTTTTTGAAGCCCGCTACGGCCCTAAACGATGGCTGCTGGGCCTTCGATTAACAAATTTGCGGGATCGGATTCTACCGCTTTGGTTCATGAGTCTTTGTTATTGGCCGGTCATGCTTTTGATTATCTACTCGCTCCCGTTGGCCCTTCAATTCCCACTCTTCCTATTTTCCAATGCCGCCTTCAGTGTGCTTATGATTTTTGTCGCGCGCCGGCAGGTTCTGGGGGAGAGGTGAGACCAGAGGACGAAAGGCAACCAGACGCAGGCACTTGTTAAGATCCCAAAAAAGAGAACCGGGAGCCTGGCATTATCCCGCAGCGCGCTTTTCTTCGCAGCAAAGCCCGAGCGAGCTCGGACGCCACACAGGCTTTCAGTAGGGTTGGAGCCTTCTCGCTCGATTTTTGGATTTTTATGGCAATTTGAGTCTGGCGCAGCGAAACTTTTACGGCAGGTTTTTATTGCGGTAGGGGCAAGTCTTGCAACTATCCGACGGGGTGAATCCTAAATTTTGATGATGAAAGATACGTTTATCAGTTCTGAGGGCCGAATTAGTCGCTCCACGTACATTTTGCGCCTCATTCTGCTTGTGGCGGTGACCGCCGTCGCGACCTGGCTGGCCATGGCCTATTTCGACCAGTGGCGCGAAGGCCACTACAGTCCGCTCGGGCCGTTTGTGGGGATAGTCGTTGGCATTTTTTGCGCCCTTGCGGGACTCATGCAGTTTCTCAAGCGCTTGCACGACATTGATAAGCCGGCCTACTGGTCCCTCCTTCTGCTGGTGCCCGGGGTCAATGTCCTCGTGCTGCTCTATGCTGCGGTGATTCCCTCAAAGAGTTGACAAGTTTGGCGGTGCTTCCGTCAATCACGCGACTATGAGCGAAGCGAGCAAACCAGTCATCCTCACCTGTGCCCAACCCACCGGGCAACTTACGATCGGTAACTACCTTGGTGCGATCAAGAACTGGGCGACGATGCTCGACGACTACGAGTGCTACTTCGGCGTGGTCGACATGCATGCGATCACCGTTAAGTATACTCCGGCGGACTTGCGCAAAAATACGCTCTCCTGTGTCGCTCAATACATCGCCTGCGGCCTGGATCCGGCGCGGTCCAATATCTTCATCCAGTCCCACGTGACCGGGCATACCGAGCTCGCGTGGTTGCTCAGTTGCATCACCCCGATAGGTGATTTGCAGCGAATGACGCAGTTTAAGGAAAAAGCGGCCAAACTGGGCTTCAATGTGGGCGAGGGCAATGAACTCAAATTCACTCACGAGGGTGCCCGGGCGCAGGCATCGGTCAATTCGGGCCTGCTGATGTATCCGGTCCTGATGGCGGCGGATATCCTTTTGTATAATGCGGATGCGGTGCCCGTGGGCAATGACCAGCGTCAGCACCTCGAGCTCTGTCGGGATCTAGCTCAGCGCTTCAACCACACCTACTCCGAGACATTCACCATCCCGGAGCCCTTCATTCCCGAGGCCGGTGCGCGAATCATGTCGCTGCAAGACCCGGGGCGTAAGATGTCGAAGAGCGACGGAAACCAAAGCGCGACGCTTTTCATCCTGGATGAGCCGGGGCAGCTGAGGAAAAAGATCATGAGCGCGGTGACGGATTCGGAGAGCGAAATCGTCGCCCGCGAGGACAAGCCGGGTGTGAGCAATTTACTGCAGATTTATTCGACGATGAGTGGCCGCTCCGTTGCGGCGATCGAGGAATCGTTGAAGGGCGAGGGGTATGGCACACTCAAAAAGGATGTCGCCGATGCTGTGGTCGCTCAGCTTGAGCCCGTTCAGGCCACCTACAAGGAATTGATTGCTGACAAAGCTTACCTGGAGTCTGTGCTCAAGTCCGGTGCGGAAGCGGCGCAAAAGCGGGCTTACAAAGTGCTGGGAAAAGTTTACCGTAAGGCGGGCTTCGTCGAGCGGCCACGTTGAATCATCCGGGCAGACGGTGCGGTGTTCGTAGCGAGGTTGGCTCCGCCGCCTCGTCGGTGTTGTTGGTGCGCGTCGGGGGGGGCGTTCGGGTCTTCGGGTGGGTTTTGAGGGCTTGCTGGTGCTTCGAGGCATACGGGAGCCGGCGGCAAAGCCCACCCGCCTACGTTTTTCCTGGTGGGAAAACGGGTTTTAGGATCACGGCTCCGCCAACCAGGCTTCCAGTTGCGCTTCGCTTTCAATGTATCGCCCCGTCTGATACTCCGGAGCGAGTTCGTTCCGGTAGGCCGCTTCCGCGAAGCGCTTCCCGTGGAGTAACACGCGGGCGTTTTGGCCGGGGGCACGGACGATCCGGCCCAGCGCCTGATGGATGCGGCGCATCGCGGGGCGGATGTAAACATCGCGAAAGGCATCTTCCGCGGATAGGCTGGCATGCTGTTCGACTTTTGTTTTTTGGATAAGATTCACTTCCGGCAGAGCGGGGCCGACGATCATAATCAGCTCGACGCGGCCACCGAGTTGATCGATCCCCTCGGCGTAGCTGCTTCCCAGAATCAGGAATATGGCATCGGCGGTGAGGAGGCTTTCTTCAATGAAGCGGCTGCGCTCGTCCAGGTGGCCGCCGCGTGGCTGCCTTTGAATGCGGAGCTCCGGGTGGGCGGCTTCGGCGTAGGCGAGCACGTTATCGGCATACTGATAGGAGCTGAAAAAGACCACAATCGGCGTGCCAGGGCTGGCGTGTGCGCAGTGGGCGACGGTGCGAGCGGTGGTTTCGTAGCTGTTGGCCCGGGTGCGTAGCCGCGTGTCAACGCGCCGATCAATCGCCACATCGTAGGCCCCATCGCGCCAGGGGGCTTTGCCGATAGCGAGACTGGTGCCTTCGCGGCTCAGACCGCAACTCTCGGCGAAGGCGGAGCAGGGTTGCAGTGTGGCGGACATCAGAATGGCCCCGCCAAAGGGTGCAAGGCATTGCCGGATCCAGTCGCTGGCGTCGAGACAAGTGGCGTGCAGCACGCCGGACTGGGGAACCCAATTGAGGTATGCGTGGGGCGGCGCTGCCAGGCAGGGCGCGAGGCGGGGGATTTGCCAGACGAGATCGAGCGCAAAGGGTGCGACTGCGGCGTAGTCGAGGTTCGCCTGTTGGAGTTGCTCGGTGAATTCCTCGCACAGGTCGAGCCCGGTATAGATTGCATTGGCGTCGAGCGGGCGCTCGGCGGGCAGCCCCTCCAGCCAGCGCACGAGTTCACTGCCGATACTGAGCAGTCGCCTGGGGGCGCCGGCGTCACGCAGCTCTTCAATGGCGAAGAGGCACTCGCCGGCTTTGATCTCCACGCTCAGGCTGTCGGCTGTGCGCTCGGGGAGATTGTGGGCCTCATCCACGACCAAAAGAGTGCGGGTCGGGTTGAAGCCCGGCGCATCCTTGAAGACCGCCTGGCTGTCCGGCGAAAAAACATAATTGCTGTCGCCGATCCAAACTTCGGCGAAGGGCAGGCAGGCCTTCGTCAAGGCATAGGGGCAGACGCCCTTGGCCGCCCCGATGGATCGGGCTTGCTCCACTGAGACGGTGCCTCCGTCAAAGAGCTCCGGTGGGTAGATGTCGGCAGACGGCCAGTTTTGCGCGCTAGCCTCATCGCAGCGCCCATCGCCCGTGCAGGTGTGGTGGGGGCTTTCGATGCGATGCTCCTGGCGGTTGCGCATCTGGATGAAGCGGAGGTCCTCGCCCACCATTTGTTGGAGCTGGCGGATGGTTTCGATCTGACCGGTCGATTTGCTACTCAGGTAGATGCAGCGTTCGTAAAGGCCGCTTTGCATGTGTTTGAGGGCGTGTTCGAGGACGATGCCGGTTTTGCCAAAACCGGTTGGTGCTTGCAGGAGCACCACTTTGGCGCGCAGGGCGGATTCGCTCAATGTTGTGAACAACTCCGCTTGGCCCGGGCGCAGGCTGGGGAAAGCCGGGGCGATTTGCGCTGCATTGAGGCGCAGACAACGACTCCGGCGCTCCTCCAGAAACCGGAGCAGCTCGTCCAGCTGTGTCGGAAAGAGGGCGTGCTCCTCCGGACCCAGCTCGACGGATTGCCGGGCACCATTCTCGATATTGATAAATTGCACCTCGGCTTGCAGAGCTTGGCTGGCGTAGTCCGGCATCACACCGAGGAGCGCCTTGTAGATGCTGACCTGCGCGAAGTATTCGGGATACTGCGACAGGAGGGTTTCCTCCGGAGCGGGGAGCGGGCTGCGGATGGTTTTGACCTCGCGGATACGTAGGGCTAGGCCGTCGGGAATGAGCTGGTCGACGCGGCCGTTGAGATGGAAGTCCCAGCCGCGATGGCGCCAGATGCACTGGACGGTGGTCTCGATGCTCGCCGCACTCTCCGCCGCGAGGGTTTCCTCGGCGGCGGTCTGGTGCCACTGCTGGCCGACAGCGGCTCGCCATGGGCTGTGTCCGTGGCCCCGGGGCGTCGGATGATTCCGGAAAATAGCCAATTCGCGCACGCTCAGGCGCACGCTGCGCTGCATCGGGTCGATCTCCATTTCTTTATCAAGACCAGGCGTTGGCGACGCATGGAAGCCGTTGGCTGTGGCTTTTATTGATCACCCCGGAGGCCGCGGCATTTTGCAGGGCTTTATGTGACGGGCGGCCATCACTCACCTTGACAGAGTTCCCGAGCAACCGAGAGCCCGCGGCGTCGCTTTGATCCGATCGCGGCCCTCCACTTGGCTGCCCCGGCACAGAAACGCGGAACAGACCAAGCGTAAGGCTGATTAAGAAAAATGCGGCGCGCGGAGACTTTTGTGTTTGCATACGCAACTTGTTCGATACCGTGGCGTATTCGTCACGCAATCACAACCAGATTTCACCGCTATGCGCATTCTTATTACCGGCGGGGCCGGATTCCTCGGCAGCCACCTCTCGACGCGTCTCCTTAACGAGGGCCACGAAGTCATCTGCATGGATAATTTCTTCACCGGGCGAAAGCGCACGATTCTTCCGCTTTTGGACAATCCGCATTTCGAGCTCATGCGGCACGATGTGACCGATCCATTCAAGGTCGAGGTCGATCAGATTTATAATTTGGCCTGTCCCGCCTCGCCGGTGCACTACCAGTTCAACGCGATCAAAACGATCAAGACTTCGGTCATGGGGGCCATCAACTGCCTCGGTTTGGCGAAGCGCCTCAAAGCGCGGGTCTTTCAAGCCTCCACCTCAGAGGTTTACGGAGATCCCTCCATCCACCCCCAGCCGGAAAGCTACTGGGGGCACGTCAACCCGATTGGCATCCGCTCCTGCTACGATGAGGGCAAGCGTTGCGCGGAAACGCTCTTCATGGACTACCATCGCCAGAATGGGGTTGATATACGCATCGCACGTATTTTCAACACCTACGGTCCCAATATGTGTCCCGACGACGGGCGGGTAGTCTCCAACTTCATCGTGCAGGCCCTGCAGGGCAAGCCCATCACCGTCTACGGCGAAGGTCAGCAAACCCGCTCGTTCTGCTACTGCGACGACTTGATCGAGGGTTTCGTTCGTCTCATGAATCAGGATACGGCCATCGGCCCCATGAATATCGGAAATCCCGGAGAGTTCACCATCCTGGAGCTGGCCGAGAAGGTCATCCAGATGACGGGAAGCCAGTCAACGATCATTCACGAGCCGCTCCCCTCCGACGACCCCAGACAGCGCCAGCCGGACATCACCGAAGCCAGGAAGGTCCTCGGCTGGGAGCCCAAGGTATCCCTGGAAGCAGGACTCAAGCCCACGATCGAATACTTCGACCGTCTGCTGGCTGAAGGGTGAGCGGCTGAAAGCGGTATTAAGCGACGGCCGACCCTTCGCTTGGCGCAGGCAGGCTTTCGCTAAAACGAAGTTTCACCCAGCTCAGCATCTCCAAGTTGCGGATCGTCTCGGCCAGATTCGCCTGCTTCTTTTCATCCTCCTTCCAGGGCTTCTTCCACTCCAAAATGTAGTTGAACAAGTCCTGCTCCGAGACCGCATCTTTTTCCGCAGCACGTTCCGATTTCAATTTCTGGACGGCGAATATCACCGTCGCGACCTCTTCGGCCTGATCCGTGTTCTTAATACGACTGAATAGATCGACCGTTTTCTCGATTTTGCCGCTCAAGTGTTGGATTTGTGCGCGATACTCCTTCCGGCCCTTGTCATATTCAGGGCCTACTTTGATGGCCGTCATTTTTCCCAGCTGGGTCTCGATTACCCAGTTCTTGTTGGCCAGAACACTAATGGCTTCTTTCACTTCATTCGCATAGGGTCCGTAGCTATTCCGCTCGAACTGAAAACCGGTATCGACTCCCAGCTTTGTCATGATGTAGCAAATCTTCTGGAATATCACCCGGCCTACCGGGTAGGCATACGGCTGCGCTTCCATCTGAAGGAGCACTTCGACCAAGGCAGCCCACTCAGGGCGTAGCTTCTCCCGCCGCTTGCCCTTCACGAGAAATTCACTCTGCAATTCGCCGTCCAGAAAATCAGTTGTAATGAGCTTTTTGGATGTCCCATAAGGCGCATAGATTTCCACGGGAATATCCAGCTTTTTGAGTTTTTGATACATCAGCGGTCCCACGGTCTCCCACTCGAGTCCGCCGTTGCCACAACCTAGAGGCGGGAATGCGATCGACTCGATGCCCCAGTTCTTGTAGTTGGCGATGAAATAGTCCAGACCCTCTTCGACGTCAGACAGGCGCGTCGAGGCGCGCCAATGCTGCTTGGTTGGAAAGTTGACAATCGAGGCACCCGCCAGGTCGGTGTAGTGGTAGGGTTCTCCCAGGCGCATTTGACCCCGGTCGCAGCGTTCACGATATTCCTCGAACATCTCAGGATACTCCTTCTTGAAGATTGCGGCAATGCCTTTGCCCATTATGCCCACACAATTAACGGTGTTCACGAGCGTGCGCATCTCAGTCGTAAAAAGATCTCCGATTTTTGCCTGTATCGTCATATTCTGGAGTGTCCTTAGTGCAAAAATATATCTGGTTCGATTGCAATAGGCAAAGTAAACCCAAGCTCCACTAGTTTTTCAAGTGAAAATTTGTTCACAACATAGGCTCCTTCCAAGAATCCGACGGGAATCCGCTCTGGCACAAGCACTTCGGCGCATTTTGCACTACCGTGCTTCCAATCCGCAATCTGGTCCTGCGGATGCTTCCATTCGCGTGCATAGATATAGCAGAGGTTGAGTTTGTCGATGGCCGATGGCGGCAAAAACTTCACATAGCGGCTCGCTGCATTCTGGTCGGTGATCACCGTTCCCGGGATCTCGAGGATGTTAGTTTTGACTCGCAGCACGCAAAGGTCTTCCGCCTCAGCCCGCCTCCGCGACATCATCGGATTCCGCGCATGGAAATAGACGTTTGCATAGGAGTGCAGCTTGCCCCCGCCGGGGATCTGTTTGCCGACACGCCGCTCCTGCACCGTCTCCAATGCCACGGACGTATGGACGAGCCGCTCCGCCAGATAGTGCGATACGATGCCGTGCTCCATCACCGAAGGGATGTTGCCGATTGGCATGATGCACTGGAATTCTTGAATCGTCATGTATGCGGTAGCATGAAGTTTGTTTAAGCTATAGCAGTCGGCATCTCGTCATAAGTGGTGTTGTCGAGTTCCCGGCCATGGCGGTGCTTTTGAACGCCGCCCCATTGTTTGAAGAAAAATGCGGTTCCTGCGGCCTTGCACTGATCTTTGATCGAATGCACCCACGCTTCATCCATCGGCCGAGCGCCTGGGCCGGATTCACCGCCTACGATGGCCCAATGGATACCTTCCAAGGGAAGATTCTCGCAGGATCCGATCAATGGTTCACAGGAGAGAAAACGAACATGAGAGGGAACTTCACGCAGGTCGTGAATGCGCTGGTATACTCGATCATCCTCAACACTGACTCCCATCCAGATATTTTGTGTCCAATTCAGTTTCTTGGCGATAGTTTTGAGTCGGCCACTGCGTTTCGTCAAAATCTGGAAGGTGTGCTGGGGGCACTCGTTCATCGTCTTGAAGGCTCGTTGAATGAATTCGGTCGGCACGTCCTTGTGAAAGAGGTCGCTCATGGAGTTCACAAAAATGACCCGCGGCGTGCGCCATTTTCTCGGAGCGTCGAGAATGTCTTCGTGAAGTGTGACCTTGAAGCCATTCTCATAACGGACATTGCCCATTGCTTTAAGCCGCTGGGCCATCCGCTCAGCGTAGCAATTCTTGCAGCCAGCACTGACTTTGGAACAACCGGTGACCGGGTTCCAGGTGGCCTCTGTCCATTCGATATGTGATTTACCCGCCATTTCTTAAATTGATATTTCTAGGTTCTTTGAGAACAATTTCGCTGATTCGTGGGGCGCTGCCTCTCTCATACGCAATGATTCCTGCTTCACGCATTTCTTTATAGATCGGCTTCGCTGCCTTAGATGGGAGTGCCCCCCGAGATAAGCACAGCGTTAATACGTCGAGATCGGTTCTAAGAGTTCCTCCGAGAATGCCCTCCTGGATCTCGTCCTGCACCAATTCAAGCTTCGTTTTTTCAAAGCCGTCAAAGAGACTACCCTGCATCTTGCTTGCTTCCATAGGGAAATTCGCATCACCACCAACTTTTTCATCCCATATGGTTTGCAAAAACTTGAGCATGCCGAGGCGATGCCCTGAGCCAAAGATAAGCCCATAAACGTTACCGTTGCCTTTCCTTATCGAATAATCACCTACGTAGTAATTATCCGGAGCCCAGCTTCGATATTGATCGGCCACAGCACGATGAACGAGTTGAATAGGAGTATCAGACGGGATGTCTAAATCATTATCAAACTGCTCATTGAATCTCTTTTGGTGTGTCGATGCAAAAAAGAATAATATATCAGTTTTATCCTTCCTAGCCAGCTCCTGAAATCGGGCCTTGTTAACGTGCTTTACCCCACACTGATCTAAAAATACGAGCGATGGACCGTTACCTATTAGATTGATCTGATCAGCGTAGGAGTCTTCAAACTCTTGGGAGTCGATTGTCGGAACCCAAGGGAGATTGTATTCTTGGCAGACTTCGGCTAAAATTTTTGTTTTCCGCTTTCTTCGATCGTTGAAGTAGATTCGTATGTCCCGCTTCGCTGAGAAAATCTCTCCACGCTGCTTCGCTAGTTCGTCCAACAATATAGCCGGACTGCCTTTGCTACCATCGGGGTCTTTCCCCGGCCCAGAAAAGAAGTCGAAAAAATTCAAAGCCTCACCCTTGTAATGGGGTGTGTGCGTAAAGACTTTTAGCCATGCCCTCAAATAGCTGCCATAAATTAGCAGCTTGGTTTGAGTTCCGTCGTCAAAAGCTTTTGCGTGGTGATCCATGCTAGCCAATATCTACCGCTTCCATCTCTCCACCGCTATTGCCGAGAGAGCTTCTCCTCGATGGTAAATTTCATCGGCATCCCATTTCGTCTTTTCCAAGAGGCTCTTGCTCATCTCGAAATGAGTATTTTGAAGTTGCACCTGTTTGTCTTTAAAGGGGGCGTTGCCAAGTTCCGAGTTATACCCGGTGAGTGTCAAATTGCCGATGGTGTCGATCCACTTTTCGTGAATCCGTGCAAAGTCGTCACCCAACACATTTTCCCATTCAGGAGTCAGAGTTTGTGGCATGATGTGCTCAATTGTAGCGCTTGACGTATCGACGGCCTCCTTGTGATTGAATGACTCTTCAAGTGAAATAAGCATGTATCTCGCAATTCTACGACGAGGATAGATTGGCCTTTCAATTAGTGCTTCCGTGAACTCTTGGTCATTCGGCCAGCGGCGGCCTCCGGAGCCGCTTCCAAGCCTATCGTTTAGCCACGTAGCCGGGTCAGAGTCAGGAAGGTTCAAACACAACTCCATAGTGATCTTGTTCAGTGCATTCGTTGGAACACCGCAGACCAGTCGACGGACATAGAAAGACTCAAGCAATTCAAGGCTCTTTACCAGGTCATCGGTCGCATAGATCTCTTTTTCCCATCCGCGATACAGGCGCAGTAGCAACGGGTAGAACACGGTTGAGTCCAGTTCTATCATGGCGCTAAATCCCCGAGCGATGCGACTGTTGCCTTCGTCCTCCGGTTTAAGGAACTTCCCATATCCACGCGCAGCCATCTTCATTTCCTTCAGCTTTTCGCGAACTTCGGTGGTTCCCTTAAGTTTTTCGAATTCAGCCTTAGTAGCATTGTAGATGTCACCCTTACGCACATTGCGTCCATGTCGCATCGTGTAGTGGCGCAAGAACTCGGGCATGGAATCGTTGAGTCCAGTTTCCATGGGTCTCCACAGCTCTTCATATACAGTCTCCTGCTCCCCCCCGGTTGACGTTGAATGTTGAAACCGCATCAATACATAGTTTCTAACAAGATCAGCTTGATTGAGTGGTTTGCCCTTATGGTTGAGGCTCTCGAATATTAAGTAGGGGTCGTCAGATTCTCCTAGATTAATCATGACGACCTGGAGGGACTGTTGGATTGCCTGGAGCACCTGCCCAGGTATCAATGGTTCATCTTCCGTGTCGGTGCCATCAAGCTTTCGTTTGAAATGCTGGTAGGCCTGTATGACTCGAGTTTCTTGATGCGGTTCAAGTTCTTTGCCATGGATTAAAGCATTGAATGCAGGACGATCAGCTTGAGTTGGCACAACTTTAAGGTCATCGGGAGCTGCATAGTGTCGATTAACAAGAAGGTCGCCGATGATCCCCTCTGTGGCTCGATCATCGATGCTAGATGCTTTATCTCGAATTGCTGCTAGTAAAATCGAAATAGTCGTCAGACGCTGCTGGCCGTCGATCACCAAATGCTTTGTTACCCCGACCGGCACTGACTTGACGGGAACTGTGACTATCGCGCCCATAAAGTGCGAAGCTCTTTCAGCTTCCTCATATTGCGCCATGAGGTCTTCCCATAGTGTATTCCAATCTTTGGGCTCCCATGAGTATGGTCGTTGGAAAAGTGGGATGACTCCTTGCTTAGATCCGTCGAAATATTGAATGATATGAACGGGTGATGCTTCCATGTTTAAGTATGTTTTTGATTATTTCTTATCTGGTCGGTATGACCACTAACTAATTTGCATTATAAGCCGCAGGCTCCTCTTCAAACACACGCATTGCAGCGAAGTCATCGGGAGAGACCACCGTATCAAACCCGCCGACATCCTCGCCTTCGTGCTTATCAATCCCGGTATAGCTCAGACTGGCGTCTTCGTAGCGTTTGAATTTGAATACGGCATCGTTCATAAGCGGCCCGTTAAAGACTCCGAGACTGACGAGCAGCTCGAAGTCTTTCACCGTCAGGCCGGTAACCTTTTTGAACAACCCAGGTTCGAGCTGGGTGATTACATCCTTGAGCGAGCGTTCACGATAATCCGTCAAATACATAAAGACCGGGATGCGCGTCGCGAATTTAATGAGCTTCTCCTGGACCTGTTTGCGGAGGCCTTTTACCTCCTTCTCTTCGGCGGAGAGTTCATCCTTCTCCTTCTTGGTCATTTCCTCGTCGTTGGCCTCTTTTTTGGTCTTTTTGACCGCCTCCGACCTATTGATGATGGTTTCCAGATCCTGATTCAAACTGCGGAACCCCTCGATGCTCATGAGTGCCTTCATCGCATCTGGATTGTCCATCAGCCTTTGCAGGGTGCTATTATCGACGTTGACGAGCAGCGCACTCTCCCAGCGTTTCGCAAGCAGTGTCGCGGAGGTGCCGCTCATTGCCATATCGAGGATGCCAGCCGCGTCGATCTGCTTCATCGAGCTACCATCGTAGGCGAGCACAGGCAGGAACTTAATAAATTCCTCCACCTTCTTTTCCGGGTTGCTCTCATCCACATTCAGCCGGCAACTGTAGTCGGCGATTTGTCGCAAGGCTCGATTCGGCGCGAAGTCGAAGACATAACATTCCTCTTTGATCACGAGCTCTTCATTCGGATTCTCGCCATCC
This sequence comes from Puniceicoccaceae bacterium, assembly GCA_018402305.1. GTDB lineage: Bacteria > Verrucomicrobiota > Verrucomicrobiia > Opitutales > Coraliomargaritaceae > Thalassobacterium. The sequence goes on along the minus strand of JAGYJE010000026.1, from coordinate 4,253 downwards.
GGGTTAATGATGCTCCAAGGGGATTGCACCCGGAAAGCCGCCTGGAAATAGGTTTCCGGGCTCGACGCATTACGCAGCATAAATATCCCCGTCCACGGTTTCACTGTGACGCCTGTGGTCAGCTTACCACAAGACAGGGTGATCGTTTTCGAGTGCAGTGGATCGGCCATCTTCTCGATGACCGGCGGCAATGCCGCTGCTCCGATGCCCGCCTTGGTTCCCGCTGCAACGATCACATTGTAATCGTGGTAAAAAGTATTCTGCCGCTCCGCCAATAAATTCCGGATCGCGTGGCAGGCTGCTACATTCGGCAGATACCAGAAAGTGTGGTTCAATACCCTCAGCAGTGGCGCGTGTGAGAACGGCAGTGGGGGCTTCTTCGCCCCCATTTTCAGATTATCCACCATGGTCTCCGAGAAGGCCCCGCGAATCATATCCAGCCATTTCTGCACCTCGTCCTTGTATTCAAACTCGGCAAACGCCCCGGCACCGTTGGCCTTGAAGAATACGTTGAGGTCAAATTCGTCGAACTCGCCCTCCATCGCGATCTCTCGAATCGAGTCAGGTAATTGATACGTCATCAAAACCATGCGGGGTAGTGCGCGGTAGGGATTCTCTTCACCTTCCCACTTCTCTTTGGCCGATTGTTCATCGGAGTAGGTCCAGTTGAAAATCTGTTCTTCGATAAACTCACCGGACGCGATTGCGCGAAAGGGTGTGCCCGAAAGATACAGGTAAGCATCCGTCGTAATGGGTAAGATGTCTTCGTCAAAGTCTTCGATGCCTTCACCCTGGCTGAATTCAACCTCCTCCTTCCTCTCTTCGCCACCGATCAAATCCTTTGCGTTTTCGCGCCAAGCCCCGAAGTGGTATTCGTCAAGAATGATACAATCCCAATGAGTGGTATGCACCCACTTGTTTTTGGTCTTGATGCCCTTAGTGCTCGTATTCTTGCCAAGTAGATCCTGAAAGGAACCGAAGCAAACATAGGGAACCGTTACATCGGGTTCGCCTTCTTCAGGTAGGTTCATTGCCTTGATGAATTGCCAACCCTCAAAATCAACGTGCGTCATCAGGTCGTCTTCCCAGGCATTCTGCACTGCGGGCTTAAAGGTGAGCACGAGCACTTTCTTCCAGCCCATTTCCTGAGCTAGCTTGTAGCTGGCAAAGGTTTTGCCAAAGCGCATCTTTGCATTCCAGAGGAAGTGGGGCGCTTTCTCGCCCTTCGCCGCATCCTGCGAGCGAAAGTAGCGGGCAGCTTTCTCCACAGCAGCCGACTGTTCGGGCCGCATGCCAAAGCTTTGGCTGCGGTTCTCTACATTGAGCTGCCGGGTGCGCACGGCATGGATCGCGGCTTTGACGGTTTCCAGATCACAAGCAAACCACTCGCCCTCGGGGTTTGCGATGCCTTGCGCCTTGAGATGCCTGTGCACGTCCTTGTCGCTAAAAGCCGTGCCGTCTTCACGCATGGCATTCTCCTCAAGTAAAATTTCGTAGGGCACCTTAATAGTTTGCGCCTGCTCGGCCACGCGGGCTTTTGCGCCGCGTCCGGTTTGGCCGACTTTGATCAAGCCTTTATGACTAGCTACGCCTTTTGTGGTGTAGGCGTAGATGGTCGGCTTTGCGTCAGGCCGTGGTGGAAAGAAGTCTTTTGGCATGGTTACTCGATCTCCAAAATCATTGATTCAAGAAAAAATATTTCTTCCTTATTTAAGCCAAAAAAGTCGTAGAGCTTTCTATCCGTCCATTGCTCAGTCATATCCATTAGTGGAACAAACTGGAAGCGATCATGATTTATGTCCTGTGTGTTTTTTCTCAAGCTAAGTAATAATCGCAAAAATCGCGTTTTTAAATACATAAGCATATTCGAGGCCTCATCCTTATTGTCGTAATTGCCGACAACTAAGTAAGTCTCAGTGCATGCCGTTCCGGGGGCCCCAAGAATACCTTTTGCAATGATTTTTCTTGGATATTCTCTAGCCTCACCTCCTTCGCCATACGCTCGCCCAATAAACACTTTCCATTTGTTAACAAGATCTAGGTTCTTATCGATTGCGGAACGTAGATGCTTTCCTGCAGTTCCATTTGCGTAAAGCGTTATGTTGCCCCGACCGCTGGGACGAATATTTGTGGGAAGTCCAAATGGTTTTCTAGAAGACACGACTCCGCTCATTGATGGCAAATTCTTATCCAATACTTTTTGGAGAATCGATACTGCCTTGTTAAATCTAACAAACGTATCAAACTGATTAAGAGGGCGTTTCAGGGTGTCGCTAGTCCAAGACATTCGCGATGATACCACGCAGTCGTCTTCTCGATCCCTTTCTCTTAAGAAATAACAAATTCCACCATTTACCTTAACTCCAGGGAAGATGTCTGAGGCGATCGGATGATCTACTAATTGAGTTAGGTGCCGGTCGTTAAGCATTTCATCTCTGAATTGATCTAGACCTTTGCCCCCGGCATACCATCGGGCTGGAATAACCATCGATAAAAATCGAGGCTGCAACTTCTTGGCTTGCTTAACAAATTTGTGATATATCGGAGATGCACTCGCGCCTGCGCCTCCATCGCTTAGCTGGTAAGGCGGATTGCCAATAATGACATCAAATTTCATATTAAAGATCTCCTGTGGATTTTCTGTGTGTATAAATTCGTATGCGTGCCCCTCGTATTCCTCACCACGACCTAATTCGTCCTGACTGGCTCCGCAACTTGTGCATTTGCCTTTCTCCCAAGTATGCTCGACGCGTTCAAATCGGATATTGCCAAATTCATCGTTAAAGCGATCACACACTGAGTAAGGGCCGTTCGCGATCTTCGAGCAGTAGAGAGACCTACGGCAGAGCAGAGCAGTCAGCTCAGTAATCGCGATGCCATAAAGCTGGTTTTTGAAGATGTGGTTGATCCGCTCCTGCTGATCTGGAATCTTCTCTTCGAGCCCTGCCAGGAGACGTTTAGCGATCTCGCGAAGAAAGACTCCCGATTTGCAAAATGGATCAAGGAATCTGGCCTCGGGATCACTCCAAAGCTCTGCCGGAAGTTGATCCAAAATCTCATTGGCCAATTTTGGCGGCGTAAAGACCTCATCACTGCTTAGATTCGCCAGGCAGGTCAGCACATCGGGGTTGTAGGATTGGTTATTCAGCATCGCTAAGTTTGTTGAAATGAGTAAGCGGATAGTCCTTTATGGGCTCCGGGATGAAAGCTGTCTTGCCCAGGTCATTTTCCAGGGAGGGCTGTGCAAACAGATCATCTTTGGGCACCGACTCATTGGGAGAGAGTTCATGAAAAGCATAGTCGCGCCGCTTGATCATGCTCCCGGTTACAAGTGCCCAGTCGGAAAATACAATCGGTTGCGGTGGATCGGTTTCAGTTTTCAGACTAAGCGCATTGCCATGCACGATGTTTTTTTCGAGTAAAAACCTCACGGTGCTCAGGCACTTCTCCTTGATGCGTGATTTAAACAATTCTGAATAATGATTGTAAAAAATCTCAAAGAGCCTGCCCCGGGTGGCCTCGACGTTGTCGGCGATGATGTCCACGCCATAGATGCTGGAGACGGCAACGATACCATACCGCTCAAAGTCCACTTGCGATTTTCTGTAGCGTTTGATCACGACCTGTAGCTTACGCTCCAGAATCTCCACGAGGAAATTGCCCGTGCCGCAGGCGGGTTCGAGGAACTTCGATTCAATTCGCTCCGTCTCCTGTTTGACCAGGTCCAGCATGGCATTGACCTCGCGCTTGCCCGTATAGACCTCGCCATGGTCTGCCACGCGCTGCTTTGAGACGACTAGCTTTTCTACCTCAAGCATCCATAGCCTTTCGCAGAAGTTCCACCGCTTCCACCGGCGTAGCCGAAACAAAATCACTCCCCGCCGGAACCGTATCCGAGACGTCAAAAGGCGTCACGGTGATGACCGAATCGCAGCCAAGTTCTTCACGAATCACTCTAGCCGATAAGATCGCCCGTTCAAAATCCCGCTGCACATTGAAGCGACACTCCAGCGCAATCCGCTTACCGTCCCGCTCAATCAAGAAATCCGTCGAGACCGCCCCTTTGCAGTTATCCTGGACATAGGCGATCCCCGCCTTATCCAACTCCCGCGCCACTGACCGCTTGAAGAGAATCGACTGCGTCTTCACTTCCAAGAAGCGCTTCACGCGCTCTTCCTCGGCCTGGGCGTTGCGCTCGTCGTTGACGGCCTGTTCCTCCGGCAGGGTATCGAGACCGGAGTAGGCGCGGAGCA
>JAGYJE010000025.1 GCA_018402305.1 Puniceicoccaceae bacterium | reverse complement strand
CGCGGGTGGAACCGCCGGCCGATCACGCAGAAATCAAGACGGGCCCACGATCGACCGGCCCGCCGCCCGGTGTTAACCGCCTCGTCTGACCGGCCGCTGACCGTTCACCTACCCCGCCATGGCACACCCCGCGATCGAATATGCCGTCATCGTCGCCTACCTCGTGCTCATGCTCGTGGTCGGGGTGGTCTTCAAGAATTTCAACAAGAACTCCGGCGATTATTTCCGCGGGGGCAGCCAGGGAACATGGTGGATCGTTGGCATGAGTTCCTTCATGGCGGGAATCAGCGCGTTCACCTTCACCGGCAACGGGGGCGCGGCCTTCGAGGCGGGTTGGACTGTGCTGGTCATTTATCTGGCCAACTGCACGGGCCTGCTGCTGCATTTCCTCTTCCTCGCCCCGTGGTTCCGGCAGATGCGGGCCACCACCTTCCCCGAGGTCATCCGGGCGCGCTTCGGACCGGTGACCCAGCAGATCTATGCCGTGCTGGCCATGCTGCTGTTCCTTGTTACCGGGGCGGTCTGGCTCTTCGGCTTGGCCATTTTCACCGCGACCGCCTTCGGCCTGCCCATCCACCTCACCATCCCCGTGCTGGGCGTGGTCGTCCTTTTCTATTCCACGACCGGAGGAAAATGGGCAGTGATGGCCGCCGACTTCGTGCAGGGGCTCATCATGATGTCGATGACCCTGCTCATCGCCGTCCTTTGCGTGGCGCACTTCGGCGGGATCGGGGGATTCCTCGCGGCCATCGAATCGGCGGGACTGACCCACGACTTCCGCCTCTTCAAGGCACCGGGTGATTTCCCGCTCAACGCCTACACCCTGGAATGGGTCATGGCCATGTTCGTCGTGCAAATCACCTTGATCTGCTCGGCGCAACAAGCGGTGAAGTATTTCGCGGTCAAGGACGGACGCGAGGCGCGGCGCGCCGCGTTGCTCACACTGGTGCTGATGGCGCTCGGCTCGATCATGTGGTTCATCCCGCCGGTCGCGGCGCGTATCCTCTTCGCCGACGAAGTGCTGGCTTCCGGCATGACCAAACCTGCCGAGGCGGCCTTCGCCGTGGCCTCGGTCAACCTGCTGCCCGTGGGCCTGATCGGCATGATGGTCGTAGCCATGTTTTCCGCGACGATGAGTTCGATGGACGCCGGACTCAACGGCAACGCCGCCATGGCCGTGCGTGACCTGCTGCCCGCGATCTGCCGCCGGCTGGGTGGGAAGATGCCGGGCGAGTCCGGCCAGATCCTGGCGGGGCGGATCGTCACAATCGCCTTCGGCCTGGCCGTCATCGCGCTGGCGCTGCGGCTCTCGATGATGAAAGGCAAAGGGGTTTTCGAGTTCGTTGTGGCACTGGGACCGCTGCTCTTGGTGCCGATGTCAATCCCCATGCTGCTGTGCCTTTTCGTCCGGCGCGTGCCACCTTGGGCGGCCCTCGCGTCGATGGCCGCCACGCTGGTGCCCTCGATCATGGCCTTCGTCGCCGAGACGCCGTGGACTCTTGGCGAGAAAACGCTCTGGTCTCTCCTCACCGGCACGGGGTCTTTTGCTCTCGGTCCTTTTTGGGAACGGACGACCAGCCACTACCGTGATCAAGTGGACGCTTTCTTCGCCAACATGCACCGGCCGGTGGATTTCGCCACGGAGGTCGGTCAGGCCAACGACTCGACCCAGCTCAAAATCATGGGACGCTTCGCCGTGGCGGTCGGAGGTTTTGTCCTCCTCCTGCTCTTCGCGCCGAATCCCGCCTCGGGACGGCTGGCTATCCTCGGCCTCGCCGCCTTCCTGATTTGCGTCGGCCTCTTCATGCTCTTCGCCGCGCGACGGCAAACCGCCGCCGGTGGTCTCCCGACCCCGCGGCACCCGCTCCGGCCAACGCCGAGTCCGACCATCATCCGGCCGTGAATTAATCCCTATGACAAACATGAAAACAACCCGAATCCTCCTCGCCCTCGCGCTCGTTGCTTTGCAGCCAGCCACCAGCCCGGCCTTGAGGTCAGCTGGCCCATGACGGCGTCGGTCGTCGTGGATAGTCCACAAGGCATCCCGGTGGAAGCCGTCCAGAGTGAACCCGCCGGTCAACCGCTCATCCTCGGTCGCCCGGCTCCCCAAGCGGCGGTCAAACGCTTCCAGCCCGCCGTGCAGGACGGTGCTTTGTTCTTTCGCGGACCCCAAACCTCCCACGTTCCCGAATTCTGGAAGAACTACCGGGGTTTCACCGTGGAGGTCGACGTGACTTTCGATTCGGTCGAGGCGGACCAGACGATCCTCCGCGTGACCGGTTGCTGGGAAATCCGCCTCATCACCGAGGGCGGTGCACCCAAGCTGCAATTCATCGGCTTCCGCGAGCCGCTCAAACCGGTCGCCGCGGTGCTCGAAGGAAACATCGAAGCGGGACAAAAATACGCGCTCAAGGCGCGGATGGAGGCCGACGGCTCGATGAGTTTCGAGCCCGACACCGCGGGGGCGCCACAGCCACACTCGGCCGTCCCGTGGCCGACTCCAACGTTTACCAGGAACTCTTCGTGGGGAGTTCCAACCCGGATAAATTCATCCGGCCTCTGCAGGGCGCCATTTCACGCCTGCGGATCAGCGCGGAGGACACTCAGTGAAACACCGCCTTTTCATCCTCCTCACCTTGCTCGGGGTTCAGGCCAATACGGCCTCCGCTGCGCCGGACGAGCCCAAGCGCCCGAACCTGGTCTTTGTTTTCACCGACCAACAGTCTTGGGACACCCTCGGCAGCTACGGCAACACCCAGACCCACACCCCGCATCTGGACCGCTTGGCGGCCGAAGGCGTCCGCTTCACCTCCTGCTTCGCCAACAACCCGGTCTGCTCGCCGATGCGGGCCATGCTGCTAACCGGGCAGCATTCGCTGAAAAACGGCATCATCCGCAATGATTGGCAGGTTCTCCCGGACAATGGCCCGACCTTCGCCTCGGTCTTGCGGGACGCCGGCTACCGCACCGGCTACATCGGCAAGTGGCATCTCTACGGCGGCGGACGCGACCGCCCGATTCGCCCGGACCGCACCGGCTGGGCTTCGATGACGTTTTCTTGAGCAACAACTGCGCCTGGATTACCGCCCCGAGGAGGCGTTTTACTGGGACGGCGACCGCAAGGTGAAGTTCGGCAAGTGGGAGCACGTCGGCCAGACGGACCAAGCCGTCGAGTTCATCGACCAGAGCCAACCGGACCGGCCCTTCGCGCTCTTTGTCTCGTGGCACCCGCCGCACAACCATCTCTCCGAAAAGCCGGAGGATCTCTACGGATACCTCGCCCCGCAGGAAAATCTCGACCGCTACGATCCGCAGAAGCTTCAGCTCCGTCCCGACCAGCCCGACGACGAGCGCCACCGGCAATTGACCCGCGGCTACTACGCGCTGGTCGATTCGATCGACGAATGCTTCGGTCGCATCACCGAAGCCCTCGCACGCAAGGGCCTGACCGACGACACCCTCGTGGTTTTCACCTCGACCACGGGGACCTGCTCCGCTATGTCAAAGGCAAGCGCCAGCACAAGAGCCGTCCCGAACCCGCCTCGTCCCAGGTGCCGTTGCTCGTCCGCTATCCCGGCCACCTCAAGCCCGGGGTCAGCGAGCTGATGATCGGCACCCTCGATCTCATGCCCACCCTGCTCGGCTTGATGGACCTGCCGGTGCCCCGTCATGCGACGGGCGAAACCTGGCGCAAGCCCTGCTGACCGGCGATGACGACGCTTCGACCGAAGTGCCGCTCTTCAGCTATACCGGCGGTCCGCACGGCTGGCGCGGCGTGGTGACACGCCAGCACATCTACGCCACGCACTTCGGCACCTACAACAAACCTTACCCGGTCAGCTTCGAATTGCTCATCGACCGGATCAAGGACCCTATGCGGTCAACAACTTGAAGGACAAGCCGGAGGTGGCGGAGTTGCAGAAAGATTTGCACGAGCGCACCGTGCGCTGGACCCGGCAGTTCGGCGATCTGGTCTGGTCCTACAAGGACTTGGAGCGTGTTTCGGCGAAAAACCCGGAAGGCTTCCGCACCAAGTCCGGCGAACTGAAAGGCCGGCCTCTCGACCTGATCTCGCAGTCGGGCGCGCGCGGGGTTCTGCAGTGAGTATCGGCGCAAAATCAGCGATGCATCCGGGCGCAACCATCCGGCTAGCGGCCGCCGGCACGACCTCCCGCCTGAAGTTCCACACGGAGGAAGCGCCATGAAATTGCTCCGCATTTTTGCGCTCGTCATAATCGTTGGCACCGCACCAATCCTTGCCCAGGAACCGCCGCCTCCGGCTTTCACGGTGCCCGAGGTCCTGCCGCCACACCCCCGCCTCTTCATGGATGCGAAGGAACTGGCGGCCATGAAAGAACGCGTGGAATCTTCGCAGATTCCCCACGTGCTGGCGTGGCAGGCGCTGGAAAAGGAACTGGCAAACGACATGGAACCCAAGCCTTACGTGGGCGACGACGGAAAAACCTTCTACAAAATCGCCAACCGGCAGGCCGGACGGGCCCGCGATCTGGCGCTGGCTTGGTGGACTACCGGGGACAACAAATACGCGGACCAAGCCGTTGACTACCTCGCCGCCTGGTCCCAAGCCGAGCCGACTCCCGGCCGGGAGTGGAAGCTGGAGGGCGGAGAGAAAAACCCCAACATGGGCATCCACCTCGTCCGCGGCACACTGGGCTTTGTCTACGCCGCCGATCTTCTTTGGGACTACCCCGGATTCACCCCGGAGAAGAAGGCCGCCTTCGGGAAATGGTTGCGGGTCATGATCCCCCAAGTCCTCGCCTGCAAGGAGCGCTGGAAGGAAATGAGCCACTTCAACCGCCAGGACTTCACCAACCACCACGCTACCCACGCGCTGGGCCTCGCCGCCATGGGCAGCTACCTCGGCGACCGCGACCTCGTGCAATTTGCCATTGCCAGCCCCGAGAACGACCGCGACTACACCGACCTGATCGAAGGTCTCATCCTCATGCCCGGCGATGAAACCCACCACCGCGAGCCGGCCCACGCCCCGCCCCCCGAGAAAGGCGAGATCTACGACCGTTACCGCCACTACACCGCGCGCGGGCGGGGTCTGCAATACACGGGGCTCTCGATGAACCTGATGGCGCAAATCGCGGAGATCGGACGCCATCTCGGCCTCGACCTCTGGAATTACCAAGCGCCCGGCGGAGAAACCTTGCGGCTTCCCTTCGAGTATTATTCCGACTTCTACCGCCTCCAAGACTCCGGCCTCAAACACGGTCTCTATAAAGGAGAGACCGACCGAATTGGCCAAGCCGGCGACAGTCCCGCCGCCTTCGAACTCGGCCTGGCCCGCTATCCGGACAGTCAGCCCCTGCGCGACCTCCTCTGGGTCATGGACCGCCCGATCCACCGGTGCCACACGCTCGGTCCGGTCCTGCTGACCCACGGATATGTCTTTCCCGAGCAGAAAGGCCTCTCCCCGAGGCCGAAGCCGCCGGCTCCGCCCCCCGCCCCCGCCGTCGAGGGGATCAAGGTGCCGGAAAAGTTCGGCCCGCACCCGCGGCTGATGCTCGACAAAGCCGGGCTCGACGCGATGCGCGAACGAGCCCTCTCCGGCCAGGAACCGTGGCAGACCGCATGGAACGGACTGCGCGATCGCGCCGAGGCGGCCATCGCGCGGGTCCCGAAAATGCGTCCTTACACCGGCGACGATCCCTCCGCCTTTTACAAATCACTCCTTCCGCAAGCCGAGGCGACCCGCGATCTGGCCCTGGCTTGGTGGATCACGGGCGATGAGAAATACGCGGAGGCCGCGCGACGGATCATCGGGATCTGGACAGCGGCGAAGCCACAACCCGGCACCATTTTCACCAAGGACCACAAGGCCGCGCCGAACAAAGGCATGATGATCCCCCGCAGCTTACTGCCCATGATCTGGGCTTATGACATTCTTGCCGGGGGCGACGAAATTCCTGAAGCAGACAGGACGGCCTTCACCGGCTGGCTGCGGGCCCTCGTGCCCCAGCTCAAGGAAGGCGCCCACATTTGGAAGGAAAACGGCTATTTCGACGCGCAATATTTCCAGAACCATCTGGCAGGGGAGAATATGGGACTCGTGGCCATCGGCATTACGTGCGGCGACGGGGACCTCCTGCGCTATGCGGTCAACTCGGCGGAAAACGACCGCGATTTCCTCAACCTCCTCCAAGGACTCATCCTCATGCCCGGCGACGAACCATACTACCGCGATCTTCCGGGGGCGCGCGCGCCGCAGGCCGGGGAAATCATGGACCGCTACCGCCACTTTCAGATGGCCGGCCACGTGGACGACTACGTCACCCTGCCCAACCGGGGCCTCCAATACTGCCTGCTCTCCTCCCACCTGCTGGCCATCACAGCCCAGATGCTCGCCACCAACGGTCTGGACCTGTGGGATTACCGGGCGCCGGGCGGGGAGAATTTGCGCCTCCCCTTCGCCTTCTACGCGCCCATCTACGCGTCGATGGACGCCTCCGCCGAGGGAGGCTTTTACCGCGGCGAACAGGAACGCATGACTTCCGGCGGCGATTCCCGCGCCATCTTCGAGCTCGCCGCCGCCCGCTACCCCGACGACCCCGCTATCGGCCGAGTCCTCGATCGGGACGGACGGACGCGAGACACCACCGGTCTGCTCGGTTTCGAGGCTCTCATTTTTGGCGCGAAATCCGCGGAGAGGGCAGAACCCGACTCCGGCGGGGAGCGAAATGACAGGCGCCGCGGCTCCTCTCAGCCACGCTTGCGGCGCGGCAAAGTCGGTCCGTCCCACCAAGTCCCTTCGACCTGATTTGCAACGGGTTGTTCGGGAGACCGCGCTCGCCGGTGTAAAACATCGCCACCAGCAAATCCACGGCAGCCGCGCCGACCCGCGCCGGTTCCTGATCCACCAACGCCACGGAAGCATCGGGCTTGTAGCCCCGATATGCACCAGCCCGACGTCGCTCGGGAGACCGACCCCCATCCTGAGGAGCATCCTCTGGACCACATCGCCGCGGGGGCCACGATGACATCAGGCTCTTCCTTCCGAAACCAACGGTGGAGCCGGGTGGCGGTGATGGTTCGTCCCGAAAGGATAGGGACATTTGCCATCTCGGGATGCCTCCGGGCATATTCCAAAAAGCCGCACTCCATGCGTAGTGGGCCAAGCGCTCCGTCATGTCGTCCACCACCAAGCCGGGGCGCCGGTAGCCAAGGCGGCGGACCCGGTGCAGCACCTTCTCCACATTGATGTAGTGGGCCGGGGCGGCCCGGTGCAAAGAGGGACGCCACAAAGCCGAGGAGGCGGCCACCACCACATAAGGACTCCAATCGAAAAGAAAATGGCCACCGGGAACCACCCAAGGCGTCACGAGAATGGCTTCGACGCCCCGCGCTTTCAGAACCTTTTTCAACTGCTTTCCCGAAAGCCCGCCGCGACCCGTGATGATGCGGTCGCAGCCGAACCCTTTCTCCATGGCCCTCGCACGTGCTCCCGCCAACAACCGCGCAAAGTAACCATCCTTGGCCTCGTCATGATCCGGGGACCACGGTCCCAACAAGGCGATCGTGGCCCGCGCGCGCTTCTCGCTGGGAGTCCGGATGCGGCTCATCAAGCGGCTGACCAGAGGGTCGACTTGATAGCCGACGGCCTCCGCCGCCTTCATCACCCGCTCCTTGGTCGCGTCGCTGAACCGCCCCGGCCTCGCAATACGTTGGAAACTGTCATGGCCGAGACCCCGCCTCCTCCGCCACGCGGGCCAGATTGGCGGCGCGCGGCGCAACGGAGGGGCGGCGGGCGGATCGGGACATTACTGCGGCAATCAGCCTCAAATCGGGAGCCTTGGCAAGTCTTGATTTACAGTAAATCCAACCACAGCCTCCAGCCTGCCCCACCGTCTTGCCGACCACCGGCACTTTGGTTGACAGTGCCGGCGATGGTCCGTCCACCGCTCCCATGGCGCGTCCTCCCGCGTTGCTCGCCCTGTGCTGCCCGCGCCGCTCGGCGCCGTGGAATTCGCCCCGCTGTTCAACGACGGGGCCGTTCTCCAAGCCGGCTTGCCCGTCAATGTCTGGGGCCGGGCCGAACCGGGCACCACGGTGACGGTGTCCTTTGCCGGGCAGGATAAAACTGCGGCGGCCGACGAGGAAGGCCGGTGGAGACTGCAACTCGATCCTCTCGAGCCTCGACCGAACCCCGCACACTCGCGGCATCGGGTGCAGGCAGCACCGAAAGCATCGCCCATGTCGTCGTCGGCGAAGTGTGGATCGCCGCCGGACAATCCAACATGGTCTGGCCGCTGGCCAAATCCGAGGGCGGCGCGGCCGCCCTCGCCCGAACCCTGCCGATGATCCGCTTTGTCATCGTCCCCCGGCAGGCCGGCTGGCCGGCACAGCCCTTCACACCCGGACAGTTGGCGTGGAGGAGCTTCGCCCCGGACGACAACCGTGCCCTCGCGGCCGTTGCCTTTCACTTCGCCGAAGAGCTGCAGCGGGAGAAGGGGGGCGCAATCGGCATCATCCAAAGTTCCGTCGGCGGCACACCCGCGGAAGCGTGGACGCCGCTCGCCGCCCTCCAAAGCCGACCGGAGTTGAAATCCCATGCGGACCTTATCACGCAATCGCTCGCCCGGAGATCGGCGGACGACTGGCGCCGCGAGGTCGAGGACTATGACACATTTCGCGCCGCGATGAAGCACTGGTCCCGCACCAAGCAAGGCCCCCGGCCCGAGCCCGTGCCCGAACCCGGCCCCGGCAACCCGTGGTTTCCCGGCTCGCCGACGGTCCTCTACGAGAACATGATCGCCCCTCTCGCGCCCTACACGGCCCGCGGCGTCATCTGGTATCAGGGCGAGAGCAACGCGTCCCAAGCGGACCAATACCGCATTCTGTTCCCCGCCCTCATCGCCGCGTGGCGCGGGGCATGGCAGCGCCCCGATTGGCCCTTTCTCTTCGTCCAACTCGCGGCCTTCGACGATCCGAAGCCGGGACGGGATTTCCCGGCTCTGCGCGCCGCGCAAAGCTTCACCCGCGACACCGTGCCCCACACCGGCATGGCGGTGGCCATCGATGCGGGCGAGCGGAACGACATCCATCCGAAATTCAAAAAACCCGTGGGGGAGCGCCTGGCGCGCCTGGCTTTGGCCCAAGTTTACGGACGCGAGGTGGCCGCACGCGGGCCGGTCATGTCCGGCGCCGAAGCCGGGGATGGCACGCTCGTGGTGACCTTCGATCACGCGGGGACCACTCTGAAAACCTCGGACAGCCGCAGCGAAGTCCCCGGCTTCGAAATCGCCGGGCCTGATGGAAAATTCCACCCCGCCACCGCGCGCTTGGCCGGATCCGCGGGCGTCGCCTCGAATGCGCCGCCGTCACCGAACCGGTATCGGTCCGCTATGCGTGGTCGGACTGGATCGAGCCCCCCGTCACCCTGCAAAACAGCGACGGGTTGCCCGCCGAGCCCGGACAGCTGGATTTGCCGAAAGCCGCTCAACCATGAAACACCTCATTCCTCTGCTGACCATCACCGCCACGCTATGGCTGGCTTGGATTACCCCGGCCCGTGCCAACGCGCCCGATGACCGCGCGGAATCGGACACCGCGCCCGGTGAAGCCTTTGTTTACAAAGAATCCGGCGGCCAACCGCAACGGGTGGAAGTCTACTTCCCGCCCGCCCACAACCCCGCGGAGGCCAAGGTCCCGGCCATCATCTTTTTCCACGGCGGCGGCTGGCAGGGAGGCGACCTCACCCAGTTCCGCGCCGCCTGCGAACACTTCGCCCGTCAAGGCCTTGTCGCCGTAACCGCCGGATACCGCATGCACCCCAAGGGAACACCGGGCTTATCCGACCGCGGCGAGTCCCGCAAGCGCGTCTGCATCACCGATGCGAAGAGCGCCATCCGCTGGCTCAAAACGAGAGCCACCGACTTCGGCATCGATCCGCGCAAAGTCATCGTCGGCGGCGGTTCCGCCGGGGGCCACGTGGCCGTGCTGGCCACGCGGCAGACCGGGCTCAATGATCCGGCGGACGACACTTCCATCGACACCGGGACGGTCGCCTATGTGCTCTTCAACCCCGCCTTCGAAGCGAAGGACCAAGCCGACCGCGAGGTCGATGCCTTGCAACACATCGGCCCGGACATGGCCCCCGCCATCGTCTTCTTCGGCGATCAGGACAGCGTCTGGCTGCCCGGATGGGATGCCGTGCATGCCCGCCTCGCGGCCGCGGGAGCACGGGTCGAATACTGGCAGGCGCCCGGGCATAAGCACGGATTCTTCAACCGCACCTCAAGACAGCGGGTCCTGCTGAAGAAGGTGGACCGCTTCCTGGCCTCCCTCGGCCTGCTGGATGGCGGCAAGGAGGATGCGCCCGCGGCCGCGGGCGGGATGAAACTGGTCCTGGTTCCCCCACCCGCTGCCGACCCGGCCGCAACGCCGGCAACCAGGTAGAGGCCACATGAAGTTTTCCCCGGGCACCATCTTTGTCAGCTTTCTGTTGCTGGCCGGTGCCGTCGATCTGCAGGCATCATCGAGGCTGGTCGCGCGGGAATGGCCGGGAACGGGCGATGCGGAGTGGACGGACTTGGGCGTGACAGGCGGGTTTTACCGCAACACCCAGCTGCAAGGTCATCTCGTCGCCCACGGGCTCCATCTGGAAACCGTGCCGGACTTCTGGACGACGGGCAGCGACTTTCCCCTACAGGAAACGGGATTCGGAGCAGGAGGTTTTTCGTCGATCACATGTCGGTGACGCGCTTCCTCGGGGCTATTCGCAGGAATGGGAACACAACGGCAACCAGCTCCTCCAACGATCTCGCCTACCGTGACGAAGACGGAACGGTGCGCTACCGCACCGAGTTGATCGGACCACGCCTGCAGCGCTACATCGACAACGGCTACACCGGAGTTGACCATCGGCATCGAGAACGTGCCGTGGGCCCTGTCGCGCGATCCGTCGAAAGCCGGTGACTGGGGTTCGAGCGAACCGCCCGCCGACTGGGAGGAATGGAGCGCGTTTGTCGAAGCGGTCTGTCGCGGCATCAAGGAAGCCTACCCCGAGGAGGTGGTCCGCAACTTGCGCTTCAAAATCGGCAACGAATTCAACGCCATCCAGGCCTTCACCGGCGGTTACGACGACTTCTCCCGCTATTACTGGGAGTCGCTGGCAGCCATCCGGAAGGTGTTTTCTCGAGGCCGGGTCATGCCCGGAGAATTCGCCGGCACCGTGGCCGGCTCGAACGGTGTGGACTATGCGAAATTGTTCAGGGAACTCTCGCGCGGACGCGCCCCCTCCGGCAAAGCCGTGGACCGCCCCGTTTCCTCGCTCGTGCGCTCGACCCACTCGTTTCCGCACCAGCGCGACATCGGCCCGCGCGAGGCGGGTGCAAAGCGCCGTTGGCGCTACCGCAGCATCCTGCAGCGACTGCCGGCCAGCTTCCGCGACGGACTGAGCTTCGAATACAGCCAATACGGGGTGCTCGGATCTCCTCTCGGCCATGGAATCGACATCAACGGTGTGCGCTCGGCCTCCTGGCAGTTCCAAACCATGTTCCGCGCCTGCGGCGCCGGCTTCCTTGACCGATGCTGGGCCTGGGGCAAATCGGAGAAGGTGGCCATCGGCGCCGACTCCACGCATTTCCTCAACAGCATCGGCTGGCTTTATTCCGTGCTCGATCATGTGCGCGAAGACCGCGCGTGGCTGGTCCGTCCGCGGCAGCCCGTGGAATCGAAGCGCGATGTAACGGCCGCCATATTCACCCGCCCGGACCGCATCATCGTCCTGCTCGCCTCCTGGGCTCCCGCCGGCGACACCTCCGGCGAGCCCGAGCGGGTGCAACTGCGCCTCCCGCGCAAAGACATGCCCTTCACGCCCGAGATCGCCCGCGCCCGCACGCTTGCGCTCGACGACGCAACCAGCGTGGCGGGACGGTGGCGGCGGGACCTGGCCGAAGCGGACAATCTCAAGCCCGAGTTCGCGGCTCCCGATGTTCCTCCCGCCTCTTTGCTGCAAATGGCCAAGGACCCACTCGCCGCCCGCCGCATGGTCCCTCACGCGCCGCGCCGAATACGAAGCCGTCCAGCAACAAAGCCTCACCCTCCAACCGTTGCCCGAGAACGTGGCGGACATCCGAAACCCCTCCAGCGCGCCCTTCGTGGAACTCGGAGTCCTGCTTCAGCCGGACGATCTGCGCGTGCTTGTATTCGGCAGATGACCCGACTATCCGCCCGCAACGTGGATCGGGAAGCAAGAACAGCGACGCGTGATCAAGGCAGGTCGACCGCGTGTTTGGGGTCAGATCTTGATTTTTGACATTTCTCGCGTCGAGCCCCGCCAATCGATCTTGGCCCATCTCGATCCCACACCCAGCCGCCGGAAAACCCACACCGGCATGACCTCGCCATCCACAAAGCACCAGCCCCAAATGCACCGAAAGCGGCGGCCACCGGCCTGCGCGCCAAACTTACCCCGGCCATGACACAACACATCCGCCGGCAACGCGAATCAGGGAGCAAAATCGGCAACGTGGACGATTTCCTCCGGTCACCAGTGCCAGCCACCATCCCTGTCGATTTCTGAGCCGCTTTCCGGCTTGAAGCATTCAAGAATGCCCCGCATCGCGACTCAGAAAGCAAGGACACCGGACTGCCAGACACGCTGGTCAGCCGGCGACCGAGGCAGCGACGCTCATAGAGCGCCGCGACCAGCTTTCGTCGAGGGTAGCGACGCTCTATGAGCGTCGGTGCCTTCCCCTGGCAGGGACTGGTAACCCCAGTTACTCCCAGCACACACCGCCAACGCGCAGGTTCAGGGACTAGGGGCTGTCTCGCCAGGCCTCGGCTCCGGTCGCCGCCCGGTTGTTCAACGGCATGAATCCGGATAAGGATGCGCAAAAAGTGCGCTGCTGTGTTTGAGGCTCTCGGGCTAACCTTGACTTTGGGCGCCGCTTCACCGCCCTGGTTGCCTACGGCTCGCGCGGTAGCGGGTATTGATCTCCTCCCACCCACGATCCGCGGGCAACTCTCCGCAAGTATTTCTGCAACGGGACTCCCGCCTCTTCCTGCAACGGCACGTAGCCGTCATAACGCGGACGGACGAGACAGCTTTCCTGATCCTGCATGGCGTCGATGAAGAAGCCGCCGGTCACGGCATCGAGTGCGCGACTGGTCCACGCCTCGCGACGCGAGGGCTGTCCGCCGGTCAGCGTGTAAATGCCGGCTTGCACCGGGGCGCTGCCGGTAAAGAGCGCGTAATCACGGGCGCGCGGCACATCGGAACAGCGCTTCGACAACGCGATGCCCGTGCCGCCGACGATGCTGCGGAGCCGGCGGCCGTCGTCGAGGCGGGGCAACGGACCATAGCGCAACGGGCGGTCGGTGAAGGACGGGCGGCAGTAATTCCCGTAGCTGTAGGCGAAGGCGGAGTGCGCAATTTCGTCGCCACGGGTCATCAGTTCGGCGATGGCAATGGGGTTCCAGTCATGGATTTGCACCGGCATTCGCTCAGCGAGACGCCGCAGGAGTTCCATGGCGGCGCGCCCGCAGACTTCATCGCAAATGTATTCCGGGTCGGCGGCGATGTCCCCGCCAAGCGCGGCGACGAGCATGGACCAGTTGAGGAAAAGGTCCGCGGGAAAGCCGGGCATCACGGCGTGCCCGCATCGGCGAGCGCAAGCAACTCGCACCACGTTTCCGGGAATGTCAGGCCGCGCGCCTCGAACAAGTCCGGACGGTAACTCGGCGCAGGTGTGGCCGCGTCGATGGGAATCGCGAGCAACTTTCCCTCGTAGAGGTAGCTTTCGAAACTCGGACCGATGGAATTTTGCTCCAGCTCGGCACGCTGCGCGACAGTCAAAAGTGGCGCCAGATCATGGACCAGCTCGCGGGCAAAACAGAAGCCGGCCCAGGGATGATCGATGACGATAAGGTCGAACTTTTGCGCGAGGGCGTCGATGGGCAAAATGGCCGAACTCGTGGAGTGAACGCTTTCCCAGCGGATGCGAACGCCGGGATTCAGTTCCTCGTAGCGCTGAGCCGTGGCCACCAGCGGGGGCAAGGCGCGGCTGTGGTCCCAGGTGATGCCGGTCAGTTCAAGCACGCGCAATACGACCTCACGTGAAAACCTTGACCGGAAGATTGGTCTTGGACGATTCGACGGCCGCTTCGATGACCTGCATGGCGGCGAAGCCGAGTCGTCCGTCGGACCCGTTGGGGACCAGCCCGAGCGCCGCATCGACGAAATTGTCGAGCGGACCACGGTCGGATAGATCCCGTCGGCCGGCAGCGACGGCAGCACGCGGCGCTCGCCCTCGAAAGGAACAAAGACCGCCTCCCCTTTCCACAATTCGAGGAGCACGATTCCTTTGGTCCCAAACACGCACTTCGTAGTTGCGCTTCGGAGAGCGGCGTGGCCGCCGTGCTGGCGATGGAAACCAGCGCGCCGTTTTCCATCGTTACGGTCAGCGCGTCATAAATGTCGTTGACCGAGCCCGCGTAGTCGAACCGCGCGTAAACCTCGTGCGGACGCAACCCGGTAAGGAAAGTCAGGTAAGCCGCGGCGTGGGAAATCTGGCAATAGATCTGGCCTCCGCCCGCGATGGCCGGATCGTTGTAGGAACCGTGGCACGGCTCGATATAGACGTCCGCCTGCCCGTGCGTCGGCGTGGTGTTGATCCCGTGAGTAGTTTGTCGATCGGGTTGGTCATGAGGAGGGAAATCATGCGGATCTCGCCGAGATCCCCGCGACGGATCATCTCGCGCACCTCGATGCCGTGGGGCGTGAAATGCCACGGGCAGCTGATGAGCAACTGCACGCCCTGGGCCTCGGCCAAATCGCAAAGCTCCTTGGCTTCGGCGGCGGTAAAAGTCATCGGTTTTTCGATGAGGACATGCTTGCCGCGTTCCAGCGCGGTCTTGGCCTGCGCGTAATGCATGTTCGGCGTGGTGGCGATGACCACCGCATCGAGTCCGGGCAAGTCGAGCAACGCGACCGGATCAGTCAGCGCATGTTTGGCCCGAAATCCTTGGCCACTTTGTCGGCTTTGGACTGCGAGCGGGATTGCACGGCGAGCAATTCGGCACGCGGGTGGGCGAGGATGGCGGGATAAGCGAAGGTCGCCCACCAACCGGCACCGATGACACCGATGTGCGCAGGGGGGACGCATCCTTCATGCCAGGGTCTGGTAGGGCTTGAGCTTGTCCCGGTTCAACTCGACGCCGAAGCCGGGCTTGTTCCGGATCGAGGGTGACGTGCCCATTGATCGGCAATGGCTCGCCGATGATCGTGTCGAAAATCGGATGCAGTTCGCGCCCCTCGCCGGTCGAGAGGAACTCCGCATAAGGGCTGTTCGAGTTGCTCAGGACAAAGTGGTAGTTGTAGAACGGACGCGCCGTGGGGAATGACGGGCATGTCATAAGCGCGCGGGCCATGGCCGCGATGCGACGCGTCGGGGTGAGGCCGCCGCACCACTGGATTTCCGGCTGGATGATGTCCGTGGCACGACGGGCAATGATGTCGTGGAAGGCCTTGTAGTGATACTCAAGGTTGCCCGTGGCCAGTTGGATCGGGGCGATGCGCTCGCGCAGATAGGCGTTCTGCTCGGTGGCCCAGCCGTTCTGGAGCGGATCCTCGAACCATTTCACATCATATGGACGGATCCGCTCGGCCAAGCGCGACCCGAGGAACTCGACGTCCCACGAAGATAGCAGTCGATCATGATCTCCATGTCATCGCCCAGGTCCGAGCGCAGCTTGGCGACGAGGTTCTCCATGTTCTTGAGTCCTCGCGTCCGCTCTCCACGCCCCAAGGCGCGGCGATTTTCACCCGGAAGAATCCGCGGTCCTTCCAAAGCTCCGCGTAATCCGGATGGATGGTGGCATAGCACGGGATCGACTCTTTCGTCTGCCCGCCGAGCAGTTTGTAGACGCGGGAATTCCGAGCGAACGCGCCACCAGGTCGTAGAGCGCCAGATCCACGCCGGCCATGGCCATGTTGGTGATGCCGCCGAGCCCGTAGGGCATGGTGGACCGGTTCATCTGGTCCCAGATCAATTCGATGTTAAATGGATCCTGTCCGATGAGGAACCGCCGGAAATGCTGGTCGATGACCGCGCAGGCAAAGCGCCGCCGCCGTAGTTCACGCACGATCCGGTCACCCCTCGTCGGTTTCGATCTCGATGGCGTAAGGGTCCTGGCCCGGCCCCATCCAGAGCGAACGGATGCGGAGTATGCCGAGTGCCGACATGGGGTTGGCAATGAGCGTGCGCGCCTGCCAACCCTCCCCAGTATTGCGATTCCCCTTGGGCCGCGCCGCGTGCGCCCGTATCCCCGCTGCCGATGGTGTAGAGCTTGATCCCGGTGATTTTCATCTTCGGACCAAAATGACTCCGCCGGGAAGCCATGACGACGGATTCAGATATTGATTTTGCGACAAACTATGCTTGGATTCCGACAGCCGCCCCCGCTTCATGCCGACCAACGCCCTTTTCTACCCGCCGCTCGACGCCACCGCCCTGCGCGCGGGCTGCGTTGTCTGACTTCCGTCGGCTCCCTCTCCTACCATCCCGGACAGCGCTACCCGCAGGCGGGCCACCCGAAGGACTTCGACTTCCGCTGGCGGCGGGGCCGGAAGTTGCCGGACTTCGCGCTGGTCTTGGTTACCGCCGGCCGCGG
This sequence comes from Puniceicoccaceae bacterium, assembly GCA_018402305.1. Taxonomy (GTDB): domain Bacteria; phylum Verrucomicrobiota; class Verrucomicrobiia; order Opitutales; family Coraliomargaritaceae; genus Thalassobacterium. Next base: position 9,178 of record JAGYJE010000025.1, on the reverse strand, counting down.
CCAATGGGAAGCGGAGACCGGAGGGCGGCAGGCCGTGGGTGCCGGGGATGCGTTCTTCCTGGTGCCGGGAGGCTGGCACCGCTACCGGCCGGAACCCGCAACGGGATGGACGGAAAAATGGATCTGCGTGCAGGGTGCGTCGGTTCACGGTCTGGTCGCCGCCGGATTGCTGCCGGGGCAGTGCTTCCATCTGCGCGGGGGCGCGGCAGCGCGGCATGACGGAACGCCTCGACCGTTTGCGCCGCGACGTCGCCGCCAAGCCGGGTCTGAACCGTCCCTCGTGGGGACTGCGCGCCCTGACCGTCATGCTCGAATGTTTCGAGACCGATACCCCCTCGAGCCGCCCGCCGCCCGTGCGGGCGGGGCCGAGCCGCCATGCGCTTCATCCGGCGAAAACGCCCACCGTCCGGATCGGGGTGCGCGAGGGTGGCGGCAGAGTGCGGGTTGGAACGCCGCACCTCGAACGCCGGTTCCGCGGCGCCGGCCTGCCCCCGGTCGGACGCAGCATCATCCTGCAGCGCATCGCCCGGGCGGAGCAGTTGCTCACCGAAACCGGCATACAGATCAAGGAAGTCGCTTATGCCTGCGGTTTCGGCGGTCCGCAACGAATGATCTACGACTTCCGGCGCGTGCGCGGCACCACCCCGGGAGCTTCCGCACGGGCAATTCGGTTTGACACCGCCGCGCGGCGGGCTAAGGCTGCGGGTTTGCAATTTGCGACACCCCCGCCGTGAAACTTTCCTGCGCCGATTTCACCTTTTCCCTGCTCCCGCACGAAGACGTGCTCGCGCTCATTCGCCTGCTCGGACTCGACGGCGTGGATCTCGGGGTCTTCAGCGGACGATCGCATTGGACGCCGGAAATGATTTTGCCGACGTCCCATTGGCTGCGGAGCGCATGAAATGCTCGCTCGACCGGCACGGTTTGGTCGCATCCGATGTTTTCCTGCAAACGGGAGCCGAACCGCCCCGGCGCGCCGCGAATGATCCCGATCCGTCGATCCGCCAAGCCAACCGCGAAACTTTCCGCGGCATCCCCGATTTTGCCGTGCGCCCGGCGCCAAACACCTCACGGGTCTGCCGGAGTGTGGCACGAAGGAATCGACAAGAACACCGACTGGGCCCTCGCCATTGATGAAGCCCGGTGGCGCAAAGCCGAAGCCGCCGGTGCCGGCGTCGAATACGCGGTGGAACCCCATGTCGGGTCCCTCACCCCGATCCCGCCTCGGCTTTGCGCTTCGCGCAGGACACGGGAGTAACCCTGACGCTCGATTACGGACACTTTGTCTACTAAGGCATGGCTCCGGAGGCGGCCGATGGTCTTTGCCGCACACCTCGCACTTCCACGCACGCGGCGGGGCGAAGGGACAACTGCAAAGCACGATGAAGGACAACATCATCGACTTCACCGCCATCCGCGACGCCCTGCAAAAGCGCGGTTACCCCGGCTGGATGTGCCTCGAGTATGTCTGGGTTGACTGGGAAGGATGCAACCGGACGGACAATGTTTCGGAAACCATCCTTCTTCGCGACCTGCTCCGCGCGCCGCCCCGGCCGGCGGTGGCAAACAATCTGTCTGATTTATGTCGTCATCCGCAGCACAACCCGATTGGAAAAATCAAACCGCCGTGATCAGTGGCGGAGCCGACGGTCTCGGCTTCGCCGTGGCCCAGCGTCTCGCCAGCCGCGGCGTTCGCTTGGTCATTCTCGACTTCAACCAGGAGGCGCTGGACAAAGCCCGCACCGCCTTGGGATCCGGCACCATCACGGCCTGCGTCGACGTCACCGACCACGCCGCGGTGCGTCGGGCCATCGATGAAGCCGCCGCGCAGACGGGGCGCATCGACATTTTGGTCAATTGCGCCGGCATCACCGGCCAGACCAACCTCAAGAGCCACGAGGTCGATCCCGCCGATTTCGACCGCGTCATGCGCGTCAATGTCAACGGCTGCCTCAACACCTTGCAAGCCGTCATCCCCACATGCTCCAGCGCAACTACGGCCGGGTGCTCCACTTCGCTTCCGTCTCCGGCAAGGAAGGCAATGCCGGCATGCTCGCCTACTCCACTTCGAAGGCCGCGGTCATCGGCATGACCAAGGTCCAAGGCAAGGAATACGCCCAGACCGGCATCACGGTGAATGCCCTCGCGCCCGCGGTGATTTTCACCGAGATGGTCGCCAAATGCCGCCCGAGCAGGTCCGATACATGACCGACCGCATCCCCATGGGCCGCTGCGGCACCAAGGACGAGATCGCCGCCATGACCGAGTTCATCGTCTCGCCGGAAAATTCCTTTGTCACCGCTTTCGCCTTCGACCTGACCGGCGGACGCGCCACTTACTGATCAACACCACCATGCACATCATCCGATACCAAGACCCCACGGGAGCCATCCACTTCGGCTCGCAAAGAGCCGACGGCTCCTCCCTCCGCTGCACCGGCGATCTTTACGCCGGCCTGCAAGAGACCGGGGAGAAAGCTGACATCGCCAAACTCCTCGCACCGCTCGCACCGAGCCAGATCCTCTGCATCGGTCTCAACTACCGCCGCCATGCCGCCGAGTCCGGCCTGCAACCGCCCGAGCGTCCGGTCCTTTTCACCAAAGGCATCAACACGGTGCAGAATCCCGGCGAGCCAGATCGAGATTCCCGTCACCGCGGCCAGCACCGAAGTCGATTACGAGTGCGAACTCGCCGTGGTCATCGGCCAGGCGTGCCGCAATGCCAAAGCCGCCGACGCACTGTCTTATGTCCTCGGCTACACCTGCGGCAATGATGTCTCCCGCGCGCGACTGGCAGTTGAAATGGGGCGGCGGACAATGGTGCCGCAAAACCTTCGACACGTTCTGTCCGCTCGGACCATGTCTCGTCACCACCGACGAAATTACCGATCCGCAGACATTGGCCATCCGGAACAATTCTCAACGGCGAGACCGTGCAGGATTGGAACACGGACGACATGATTTTCAGCGTTGCCCAGATCATTGAGTTCCTCAGTGCGAGCAACACGCTGCCGGCCGGCACGGTCATTCTCACCGGCACGCCCCATGGCGTAGGCATGGCGTCCAAGCCGCCACGCTGGCTCAAGCCCGGCGACACCGTGACGATCGACATCGAGCGCATCGGCCAGCTCATCAACCCCGTCGTCCTCGAAACGCCCCATCGGTGAAAACGCTCGTCTGGACCGCGCCGCGGGTCATGGCTCTAGACGAACGTCCGGTGCCAGAACCGGGTCCGGACGAAGTCCTCATCCGTGTGACCTACGCAGGCATCTGCGGTTCGGAACTCAACGGTTACCTCGGACACAACTCGCTGCTCGTCCCCGCTCGTCTTCGGCCACGGAATTCCTCCGGGGTGATCACGGCCTCGGTTCCCGCGTCGGCGCGGACTTTCCGCATCTCCTCGAGGGGAGGCCGGTGACCGTCAATCCACTCGCCGGTTGCGGACATTGCCGCACTGCGCCGAGCGCCGACGCAACCGCTGCGCCGCGCGCAAATTGATCGGCGCCCACTTTCCCGGCGGCTATGCCGAATACGCCGTGGTGCCCGCAGCCAATGCCGTTCCCCTGCCACTGCGCATGACCGCCCGCACCGGCGCCCTGACCGGAACCCGCGTCCGTTGGTTTCCGCATCGGCGAACTTTGCGGTGACGTGATGAATGAAGATGTCTTCGTCGCCGGGGCAGGACCGATCGGTCTGTTCGCCATGCAGGCATTGCGGCTGCGCGGCGCCGCGCGTCTTTTCATTTCCGACACGCATCCGGCACGGCTGGCCATGGGCGAAGCCCTCGGCGGTATCCCCGTCGATCCGCGGTCCACCGACATCATCGCGCTGATCCGCCAAGCCACCGGTGGTCGCGGCGTGGCCGCCGCCGTCGATGCGGTCGGCATCAAGCCACCCGCGAGCAGTGCGTGAAAGCCACCCGCATCGGCGGCACGGTTGTGCTTTCCGGCTTGCACGACGAAACCGGACCCTTCCCCGCCGCGGACATTATCCGCCGCGAAATCATCGTGCGCGGCTCCTACTGCTACTCCGACGAGGATTTCCAAAGCGCCCTCGGCCATCTCGAGACCGGGGCGATGCGCCTCGACCCCTGGATCGAGGAAGCGCCGCTCGAGGAGGGCGGCACATGGTTCGAACGCCTGCTTTCCGAGCCGGGCAATGTCTCGAAAGTGCTGTTGCGGCCTTTAGACCGATGTCCATGGACCATCCGGAAATCCTCCTCAAGCTCTCCTGCCCCGACCGCGTCAGGTTGCTCGCCGAGGTGACCGGATTCTGCGCCGCGCGATCCTCAATCTGCTCGAAGCCCACCAGTTCACCGACAACGAAGCCGGATGGTTCTTCACCCGTTTGCGCCTGCAACCGGTCGGCGGCTTTGCCGGGATGGAGACTTTGCGTGAAGATCTTGCCTCCTTTGCCTCCAAGCTCGAAGCGGAATGGACCCTGCGCGAACGGACCACGCGGCCGCGGGCTGCGGTCCTCGTCAGCCGCGAAGGCCACTGTCTGGCCGATTTGCTCTGGCGCTGGCGCTCGGGCGATCTCGACATGGACCTCGTCGGGGTCATCGGCAACCACCGCGATCTCGAACTGGTGGCCCGGCGCGAAGGCGTGCCCTTCGTCCACCTTCCGATGGAACCGGGCGACCGCGCCACCGCTTTTGCCGCCATCGAACGCCAGCTCAACGAGTGGCGGACCGAAGTGGCCGTGCTGGCCCGCTTCATGCAAATCGTCCCGCCCGACCTTTGCGCCCGGTGGGCCGGACGCATGATCAACATCCACCACTCGTTCCTGCCCGCCTTCGCCGGCGCGCAGCCCTACCGCCAAGCGCACCAACGCGGGGTCAAATTGATCGGCGCAACCTGTCACTACGTCACAGCGGAACTCCGATGCCGGTCCGATCATCGACCAGGAGGTCACGCGCGTGAGCACTTCCATTCAATGCCTGATCTCGTCCGCCCGGACAAGACTGCGGAACGCCTGGCCTCTTCCGCGGCCTGCGTTACCACCTCGAAGAGCGCGTCTTCGTCCACGGCGAGCGCACCGTGGTTTTCCGCGACTGATTTTCCATCCCCCAAACCCCAACACCCACCAACACATCCATGAAAACCCCATTCCGCAACACCGTGGTCGGGAGTTATCCCCGGCCGGAATCCGTCGCAGACACCATGAAACGTCCCACCTGGGGGAGAGAAGGAAGTCGACGACTACATCCGCTGGGCGGCCAAAGACCAAGCCGACCTCGGCCTCGACATGATCACCGACGGCGAGGGCTACCGCGAGAACATGTATTACTTACCAGAAGCGCGTCGACGGCGTGACCTTCGACAACATGGTGCCACAAACCTTCGGCGGCGCCGGTTTCGCCATCGAGTGTCCGCGCCTCGTCGGCGAAATCAACAACCCGCGTTTCAACCTCGCGCACAATTGGAAACTGGCCCGCGAGACCGCGCCGGACGGCGTGGAAGTGAAGCAGACCGTCACCGGCCCGCACGTCATCACACGCTTCACGGTCAACGAACGTCCCGACCTCTATACCGATGCCCAAGCCGTCTGCCGCGCATGGGCCAAGGTACTCGTCGAGGAATTGAAAGAGGTGGTCGAGGCCGGTTGCCGTTTCATCCAGTTCGACGAGCCGATGTGGACCGAATCGCCGCAGGACAGCGTGTGGTCGGCCGAAATCCTCAATGAAATGATGGACGAACTCGGCCACCACGTGCGCTACGGATTGCATGTCTGCGGCGGCAACCCGCGCCGCAAGCGCGTCTACTTCACCAAATACACCGATCTCGTCCGGCCTTCTCCACCGTGAAAATCGACGAGGTCTCCTGGAGCACTGCACGCTCTCCTACGACCTCATGGATTTGTGGAAGGACTGGAAGTTCCAGGGTGATCTCGCGCTCGGTGTCATCGACCAGCGCAGCGACGCATTGGAATCGGTCGACGAAGTCTGGCGCCGGGTCCAGCCCGCCCTGAAACACTTCCCGCCCGAGCGCCTTCGTGCTGACCAGCGAGTGCGGCTTCGGCCACGTCCCGCTCGACATCACCCACGCCAAACTCGGCCGCCTCGTCGAAGCCTCCCACCACTTCCGCAAGAATCACGGGGCTGACACCGAGCCACCGCGGCACGGCACGCGGGGACACCTCAGTCCAAGTGGAACACCTCACGTAGCGGAGCGCTGACCGGGGTGTTGTCGGATGGTATGCCATGATATCGCTCATGTGCTTCCACCATCTTTGGCACACCTCGGTCGAGGCGATGGACGCCCATTGCTCTTCGCTTTCAATTTCCGCGTAGCCGAAGAGTTGTCGCGTTTCGGGATGCAGGAAGATCGAATAGTTCGACACGCCGTGGTCTTTGAGCACTTTCTCCAACTCCGGCCAGATTGGATTGTGGCGCATTTCGTATTCTTCCTCGGCGCCGGGGTTGACCGATGACGAAGGCTTGGCGGATTTTCATGGTGTTTCAGCAGTTAGCTCGAGCCGCGAGCACGGGGGTGGTGACCTCAAGGGCGCATGGTTCCGGTGAACAGTCACTTCGACCAGTCCTCCCAAGCCAATCCCTCCACGGCGCTGAAATCCCGGACGCTGAGCGTGGCCACCGTCAGACGATGAACCAGGGCCGTGGCGGCAATCAGGAGATCGAGATCGGCAATCTCCGGCCGGCTTGGGTCTGGTGCGCTTTGCGACGGGCGAATTCCACCCACACGGCGGCGTCGGTCTCGAGCAAACGAAGCCTCCCTCCAACAAAACCCGGAACTTCTCATGCGCCGGCGCGGCCGGATTTTCCAGCACAAGGCCGTATTCCACCTCGGCGGCCGTCACCGCACTGATCGCGCAGGCTGAGTCGCCCGCCGCTTTCCACCGGAGCAAAGCGGCTTCGACCGGACGGCGCCGCAGCGGTTGGGAATAAACCGAGGTATCGAGCAAATACCGCATGCTCAATCACGCAAAGGGCTTTTCTTGGTCCGCCCGCGATGACGCCAAATTTCGGGAAAGTCCCCCGCCACCTCGGAGTGCTCTTTCCTCCAAGACTGCCAGGCGGAATGGATATCAGGACGGCCGCCGGCCAATTCCTCGCGGATCGGCTCGATCATGACCAGAGGGCGTCCGCGCTTGCTGACCAACACCGGCATGCGCGACGCGGCCACGCTTGCGCAAAGTGCGGGGAAACGGGTTTTGCTTCGAAAATGCCGATTGTTTTCACCGACTCAACAGACCAGCTGGTTGGTTGGTTGTCAAGGATGGCCGTCAGCGATGGCTTTGACCGGCATGACAAAGGCTTGGCGGATTTTCACGATATCTTGATCCGGACCGTGAAACGGTGACAGCCGGGAGTGAGCGTTTTCGCCGGCTGTCCGGGCAGACGGAGTTCGGCTCTGGTGCGCGGGGGCACTTCGACTTCACCGCGCAGGGTTTTGCCGCGGAGCTGCCAGCAGCAGGCCGCGCGGCCCTGCGGGGTCTCGAGTTGGCATGCGGCGGAGGTGAGGTCGCCGCCGGGTTCCGGGGCGAAGAGGATCTTTTTGAAACCCGGGGCCGACGGACGGATCCCGCCGATGACCGCATACATCCACTCGCCCACTGCGCCGTAAGCGTAATGGTTGAAGGAGTTCATGCCGACGTCGCCAAAGCCTTGTTCTTTGGTGTAGCTGTTCCAGCGCTCCCACATGGTCGTGGCGCCGTTGCGCACGGTGTAGAGCCAGGACGGGTAGTCCTCCTGCAGGAGAATCTTGTAAGCCAAGTCGGTGCGGCCAAAGCGGGTAAGCACGGGCAGCAGCAAGGGTGTGCCGACGAAACCCGTGGTCAAATGGCATCCCCTCGCCTCAATCAGATCGACGAGGTGCGCGAAGGCTTTTGATCGGAGTTTAATCGGCAGCAAATCGAAGGCCAGCGCCAGCAGATAAGCCGTCTGGCAGTGGCCGACCACGCGGCCGTCGGGCGTGATGTACGCACTGCGAAAGGCCTGGACGATCCGTTCGTGGAGTTGGCGGAACTTCGGCGCATCGGCTTTCCGGCCGAGCACCCCGGCGATTTTGGCCATGAGGTCCGTCGTGTGGGCGAAGTAGGCTGTGCCGACGAGGTCGCAGGGCACGGGGGCGTTTTGCGCCGTGACCGCATCGATGGCCAACCAGTCGCCGTAGAGCGTGCGCGGGCGGACTAGATTTTTCGAGGTGCGCTCTTGGTAGGCGATCCAGCGCTTCATCGCATCGTAGTTCTCGGCCAAGATTTTCTTGTCGCCGTAGTGCCGGTAAATCTCCCACGGACAGATCACCCCGGCATCGGACCATGCCGCGTTGCCGAAGTGCAACGGGCTGTGTTTGCCCAGCACGTCGGGTGCGACGTCAGGATACGCGCCGTCGGCCCGCTGGCCGTCGCGCAGGTCCTGCGTCCACTTGCGGAAAAAATCAAGGACATCGTAGTGGAAGGCCGCCGTGCCGACGAAGACCTGCGCGTCGCCGCTCCAACCGAGACGCTCGTCGCGTTGCGGACAATCGGTCGGGACATCAAGGAAGTTCCCGCGCAGGCCCCAGCGGATATTGCGGTCGAGCCGGTTGAGCAGGGAGTTCGAGCAGCGGAACTTTCCGGTCGGCGCCATGTCCGTGTGCAAGACGAGGGCCGTGAGTAGCTCGGCGGACGGCTTTTTGTCCAAGCCTGTCACCTCGACGTAGCGGAACCCGTGAAAGGTGAACCGCGGCGTCCACTCCTCGGTGCCCCCACCCCGGCAAATATAGGTGTCTGTTGCCCGGGCCAGGCGGAGATTTTCGCGGTAAACGGTGCCGTCGGCCTTGAGCATCTCGGCAAATTTGAGCGTGATTTTTTGTCCGCGCGGGCCGCGCACCTTGAGTCGGCAGACCCCGGCGAGGTTCTGACCGAAATCGAAGACATACTCCCCCGGTTGCGGCTCGGTGATTTTGCGCGGCTTGAGGGACTTGGTGACACGCACCGCTTCATTGACCTTCGGGACAAGTTCGCCGCGGTAATCCGGGAAAACATCCGCCGCGCGCCAACCAACCTTAGATGCTCCCGGCGCACACCAGTCCCCGAGATCCCGCCGCGCGTCGCAGGTTTCGCCGTGATAGATGTCAGCGGCAATGACCGGACCGGTGCGCATTTGCCAGCCGCGTCCCGTGGTCACGCTCACCTCGCCTCCGTCGCGCAGTTTGATCTCCAGTCGGGCCAACAAC
>JAGYJE010000024.1 GCA_018402305.1 Puniceicoccaceae bacterium | reverse complement strand
CCTCCTCTACCCGTGCGAGAACGATTTCTCGCTAATAAAGTGCTCGCAGACGATGACGAGTTTTATGGCAGGGTGGTACCTATTCCGGATTATGGTTTAAATGCCAAAAACAATTTGGGCAAGCGCGATGAACAAAGGAATGCAGATTGCAATGGCAACCGGCGTTCCAACGCTTGTCGAGGAACCGATATAGGCGGAAGCATTGGCCCATGGAATGCCGCCTCGAATTGTGGGGGGCCCTGAAATATCGGAATTTGAAGACGCAATCACTGCGAGCAGAACGACTCCACCCGGGCTAAAGCCGACCCAGATGTGGGCTAAGTAGCCCAAGCCGAAGGCGATTAAGCCGTGCGCAATTGGTCCAAGAAAGGCCCAAAATCATAGCAGAAAGGGCAGATCCGCGCAAACTCTCTTTCACAATCGCCCACGTATCGACCTTCTTGGCGGTCCCATTCTTTCCTTTTTCCCGGTGGATTGTCGCCAGTAAAATAGCCAAGATGAGCGCGGGAATGTCCATGAAAGGATAGAGCGCGGGGACCCAAGCCTCAAAAGCGATACCCTGCTCTTCCAGCATGACAATTGCTGCGGCGAGTGTGGAGGCGCTCACCGCGCCAAATAATCCCGAGGTTGCAATTCCATCCGCTCGATTCACACCCGGTAATCTGGAAAAGATGACGTAGCCGATTAGAACAATCGCCACGCCGATGAAAACGGAGAATACGGCGGGTAGAAGCATATCGCTTAAGTTGGCGCTTCTGATTTCAACGCCGCCTTCCATCCCGATCTTCATCAGCAAAACAAAGACGACAAATTGGTAGATTGGCCCCGGAATGCTCAATTTACTACCCAGTGCAGCCAAAAGGAAGCCGCCGATCAAGAACGACAACGTTGGTGACCTCAGCTGAGAAAGAAATTGGTTCAGAAAATCAAAGAGTAAGTCCATGGTGATTCGGATAAGTTGGTGCTCCAGCCACTCGACCGGATTTTTAGATTATACCAAGTAGGGTTATACTCGTAAAATATATTAATGCTAAAAATTCATTCTTTTTAATATATATAAGACACTGTTTCATAGAAACGATGTTTCTCGAACCCAACCACTCTGAAGCCTACACCGGACGACTCATCTTAGGCATGTGGCTCGAACGACGCAAAATTATGAGATCTTGTCAAAAAGCGGAGTGTGCTTCGACACGACTCATCTCTCCGTAGGCCAGCTGCCTGCTCACGACTCTGACCGGCAGGATGCCGCTGCTCCTTTTAATTAAATTAGCACCATTCAGCTATGCCTCCTTCCGGTTTGCAGTTTAATTGCGCCCGGTTATTCCTCTACCTGATGATCTTGATTCATAAATTCTTCATTAACACCTGGAACCTGGTTGCCGAAATGGCTCCCTACCTGCTTTTTGGTTTCGCGATAGCTGGATTGCTCCACATTCTTATTCGCCGTGAACTCGTTGAACGCTGGTTGGGCCAACCCGGCCTGGGGAGTGTGATCAAAGCAAGTTTGCTCGGCACACCCATACCGCTCTGTTCGTGCTCGGTCATCCCCGTCGCCGCATCGTTGCGGAGGAGTGGTGCCACGCGGGGCGCAACCGCATCCTTTCTCAGCTCCACGCCACAGACCGGGGTCGATAGTATTCTGGCCACGTATGCCTTGCTCGGGGGGCTCTTTACTGCCGTCCGAGTATTCGTTGCCTTTGTTTGTGGCATCCTTACCGGGTATTTGATTGAGCAATTTTGCAAGGAGCCATCTGCGAAGCCGCGCACGGCGGCAACCGGTGAGGCGTTCAAAAACCTATCTTTTCAAGCAGGCAATGAGAGCCACTTCTCCATCATGGGCGAGAACCCGGCTGCAGTCGCAGAAGAGGGCGAATCCTGTTGCACCCAGTCGCGGCCACGGCGATCGGTTGCGGAAGCGGCGCGCTACGGTCTCGTCACACTGCCCGCCGATTTGGCGAATGCCTTGATCATTGGTCTAATTCTTGCCGGGCTCATCTCCACTCTCTTACCCGGCGATTTTTTGAGCGGCTCACTAAGTGCCGGGCCACTCGCGTTTCTGATAGCCACGGCCATCAGCGTGCCGCTCTACGTATGTGCGACCGCTTCGATACCGATGGCCTATGCCTTGATTGCCGCGGGTCTATCTCCCGGGGCCGCGCTGGTCTTTCTGATCACTGGCCCGGCGACCAACACCGCTACTATAGTGGCCGTCTGGAAGCTGCTTGGGCGATCAGCCACCGCCATCTACTTGGGTAGCTTGCTAAGTATTTCATGGCTGGCTGGCTGGCTTTTCAACTCAGCACTTGGCGACGCAATTCAGGGCGGCGAGCACATCCACCACGCAGCCGGTCAAATGAGTCTTTGGCAGCACGGCAGTGGCCTGCTATTCGTCGGCTTGCTTTTGTTTGCAATTTGGAAGCGTCGTCAACCAAAGCGGCCCTCATGTTGTTCCATGTAGCGGCTTGGCTGATACGCTCAGTCCCGCTCCCCGCAACAGAGGAACTCCTCCACCTTATACTGACGTAGTTTACGGCGCATCCAATCGAGAGCTGCGTGGACGGCTCGTGTTTTCACATCGAGTCGGCCACCGGTATAACGGAAACTCTTGCACCAGACGCCAACCGGAGAATGGTAGCCGACGTGTATGGTACCGACCGGGTTTTTATCGTCACCGCCATCCGGGCCGGCGTACCCGGTCACACTGAGACCATAATCCGAGGAAAGCCGCTCTGCAATTCCGGAGGCCATGGCGATGGCACACTCCGGGCTGACCGCACCGTGCTGCTCAAGAATCGACTCCGGCACACCCACCTGAGCGACCTTGACATCGTTTGAGTAGCAGACCACTCCCCCGACAAAAAACTTCGTGGCGCCCGCGATATTGGTGAACGCATTGGATAAAAGCCCGCCCGTGCAGGATTCTGCCACGGCCAGCGTGCGATCCAGCGCCCGTAATTCGTGGACCACCACCTTAGCGAGGGAGCAGTGCCCGAAGCACACGAAATCGTCCCCCAGAAGTTCACGAGCTTCATGCCCGATTGCTTTGAGTTTCTCCCAGGGCATTGAGCGCTCACGCGGGCTGAGCCGAACATCGACGATCCCGTAGTGCACGCAATAGGCGACGGTCAACTCGGGGTTTGCCTTAACAATCGGCTGCATGGTTTGCTCCACCGCCGACTCCCCCGAACCGCAGGTGCGGATCTGCAGATAAGCCTCCTCCGCGCTGAGCGCGCCGATTTTTTGCAATTTTGGAAGCACCAACTGTTCAAACATCGGTGTCAATTCCTGGGTTGGCCCTGGCAGCATAATGAGCAGCTTGCCGTCTTTTGCGTAGACAAGACCCGGTGCTGTGCCCCGCTCATTATGGAGTACTTCCCCATTCGCAAAGCGATAGCACTGCCGGAGGTGATCTTTGCCCATCGTATAACCGAGCAGACTGAAACGCGCCTTAATGGCAGCCTCGATTTCCGGGTCAAAAACGAGTTCCGCCCCGAGAGCAGCGGCAATGTTTTCCCGTGTCTTATCATCTGCCGTTGGGCCGAGACCGCCGGTTGTGATGATTACATCGGAATAGTTCCAGGCGTCGAGGAAGGCGCGACGTATTTCGAGGGCCTCATCGGTGATAACACGACTCCGCCGGATAGGCAGGCCGTAGCGGGCGAGCTGCTCACCCAGATAGACGAGATGTGAATTTTCCCGAATACCAACGAGCAATTCATCTCCAAAGTTGATTACTTCTACAATTGGCGTTTTAGACATAGTGGTGAGGAGAACGGAGTGCAGCTTCTTCAGAACTGCAACTGAATTGTTCCAATCTAAAATGCCCCCAACAGGAAAAGCCAATTTAAAGGAAAAAGTCCGCCGACTCCCGCACAAGCCGGGCGTCTATCTGATGAAAGACCGCATCGGGCAGACCATTTATGTGGGGAAGGCAAAGGACTTGAAAAAGCGGGTCAGCACTTATTTCCAAGCCTCCCGCAAACTGACCGTCGCGCAGCCCAAGGTGCGCGCCATGATCGAGTTGATCCACGACTTTGACATCATTCTGGTTCGATCAGAGGCCGAGGCACTCCTCCTCGAAGGTCAACTGATCAAAAAATACAAGCCCCGCTACAACACCGACTTCACCGACGACAAGCGCTTCCTTCTCGTTCGCGTCGACCCGCGCGAAGCCCTCCCCCGCTTCCGGTTGACCCGTAACCGCACCGACAGTAATTCCCGCTACTACGGCCCCTTCGCTCACTCCGGTCACCTCCGCAAGACGCTGGCCGAACTGCGTCGACGTTTCGGGATCCTGCTTAGCGACGCGGCTCCCCTGGAGTTGGAAGACGGGCGCTGGCGCCTCTACGACGATGCCCGCGCGGAGATCTACGAACACGCGAACGAAATCACGGTCGGGGAATACGGCGAGCGCCTGGAAGCGGCCTGCGACTTCCTCGAAGGCAAAGCCCGCGAGTGGTTGAGCGAACTCAAGGCGGAGATGAAGGATGCCGCGGAGGCACGGCGCTACGAAGCCGCGGCCGTTTTGCGCGACCGCATCACCGCCCTCGAACGGACCGCCAGCCGGACTCGTAAGTTTCAACGCAACCTGCTCGGAACCCACAACCAAAGCGAGGTCGTCAAAAGTCTTAAAGAAAAGCTCGCGCTCGGCCGGGCTCCGCGCCGCATGGAGTGCTTTGACATTTCCCACATATCGGGAAGCTTTTGCGTGGCCTCCATGGTGAGCTTCAAAAACGGCCAACCAGAGCGCAAGAGCTACCGGCGTTTCAAAATCAAAAGCTTTGTGGGGAACGACGATTTTCGAGCCATGGAGGAAGTCGTGGGCCGCCGCTATCGCCGCCTGGCAGAGGAGGCGAAGCCCTTCCCCGACCTCATAGTGATCGATGGTGGCGCGGGCCAGGTCACCGCTGCCCTGAGGGCCTTCCTGCAGCAGGGGCTGGAACCACCGGAACTGATCGGTCTGGCAAAGCGCAACGAGACGGTCATCTTCAGCGACGGCCGTGAGCCGCTCAACCTGCCTCACCACGACCCGGCGCTTCGCCTCTTGCAGCATATTCGGGATGAGGCGCACCATTTCGCAAACAGCTTCAATGCCGAGCTCCGCAGCAAGCGCCTGCGCGAATCGATCCTCGATGATTTCAAAGGTCTGGGCACAGCGCGTAAGCAGCAGTTACTCCTGCACTTCGGCTCCATCGAGAAACTACGCGAAGCGGACGTTGAGCAACTCACTCAGGTTGAAGGGATCGGGCCACTAACCGCAGAACGGCTTATCGAATTTTTGAGGAGCTAGCGTCGCTTAAGCCTTGGCTGTATCCACAAACTCGAGGGACCCGTCCGCCTTCAAGCGGCGGTAGTAGCATCCGGATCGCGCTTGTCCCGCTGCGTTTTTCGTATGACAGGCCCCTTTTCCTGCGGGCGTGACCCTGTAAAGAATCGAGTTTTGCTCACAATTGACGCGGATCTCCTCAATTTTCAAGTAATCGCCGCTTGTTTTACCCTTAATCCAAAGCTCATTCCGACTCGTGCTCCAGAAAGTCGCCATCCCGCACTCGCGGGCCGTCTGCAAGGCCAATTCGTTGGCGTAACCAACGATGAGGACCTCTCCGGTCTTTGCATCCTGGGCGATGGCCGGAAGCACTGCCGACTCGCCGGCGGCGACCTTGCGTAATTTACCGAAATCGAGATCCAGCACTGAGCCCTCTTCTAATTCTTCGTGTGACATCGCTTCGAGACAGCAAACGGCGGACTCAAAGTCGAGTATCGAATCGCGGGGATGGGCCCATTTCCCGCAAAGAAAATAATTTAACCTTTCAATTCGGAAGCATCCGTTCATTTTAGCGGCCCCTGCTGAGATACTTCAAACGATCCATCGAACAAGCGCCAAAAAGACGAACTTATGAATACTGAAATCCTCTCCAAAGCCGCCGCGCAAGCTCGTGGCCTCGCCATCGACGCCGTTCACGCCTGCAGCTCCGGCCACCTTGGCCTTCCACTGGGTTGTGCCGAAATCGGAGCGGTCCTCTACGGTGCCGGCGCCCTGCGCTATGATCCCACTGAGCCGCGGTGGCTCAATCGTGACCGCTTCATTCTTTCCGCCGGGCATGGTTCCATGTTTCTCTACAGCTGGCTGCATCTCTCGGGCTATGCGCTTTCCCTCGATGCGGTGAAAAACTTCCGGCAACTTGGCTCCGAAACCCCCGGGCATCCCGAATTCGGTGAAACGGCCGGTGTCGAAGCCACGACCGGGCCACTCGGCCAGGGGATCGGCAATGCGGTGGGTTACGCCCTCTCCGGCAAGCGGGCGGCGGCCAAATTCAACACGGCAGAGCACACCCTATTTGATCATCACGTGATCGCACTGCACGGTGATGGATGCCTGCAGGAAGGTGTGGCCAAAGAAGCCATCGCCTTTGCGGGTCACAACCAGCTCGACAACCTGATCCTGGTCTACGACTCCAACGATGTGACGCTCGATGCCATGGCTGAGCGCACCCAGAGCGAAGACGCCGAGGGTTATTTCACCTCGCAGGGCTTCGATGCCGTGGTGATTGACGGGCATAACTTCGCGGCGATTGAAGGAGCAATTGCTCAGGCCAAGGGGAACGACAACGGCAAACCCAAAGTGATTATCGCCAAGACGACGATTGGTAAAGGCATCCCCGAAGTCGAGGGCACCGCCGCGGGCCACGGCGAAGGCGGCGCCAAGCACGCCGAGTCGGCCCGCAGGGGACTGGGCCTGCCGGCGGAGACCTTCTACATATCCGACGAGGTTCGCGCCCATTTCAAGCAAGTCGCCGAGACCTGCGCGATTGAGCACGCCGCCTGGAGGGAAAGCTTTGAAGCCTGGAGTGCGGCCAACCCCGAGCTGGCAAAAGAGCTCGAGGGCGGGGTGCCGAGCGATTTGCTGGATCAAATCCCCCCCTTCGACAGCGGTACGAATGCCGCGACGCGGGCCTCGGCAGGGACCATCATGCAGGCCGTGGCCAAGGCAGTCCCGAGCCTCATGAGTGGCTCGGCGGATCTCTACGGCTCCACGAAAAACTACATCAAAGGGGCGGGCGACTTCGGGCCCGAAGATTACAGCGCCCGCAATATCTGGTTCGGCATTCGCGAGCACGGCATGGGCGCGATTTGCAACGGCATCGCCTACGATGGCATCTTTAAGGCCAGCGGTGCAACCTTCCTCGTCTTCGCCGACTACATGCGCGGCTCAATCCGCCTCGCGGCCCTCACAAAGCTTTCAGTTACCTACCTCTTTACGCACGACTCTGTCGGCGTGGGTGAGGACGGCCCCACCCACCAACCCGTCGAGACCGTCAGTAGCCTCCGCGTCATTCCCAACCTCGACGTCATCCGTCCGGCAGACGCCGAGGAGACCGCAGGAGCCTTCGCTGCAGCCATGCAACGCAGCGATGGGCCCACCGCTTTGATTCTGACCCGTCAAAATGTGCCCGACCAGAGTCGTCTCCCTGTCAAGGACCGCCGGGAAGGCGTTCTCAAGGGTGCTTACATTGCCAGGAAAGAGAGCGGCGATTTAAAAGTAATTCTCATGGCAACCGGCTCCGAGCTGCAACACGCGATGGATGCAGCCGAGCAGTTGGGTGACGGGGCCCGCGTAGTCTCCCTGCCCTGCTTCGAGCGCTTCGAGCGCCAGAGTGCCCACTACAGGGAGAGCGTGCTTCCGAGCGCTTGCACTGCCCGCGTAGCCATCGAGGCCGGCGTCTCCGCAACCTGGGGTCGATACCTCGGCTTCCATGGCAAGGCCGTCTGCATCGACCGCTTCGGCATTTCCGCTCCTGGCAGCACCGTGATGGCTGAACTTGGTATGACCGCTGAACAGGTCGCGAAAGCCGCCATGGCAGTCATGGCGCCCTAAGGCCTTGCCTTCTTGTTGGAAAAAAATTATTGTACAAACCTTCTCAGACGCACAATTCATTTTAGAATTGCTAGAAATCCATTATTGGCTGAAAAATAAACTCTGATGTTTTTGTTCCGGAAAATTGCGATCCTCGCCATCGTGCTCCTTGCGTTGCCTGCTTGTGGACCAGAGATTGAACAGCTACAGGTGCAGGAAAGAACGGAGCCAGATGTCGCCGAACTGCCTGCCAAATCGCAAGCATCCCCCCCGCCAGAGCTCAAAATAGAATCCAGCGATGCCGATTCCAACATTGCATTGATGGACGAGAGACAGCGCTTTACTGTGCTTACCGACCCTTGGTCAAAATACTTCCGGGCGGAACCCACCTTGATTGTTCTTCCAAAACTGACTCATGGAATTGCCAAACTCCTGAACGAGCAACAAACAAAAGCCAGAGAAATCTTGAGCAATACGGGGCAAGTAGTTGATCGCCCGGAATACATACAACTTGAGGAGCAGCTGGAGGCCTTGAAAAGCGCCGTGCCCGGCGCCGAGACCCGAAGCGGCTATGGACACACCTCGCGCCGTGTTTATGTGGCCCCCCATAGCTATGTGACTCCAGATGGGCGAAGCGCTTACGTGCGCACCGGCGGCACGAGTCATTACTACACTGTTTTCCGCCGAGTGCATAAGTCCAGTTCCCCAGCCCTGGCCCGAAGCATCGAAAATGTGGTCTACAATGCCTCACTCGAAGACTTGGATCAGCGAATTGCCGCCCTGCGGCAGCTTTATCGAACCTGGTCACGCCGGACCAACGTAATGAGCCCGAACGGAGTAGAGGGTCTCATGCGGGAGGCGAATCAGGCCTATCTTGAGGGAATCCAAGGCTTCACCGGAGAATTCGTCCACTTGCAAGGGCGCTTAAATCGCATGAGAGCATCGGTCGCGGCGAAATCTGCGGAAAGGGAGGCCAATCTCGAAGCATGGCGTTCTTTTGAGGAGAATCGCCTACCTATTATTCGCGACTATATCGTGCAGCAGCAGGAATTCGAAGTCGCGGCCAATGACAACTATTTCGAACTACCCGCTGCAAACCTCGAAGATAAATTCATTCTCCTTGCCTGTCCGATTGGTGAGCGAACCCTTTATTTCGATCTCAGCCCAGATTCCCATGCCAAGCACCCATTCCGTTTGATTGCCATGGAAGAGTAGCGCTTAGTTTTAATGAAAAAATCAAGCCTGCCCGAGCTATGAAATTTCTGATTTGTATCCTTTTACTCAGCCTTACGGGCTACGGTGCTTGGAATTACGCAATTCAACCGCGTTTTGACGAGTCCCCACGGGCACTGAAGCTAAGGAATCATAAGGGAAAGCAGCTGGAAGTCACTCTCCTCAGGCGGGACACGGAGCATGTTTATTTCCATCGCAAAGGTGAATTCACCCCGTACCGCTACCCGATAGAGCAGCTCAGCCTGATCTCCCGGATCAAAGTCCGACTCTTTCCGATAAGCGCGTCTTCACCGATCCAAGGACCCGTCAACGGCTCTGAATTCAATCTCGCTCAGGCGCATCTGGATGCCATGATCCGGGACTATGATGATTCAGCCGCTCGCCTTGAACTGCTTGAAATCGAAGCAATGAGCCATTCTGCCGGCTCCAGAGGAGGTGCCCAGGACGGGGCCATCAACCGTTTACTGGCTCGAATGGACGGGCTTGCCCTCAAAATCGAGCATCTTAAGTACCGCTACCCAAAGCTCGAATACGGAGGTCGTCGCTTCAAAGCCATGAGCAAGGAAGCGGATGCGACAGACGCCGGTGGGTTGCTCCCGCTTTTTAAAATTGATGACCTGCAGTGGCCGTAGCCTCGCTGCGTAAAGTCTCCTAGTTGATCAAGACTCGCACAAAGGTACAATCCTGAGCATTTGTGTCCATCCGGAATTCAACGCGCTCGTAGCCCAGCGGCACATTAGACTGATCGCTGGCCAAGGTTAAACGCGAATCCGGTCCGGCATCGTTCCACGAACCAGGTATCATTGACGGTGAACACTGGACGGTGTAGGTGACGGCAAGTGCCGAATCGCTCAATCGCAAAAAGCTAACAACGAAGTCCGACCCATCGATTGATGCAGTCAGGGCGCCTGCCTGATCCGCCGCGTCGATGGGATCCGACCCGAGGGCAATTTCCATTAAATTGCTTTGACCGTCTTCATCGGCATCATCATCCGGACCGTTAAGATTAATATCAAATACGCCGAACCCAGCCATAATTTGCGCGAAGGCACCAGCCGGATCGCTTGTGGAGAATTGCCCATAATAGCGAGGATCTTGAAGGACCTGACTGACTGCGCTCTCCAGCGAAAGCCCGGAAAGTGCCGAAATTTCGCTATCTGTAGGCTCCACACCCAACAGGGTCGAGACAAGCGTGACCAGCAAGGTTTGTGATTCTGGAGCATTTGGCTTTGAATACAGATGCAGGCTGGTCAAAGGCAATCCATCGACCCCAATAAAACCACTCAATTCATTATCCAGTGCGAATTGCGTCGCATAGGCAGTAACGTCGCCTCCGTAGCCGGGGATAAACGTTCCGTTAAATTCAACCGAGCCACCGACCAGCGCATTGAAAAGGCGTACTTCAGTCTGGGCAGTGGGGGCCACTCCGTGCTTATTGCGGAAAATTTGCCGCATAAATCCAACATCGGTATTCAAAACGGCGAATCGTGCCTCGTATTCAGGGATCAGTGCCAAAGTGAGCGCATCGGCTGAAACGACCCCCGTGCCACCGTTTGTAAGGGTATTGCGGGCATCATTCAGCTCATTGGCGTCTGGCCACTCACCCGTCATCGTCCGATAAATCAGCTGGGCGATGGTGGTGGTCTGCAGCGCATCTGACCGCAGCAGCGAGGCGGTATAAGCGCTCCGGGACGCGAGGTCTCCGTTCAGCTGTGCCAGGCCTTCGGCGCGCTCGTCGTTGGTCGGGGCGCGACCTATGATACGGCTAAAGGTGTCGGCCAGGAAGTCCTCGTCGCGGAGGAGTGGGTTGGGTGGGTTGACTGTGATTTGGCGAGTTGCTGATTGGCGGCGGGCACCCAGGCTGTCTTCCGCCTCCGCAAAAACTGACACATTTCCCGAGTTCGGGAATTCAAAGTTCAATGCGTAGGGCGCGTTTGTGTCGGTTTCAACGACTTGACCGTTTACATACCAGCGAACGGCGGCCACTCCCAGCGTTGCTGTCGCTGTAGCCGTAAAGTCGAGAGACTCCCCGGTGACGATAGTTTGATCCGTTACTGGACTCGTGAGAGATACCAATAAATCAGTCGGCAACACCGTTACGTTTAGCTCACCAAGTCCAGTTAAAAAGAAGTCATCAGGAAAAATGGGATCGGTAGCTGTTTCACGCGAGGAACCCTTTGTGTTACCAAAATTATCGGTCGCTATTGCACGAATGACATAATTACCCGTTGTTGCAAAGGTGTAATTGAGTGTGTACGGCTCCTCCGTATCTGTTTCGATCAAATCATTATTGACCAGCCAAGCTACAGATGCGACACCTGCAGTGGATGATGCATCCGCCGTAACAGTAATGCCCTCACCCGCGAAACGCTCTTGATCGGCCAGCGGAGCAGAGAGTGTCACACGCAGATCATTCACCGGTTGCACGTCCACTCTGAGTGCTGCCGATCGCACACTTTGGCCGTTGAAGGCGACCGCTTCGGCGTAAACCCCAAAACTACCCTGGTTTCCGAAAGTCTCTGTGAAGCGGAAGCGGTCCACTCCATTGATTCGGACCTTGGGCGCGGTGCCCAGTTCCTCGTCAGAGTCCGCGTCGAAAATGGTCACGGTCTCAATCTGATCGTAATCTTCGGGATCCACTGGAATGATATCAAAGGTGACGGAATCACCTTGCGAAACGACATCGTTACTGACCCTGGATAGAGTGATATCGATCGGATCAAAGGGCAGGATAGTAAAGCTGATGGGCTCGGAAGTCCCCACCTCTCCTTGTTGGTCCATCACCTGAGCGACCACCAGGTAGTCCCCGGGGGCCGGACTCCCGCTTGCCGGGTAGGCGACAATAGGAACGACCACCGGCCCCAAAAACGGATCCAACGGATCCAAGTTACCCTCCAAAACATTCTCCCCGTTGACAAAAATCTTGAACTCGCGCAGCGGGGCACCCGCTTTGAAGAATTGTGCCCCTACCTCAACTTTTCCATTGAATCCAGGATCTGAGAGATCATCCAAAAGAGCGAATCCAGAAGTGCCCCATTCGGGATCGCCCAAAAGATAGAACGTGGTGAAGGTATCCGGGAGGGAATCGACTCTGCCGTTAACTACATTTATCCCTGGAATGCCGATGGTTATGTTCCCCGCATCAGTTGCGCGCAGGGTGGCATCATTCGAATTTCGGGGGAAATAGCCTTGGCCGCCGCTCACCAAAGTCAATCGATAGGTAACGTTAAAACCGACCACGCCAACTCCAGTGACTGTAACGGGCTCACGCTCAGTCTCAACAAACTGGAAATCGGCTGCAGTAAACACTTCGTTCGTAAATCCAGGCGATGGCGTATTGATGACCGCAACCGGCTCGGCTAGAGAATCCGAAACTGTGATGCCCCTTGTGATGACGGTTGTATTTCCGTTTGCATCGACGGCGGTGGCGCGGACCTCATAGACTCCGGGGAAGTTGATCTCTTTTGACGCCTCGAACGTAAAGATCCCGTTCAAGATACTGGAAGTTCCTGGAACCGTGTCAAGAATGCTTTCCCCGGCAATCCGCCCCGTGACCGTATCGCGATTGTTGCTACTTAGTCGGACACTCGCAAAGATGTCACCATTGGCGATAGAATCCATGGCCAGTCCTTCATCTGGAAAAACAAATTCCATAATCGGGGCGATATCAATATCCACAGTGGCTTCGCCATAATCAGAAGCATCCACCGCGTTGGTTTGGAAGGCGCGCACCCTTAGGTCAATATCGCCACCACCGACTTCGCGATCATCCGGATTAAAGCCCAAGTCAACCGTGCCTGAGTATGTAAAAACAGTACCATCTGTGGAGACAAGTGACATCGCGCTCAACACAATATCTTCACGGGGATTTCCCTCAGGATCCTCTGGCGGGTTGATCCATTCGATGAAGACTGTATCAATCTCCTCGCCAGGAGCTGGCCTGACATCAGCAACGACCACGAATTCACTCAGCGACCCATCCAGAGGAGCGCCAGCCGATGGAGACGTGATTGTGACATCCTGAATTCCGTCTGGGCCCAGAGTTGGTGCAACATTGATGTTTAAAATCTCCGTCTGTCCCAAGCCTGCGCCATTGCGCGCTGCAATCACAACATCAAAATTTCCGGCTTTCGTCGGAGTTCCCGAAATGATCCCGGTGGCACCGTCCAGAGCGAGGCCGCCAATTTGGTCGAGCCCACCCGCAAGATATTCCGTTGGCGAATTCGTCGCGGTGATGGTGTAACTGAACGATTGCCCAACGCGTGTCTGAGCCTCCAGCGCTGAACTAATTTCCGGTACCGGAGCGGTGATCTCGAAGGTAACGGCAAGAAAGCCGCTGCCATCAAAATTTGAGGCCGAGAGTGTTACAGGGAAGCTACCAGGTTCGGTGGGTGTTCCCGAGATTAGGTTCCCCGCCCGCGTTAGGCCGGGAGGCAACGTCCCCGCGTGGCCGAAGGATAGCGCTTCATCGCCACTTGTGGTGATCGTGTAAGAATAAGGCACACCAGTGACACCATTTGTCGAGTCGGGACTGACGACAACGGTGGGGGCGGCCCCGTACAAAGCGGACGCGACCAAGGAGAGCGAGCAAAGGCAGAGAATAGGGTTAAAAAATTTCATGATTGGGAGCTTCATTTTGTTCACGTTCGGCGGGAACGACGTTGATTACAAGGGTATGGGTAGGGCTGGATCCGTTTAAATTAACCGCATTAAGCTTTAATCGAAATGTTCCCAGACTCAGGGCTTGGCCTTTAATTTGATTACCTTCACGCTCCACCCAAAAAGGAGCCTCCCGAACGGAGAAGCCTGAAGGGCTATTGCTGGCGCGTATAGTATACTGGAACATCTCTCCGAAACGAACATCCAGCTTCTGAGGGCTCGTTACGACTGGCACCAATGTCCCTCGTGTCTCGCTTTCAGCCAAAAGGAAATTAACCCCTAGGCTGCTTACGAAAAACAACAGGCATATGAGTCGATGTGTCATAACTTTTGGTCCAAGCTTACGTTTATTCCACATCAATCGTCCGGTTTGAAGTACCGGAAGGCGTCATAATTGTGGGGTTTTGGAAGAGTGAGTTGGCATTAACATTCCGGTAGTTCTGGCGCGCGGGCGAGCCACCGGGGCTGACGAGGTTTGCGGTCACGAAGATCAGCAGATTCCGCTTTTGGCGGGTCTCACCTTCAGATCGGAAGAGGCGTCCGATCCCCGGAATGTCGCCGAGTACGGGCACACGATCATTGACGCTTTTAACCTCATCGCGGGTCAGGCCCCCCATAACGACCGTGGCCCCGTCGAAGACGGTGACCTCGGTGGAGATTTCACGGGTAGAGAAGACTGGCTGGAAGAACCCCGCCGGGACGGTAACCGTGGTATCGCCGGCGATAGCGATACTAGGCCCGCCATATTCAACAAATCCCTCGAACTCGGTGACGCGCGGCTCGAGGATCAAACTGATGGTGTCGTCACTCTCCACATTTGGAGTGACGCTCATTTCGACCCCGACATTGCGGGTCACAAAATCCTGCGGGGTGCCGGCGGTAATGGAGACGGCAGAGGACCCACCGCCAGTGAGGCTGCTACCGCTACCTTCGGAAACCGTGGACTCGATATCACCATAGCTTTCCGGGTAGCGCAACTCCTGAGCCACCGTGATGGAGGCTCGCTTACCCGAGAGTACGGTAACCTTGGGAGCGCTCATCAGATCGCTGCCCGTTTGGCGCGACAGCGCCCGGATGGCCAAGTCGACATCGACTCCGTTGACGGACCAACCGGTTGCGGTGAACAAGCTTTGTGCATTGGCGGCCAAGTCAATCGCACCTGCCAGGGTGGGCGCGGAGTTTGAAGCCACGGACTCACCGTTGATTGTAATCGCTGACTGGTCCGAGGTAATTCCAAAAGCATCGTTAACGGTGCGGTTGCTCCTTGTGCTGAAGCTACGATCCGCGCTAAACAACTGATTCCCCTGGTCATCAAGCTGCGGTAAGCCGTTTTGCTGGAAGAGAGGCGTCCGGCCATCGAGAACATTCCAATCAAAGCCGACCTCGTTTAAGTCGGATTGCGAGACCTCAAGGAACTTCGTCTCGATTTCGACCTGCTTCACCTCGTTGTAGTTACGCAGAATGGTGCGCATCCGCTCGAGGTTACGGCGGGTTTGGGTGACAATGAGTTGCTCACCGTCAAAGGCCAGACTGGCTCCCGAGAGTTCAAAATTAACCCCGGCGCGCTGGAAGAAGTTTTGCAGGGCTTCGACTTCCTCATTGGCGGAGGGGCCTGAGGAACCGCCGCTCGTCGGTGCGGCAAATGGATCCACGGGACCAGAGCCACCTCCCGAGCCATCGCGGAAGCCGGTCAGACGGATGATGGTGGCCCGCGAAACGGGGAAGAATTCGGTGACGGTTGTGGAACTCCCGCCGATGCTATCACTGGGCGCGATTGTCACGGCATCACCACCCACATCGTAGGCGAAGTTGACCTGCTGCGTGACAAACTGAAGAATGCGATCCAGATTGAGATTACGCAAGCTGATGTTTACCCGCGGGTTGGTATCGTTTGGATTGTAGAGAGGGATGATGTTAATACCAACGCCCTGCGGATCATATTCGACCGACAGCTCGGAGAGGGTCTCGATCACGCGGGTCAGTTCCATACCCGAAAAGTTCACTTGGGGAATGACAATTGCATTCAGCTTGTCTTGAATGCGCCCACCTGTATCCGCTTCCTGAGATTGGCCTTCCGTAATGTCAAAGACCTTGGGGCGCTCCCAGTTTTGCTCGACCTCCGTCAACATTTGCTGGCGTGTTTTGTAGAAATTCTCCTCGTGGACCCGCCCCAAAATCCGGGCGATTCTGGTTTGAAAGCGTTTCGCCTCAGAGTTATTCGGATCCCGTGCCTCAACCTCATTAAAGGTTGATACGGCCCCATCGTAGTCGCCATTCAGATACTGTGCGCGGCCGCGCGTCAGTAAATCGCGAACGATCTTTGACTGGGCCACGTAATCGGGGTTGATCTCATTAATATCGAGGGCGTAGGGATCCGAAATTTGTGCATCGACTCGGCTTGCGAGGCGGCGTGCGGCAGGGGACTCACCCCCGGCGGCCTGGTAGGCTTCGATCATGCGTTCCGCTGCCTTGGGATCTCCGGATTTTGCAAGGGCTTGGGCTTGAGTCAAAGCGACCTTCGCCTTCGCTTTTTCCAAGGCGTCGAGGGTTGACGCCGTCGCGGTATTCAGTGTCAAGCTGGCGCTGGCAGCTTCCAGCAGGCTTGCGGCTTGATCGTAGGCGCCCAAGTCGGCAAGCGCCTTGGATTCTTTGATGGCATCTTTTGCGGCAGAAATCTGCTCGGTTTGCGAGGCGGCCGCCTGCGCAACCAGAGAATCGGCAGCGGAAGTTGTGGATTGAGTGGAGCCTCCCTGCATGGCCGCTTCGACGGACATTTCGGGGGCTTGACCAAATACGGCCGGAGCCGACGACGAGGCGTTACCCCCTCCGCTCCGCTCCATATCACGATTGATGGAAGCGAGCAGGCGTTGCACATTCTCATCCTTCGGAGCGATCTTGATCAATTCCTCGGCTTTCTCCTGAGCCAGGCTAAGATTTCCGGAGTCACGGGCACGCAGTGCATCGGCCATGAGGCGGATCTTCTCCGGTGCGCTTTGGGCTTCGACCCTAGCGGGCGTGGCTATTAGTGAGGTTCCAAGCGCGCCTGCAATCAAAAGTGCAGAGACGCGCATGCGGGTTGCGAGGTATTTTTTCATAATTATCGGTGACAGCTTGTTGTTTGATTAAGTTTTTTAGAAGAGTGAGTCGAAAACATCCAGCGACTCATCGCTGGCATCTTCTTTAGGCTTCTCTGAGGGGCTGGGTCGTTGATTGTCTGCCGGATCGGTCGACTCCACAAACAAAACGCTCGTTTCTGCCTCTCTCTCCTCTGTTGCCTGTTTTTCTACAGTTACAGACGATTCTTCAAGATTAATTTCCTGCAGAGTATAGATTCCACTGGGTGTCTGGAATTCAGTGGGGGCTTCGGTAAGTTCGATATCTACCGAGGCATCCTCCCGTGAGCGTAGGACAACCGTAATCCCGGAGTCGAAACGTTGCTCACTGTGGACCAGTTCGATCGTCTCATCGCGGCGTTGATCATAGATCGTCGCTGTGGCCACTTTCTCGATCCCACCGTCGGGGGTCATGACCCGTTCAATGGTAAAATCCTTAACTTCAAATTCGTGCTCTGCTTTGACATCCCCCGGTCTGGCACGGACTTGGCTTTGGGCCTCTTCGTTAACAAAAAGAAGCAAGGACTTTGACGCGTCCGAGGGGTCCTCTTCGATGTAGCCTTCGAGTTGAAGGCGATAAAGATTACGGCGGATTTCCGCGAGATATACACCAAAGGGGACTGGAGGCGGCGGCGGTGTAATTGGGACAATGCTAAAGCGCCCGTCGGCATCGATAAAGATTTGAGGCGGTGTAAAGACGTCGTAGAGCCAGCCCGTCGACTGCTCGGAGGCCTCCGGCCAGTTTGCCTCGACCTCCCCAGACTCGGGGACGGGCTCGGGCTGGTATGGATGGTTGGCCGGAGTCTCGCTTACCGCGGAAGGGCTTTTCGCATCGCTGGCGGCCTGAGTGTAGAGGTACGCGCCACCCGCCAAAGCGAGCACGGCAATGAGCAGCAAGAGTTTGTCGTAGATCTTGTTCATTCGAAAATTAAAGGTTCGCCTCTCCAGCTTCTTCCCGAGCTTCTTCTGGAAGGATGATCTCGATAAACTCCAGGATGACCGTAAACGAGGAAACGTTCTCCGCAATGACCGGTTTTTGGGCTTCCTGGGGCGCCTCAGTTGCAGCGGGTCCACTGTCGCCACCGAAAACACCAAAAATAGCATCGAGATTGTTAGCGCTTTGCGCGGGCCTTTGGCGGACAGCACGGGTCTCAGCCCGATTGACCTCAATGCTTCGCACAACGATGGGAAGGTCGAAGTTTGATAAACTATTGAGAAAATCACGAAGTGAGTCTGTGTAACCAGTGAAGGTAAGGCTGAAGCCCAAAGTTTCGATCGCACCCGGCACCCGTGCCGAGATGGCCGGGTTGACCTGGAAGCCAGCGCCTCGTTCCCGGTTGCGACCGCGTCCTGCCTCTCCCGTTGTTGGCTTATTCTCCAAGACTTCGCGTCTAACTGAAACAATACTGTGCGGATTCGCGCTGAATAACTGGTCCAACAGGTAGCCAAGAATCTGGCGCTGCTGATCCAGAACCGGTATGACGGTCGGGTCATCGGGGATGGTTGCCTCGTCGATATATTGCTCAAAGCCGAAAGCGAAGTCTTCAGGCAGGGTAATCGGGGCAGCCTCGTCCTCTTCATTCACATTCGCCTCCGCTTTATTCTGGTAGTCCGAAATAAACTGCTGGACCGAGGCCATGACTTGAATGCCGTCCGTGGAGGTTTTCAGGCGCGACCCCTGTTCCAGGTCGGTCCGAATGGCTTCCAGTTGAGACGTCAGTTCAAGGACGTTCGCGGTAGAGGCTTCGATATTCGCCTCCGTCGGCGCTGGATCGGCATTGAGTACATTGCTCAGCTGGGACTTCGCACTGCGGACGCTCTGCTCCAGTTGGCTGACTTTACCCGCTTCGGCAAAAGCCAGATAAGCTCCCGCCGCAAAGGCGAGCGCGCAGACCAGCACGACCAGACTGAAAATTGGATTTTTCTTAAGAAGGCCCATGGCGACGAATGACTAGAGGGGTTTCGAGGTATCCACTACCAAGTTAATTGTAAAGGGTAAGACGTTTAAGCCATTTCGAAGGCTGCTCCAATTAATATTGGGTGGGCGCGACGAAACGATGAAGGCAGAGCTCTCGAAACTCGATTGCAAACTGCGAATACGACTGGAGAGGACGGCCTCATCGATCCCGCCCGTTCCATCCACTGTTTCGCGAACGAGCATTTGCCCCTGTAGAACAACCTCGTAGGAGGCCTCACCGCCCTCTGGGTTCTCCCGCACAACCCGGAGAGCATCCAGCCAGGCATCTTCCGTCAGGGCCAAGCTCTGCTGGAGTTCGGCGAAGAACTGAATCCAGTTCGTTTTCGAATTGACCAAGCCCTCCACTTGGCGGATCGAAGCGCTCAGCTGCTCGGCCTGCTCGGCATTTTCTGAAATCACTGAGAGACGGCTTTGCAGCGGTGCGACCTTACTTTGAATTGTTTTTGCTTCCGCTGAGTAATCGGCATTCAACTGCTTGTAGCCAAGAAAAGCGGGCCACGGTGCGATTGCCAGGAGGACCGCTGCCACCATGAGAAAGGGCTTTTTGCCGGCAAACTCCATCTCCTGCTGAACTGTGCCGGGAAGCAGGTTGACGCCCGCAGTGTCGGCAACCATGGTTTGCACCGCCTCACCGATTATTTCGCTGATTTCCAACCGAAGTGCGGTCGAGTCTGTCCTGGCGCTATCGTCCAAAGTTACGTTTTGCAGGGGGTCAAACAAAGAGACCTCGGCCTTTTGAGAGGTGGCTAACTGCTCAGAGAGGCCCTTGAGCAGGGCCCCGCGCCCGCTCAATAAAATCTGGCTGGGGGCGGCCCCCTTTCGCTGACGGCGGTAATTGACCACGGAGCGGGTAATTTCCTGCCCCATCCGCTTAATGAAAGACTCTGAGCAGCCATGGAGCAACTTGGCACCGGAATCGTCATCCGAGTAGTCGAGTTGGCCGTTGAAGAATTTATGCTTTATCTCCTCAGCCTGAGCGAATGACTTGCCCAGGCTATCAGCGATGTTCTGGGTGAGTGAATTGCCGCCGAGCTGAATATTTCTAACGAAGAATCCATCCGTGCTCTTAAAGAGCAGATTGGTCGTGCGCGCACCCACATTGATGAGCAGGAGATCCTCGTCCATTTCCGGATATGCGAACTGCAGAGCATTGTAATCAAGGATCGTAGCGGCATTGATCGACGTAACAATGAATCCCGCGCGGGCTACCTCAGAGCAAAACTCGTCTATTGTAGTTGCTTTGCACGCGATGAAGAGCACCTCGGTTTCAACCCCATCGTCTCCAATGACCTGACTGTCCCAGACGACTTCATGCAGGGGATAGGGGATGTTTTGCTGGGCCTCAAATGCGATAATTTGCGCGCGCTTGGCAGCCTCCACATGTGGTATCCGAATTGTTTTGGTGAGAACCTGGCTGCCCGGGATGATGAATGCTGCTTTTCCAGACAGTTTGTGCCGCTGGTGCAGGGCGCGCAAGGCGACCCCAACGGCACCGATCCAGCCGTCATCACTGGAATAATCATAATCGAGAATTTCAGTAACCAAGTTCTCGATATGAAGCTGGCCACCACCGGAGCTGACCACGGCGGCCGTCACACGACTTGCGCCGCAATTGATGATTAGTTGCTTAGAGCTGCTCATTCAGGATAGGTTTATAAAGATTTGGCGTAAAGGTTTATGTAATTGGTGGCCAGCAAACGGAATTTGCTCATTGATCATGGTTCATTGATCATGGCTCATTGATCGTGGCTCATTGATCGTGGCGAATCACTCACGAACATCGCGACGTAGGAACGCGGGCAAATCGCTCACACGCCCCAGATCAATTCCCGAGACAAGATAGATGGGCATGAGCAAGTGCTCGTTCACGGAACCCTCGGCGTCTGCCCTCGAAACGAAGGAGTTGAGAATTTCCAAATTGGCGATGCTGCTACTCATCGCGCTCTTCTGAGGGTTTTGGGCCTCGCCATCAACGCTAACCTCCACGTAGTAGAACTTCGGTTCTTTTTTTAGCCGATCACGCTCGACGATCAAACCCGGCAGATAGAAATAGACGTTATTGTCATCACCCTTCTCCATAATGATGATCTCCACTTCGCTGGTGTAGTAGTCGAATTCCCGGGGTGAAGCATCCCGCTCGTAAGCAAGGTAGGCCTTGACGCCGATTTTTTCGACAAAGCGCTCATCGCGGGCCTCAGGATCCGAATTCCCATTGCAAGACAGCTCGATCTCCATCTGAATCCAATCGTCGCGAAGCGAATTGAAATTGACCCGATCCACTTGAATCGCCTCCTGCGCAATCGCAGAAGAGGCGCAGGCGAACAGCGCTAAAAATAACCTTGGGATAGAGATTTTTTTCATTTCATTTCTTTTTTGGGGTATCCGAAAAGTATGAGCTCTCCGCGAAACGACTCCTCAACTGCTAAATAACCACCGGCTCATAGCAACCCCTTTTTTCTTTGAAACGCTAAAAAATCGGCGTTTTATCCAAGAGTTTGCAGAATCGACTTGCGACAAGCGCGCTCTCTGGACCTTTCTAGCGCATGGCAACCCCCCTTCCATTTAAGATTAGCGCCTTGATTTTCGTCAAAAACCGCAGCGGCCAGCAGCTACTCATCCAGCGCCGAAAGTCGCCCAATCAGGGTTGCTGGAGCCCCATCGGGGGAAAGCTGGAAATGTCCATCGGCGAATCCCCGTATGAGTGCGCCCGCCGGGAAACGCTTGAGGAGATCGGTCTGACGCTGGCCGACACGGACCTGCACTGCTTCGGCTACATCTCCGAAAAAAGCTACGAGGGTACCGGTCACTGGCTGATGTTTCTCTTTGACTGCCGTAAAGCACTCAACGACTTGCCGGAGGCAATCAGCGAGGGCCACTTTCAATTCTTCGGGCGCGGGGAAATTGATTTACTGGCGATTCCGGAGACAGACCGAACGCTGCTCTGGCCCTACTATGATAAATTTCATGATGGCTTTATCGGCCTGCGGGCCAATTGCGATCCGGGTGGGATGCTTCAAATCACCGAGGAACTGCGACTCACTGGGCCGGCGGCAGAAAGCCAAAACCGTTGAAAGGTTTTCCAGAAGTGCCCTTTTGATTTAAAAGATGAAATTAGGGCTTGCACAACGGGCTTAAAGACCCATTTTCCTGCGCTTCATGAGCACCGAAAACAAGAAACTTAACCGCTCCCTCAACCCGATGGACTACACGTTCAACGATGTCGAGCAACTCTCCCGCTTTGTCACGGAAACCGGTAAAATCCTTCCTCGCAAGGATACCGGTCTTTCGGCAAAGCATCAGCGCCGCATTACAAACCGGATCAAGCAGGCTCGCAATATGCTGACGATGCAGTGAGAGGCGTGAGCGCCGCTGCATGAATCCAATGCAGGACCTTTCAATCCTTCCCTTCCGACGGGAAGGATTTTTTATGTAAACGAGTCCCTCGGGAACCGACAAAGCACTCACTCCCACCCGTGGAGGTTCTGCAATCGCGAAACACAGACTATTAAAGTAAACGCGCAAACCCGAAAAAAAGCGATGACCGGTTACTGCGAAATTCTGGCGCCGAACGAAACCAACCGGCTCCGCTGTGTTGATCTTTTGCGGCGTGGCGAGGTTGTTGGCCTGCCGACCGAGACCGTCTACGGCCTCGCTGGCAACGCGCTTTGCGAGAACACCGTGCGCAAGATCTTCGAAGTAAAAGGACGGCCTTTCATAGACCCGCTCATCGTTCACTGCGACTCGCTTGACAGCGCCTCCCAGCATGCGGATTTCAGCGATCTCGCCAGGGAATTGGCGAAGCGTTTCTGGCCCGGTGCACTGACCCTGGTCGTACCGAAGCGGCAAAGCATCCCCGATATTGTCACGGCGGGCCTGCCCAGTGTGGCCATCCGCGTGCCGGCCCACCCGGAATTTCAATCCATCCTGCAAAAACTCGACTTCCCCCTGGCTGCGCCGAGTGCAAATCCATTTGGTTATGTGAGTCCCACCCGCGCGGAGCACGTCCAGAAAACACTCGGTAGCCGGATCCCTGCGATTTTGGATGGAGGGGCTTGCCGGCATGGTGTCGAGTCGACCATCCTTGATCTGCGAGACCCGCGGCAGGTCAGAGTTCTGCGGCCTGGACCGATTAGCCCGGAGGAACTGGGGCTCCGCGCCCAAGTTACCGACCCTGGGAGTGCCGATCAAAACGCTCAGGCCGCGCCCGGCATGCTCACCCAGCACTACAGCCCGCACACCCCGATTCGATTGTTCCAACACGGGGGGGCACCCGTGGATGCGCCGGCAAGCGCAGCCGTTTTATACAACACAAGGCCCGCAGCAATTACGCCTGGCCTGAATGCCTTTTGGCTTTCAGAAAGCGGTGACCTCACCGAGATCGCGCACAATTTGTTTAGGCTTATCCAAAAACTGGATACCGCCGACTTTACGGCCCTGCACATCGAGTTGGCTGAAAACAGAGCTGTGGGCATCGCCGTAAACGACCGACTGAAGCGGGCTGCCGCAAAGCGGTAGTCGCCGGCATTCCTTCATCGTGGCGCCCCTCCCCCCGGCTGAGGCGTGCCGTAATTCCTCACCTCTCCGAGGGGAGGGGGACCGCGCCCAGCGCGGTGGAGGGGTGCCCGCTGAGGTAGCGCCTAGTTCCTTTTCACCATAGCAGCCGACTTGGGTAGCGTGATGCGAGCAACCCCCTTCCCACCTGGCAAGCCCTTCGGCTTTGCTCAGGAGAGCCAGGTGACCTTCCCCGAGGGGAAGGAGTTTTCTGCCGTAATTCCTCACCTCTCCGAGGGGAGGGGGACCGCGCGCAGCGCGGTGGAGGGGTGCCCGCTGAGGTAGCGCCTAGTTCCTATACACCATAGCAGCCGACTTGGGTCGCGTGATGCGAGCAACCCCCTTCCCACCTGGCAAGCCCTTCGGCTTTGCTCAGGAGAGCCAGGTGACCTTCCCCGAGGGGAAGGAGTTTTCTGCCGTAATTCCTCACCTCTCCGAGGGGAGGGGGACCGCGCGCAGCGCGGTGGAGGGGTGCCGGCGGTAATGACGGCCTAGTTCCTTTTCACCCTAGCAGCCGACTTGGTTCGCGTGATTCGAGCAACCCCCTTCCCACCTGGCAAGCCCTTCGGCTTTGCTCAGGAGAGCCAGGTGACCTTCCCCCAAGGGGAAGGAGTTTTTGGCTGCGCCCTGCCGGGCGCACACAAAAAAGCCCCCGGCGAAAACCGGGGGCTTTGAAAAACCTTTATGCTAGGCGGCCGGCCTATTTGGTCGCTTCGTCGAGCAGGTCACCAAGGCTGGTGAGGTCCTCACCGCCGGTCACGCTATCGAATGCCTGGCGCTCCTTGGCCAAGTCGGCCTCGTCGTAATTCGCCGCCTTAATCGACAGGCCGATGCGGCGCTCGTCCTTGTCGATCTTGATGACACGTGCTTCCACATCGTCGCCCTCGTTGAGGACATCCTTGATCTTTTCGACGCGGTCCTCGCTGACCTGAGAAATATGGACGAGGCCATCAATATCGTTATCAAGTTCAACAAAGGCACCGTAGCTGGTGATTTTGGAGATCTTGCCCTTGACCATGTCGCCGATCTTGAAGTGCGTTTCGATCTGGTCCCAAGGGTCGGTCGTCAGTTGACGCATACCAAGCGAGATACGCTGGCTGTCTGCGTCCACATCGAGCACGATCGCGTCGACCTCGTCGCCCTTCTTGACCACCTCGGAGGGGTGGTTGACCTTACGGGTCCAGGACATATCAGACACGTGCACCATCCCGTCGATACCCTCTTCAAGTTCGACGAAGGCACCGTAGGTGGTGAGATTCCGCACCTTACCGCGGACGCGGGCGCCCACCGGGTAGTTATGGCGGGCCATTTCCCATGGGTTGGATTCGAGTTGGCGGGTGCCCAGCGAGATCTTTTGCTCTTCCTTCTGGATACCCAGAATGACCGCTTCGACCTCTTCGCCGATGCGGAGCACTTCGCTTGGTTTCGAGATGCGCTTGGTCCAGGACAGCTCGGTCACGTGCACGAGACCCTCCACGCCCTCTTGAATCTCGATGAAGGCACCATACGGCACCAGGTTGACAACCTTGCCCTTGACGGTCGAGCCGATCGGGAAGCGTTCCTCGATCTTCTCCCACGGGTTGTCCTGCAGTTGCTTGAGGCCGAGCGAGACACGTTCGCGATCGCGATCAATCTCGATAATCATGACCTCGATCTCCTCGCCCTGCTTGACCATCTCGGATGGGTGCTGAATGCGGCCCCATGACATATCGGTGATGTGGAGCAGCCCGTCGAGGCCGTCCAGATCGACAAAGGCACCGTAATCGGTGATGTTCTTGACTTGGCCGCGGCGGGTATCGCCGGGCTTGACATCCTCGAGCAGCTCGCGGCGCTTCTCCATACGTTGCTCCTCGATGAGCTCGCGACGGGAGACCACGATATTCTTGCGATCGAGGTTGATCTTGATCACCTTGAAGTCGTAAGTCTGGCCAACGTATTGATCCAAATTCTTCGGTGGTTGCACATCGATTTGTGAAGCCGGCATAAAGGAGTCGACCCCGATGCTGACGATCAGACCACCCTTCACTTTCGAGCGCACGCGCCCTTGAATGATGGAGCCTTCTTCGCAGTTTTCGACGATCTTCTCCCAGTTCTTCTTTTGCTCAGCCTTATCATAGGAGATAACCGGGTTACCCTCCCTGTCTTCAAGCTTTTCTAAAAAGACTTCGATTTCGCTCCCAACCTGGAGATCGCTCATATCGACGAACTCACTGGCGTGAACGAGACCTTCTGATTTACCACCGATATCGACGACGACTTCGGTGGGGCGGATCTCGACGATGGTTCCCTTGAGGATCGAACCTTCATGGAGATTGTCTAGGCTGCTCTCAGCAAGCAGCTGTTCCATTAACTGACTCATATATAGATTTGGATGACGCGCCGTGGCGGCCATCCGGTTTGTGGTGATTGTTTTGGTAATTTCATCCGATAAACACCGGACCGGCAGTCCCAACTACCGCAGAGGAACGCGCGAAAATAGGTTTCACGGGGTAGTCCGCAAGGCTAAAATCACGCGCGAAGAAACTTGCAATGACGCCAGCAGAGGGCTTTCTTCCCAGCTTCTTTTCAAACACATCGATGCCTGGGTGGCGGAATTGGCAGACGCTGGGGACTTAAAATCCCTTGTCCGAAAGGACGTGCGGGTTCGAGCCCCGCCCCAGGTACTTCTTTTCACAATGAAACCCACCACCAAACCCAACCGCCCCTTTTTCTCTTCCGGCCCCTGCAGCAAACGCCCGGGCTGGTCCCTCAGCGCGCTCGGCGAGGCCCTCGTGGGCCGCTCGCACCGCGCCAAACCGGCAAAAGCCCGCATCCAGGAGGTTATTGACCGCTCCGCGTCTATTCTCGGCTTGCCCGAAGGGTACATCTGCGGGATCGTGCCCGCTTCCGATACCGGTGCGGTTGAAATGGCCATGTGGTCCCTTCTCGGCCAGCGCGGCGTGGAAATGTGTGCCTGGGAGTCCTTCGGCTCCGGCTGGGTCACCGATGCGGTCAAACAACTCAAGCTGGAGAATGTCACTCACCACGGGGCCGACTACGGAAAGCTGCCCGACCTCAGCCAAATCAATTGCCATAACGACGTCGTCTTCACCTATAACGGGACCACTTCCGGCGTTAAAGTGCCCCACCTCGATTGGATCCCTGACGATCGCAAAGGCCTAACCATCTGCGACGCCACCTCGGCCGTCTTTGCCATGGACATCGATTTCAGTAAGTGCGACGTCGTCACCTGGTCCTGGCAAAAAGTCATGGGTGGCGAAGGTGCCCACGGCATGATCGTACTCAGCCCCCGCGCTGTAGAGCGCCTCGAAACCTACTCCCCACCCTGGCCCCTGCCGAAGATTTTCCGGATGACCAAAGGCGGCAAACTCATTGCCGACATCTTCACCGGTGCCACGATCAACACCGTCTCCATGCTCTGCGTTGAAGACGCCGTTGACGGGCTCCGCTGGGCCGAGAGTATCGGCGGGCTTCCGGCGCTTATCAGGCGCTCCGAGGCCAATCTCAAAGCCATGGCCGACTGGGTGGCCCGCACGGACTGGGTCGACTTCCTCGCCGAAGACCCCGCCACGATCTCCAATACCTCGATCTGTCTGAAAATCACCGCCGATTGGTATACCGCCCTGCCCGCTGAGGAGCAGGCGGCCAAAGCCAAGCAACTCGTCAGCCTGCTTGAGAAAGAAGGCGTCGGTTACGACTTCGCCAGCTACCGCGACGCCCCCGCCGGGCTCCGCATCTGGGGCGGCGCCACCGTCGAGACCGCCGACATCGAAGCCCTCCTCCCCTGGCTCGACTGGGCCTTTAAACAGATCGCGTAGGCAGGTTGGCTTTGCCGCCTGCCCCGCATGCCTAGGCCAGTCGTGCACCCAAGGCACAACACCGGGCGGCACAGCCAACCCGGCTACGGAACTCCTGCGCCACAACCATTTAAGATCGCACTTGCATTTCCCGGAAATTCAAGCATTGTAAATAATGTTCTTTGAAAGAACCTCCGTAACCACGGACACGTTCTTTCCGTCCAACCTTTGTCGAAACCAAGGCCTTCGGGCCTAGTTTTTCCAGTTTCCAGTTTCAGGTCTCAGGTTTCAAACCTCAGCCCTAAATCTCGGGGGTGTCACGGATTCGACCTTGTGTCGTAGTGCGAGGCTGCATGTCGGAGATAATGGAGGCTCCGTATCAATCCATTACAAAAATTAATTGGCGAAGAACAATTCGCAATGGCGGCCTAAATGGCCCCACGTTTCTACCCGGACACCTGCTACGGACTAGAAGCGACGACTAGCAGGCATAGCTGAAACACGGACCTTCGGGTTTCGGCCGTATTTTAGAAGGTCTGGAAACTGACTAGCCTGTTTTGAGGCGATTCAGCGACGACAATAAACTCAAAACTACGCATGTAGATGCCCCGTATGAAAGCACGAGGGACGCGGGTTCGACTCCCGCCACCTCCATTTCTCGACGCGCTGCGCTTGCTCGAAACGAGCCAAGCGCAGCGCGTCGAGAAATGCCTTGAGCAAACGCAGTGCGTCGAAAGGCTTCTCACGCGTGTATTTCTTTTACATTCTAAAATGTCAGGGCGACCAACTCTATGTGGGCTCTTGCGCGGATTTAAAAATCCGTTTCCAAAAGCACCAGTCTGGCTGCGGAGCGGAATTTACCCGTCGATTCCCTCCTGAAGCAGTTGCTTATTCGGAAAAGTTTCCGACACGCGAGGAAGCCGTCCAGCGCGAGCTGCAAGTTAAGCGCTGGTCACAAAAGAAAAAGCGGGCCTTGATCGCTGGAGATTTCGATAGTTTAAAGCGTCTGAGTATATCTCACGATTGACACCTCAAACGCCGCCTCACCGAACACAAGCGCAGCCAATTCACCTCCACGGCAAAGCACGCCCCTTACGACCTGATCTTTTACGCAGCTTTTGACAACGCCCGAGCGGCTCGAAACTTCGAAGACTATCTCAAAACCGGTTCCGGCAAAGCCTTTGCCCGAAAACGCCTCTGGCCGGCAAGGCATCCTGCCTAACAGAATATCCGATCATTCCATCCCGAGCCCTGAATGGGCCTTTTAAAGCTGTGCATCGGACGCCTGGAGCCGGAGCAGGAAAATACCGCTCCGTAGGGGCTCCGCTCATCGGATGCCCGGATCGCCGTCCAGGCGATCCCCTTCTTTTTTGGGTGTCCTGGAAATATCCATTATTTCAATAAGCGACCTTAACAACATGTCTCTCGGTGTTTGATCTCGGCTATGATTTAAGTTTTAGTTTGACGTTTAGCCTAAAAATCAAAGTTTCGCTTAAATTCCTGTCAATGCTTATGTCTTCACTTTTTATTCACGTATGAACTCCTTCGGCGATGCCCTACGCGCCCTCATGGAGTCGAAGAAGATCTCCGGGCTGAAACTCGCGGAAGACATCGGGATTTCGCCGACTTCGGTGAGCCGCATCCTCAACGGTCAGAGTCGGCCGCGGCAGGTCACGCTTTCCCGCATCCTGAAGGCGCTCTGCCAGGATCGCAGCGAGGAACAGGCTC
>JAGYJE010000023.1 GCA_018402305.1 Puniceicoccaceae bacterium | reverse complement strand
GGCAGGTGATAGAGCGGGCCGGACCAGGCTGCGAGGGCCTCGTCATCAAGCACCTCGACCGCGCCGACCGCGTTGTCTTGAAAAGCGAGGCTATTCCAGGCGCCTTTTTTCCAGTCAGAGACGATTCGGGAGTCGTTGGCATGGGAGGCCTCGGCGAGAAGCCGATGGGCCATCAGCTGAAGGGAGTTGTATTTGTAAATAGCTGCGGGCTCTGGCAGGAGTCGCCGCCAGGTCTCGATGGCCATGGCGCAGAGACGCAGACTCAAAACGGAGCCCGGGCCCTCGCAATAAATGTAGGCATCGACCTCGGTCAATTTCAGCTCGGCCTCCTGAAGCGTTGCATCCACCGCCGGGAAGAGGCCTTCAAGCGCTGCACACGCGCGCTGCGTCACTGCCCGCCACAGGCCATCAGCGCCCAGTAAGCCCACGAAAAGGGTGCTTCCTGAGCCATCGATAAGGAGTGTGTTTTTGGGCGGGTTCACTGAGCGGGAGTTGTGGCATCGAATCAGCTGACAGGCAAGAACGAAGCGGGTTGTTGAACCCGGTTGGGTCTGGAAAGGCGTTCCTGCTTAGAGTCTTGCATGTTATTGTGCCCTGTCTTTAGCTCAATCCGTGAAGATTACCCAAAAAGAAATTGATTTGATCACCTCGGTGCGCTGTGCGGCGCCGCACGCCATCCTTGGGATGCATCCGGTGAAAAAGGGTAAAAAGACGGGTTTGGTGGTGCGCGCTTATCTTGATGACGCGAAGACCTGCGAAGTGGTCCCGGTGGAGAATCCGGATAGCCCGCGCTACCCGCTGAGGCGTGTGACGGAAGACGGGTTGTTCGAGGGAACGATCCATGACCAATCTACGGTGTTTCCCTACCGCCTACGAACCGAACGCTTCAACGGCGAGATCCGCCAGTTTTACGATCCCTACAGTTTTTTACCCAGCCTTTCCGAGGACGATCTCTATCTTTTCAACGAGGGTAGCGATCACTTCGTTCACCATAAAATGGGCGCACACCTGCGGACCATCAAGGGCATCCCGGGCGTGAGCTTTGCCGTCTGGGCTCCGAATGCGGCCCGTGTTTCGGTGGTGGGTGATTTTAACCATTGGGATGGGCGCTACCACCCGATGCGCAGTCTGGGGGCCTCCGGCATATGGGAGCTTTTCATTCCCGGATTGGAAGCAGGAATGAAGTATAAATACGAGATCGGAGCGCGGCAGGGCTTCCCTATCCTCAAGACCGACCCCTACGGCACCTTCTTTGAAGCACCCCCTTACAATAGCTCGATTATCACAAAGGAAGCCAACTATGAGTGGAACGATGCCGATTGGATCAAGCGCCGGGCAAGGACGGATTGGAAGCACGCGCCGATTTCGGTCTACGAGATGCACGCGGGCTCCTGGAAATCTGTGGTCGAAGAGGCGGCCCGCTCTCTAAGCTACCGTGAGTTGGCCATCGAACTGGTCGATTACCTCAAAGACATGCAGTATACGCACGTCGAATTTATGCCGCTTTCGGAGCACCCATTTGACGGCTCCTGGGGCTATCAGGTGACGGGATTTTTCGCCCCAACCTACCGCTTTGGTAAGCCGGATGATTTCAAGTTCCTCGTCGATACGCTTCACCAAAATGGAATCGGCGTCATTATGGACTGGGTGCCGGCTCACTTTCCGACCGATAGCTTTGCTTTGGCCCGGTTTGACGGCACCGCGCTCTATGAGCATGCGGACCCGCGGCAGGGCTTTCACCAGGACTGGGGCACTTTGATTTTTAACTATGGCCGCAACGAAGTGCGCGGGTTCCTCATCGCCTCGGCACTGGCCTGGTGCGAGCGCTACCATATCGACGGTCTTCGGGTGGATGCAGTGGCCTCCATGCTCTACCTGGACTATTCGCGGGAAGAAGGCCAGTGGATCCCCAACCAATACGGTGGCCGGGAAAACCTCGAAGCCATTGAATTTTTGCGCAAGACGACTGAGTTGGTCCACGAGTATTTCCCCGGCACGCTCATGATCGCAGAGGAGTCCACGGCCTTTCCCGGGGTGACCAAGCCGATTTCTGAGGGCGGGCTTGGTTTTGATATGAAGTGGAACATGGGCTGGATGCACGACACGCTGGAGTATTTTCAGAAGGATCCTTTGTTTCGGAAATACGACCATCACCAGCTCTCTTTCGGCATGCTTTATCAGTATTCCGAAAAATTTACGCAGGTCTTTTCGCATGATGAGGTGGTGCACGGGAAGCGCTCCATGCTGCTCAAAATGCCGGGAGAGCCGATCTCGAATAAAGCGCACCAACTCCGCCTGCTCTACGGCTTGATGTGGCTCTGGCCCGGAAAAAAGACTCTCTTCATGGGTAGTGATTTCGGGCAGTCCGCTGAATGGAATCACGGTCAAAGCCTCGATTGGCATCTGCTGCACTATCCCGATCACAGAGGCATCCAAATGGTGGTGCGCGATTTGAATCGAATCTACCGCGAGGTGCCGGGGCTCGCGGCGGGTGATAACCACGCGGAGGCATTCGAGTGGATTAATTGCACCGATGCGGACAACAGCATCCTGACCTTCCTGCGGAAAGGGGCGTCGATCACAGACGACCTCGTGGCGGTGGGCAGTTTTACCCCGGTTCTCCGCGAGGGCTTCCGGGTGGGTGTGCCGCATGAGGGCTTTTGGCAGGAGATTCTCAACACCGACGCCAAAGAGTATGGCGGTCTCGGCTTTGGCAATGGTGGCGGCGTTCAGGCCGAGGCCGTGGAATGGGATGGGCGGCCGTATTCAATCAAGCTGCAACTGCCGCCGCAGTCGATGAGCGTATTCCGCTTTCAAGGCTGAGTCGATGCCGGCCGACGAGAAACCGCCGCATTATTAGGCGCTTTTCGGACGCTGGACAGTTGTCATCGCCCGAATTTGCGTTCTAGCTACCGTCATGACCTGGAAAAAAGTCCGCGAGTTTGAAGATATCATCTACGAGAAGAGCGAAGGCATAGCCAAAGTGACGATCAATCGGCCACACCGTCGCAACGCCTTCACGCCGGATACGGTGGCGGAGATGATCGAAGCCTTCTCCGATGCCAAGGATGACACGTCGATCGGGGTGGTCCTGCTCACCGGGTTCAACCCGCAGACCGACGGGAAATTTGCCTTTTGCGCGGGGGGCGATCAAAAGATTCGCGGACACAAGGCTGGGGGCTATGTCGGGAAAGACGGCGTGCCCCGCCTCAATGTGCTCGACCTGCAAAAGCTTATCCGGTCGATGCCTAAAGTCGTCATCGCACTCGTGGCGGGCTACGCCATCGGCGGTGGCCACGTGCTCCACGTGGTCTGTGATCTGACGATCGCGGCGGATAATGCTGTCTTTGGTCAGACGGGACCGAAGGTTGGCAGTTTCGACGGCGGCTTCGGCTCGAGTTATCTGGCCCGGATCGTGGGGCAAAAGAAAGCCCGCGAGATTTGGTATCTGTGCCGGCAATACAGTGCGTCGGAGGCCCTCGATATGGGGCTGGTCAATAAGGTGGTGCCCTACGATG
Organism: Puniceicoccaceae bacterium; assembly: GCA_018402305.1. Classification (GTDB taxonomy): domain Bacteria; phylum Verrucomicrobiota; class Verrucomicrobiia; order Opitutales; family Coraliomargaritaceae; genus Thalassobacterium. The sequence goes on along the minus strand of JAGYJE010000023.1, from coordinate 25,853 downwards.
CCCTGGAGGCGGAAGGCATTCAATGGGCCAGGGAAATTTTGCAGCACAGCCCCCTTTCCATTCGCTGCCTGAAGGCCGCCTTCAATGCGGATGTGGATGGCCAACAGGGCCTGCAGGAGTTGGCGGGTAACGCCACACTGCTGTATTACCTAACCGAAGAAGGCGAGGAGGGTCGAAAAGCTTGGAACGAAAAGCGTCCACCTGATTACAAAAAATATCCATGGCTACCGTAAACATACAAAATCGCTTCGCTCGCCTCCGGGCGCTCCTATTTGGCTTGCTGGTAATCCCGGTGACCTGCTGGACCAGCTCAGGCGGCGTGGCGGCGGAGTCCACGGAGGCCGCGGGGGCGTTCGCGGCGGAAACCGCTGCAGCACCCAGACCGCCATCCGCTGCAGAAGAAACCTTCACGGTGGTGACCTATAATGTGGAGAACCTCTTCGATGTCGATGGCGTCGCGATGTTTAACGATTACGTGATTGAAGATGCATCGGAGCCCTTCAGCTACAGCCGGCGGAAATTTCAAACCAAGCTGGAGACCATTGCCGAGGCGCTGAAAACGTTTAACGAGGGATCGGGTCCGGAGATCATTCTTTTCCAAGAGTTGGAGGCCGATTTCACCCCGGATTCGACGGTCACCGATTACGAAGCTTTCTTGAATGCACATGCCGATCAAAGCTTGGGCGAAATGCTTGGTGTGAAATGGCGCGGGGTTTACGCAGGCTATCCCTCAGAGGCATGGTTATTGAAGGCTCTGAGCGATGCCGGGTTGGGCAATTACGAGGTGGTTGTCTCGCCGTCCTATGGGATGGATTCGGGGATCGCCCATACAAATGCGGTGTTTTCCAAGTTTCCGATCACTCGTTCGGCACTGCATCGACTCGATCAGGCGCGTGACATTATTGAAGCCGAGATCGACGTGCAGGGGCACCCGCTCACGGTCTACGTCAACCACTGGAAGTCAGGCGCGTCCAATCCCGACCGCGAGCCGATCCGGGTTGGCAACGCCCGGGTGCTTCGCCGCTTGATCGACGCCAAGCTGGCGGAAAATCCCCAGGCCGACATCATTGTTGCGGGGGATTTGAACTCGCATTACAATCATTCGGATCTCTTTCCTGACATCGAGACCGGTATCAACGACGTCCTCGGCTCGAGCGGGGTGGAGCACTTCAGTGGGAACGACCTCTACAACCTCTGGTTTGAGTTACCACCCGAGGCGCGCTACGCCGAAGTGTGGCAGGGGAAGCGAGGTACCCTTATGCATATGCTTGTCACCCCCGGGCTCTATGACGACGCGGGCGTGAGCTACGTTGATGGTAGCTTTGATAAATTGGTCCTGCCCGGGTTGAACGCAGACGCCATCGGCCGGCCGGTGCGATGGAATTTCGCCGGTGAGACGGGCGGGGGGTCGACGGACCATTTTCCGGTGTTTGCCCGCTTCAAAGTGGGGCCCTTTGTGCAAGTCGATCCGCTAAGTCAGGGCGACGATGCACCCGAGGAGGAACTGCCGCTCACCGTCGCGACCTTTGAGGGCGAGTTGGACCTGCCTGACGGGCGCTTTCTAAATGCCTTGAGCGATGCGGAGCTCGCAGCCTATGTGGCACAGCTTTTCACGGTTGATGCCGTCGTGGAGCGTCTGCGTCCCCTTCAGATCCGGGTGGGGGAACGCCTCTGGCCCGCTTACTTCGGCGATGCCGCGATCTTCGAGCCCGATGGCTTGCCTCGCTACATCGAAAACCACGGGGGACGCGTCCGCCTGGTCGTTCAACCCAATTTTTATCGCGGACAGAGCCAGTTGATCATTGAGTCAATTCACTCGAAATGACCATAAGAGACCTTTGAGCCGCTCTCACTCCACAAATCTTCCCGCGCGATCCCCGGGGCGCAGCCGTATGTCTTTTTGAATACACGGGAGAAAGCGGAGAAACTTTCGTAGCCACACTGAAGTGAGATCTCGCCGATCTTTAAGGTGGACGTGGCTAGGAGGTGCCGCGCCCGGTTCATGCGGATGCGTTGCAATAAATACTGTGGCGTGATGCGGAGGTGTCGCCGGACGGTGCGTTCCAATGTGGAAAGTGACATATGCGCCTCGCTGGCCAGCGCTTCGACTGTGATGCCCCGCGAAATGTTTCGACGCGCAAAGCTGACGATTGAGGACAGATCCGCGTATTGGGAAGGGAGTGCGCCCATTGATTCCATTGGCCGGGACATTCCGTAGGTCCCGGCCAAGCGCCCAGTGGCATCAAAATGGGGATACTTACTGGTGGCATGCCAGACTACCTCGCCGTCGGCGCTCATGACAAGTTCGGGCTTGTTCACGATCGGCCTCTGTTTTTTTTGAAGACTGGCATCGTCACGCATGTAAACGGAAGCTAGTTCGTTGAAGAACCAATCGCTGTCAAGTGTCCCAAGGATGGCCTCGCGGGGCGCCTGCGCCTGCCGGGCCAGAGTCAGGTTGACCCAAACAAAACGCCCCTGCAGGTCTTTGACCCAATAGGAAATATCATCGAGCAGATCCCACAAACCACGATCACTGAAAGCCTCTAAATTCATTTTTTGACGAATACTGAACAATGATGGAAGCCTCAGGGCATTGTCAATTCGAGGCTTTTCCGCTATAGTTTACCTTATGAGTCGAAAAGTTACCCTCTTCACCGGCCAGTGGGCCGACCTGCCCCTGGATAAACTCCTTCCCCTCGTCAAAAAGATGGGCTACGACGGTGTCGAACTCGCCTGCTGGGGTGACCACTTCGAAGTCAACCGCGCCCTGGCCGAAGACGACTATATCGCGAATCTCTGGTCGAAGCTCGAGGCCAACGGGCTCTCCTGCCACGCCCTCTCCAACCACCTTGTCGGCCAGGCGGTCTGCGATTCCATCGACGAGCGCCACCAAGCCATCCTCTCCCCGGAAATCTGGGGCGACGGCGATCCGGAGGGCGTGCGCCAACGCGCCGCCGGGGAAATGAAGGCCACGTCCCGCGCCGCCCGTAAGTTCTTTGACGCCCGTCCAGACGAAAGCGTGCTCGCACCGGTCGTCAACGGCTTTACCGGCTCTTCCATCTGGCACGCGCTTTACGGATTCCCGCCCACCTCCCAGGCTTTTCTGGATAAGGGATACCGGGATTTCGCGGATCGTTGGATTCCTATTCTCGATGTCTTCGAAGAGGTCGATGTCAACTTCGCTCTTGAAGTGCATCCTACGGAGATCGCCTTCGACACGGTTTCCGCCCAACGCGCCCTGACGGCGGTCAACCATCATAAACGCTTCGGCTTCAACTACGATCCCAGCCATCTAGGCTACCAGGGCGTGGACTACGTGAAATTCATCCGAACCTTTGCCGACCGCATTTACCATGTCCACATGAAGGACGCTTGGTGGGGCCACGGCGATGGTACGGTGGGCGTATTTGGCGGGCACACGGATTTTACGGATGCTCGCCGCTACTGGGACTTCCGCTCGCTCGGCCACGGAGATATCAAGTTTGAGGACATCATTGTTGCGCTCAATGACATCGGCTACGCCGGCCCGCTCTCCATCGAGTGGGAAGACGGCCGCATGGACCGCGTCCACGGCGGCACCGAAGCCGCTGCTTACACCCGCCGGGTCGATTTCAAGCCCAACGCCATGGCCTTCGACGCCGCCTTTGATAAAAAGAACCAGTAAGCCCGTTGGGCTTCAGTTTCCTCGTTTTCAGTTTCCTCGTTTTCAGTTTCCTCGTTTTCAGTTGGCCAGTTTTCAGTTGGCCAGTTTTCGGTTTATCCCATAATTTAGATCCCGTATCACATGACACCTAAAAGAAAAATCCGCATGGGCATGGTTGGCGGCGGCCAAGGCGCCTTCATCGGCGGCGTGCACCGTATCGCCGCCGCCCTCGACCAGCAAATCGAACTCGTCTGTGGGGCCTTCAGCTCCGACCCGGAGCGCTCCAGGGCATCCGGCCAGGACTTCTTCCTCCCCGAAGCACGTTGCTACGCCGACTTCGAGACCATGATGGCCGAAGAAGCCAAGCTCCCCGAGGGCGATCGGATGGACTTCGTCGCCGTCGTCACGCCCAACCACGTCCACTTTCCCGCCGCCAAGGCTGCCCTCGAAGCGGGCTTTCACGTGCTTTCCGATAAACCGGCTACCTTCGATTTGGAAGAGGCCAAAGCCCTCGCCGCCCTCGTCAAGAAGACCGGCCTGCAATACGGCCTCACCCACAACTATACCGGCTACCCCATGGTCAAGCAGGCCCGCGAGATGGTGCGCACGGGCAAACTTGGCAAGATCCGCAAAGTCGTGGTCGAATACCCGCAAGGCTGGCTGGCAACGGCTCTCGAAAAAGAAGACCAAAAGCAAGCCGCCTGGCGCACCGATCCAAAGCGTTCGGGAGCCGCCGGTTGCATCGGCGACATCGGCACCCATGCCGAAAACCTGGCCGAATACATCACCGGGCTGCGGATTAAAGAATTGGCCGCCGATTTGACCGCTTTTGTCGATGGCCGCCTGCTCGACGACGATGGCAATATTCTGCTCCGCTTCGAAGGCGGCGCCAAGGGCATCCTCCACGCCTCACAGATTTCCGTGGGCGAGGAAAACGCCCTCAATATCCGCATCTATGGCGAGAAAGGCGGGATCGAGTGGCATCAGATGGAGCCCAACACGCTGCTCGTTAAACACCTCGATCAGCCCACCCAGATTTACCGCACCGGCGGTGCCTACCTCTCCGAGAGTGCCGCCGCCCATAGCCGAATTCCCGCCGGCCACCCGGAGGGCTATCTCGAGGCCTTCGCCAACATCTACCGTAATTTCGCGGCCCAGCTCTCCGCCCGCCTCTCCGGCGAACCTGCGCCCGACCAGACCCACGACTACCCAACGATCGAAGATGGCGTTCGCGGCATGGCCTTCATCGAGGCCGTCGTCCAAAGCTCACAAAACAACGCCGCCTGGACGAAGCTCGCCTGCGGCGAGAGTGGTGAATAAAAAATGCATCCTTGGAGCGCAGCGACAACCCATCGAAGCTCGCAGAGCGTAGTTGGGCGCATCCCGAATCTCCTTATGCCGCAAATCACCCTCCAACTCTATTCCCTGCGCGAGGCCCTCGAAGCTGATTTCGAAGGCAGCCTGCGCCAAATCGCCGCCATCGGCTTCCCCTGCGTGGAAACAGCCGGCTACCACGGGGGCAAGCCCTCCGAAGTAGCCAAACTATTGGCTGAACTGGGGATGACGGCGCCGACCGCCCATTGCTCCCTGCCCATTGGCGATGCCGCCAACGAAGTGATCGAGACCGCGCTGGAATTGGGACATCGCTATCTCATTACCGGCGGCCCTCCCGGGTGGCAGGATCATTTCACAACGACCGACCAGGTTAAGGCAATCGCCGAACTTTATTGCATCGCCGCCGACAACGCGGCCAAGCATGGCTTGCAAGTCGGTTACCACAACCACGACTGGGATTTGGCTGAGTTTGACGGGCAGCTCGCTTACCACACCTTCCTCGCGCACACCCCTGAAAGCGTCCTTTGGGAGGCCGACCTCTTTTGGATCGCCCGTGCGGGGATCGACCCGGTTGGCTTTCTCCAGGAGATTGGAACGCGCGGCAAGGCACTCCACTTCAAAGACGGCCACATCGCCGATCGCAATATCAAGCCACCTTTCCTCCCCGCCGGTTCGGGGGATGTCGATCTACTCGCCGCCGCCCGGGCAGCCAATCATGCCGAATACATCGCCGTCGAACTCGACCAATATGATGGCGACATGATGACCGCAGTGAAAGAAAGCTACGCCTACCTCACCAAAAACCAAATCGCCGAGGGAAACTCCCTATGAAAGCACTCATCATCCAAGGCGGCTGGGAAGGCCATGAGCCCGCAGTCGTGGCTCAATTCTTCGCCAACGCGCTGCGCGCCGAGGGCTACGAAGTCGAAGTCGCCGACACTCTGGAAGCACTCGACGATGCCGAAATGCTCAAGACCTGCGACCTGATCTCTCCCTGCTGGACGATGGGGCAACTCATGCCCGGGCAATCCAAGAATCTCTCCGGGGCGGTGCATTCCGGCGTCGGACTCGGCGGCTTCCATGGCGGCATGGGCGACGCCTTCCGCGGCGATCTCGACTACGAATGGATGGTCGGTGGTCACTTTGTCGGACACCCGCATGTGGGTGAGTATGTGGTGCAGGTGACAGACTCAACACATCCAATCACGCAAGGCTTGCCTGGGTCCTTTAACTACGACTCAGAGCAATACTATATGCTGATCGATCCCGCGATCAACATACTGGCTGCCAGTATCTATATGCACGAAGGCCAAGCCGTCACTATGCCCGTCATCTGGACGAAACAATGGGGCCAGGGCCGTGTTTTCTACTCCGCCCTCGGCCATAAAGCCGAAGAATTCACTCGCTATCCCGCCGTTGCCAAAATGACGGTCGAAGGGATGAAATGGGCGACTCGCACTTGAATTAGAATCCTGGATAATCGACCTTCATCGGCGTGACCGCCGATGCTACGAATAATATGACCGCCTCCACACAACAAATCGGCGTCGGCATCATCGGATGCGGCAAAATCTCCCAAGCCTACTTCAATGGCGCGAAAACCTTCGACGTGCTCAACATCGTCGCCTGTGCCGATCTGAATCCAGCCGTAGCCCGGGCCAAAGCCGAAGATAACGGCTGTCAGGCGCTCAGCATCGAGGCGCTCCTCGCCCATCCCGACATTCAGATCGTCATTAACCTGACGATCCCCGCCGCCCACGCGGCCGTCAGCCGCGACGTCCTCAATGCGGGCAAACACGTCTATTGCGAAAAACCACTCACCGTCGACCTCGACAACGCCCGCGAGGTGCTGGCCCTGGCCGAATCCAAAAAGCTTCTCGTCGGTTGTGCCCCCGACACTTTTTTTGGCGCGGGCCTGCAAACGAGCCGCGAGATCGTCGACTCCGGCAAGCTCGGCCGGATTACCAGCGGCACCGCCTTCATGCTGAGCGCGGGCCCCGAATCCTGGCATCCGAACCCCGGCTTCTATTTCCTCGTCGGCGGCGGTCCCGTCCTTGATATGGCACCCTACTATCTGACAGCGCTGGTCAATTGCCTCGGTCCCGTAAAAAGCGTCAGCGCCGTCACTTCCAAAAGCCGCCCCGAACGCATTGCCACCTGCAAAGAGCGGAACGGCGAAGTGCTCCCGGTCGAAGTGAACACCCATGCCTCGGGCACACTTCTCTTCCACAGCGGCACAGTCATCACCGCCGTCTTTTCCTTCGATGTGGTCAAGGCCGACCACAGTCCGATCCAACTCTACGGCACCGATGGCTCCGTGAAAGTGCCCGACCCGAATACTTTTGGCGGCCCCGTTTTCAGCTTTGTCCGTGGCGACGAGGCATGGACCGAGCACACGCTAAGCCGTCCCTATGCCGACAATACGCGCGGCATCGGCGTGGCCGATATGGCGCGGGCCATACTCACCGGCCGCCCGCACCGCGCCAGCGGCGCCCTCGCCTGCCACGTCCTGGAAGTCATGCACGCTTTCGAGCAGTCATCCGAAACAGGCACAGCGATCGAAATACAGACGCAGCCGGAGCGTCCCGCCGCCCTCCCGGCAAACGGTCTGGATTAGTCGCCGGTTGAACAAATAGCCTCGAATAGATCGTAGGCCAGCCGTGCCTCGCATAGATCGTAGTAGCTTCTGAGCTTGCTCGGTCCAGCCGTCGCAATAAGCCGTTTCTGAACGCGAGCAAGCACCCAAAGTGTCTCAGGTCGACCGCGTTACTCTACGCACCAAAAAAACATCGAAAATTCGACACGGGACCTCAATTCTGCCGGACCCCGTAAATCTTTTGGATCGACAGTTTGGTCTGTTTGCAGAAAACGGTTCACATGTCCGAATCATTCAAAAACGTCACGATCATCAAAAAGGCCAATGTGTATTTCGGCGGCCAGGTCACCAGCCGTACGGTGCAGTTCGCCGACGGCTCGAAAAAGACGCTCGGTTATATGCAGGCCGGTGACTACGAGTTCGGCACCGAGGCGGCGGAGCTCATGGAGATCCTCGGCGGCTCGATGGATGTTCGTCTGGATGGGGCCGATGCATGGAATCACTACGCGGAGGGCAGCTCCTTCGAAGTGCCGGCCAATTCGACGTTCAGTTTGAAAGTGGCAGCGGGCGGTGCGGACTATTGCTGCACCTACCTTGCCTAGTTGCCCAATGCCGGAATCTCTCGAAGGCCTGTCCTATCGGGCTCTGGAAAGCGCGCTGGAGCACGGCGGCGTCAACCCCGTGCATGCACGGCCGCTCTTCAGTGCGATCCAGCGGCGGCTGGTGGGGCCTGACCTGGCGGGAGCTGAAGGCATTTTGCCGCCGGTGCAGCGTTGGCTGGCCAGCGGTGCGGCGCCGGCCAGCTGCGTGCTGCGGCAAAGTGCGAGCACAGCGAGTGCGGACGGGTTTACGGAGAAGTATCTGCTTCGCCTCGCTGACGGGGCGGAGGTTGAGTCGGTCCGGATGGGCTTTCCGGGCCGCTTTACTGCCTGCCTGAGCAGTCAGGTGGGCTGTGCCATGGGTTGCGTCTTTTGTGCGACCGGGCAGATGGGCTTTTCCCGCCATCTCATGGCGGGCGAGATCGTGGCGCAGGCGCACCACGTCGAGCGTTGCCTGCGGACCAGCCATGGTGAGCGTCTGCGGAACATCGTCATGATGGGTATGGGTGAGCCGTTGCATAATTTTGAGCCGCTCATGGAGGCGCTGGATATTCTCACGGATAACCGCGGGCTGAATATCGGTCCCGCGCGGGTGGCGATCAGCACGGTCGGGCACATCCCCGGCATTTTGAAGCTGGCCCGACACCCCAAGCGCTATTCGCTGGCGGTCAGCTTACACGGGGCCAGCGATGCGGAGCGGGCTGCCCTCATTCCGGTTAACAAAAAGTGGCCGCTGGCGGATCTCATTGAAGCCTGCCGGGAATACTCGGCGATCAAGCGGGCGCGGGTCTTTTTCGCCTGGACCCTCATCGGTGGGGTCAACGACAGCGCTGGGCATGCTCAGCGCCTGGCGGAGCTGCTCAAGGGGATGGATGCCCACGTCAACCTGATCCCGCTGAACGCGACTGAGGGCTACGAAGGCGAGGCGCCGACCGAGGCCAACGTCCGCGAGTTTCAACGTATTATCCAGGAAACCGGACTGCCCAGCACCGTGCGCCAACGCCGCGGCATCGATGTTGCGGCCGGGTGCGGGCAGCTCAAAGCGCAGCGCCGCCGTCCGTCATTCGCCGAGGCCGAGCGTTGATTTGATCGACGCTTTGATCGCGTCAATCGCCTCGGGGCCTTGTTGGATGAGGAGGTAGATGATGCCGAGGTAGAGGACCAGGGCACAACAGCCCACGGCGAAGGCCCCCAGTGCGAGGAGGCCGTCTTCCTCGGAGAGACCCACGCCAATGAGAAAGATCACCATGGCGGGGGCCGTATTGGTCAGGGGGATGGGCAGGATCATGAGACAGGCCATGCAGACCACAACCAGACCGAGCGCGACCTGGCCTGCCCGGCCCCGTATCCAAAGCTGCCGGGGGCGGATGAGGCGCTCGATCGTATGCAGGAATTTACCCGCACTGCCCAGCATCGTCTTCGCCAGCGCGGGCTTGATACGAATGTCGCCGAGACGCCGGGGGAGCCAGACGGTCCTGCGGCCCACGATCATTTGCAGCGCAACGAGGGTGATGACGATCCCGAAGGGTGTGCTGTAGCCCGGCGCAGGGATGGGTAGGGCGCTGGGTAGGGCCAGGACCATGAGCAGCAAACCGAAGCCTTTTTCCCCGACGGCCAGGGTGATTTCGCGGATGCTCAGGCCCTTGGCCTGCTCCGTTAGCAGCAGACCGGTGAGGGTTTGGCCGAGCGGCGGACGGGGCGGGGGCTTGGATTCGGTGGTTTGCATTTGCGCTGAGGGCGGGAATCAGGATGTTGTTTTCATGACTAAAAACGGACCCGCTTGATTTGAGCAACTATGAAACCAGCCCAGGACCCAGAGAAACGAGAACCGGCCGTCGCGCTCTACGGTGGCAGTTTTGACCCCGTGCACCGGGCCCATCTGGACATCGCCCGAGCGGTTCTGCGGGAGGTGGCGGTGGATCGAGTCGTTTTTATCCCGGCGGCACAGTCGCCATTGAAGACGAGCAGCACCCGGGCGGACACCACCAGCCGTCTGCAGATGCTGCGTCTGGCGACGGCGGGCGAGGCCCGTTTTGCCGTCGACGATTGCGAGCTGCGGCGGGGTGGCATCAGCTACACCGTCGATACGGTGCGTGCCTATGCGGCGGCGCACCCCGGGGTCGGTCTTTACTGGATCGTTGGGGGCGATCAGTTGGCGCTCTTGCCGCGCTGGCGGTCCATCGAGGCACTTTCGGAGATGGTTTGCTTCCTCGTGCTGCGCCGCCCCGGGTATAGGCTGAATACTCCGGATTTGCCGGGCCTCCGCTGCATCGAAGTCGAGGCACCCCTCATGGAGCATAGCTCCAGCGTAATTCGCGAGGCGATTGCGGCAGGTCGCTCGACGGGGGATTGGTTGCCGCGCTCAGTTGAGGCTTTCATTTACGCGCAAGGGCTCTATACCGGATAAGCATCCTAAGACAAACATGACCAAACAAGCGCAACTTCCCAACGAAAAAACCATTGAAGAAATCCGCTGCGCCATCGCGGCGATCGAGGACAAAAAAGGCGAATCCGTGCGCGTGCTCGACGTGCGCGGCAAGTCGAGCATCACCGACTTTTTGATTCTCGCCACCGGAACCTCGGACCCCCACGTCAAGGCCCTTAAGTCGGGCCTCGATGCGGCCATGAAGGCGGCGGATGTGCAATTGATCGGGGAAGATCGCGCGCTCGGCAGCGGTTGGCTGGTGGTGGACGCCTTTGATTTTATGATCCATCTGCAAACCCAGGAGATGCGCGATTTCTACCGCCTCGATAAACTCTGGAAGGACGCGCCCGAGTTGACATTCTAGGCCGCGCGTCTTCTGCCCGCGCTTTTGCAAAACTCCCAGCTGACTACCCGCATGACTGACCTGCTCCTAATTTTCGTCCTTCTGCTCATCCTGAAGCTGGCCACCAGTATCGGCCTGGACTGGGTGAACCTCCGTTACGTGCAGGCCCGTAAAGACGCCGTACCGGAGGGCTTTCGCGACTTCATCGACCTCGAAACCTACCGCAAGTCGATCGACTACACCGCCGCCAAGACCCGCTTTAGCATCGTCAGCGATTTGTATGATGGGCTTATTTTGGCTTTGGTGCTGATCCTTGGGCTACTTCCCTGGTTGTATGCGCTCTTCAGTGGCTGGTTTGGCGACGGCGTCTGGGGGCAAGCCCTTGTGCTCTTTTTCATCGGCCTGCTGCTCAGTGTGCCCTCGCTTCCTTTCGGGTGGTGGGGCACGTTTAAACTGGAGGCGCGTTTCGGCTTCAACAAGAGCACGCAGCAGCTTTGGCTGGCTGATAAGTTGAAGGGCACGGTTATCGGCTTTATCATTGGCTACCCGTTGCTCGCTCTGCTGATCTACCTGGTCGGTGTTGCCGGTGCGCTCTGGTGGGTTTGGGGTTTTGCGGTGTTCTTTCTCTTTCAACTCGTTATGGTGGTGCTCTACCCGATGGTCATCATGCCGCTGTTCAACAAGCTGGAGCCGATGGAGGCGGGCGAACTCAAGTCGCGGCTCTTCGCCCTCGCGGACCGCACGGGTTTTCAGGCGCAGACCATCCTCGTGATGGATGGAAGCAAGCGCTCGGGGCACTCCAACGCATTCTTTGCCGGTTTTGGTAAATTCCGCCGGATCGTTCTTTTTGATACGCTGATCGAGCAAATGGAGACCGCTGAGCTGGAGGCCGTTCTCGCGCACGAGATCGGGCACTACAAGTTGGGGCATATCCCGAAGATGATCGCGCTGTCGGCGGTTTCCTCACTGGGGATGTTTGCCGTGCTGGGCTGGCTGGCGCAGGCCGACTGGTTTACCCGCGCCTTCTACTTCGACGCCTCGGCGGACGGGCGCATCGTGCCGGTGCTTCTGCTCTTTATGCTGCTCAGCGGCCTCGTCACTTTCTGGCTCTCGCCCCTGACGAGCGGTCTCTCCCGCAAGCACGAATACGAGGCGGACGCTTTTGCCCGCAAGGCCATGGGCAGCTTCGAGCCGCTTTCAAATGCCCTGCGCAAACTACATAAGGAGAACCTGAGCAATCTCACCCCGCACCCCCTTTACAGCCGCTTTCACTACTCACATCCCACTCTGGTCGAGCGTGAGTCGGCCCTGCGTGGCGAATAATCCAGGGGGATGATTGGTCGAACGATGGTTATTTCCCGGACGCTTCTCGTCGCTCTGTTCAGCCTCCTTCTTGGGGGCCTGCTTCAGGGGGCAGCCGAAAATCGGCCGGAGGCGAGTCTCCGTGTAGCCACGTATAATCTGAGAAACTACCTGGTCATGGACCGGTATTTCGACGGCCAATGGCGGCCCGCCTACCCGAAACCTGAGTCCGAAAAAGCGGCGGTGCGACGGGTCATCACCGCAGTCGCTCCGGACATTCTGATTCTCCAGGAAATCGGCGGTGCGGCCTTTCTCGAAGAGCTGCGCAGCGACCTCGCGGCAGACGGGCTGCACTATGCCCATAGCGTGCTCATGGAGGGGCCCGATACGGAGCGGCAGGTTGCGATGCTTTCCAAGCAGGCGCCCGAGGCCATCTCGCCGCACCCGGAGCTCGATTTTAAATACTTTGACGGACGCGAGTTGGTCAAACGCGGCCTGCTCGAAGTTCGTTTCTCTCTCCCGGATGGCACGCCGTTTGTGGTCTTTGGCCTGCATCTGAAAAGCCGCTTCTCTGACCGGGCGGACGATCCCCAATCGGAACTCAGGCGCACCCGCGAGGCCGAGGCCTGCCGGAATCGTATCATTGAGCAGACTCTGGAGCGCGGGGTGGTGCATTTTTTAGTCGCGGGTGACTTCAACGACCACCCGAACAGTTCGACTATGCGGCGCTTTGAGCAACGCGGTGATTTGGCGATCAGTACACTGGTCGAGGCGCGGGATAGCCGCGGCGAGCTTTGGACCTACTTCTACGCAAAAGAGGCGCGCTACGAACTTGTCGACGGGCTCTTTGCCTCCCCGGCCCTGCACGGGTTCATCGTGGGCGGGCAGGGGGCGATCGCGGATTTGCCGGAAGCCCTGGAGGGCAGTGACCATCGTATGGTCTTTCTCGATCTCAAATAAAAAGTGTCCCAGCCTGAATAGTGCCTTGACAGTCTGCCGTTCAGGCCCTTTTTTCTCGCCTTTTTTAAACAGAAGACAATTCCCATGAAACCAACGTATCGCCCTTCAAAACTCCGTCGTGCCCGCAAATTTGGCTTCCGCGCACGCAATTCCACTCCCTCCGGCCGCAAGGTTCTGGCGGCGCGCCGCGCCAAAGGCCGCAGCCGTCTGGCAGCTTAAGCGCTTCCGGGCGTTTCACTCTCGGGCGTTTCATCGAGGCCATGGGCATCCCGGCTTCAATACGCCTGCGCAAGCCCCGCGAATTCCAGGAGGTCCGCAGTTCCGGTCACCGGATTCAGTGCGGACCTTTCATTTTCCAGTGCCGTCTTGCGCCGGAGGCTTGCCCTCCGAAGTTGGGCGTAGTGGCCAGTCGACGCGTCGGCAACGCCGTTAAGCGAAACTACGGCAAACGTCTCTTTCGCGAACTGTTCCGCAAACACAGCGCGGAGCTCCCGCCTGGCAGCGAGTTGGTCATTGTTTTGCGCAACCACTTTGATCATGCCTCCTTTGAGGACTTGGAACGGCGTCTACTCCGTGCCATGCGGACCATTGCCGCCATGAAGGAAGACGGGGAGGGCACCCGTTGAGCCGTTTTTTCAAAACGCTCTGGCAGCACACCAGTGCCCGGCCGTCGCCCCTCTCGATTGTCGCCGCATGGCTCGTTCGCGGCTACCAACTCGTTATCTCGCCCATGAAACAGGTATTTTTCGGCACGAGTTGCGGCTGCCGTTTTCAACCGACTTGTTCCTGCTACACGCGGGAGGCCCTGCTGCGACACGGGTTCTTGCATGGTTGCTGGCTGGGCCTGCGCCGCATTTTACGTTGTCACCCATGGCATCCCGGCGGCTACGATCCAGTTCCGGGCTTGAAAAGTCCCTGCGAACACGACATCCCCGACTCTTTAAAAAATCATCTAGATGGATAAGAAGAATACTATTTTAGGCATCGTCTTCATTGCAGCCGGTATCGGCTTCATGTTTTGGCAGAGCCAGCAATTGGAGAAGGAGCGCATCGAGCGCCTGCGTCAGGCGGAAACAGTGGAAGCACCCGCTGCCGAGTCGACCGCGCCCGCCGATGCCGTCATGGGCCGCAGCGAGTCCGGCTCATCCGTTCGGGCGCAGACCGGTGCGGGGCCAGCGGTCAAGGATCTCTTCACCGAAGTGGAGGTTGCCGTCACCGCCCCGGCGGATCCGGAGCAACCCGAGGAGACCGTCACCCTGGCCAACGAATTTATCGAGGTGCACCTCACGACCCGGGGCGGCGCCATCCGCACGGTCGAGTTCCTCCAAACAAAACGCGGCGAGCGCGATGATTACGTCTTTAACCAGGACGGCTATCTGCCTGCGCTCAGCCTGAGCTATGAGGCGGCCAGTGGCTCCCTGCAGGAGTTTGCCCTTGATTATAAAATCGTCGAGCAGAGCTCCGATTCGGTCACCTTCCTGCTCGATACCGGCGAGGGTCTGGCGATCCGCCGGAGCTACCAGGTGGCTCCCTCGGGCTCCGATGGGGAGGAATACATGATTCAGCACAGCACGACCTTCGAGAACAAGGCGTCTGCGGCCATCAGCCCCCGCACGATCTATTACAACCTCGGCACCGCCCGCCCGATTTCACGCGAGCAGATCGGCTTCAATTTTCTTAATGTCGGCTACTTCGACGGCAAGGATGCCCAGTTCATCCCCATCAACAAACTGACCGGTAGCAAGGGCTTTCTTGGGATTGGCGGAAACTCACCGAAAGACGTGATCAACGAGTCCGCGCGGATGGAATGGGCCTCGGTGAAAAACCAGTTTTTTGCCAGCGTGCTCTCCTCCAGTGCCGTCGCCGCCGACCTATTTATCTATCCGGTCGCAGCGCCCCCCGTGGACAATGCACAGCCCGGGCGCGCCGGAATCACCGGCAGTGCCGGATACGATGTGGGCACGATTGCCCCCGGCATGTCGAATACCATGAACTTCGAGTTCTACATCGGCCCCAAGGAGTTTAAACGCCTCCAAGCCCTCGGCAATCAGCAGGATCTCGTCATGCAGTTCGGCTTTCTCGGGTTTTTCAGTAAGCTGCTCCTCGCCTTCATGTATGCGATCTATGCCGTCGTTCCGAGCTGGGGCTGGTCTATCGTGATCATGACGATCTGCATCAAACTGATTTTCTGGCCGCTCACTGCCAAGGCGAGCCGCTCGCAGAAGCGCATGGCGAAGATTCAGGGCCCCATGGCGGAGCTCAAAGAGAAGTATAAGGATAACCCGCAGAAAATGCAGCAGGAGACCCTTAAGCTCTTTCGCGAGCACCAGGTCAACCCCGTGGCCGGCTGCCTTCCCATGCTCATTCAGATGCCGATTTTCCTCGGCCTGTTCTACATGCTGCGCACCGCCTCAGAGCTGCGCCACGAGCCCTTCCTCTGGGTCTCCGACCTCTCGATGCCCGATACGCTCTTTGATGTGGGCGGTTTCCCAATCAATATCCTGCCGCTCATCATGGGCTTCACCATGTTTCTGCAGATGAGTATGATGCCGGTCTCGCCCACGGCCGATCCCATGCAGCAGAAAATATTTAAATTTCTGCCCTTCATCTTTCTCATCTTCCTCTATAATTTCTCCTCCGGCTTGGTGCTCTACTGGACCGTGCAGAACATCCTGACCATTGTTCAGCAAAAGATTATCAACAGCCGTCCCGACGAAGAACTCAAGCCCGTAGCCCAAGCCGAGGCCAAGCCCAAAGCCAAAGGCTCCGGCGGCTCGCCGCGGACGAAGCCAAGGAAAAAGTAGGGCGGCGTCAAACGACACTCAGAGGACTTGCTTTCTCTCAGCATACGAGCCAATTTTCGGACCATGGACTACTTTCAGGAAGCAATCGCCTCCCGTGACTTGGTGGCATGGGCCCTTCTCATCCTACTCGTTCTCATCGGTATCAAGATTCTCAAAAGCCTCGGCACCGGCTTCGTGCTTCTGCTGATCCTGATCGGCGTCGGATTCACACTCGCCCTGGTATTCCCTGGGTTTATACAACCGGTCATCGACTTCGCCCGCAGCGGCTGGTTGGGCGACTGGTTGGGTAGCTGGTTGGGCGACTAATTGGGCGACTAATTGGGCGACTGATTGGGCGGCTGGTTGGGCACCGGTAGGCCAAGATCACCCGGAAACAAAGTATTCCGAAAAATCTATTGACGACCGGCGCGTGCGCGGCATTTTCCAAGTTCCTGTTTTTCGGGGCATTAGCTCAGTTGGTAGAGCGCTTGCATGGCATGCAAGAGGTCAGGAGTTCGACTCTCCTATGCTCCACCAGCCTTCGTTGGGTTGGATGCGGAATCCTAACAGCTGTATCGGGCGTGCCGACAGGCTGCGTAAGGGGAGGGGACTTCGCTTGGGGTCTGCCTCTGGGTGGAGTTTGATTATCAGGTCTCTTTTTCGGCGGTTTAATCTATGGGTGTCCTTTTATGTCCAGCCCAAGGGCATCGAGTTGATCGAGCAGGCGTCCGATCGACACATCCTACTTGTAGATGTCTTTGCGGTGTCCGGCTTCTAGAATTAACACGATAAAGACCTCGTCCTGCAATTGACATAGTATGCGATACTCGCCGCTGCGGTAGCGCCAGACGTTGTTCAGCTCGCCCTTGAGCTGCTTGCCCCATTGGCGGGGGTCATGGGTGCCGACGATTCGTTGGTCGAGATAATGGAGAATCTGGGTGGCAGCCTGTTTGTCTAGCTTTTTAAGCTGCTTCAGAGCAGGCTCTGAAATCTTATAATCCCAACTCACGCTTCGCCTCGTCTGCGGTATAAATCTTGCCCGGGTTCTGAAGCGCCTCGACAGCCAGATAGTAATCCTCCATGTCCTCAAGGTGCTCAAGGATGGCTTCCCGTGCGTAATAAGTCTTGGTCCGCCCGGTCTTTTTAGCTAAAGACTCAAGGCGACTTTCGACTTTCTTATCTAACCGAATGGCTAACATATCGTGTAGTATTGCATTGAAGTATTTGTATAGCAAGCGAAAAACTTGTTCTGACTGACATGCTTTGGGTGGCAGAGCGGGAAAAACGGGGTCACTCGGCTTACTTGATGTTCCGAAGCCTATGGCCGACAAGGCCCGCTGCGTAGCAGACTGGAACCGTGGCTTCAGAGGACTTTTGCCAATCGATACCACCGTTTTCGCCAGGCGCTGGAGGCCCAGGCAGTCGCCGATTCCAACACGGATTGAGGCCTGCGATTAGAAAAGTGCTCACTGCCTGCGCAGGAGATTTCAAAATTAACAGTCAATCGGAGGGGGTTTCAGGTGTTGGTAGAAATGTGGGTGTCCTTTAAATTCCTTCAATCGGTTCCAGACTGAGGATGTCCACGTCGATGGACAGGCGCCGGACCGAGTCAAAAAACAGGGCGAGGGAGGTGCCACCCTTGAAAATGAACTCCAGCCCCTCACGCCGCAGGCGGCTGACCAACTCGAGGGCGAGGATGTTCTTCTCCAGTGTGCGGAGATCACGTGCCCGAAGAGACTCCGCCTGCTCGCGGATCCATGCCGCTTCGAAGCAACGGGGCGCCATCATGCCGCCCCTCCACTCTTCAACCTATTATTGGAGAACTTATTCATTTTTCTCCGATAATAGGTTCAGGGTTGGTGCCGGCCAGACCCGTCAAGTCGAGGTGGTGCTTGCCCAGCCGGGCGAGCAAGCGGGCCATCTCCACCCGGTGAGTGGTGACGAGCTTGCGGGACATTTCATGTCGCTCTCCTTCGTCCATGAGGCGCAGGCGGGCGTTTTCCAGCATCAAGTCCACCAGCACGGTTTCCACCCGGGGTTCAGTGGCAGGATCGAAGGGTCGACGGATGCCCCGGATCACCACGCTGCGCTCGCCAGGTGCGAAATCCTTGGCCCTCTTGGCGGTGGGGTTGACGATCACGTTCCAACCCTCTTTGCGCAGAAAGGCGGCCACATCGTCCTCACCGCCGCTTTCGACCTGCACAAATTGAACGAACTTACCCAGTAGGTGGTGCATCCACGGGTTCACCTGCCGGGTGGACCAGACGTAGTGCGGCAGGAAGGGAAAACGCTTCGCCAGCGCGACTCGGAGCGGAGCCGTCGCCTCGGCATCGAGCGCGGCGGGCTTCTCCAGCGAACTATACCAGCCCCTTCCGGCATCGTGGACGACCTCTTTAGCCATTGCCTCGCTGAGGTATTCGCGAAGGAGGGAGGGCTTGGCGGCGAGGGGGGTTTTTCCAAGCGCGAGTCTTACAGCGGAAAAAGAGAAGTAAGGACGCAGCACGGCGAACGCTTCCAAGTGGGAGAACAAGCTCGCTTTCATGTTGGCGGTTGCGTCGTTCATTAGTTAGGCGATGGGACTGCGCACCAGTTGACTGGCGGCATTGCTGATGAGTTGGTTGATGCGGGAGACATCGGCGGAGGCCAGCCCCGGCGTTGATCCGTCATCCGCAACTCCAAGGAACATCTGCCCGCCCTCCGTATTGGCAAATGCCGCCATCTCCGCCGCCAAGGATTCCGCGTTGCGCACATCCACCTTGAACTGGCGCTTGCTGTCCTCGCCAAGGGCGATCTGGGATTGGAGGGCTTGGGCTTTCATTTGTAGAACGACAGATTGCTTGGATTCAATCTATGCGGCAAACAATTTGTGGACAGTCGTAAAATGCAGCCAATCCAAGTGCCCTCGCCATGCTCTGGGAAGTGGGTGTCCTTATTTTTTTCCTCGCTGCTCTCAGAGGCGGGACGCCTCGCCGACTACTTTGACCTGTCGACATCAGGAGCCGCGTTTGCGTTAATCGGAAGGGATGGCGAGGCCATGATGCTGAAAATCTGCGGGGCGACAAAGACTCGGTTGCGTTGCTGCCCCGTCGCTTCTTCGAGCAGGCCGTGTTCAATCCAGAAATCTACACCGCGCTGCACCATTTGGTAAGAGGCGCCGACACGCTTGGTATGACGCGCAATCGAAATGAAAGGATTGGCGAAGACGTGATCCAGAATCCGGGCAGCCTCCTGCGGCACACGCTTACCTTCTTTAAGCTTGGCTTGGTAGCCTTCGTAGTGGGCCAATATCTTTTGCGTATCCAAGCGGGCCCGTTGGGCCTGTAGGCGGACGCCACGCAGGAAATACTCGACCCAAGGCCGCCACTCGCCTTTCTGACTGACTGCAAGCAGCAGGCGGTAGTAGTCTTCCCGGGTTTCATCGAAAAAGCCGGAAAGATAGAGCAGTGGCTGAGAGAGGCAGCCTTGCTCGCATAAGTAGAGGGTGATCAGTAGGCGACCAATCCGGCCGTTGCCGTCCAGGAAGGGGTGGATCGCTTCGAATTGATAGTGAATCAGGGCTGCCTTAATTAAAGAAGGTTCAGGATAGTCACCATGAATGAAGTTTTCCAAATCGCCTAAGCATTGCCCCAGTTCATGATGGGGCGGTGGCACAAAAGTCGCTTCGGCAAGTGTGCAACCCTTTGGCCCGATCCAGTTTTGACTGCGACGATACTCGCCGGGGGTCTTGGTGTTTTCGCCACCGCGCACGTCTTTAAGTAAGATGGCGTGTAACTCTTTCAGCAGACGGCTGGAAATTGGAAGTTCAGCCACGCGCTTAAGTCCATGCTCCAGCGCATGCACATAATTAGCGACTTCGCGCACATCCGTCAGAGGCTCGTCTGCATCGGTATCCTCTTCTTCAAAAAGGGCCAACTGGCCCATGTCGGCATGCGTATCCTCGATGCGCGAACTCAGTATCGCTTCTCGCCGCAGGTAGGGCCGAATGAGCAAATGCGGGTTGGGGAGGAGTTGCCCAGCACCGGAGAGTTCACCGAGTGCTTGATCGGCCTCAGAAATGAGCCGAATTAAGTCCCAGTCTAAGGGTAAATGTGGCGGAAGGGGGGCCGGCGTATACGCGTAATAGCCTTCGAGTGTCTTCTGACAGGCACCCGGGTAGTTCGCAGTAAATTGATCCGGTTTCATTGTTATGAATGTATCTTTAGCGGAATTAAAAGAATGCTTATTCGCTCGAATTTAGTTTGGCGACAATAAAGCGCAGCTAGTTATCGTCAAATAGGAGCAATTTGTGGAGAGCAATTTGTGGAAGCAATTTGTGGACACCCATAAATCCAGCCGGACAGTGAGCTCGCCATGCTCTGGGAAGTGGGTGAAATTAAGAAATTAAAGGACACCCACAGAAATATACGAATAACGTTGACGCCAGAGGTAAGTGAACATTAATTCACCTTTAGATGACTTAGACGCGTAAAGCAGTCGTATCGATCGACGAAGTAGGGATATATCATTGTTCGCGCACCCGCCCCGAGGGCACCCGGCTTTACACACCCTCCGCTGTGCTCCGGGCGCCTCTCGTTGGTCGGCACCATCTCCGCGCTGTCGCGCTGCGTGGGAGCGCCTTTTCAAATGTCAGCGCCTGCTGGATGAGGGCGCTATTCTCGCGTGTATGGCTTATGTGGATTTGGATGCGCCTGAGAGCCCGTTTGAGGGCGTGGACACGGATGATTACTTAAGGCTTGTGGAGCGAACAGCTGTATCAGGCGTGCCGACAGGCTGCGTAAGGGGAGGGGACTTCGCTTGGGGTCTGCCTCTGGGTGGAGTTTGATTATCAGGTCTCTTTTTCGGCGGTTTAATCTATGGGTGTCCTTTTATGTCTTTTTATGTCTTGATTATCTCTCACTCGAGATTCCCCCCTTAGCTAAACGATATTGCCCTGGGGTTTGCCCCATTACTCGCTTGAATTGACGACTGAAAAAATACGCATCGGCATATCCAATCACTGAGGATATCATATCAATCGTCCAATCCGTATCGCGCAACAAGCCGCAGGCACGCTGCACCCGCTGCTTGATTAAAAAGCGATTCGGTGAAATAGCCATCAAATCAGTAAAACAACGCGTATAGTGCATCCGCGATAACTTCGCCTCCGCAGCGAGGGAATCGACCGATACAAACAGATCCTGACCGGAGCGAAGGCGTTCAACCTGACTATTAATTACTTGATCGAAGGGCCCCATCTTCGGCGACAAATGCTCCCGCCACACGATTCCCAAAAGAGTGAGAATCAACTGTTCCACCTGCCGTGACGCGTGAGCATCCTGGAAAAGTGGAATTCGCAGCAGATACTGAATTAAAGACATCGCGAGGTCGACCTCTCGAATTTGGACACTCAATAATCCCAACTCCGTCTTGGTCAAATCGGTGTCCCTGGGCAGCCAATGGGCCGTAAAATTACGCACGGTTCCTGTCGAGGATCGCCCCGCTATAGACATACTTGGTGGTATGAGGAACGCGGACCATGGCGAAACGGGATAGGTCACTTCTCCACAGGTCATTTCACCTTCTCCCTCCAAACAAACCCACAGGTTATAATGAGTGCGAATCGGTGAATCCCACCACCATGGGGCTTCATTTACATAGATCATCGGATCGCGTAAACTGCGTATTGCTACAAATGGAAAATTCAGCTCAGTCATATAATATGTTACAATAGTGCATACTTTAATACATCTGTCCATTGCACAATAGCGGATCAATTTGCTATAGTCTTACACATGAAAAATGAAAAGACAGTCCGCTTAGGTATCATTGGGTTAGGTAATATGGGCACCATGCATGCGCAAAGTATACGTGAGGGTAAAGTGCCGGGATTGTCTCTCACTGCGGTTGCAGACATAGTCGAAGAACGTCTGGAAAAATTCAGCGATATCCAGTGCTTCTCAGATGCCAGTGAGCTCATGAAATCGGGCGAAGTGGACGCGGTCTTGATCGCAACGCCTCACTACAGTCACACCACCTTAGGTATTGAGGCACTCGAAAATAACCTGCACCTGCTGGTGGAGAAACCGATCTCCGTCCACAAAGCAGATTGCCAGCGCTTAATCGACGCGCATACGAATAAGGACTTGGTCTTTAGCGCCATGTTTAACCAACGCACGGACCGAAGCTACAGCAAGTTACGCCAACTCATCACTGATGGTGAACTGGGGAAAATTCAGCGTATCAACTGGATTATCACCGATTGGTATCGCACCGAATACTACTACAGCTCGGGAGACTGGCGTGCCACTTGGGGAGGTGAAGGCGGCGGTGTCCTCCTCAATCAATGCCCGCATAATTTGGACCTTCTCCAATGGCTCTTTGGCATGCCTAAAAAGATCACCGCCTTGTGCCAGTTTGGTCGTTTCCATGATATTGAAGTCGAAGATGCTGTCACCGCCCTACTCGAGTATCCGAACGGAGCTACGGGCGTGTTCGTTACTACCACCGGTGAAGCCCCTGGTACCAACCGACTCGAAGTCGCCGCAGACCGCGGCAAAGTCGTGATCGAAGATGGCAGCTTCAAGTTTTATCGCACGGAACAGACCGTGCCAGAACACATGGCTACCTGCCAGCAAGGTTTTACCAAGCCACAAACATGGGATGTCACCATACCGATTGACGGCGTGGGTGAACAGCATGTGGGCATCTTAAAAAACTTCGCTGACGCAATTCTTAACGGTGCAATTCTGATTGCACCGGCAGCCGAGGGTATACACTCCGTTGAACTCGCCAACGCAATGCTCTACTCAGGCTTCGAAAATACTCCAGTCTTTCTGCCGTTGGATCCCGCACTCTATGCGGCAGCTCTTGAAACAAAGATTGCCACATCTACTCACGTTAAAACCGTTCGCTTGACTTCAGGTGTCGCCGATTTAAGCGGTACTTACTAACAATCCGAAGTTTCATTTCAAACCCACTATCCCATTTATGACACCGAATAATGACGGTATGAACTACGCGCCCACGGCTTCGACAACCGAAGTCGTGGTGGCTCCAGGTGAATTCAAATTCGCAGCAGCTTATTTCGATCACGGCCACTTGCACGGACAGATCAATGGACTCACGGAGGCTGGTGCTGAACTAGCAGTGATCTATGATACCAACCCGGAACGACTCGAAGCGCTTAGCAAGCAATATCCCCAGGCAAAAGTGGCCGCAACATTCCAGGAAATCCTAGATGACCCGGAAATCAAACTAGTTGCCTCGGCCGCAATCCCGAATCAACGCGGCCCTATCGGTTGTCATGTAATGCAAGCGGGCAAAGATTATTTCACCGACAAGGCACCATTCACTTCACTGGCACAAGTCGAGGAAGCCGCACACGTTTGTGCTAGGACAGGCCAGAAATATCTGGTCTATTACTCTGAGCGCGTTCACGTAGAATCGGCATGGTATGTCGATCAACTGATTCAGGAAGGCGCGATCGGCGAGATCGTGCACATGGAGATTTTCGGACCGCATCGCTTAAACAAGAGCGCACGCCCCGAGTGGTTTTTTGATAAAGCGCAATATGGCGGCATTTTGACCGATATTGCGTCCCACCAATTCGATCAGTTTCTCCACTATGCGCGCTGTGTGGAAGGCACGGTAGAACACGCCATCGTAGCCAACCGCGCGAATCCCGATAAGCCGGGCTTGGAAGACGTCGGGCAAGCCAGCTTAATCCTGTCAAACGGAGTGCAGTGCTTCTCGCGTGTCAATTGGTTTACCCCAGACGGCATGCGCACTTGGGGTGATGCGCGCACCTTTATTACCGGCACCAAAGGCAGCATCGAGATCCGTAAATACATGGACCTTGGTCGCAGTGATCAAGGTAACCTTATCTTACTCACAGACGAACATGGCGAACAGATTATTGAAACCGCAGGCAAAGTGGGCTTTCCCTTCTTTGGTCAGCTGATCCTTGACTGCATCCATCGTACTGAAAACGCCATGACCCAGCAGCACGCTTTCCAAGCAGCTCGCCTATCACTTCAAGCTCAATCCCTTGCAGATACAAAAAAACTTTAAACTTCAATAAAACAAAGCACGCACCCAACGCCCGCCCCACCTCTGACACTATTATGAAAATTGAACAAGTTGCCGCAATCACCTGGACCATCCGCGATCATTGTAAAACCGCTGAAGACTTCAAACAAAGTATGCACAAACTCGCAGCGATCGGCTTTCAAGCGGTTCAAGTGAGCGCGCGTCCACCACGCGACGAAATGAGTGATGCCGAAGTTGCCGCTGCATGTGCGGATGCAGGACTCACGATTTGCGCGACTCACGAACCAGCCGATACCATTCTCGAGTCTCCGGAAACCGTAGTCGAAACGCTAAAAGCCCTAGGCACCCGCTACACCGCCTACCCTTACCCCAACCCTAACAGCTTAAATATAGATAACCCCCTAGTATTTAGTTAATTAAATCCGCGTATTTACTTTCTAGTGTTTTCTGCGCGACACGAATCTTGGTCCACTGGAAAGGTTCGGCGGTTTCGTTGTAAGTTTTGATAAATTTCTCGATGGCGGCAACCAATTCCTTGGTAGTCCTGAAGCTCGCTTGTTTGAGAGCACTACGGCTGAGAATACTGAACCATGCTTCGATCTGATTGATCCATGAGGCATGTGTCGGGGTAAAGTGAAAGTGGACATTAGGATTTTTGATTCGCCACGGATGGTCTTCCTTTAGTTTGTGAACACTGAGGTTATCGAGCACCAGATGGAGTTCTTTGCCAGGATGCTGGGCTACGAGCGTGTCCAGGAAACGGAGAAACTCGTCTCTGCGTTTGCGCGGGAAGCAGTCTGCCTCGACTTGCCCGGTAGCCACATTCAGAGCCGCAAAGAGATTGGTCGTGCCATTTCTTTTATACTCATGCGCAAAGCCGGTAAGCGACCTGCCATCCGCCATTTTAAGCCACCCTTGCTGCCGTTCCAGAGCTTGGATGCAGGGTTTTTCATCTACAGAAAGCACCACCGCGTTTGCTGGCGGGCCGAGGTAGAGGCCGATGATGTCTGCGCTTTTCGAGGCGAACTCTGGGTCCGTCGACACGCACCATGATCGGCGACGCTGAAGATTAATCCCGAGCGTGCGCAACTCTTTCCAGATTTTGTCCGCCTTTACGTGCAGGGCTTCGGCAAGCAAACGCCCATTCCACTGAGCATAGCCTTCAGGCGGCTTTTCGTCGAGTTGCGTTAATAAGCGAGCGCGGAAAGATAGCGCATCGCCGCCTTCAGGGGGACGGCCAGGGCGAAAGTCGTCGCGCAAGCCTTCGATGCCCTCACGCTCGAAACGCACTCTCCACTTCGAAACCGTTGCCGGGCGGGTCTCGATCACTTCGGCAATCTGAAGATTACTCAGACCATCTGCCGCTTTCAAGATGATACGTGCACGATCTGAGTGTCGGCGCTGGGTTTTCGGAAGGCGCACCAGGCGTTCAAGCTCGGCGCGTTCGTTTGTAGTCAGGTTGATCGGAGTAGCAGGTCGGCTCATGCGAAGTAACTTGAGTTACTTCGCTTTATTAATCAACTAAATACTAGCGGCGTACGCACCATCTCGGAACACGCAAGTGCGCACACGCCACCCGAGAGAAACTCTCGAGCGCATGGGTCTTAAAAAATAGATAATTTACAGCCTAACTAATGGCCCCAGGTATAGGCATTATGCTGAGCAACAAACGATCAAAACAACAAAGTGCCTCCTATTTTTTAGCCGGGTTATAAGTTTTTGGTTGACTCGTTTTGTTTTGGCGGAATAGTGGACTGGAT
Organism: Puniceicoccaceae bacterium; assembly: GCA_018402305.1. Lineage (GTDB taxonomy): Bacteria > Verrucomicrobiota > Verrucomicrobiia > Opitutales > Coraliomargaritaceae > Thalassobacterium. The sequence goes on along the minus strand of JAGYJE010000023.1, from coordinate 79 downwards.
TATGGGAAGACCGATACGCAGATTGGTGTCGAAAAAATCTACAGTTATCCACCATGCTATGAGCCGAATCGTGGGTGGT
>JAGYJE010000022.1 GCA_018402305.1 Puniceicoccaceae bacterium | reverse complement strand
AAGCACAACCCGCACCGATCCACACCGCACACCAAAACCCACGGCCCTGAAAGGGCCAAGCACCAAAGCCCGGGGCCTCAACCCCGGGAATACCACCATTCCCCCGCGCCCTGAAAGGGCCAAGCACCAAAGCCTGGGGTTTCAACCCCTGGAATACCACCAACCCCTCGACATTGCGTCCTGAAGGGACGCCGCACCCCGAACGCCAACTCAACACCGAAACCCCCTCACACCCGCACCGACCCACTGACAACCTGCGCCACGGACCATTTATCGGCATCCGTCGGCAATTCGGTGCCGGTGGCGATGATTTGCGCATCCTGCGGGCACGCCCGCCAAAACCCCGCGCGGCGCACGGGGTCCAATTCACCTAAAACATCGTCGGCGAGCAAGACCGGCACGAGGCCGAGTTGTTCTCGGTAGTAACTGGCCTGCGCCATACGCAAGGCCACACAAAGCCCGCGCTGTTGACCGTCGGAGGCGTATTCCCTCGCTCCGCCCACGGACAACCCGAGACTAAAATCGTCGCGATGCGGACCGCGCTGCGTCGAACCGAGAATCCGGTCACGCTCGCGGCCATTGTGTAAAATCCGCAGATAGGCTTCGGCATCGCCTGCCTCGACGTTCGGCGTAAATTCGAGCTCCGGCCCCTCTCCGGCCTCAGCAATCACATCGTAAATCCGGCAAAGCACCTCGCGGAAATGCTGCATGCCCAACTGCCGGAACTCCGCGATTCGAGCGGCGTGGGGCGCGATCTCGGCCTCAAAGGCAGAGAGCTCTGCCGCGCTGCCACCTTTTTTCAAAAGCCGATTGCGCTCGGCGATACCCCGATGGAAATCCCGCAGGGCCAGGTAGTAGCTTCGATTCACCACCGAAAGACTCAGGTCCATAAAACGGCGACGCTCCGCCGGGCTCCCCCGCAGTAGCATGATGTCTCCTGAACAGAGAGTGACGACCGGAAAGCGCCCAATCAAATCGACCAGGCGGGTCACTTTTTCGCCGTCGATTTGCACCGTGCGCCCAGCCGGCCCGGAGTGCAGTTCGAGGGCTGTTGCTCCCTGCACATCGTGCTCCAGTTCATAGGCCACCGTGTAGTTTTTTTTGCCCCTGCGGGGCAGGGAGGCATGGGTCTGCGTTCTAAAGGAACGCAGTGCCGTGACCAGCCCCAAAGCTTCGAGTAGATTCGATTTGCCCTGCCCATTTTGGCCGAGAAGAAAATGCCGATCACCGCCCAGACCGATTTCGGTAAACTCGATATTACGAAAGTCTTGCAGGCGTAGGTTGAGGAAGCGCATGCCGTGGTCAGTCGATTGAAATCACCGTCGATGGCGAGTCTGTAACAGATTGTTGCAAACTGGCCCAGGCACGCAAAAAGGCTGCGAGGAGCACGTTCCAATCAGCCTCGCTCGTGCCAAACCCGGAACTGATCCGTAAGACACGACCGGCCGTCACGGGATTCAGCCCCATGGCCAGCAGGACATGCGAAACCGCCGCTTGCCCCGTCGAGCAAGCTGACCCGGACGACACCAAACAACCCGCCTTCTCCAAGGCCCGCACCCAGCGCACACTGCTAAAGGCCGGCATAATGAGAGACAGCGTATTCCACAAGCGCTCAGTACCGGACCCGACAACCTGCGTCCCGGGGATGGCTTCACTGAGGTGCGCACTGAAGGCATCGCGCGCGTCCCTTGCTCTGGGTGCCGCCGCTTGTAAGGCCGCCACCATGGCGAGCACACCCGGCACGTCCTCAGTGCCCGCGCGGTGTCCCCACTCCTGGCCGCCGCCCCACATCACCCGGAAGGAAAGGTCCGCACTGGGCAAAACGAGAAAGCCGACGCCTTTTGGACCCGCAAATTTATGCGCACAGGCCGAAACGAAGGAACAGGCGCCCAAGCCTTCGAGCGGCATTTTACCGATCCACTGTGAGGCATCACAATGATAAGGCACACCCGCCCTTTGGCAGAGCTTCGCGATCTCGGGCCAGGGCTGAAGCACACCAGTCTCATTGTTGGCGGCCATGACGGAGACGGCCGCCAATTCCCCTGCCGAGAGCACTGCCTGCAATGCCCCGAGATCAATCCGCCCATCACCGTCCACCTCCAGATAAACAAACCGCCCGCCTAGAAAACCCTCGGCCGCTTCGCGCACGCTGGGGTGCTCAGTCGGGCTCAGGCCCACGGGCGCGGTCCCGCTCAAGGTGGCCGCCCAGTGCCGGAAGACCGCATTGTTCCCCTCCGTGGCACCCGAGGTGAAAACGATGCGCTTTGGCTCGACTGCCATGCGCTGGGCAATCGCCTCACGCGCTCCCTCCATCCGCGCATGCCCTGCCGCTGCCGCCCGATAGGGGCTTGACGGGTTGAGCCAGTGCGCATCAACCGCCTCCACCCACGCGCGCTTCGCTTCCGCACAGAGCGGCATGGTGGCATTGTGGTCGAAGTAAAGTTTTTCCATGACCGGAATAAAACGCATTCACGCCAGAATGCAAAGACCCATAAGCGCGGCCTGGCCTCCGCGGCTCGGCGATTAGTAACTCTTCGCAAAAATCACTCGCTTACCGGGCTGCCCCGTAAAGACGCAGGGCACCACTTCGTCGACCGTGGCATTGGGGATGCAGCGCACCGTCACTTTATAGGTCTTGGCGATGCGATCTTCCAGCTCCGGATCGCAGCAAAAGCCCATTGAAGCAAAACCGCCGTGAATCTCGGGGTTTTCCGGATCGTTCGGCGTAAAAAATTCCACGAACTCGGCTTCCGTTGTGATCTCGCGGGTGTGTTCCTTACGGAAGGCTTTGGCTTTAGCCAGAAGCCCCGCCTGAATTTCATCCAGCAAGTCCGCCACACCGGCGACGAAGGCATCGCGGGGGACGCTTTGCTTGTCCTTGGGTGCACGGTCGCGCCGACCCACAAAAACGCTGCCATTCTCCATATCACGGGGCCCCACCTCGACGCGCAGCGGGATACCCTTTTTGATCCAGCTCCAGGCCTTCTCACCCCCACGCAGGTCCCGATCGTCAAATTCGACCCGCACCGGCGCATTCAGGTAGCTTTGCTCCTCAAGCGAACGCTTCAGTTCCAGACAATAGTCGAGGACCTCCTGACGACTCGCTTCTTTTGGCGTAACGGGTATGATCACAAGGTGGGAAGGTGCAATGCGGGGCGGCAGCACCAGACCATCATCGTCCGAATGCGTCATGATAAGGCCGCCGATCAGGCGCGTCGAAACGCCCCACGAGGTCGTCCAAGCATATTCCTCTTGCCCCTCGGCGCTGAGGTATTTGATCTGGCTGGACTTGGCGAAATTCTGCCCAAGGAAATGCGAGGTGCCGGCCTGAAGGGCCTTGCGGTCCTGCATCATGGCCTCGATGGCAAAGGTGGCATCGGCCCCGGGGAAGCGCTCCCCCTCCGTCTTCTCGCCCATAATAACCGGCATAGCCATGAAGTTTTCCGCGAAGTCGGCGTAGACCTCCAACATCTGCCGGGTCTCTCGCATGGCCTCCGCTTCGGTCGCGTGTGCGGTGTGCCCCTCCTGCCAGAGAAACTCAGCAGTGCGCAGAAAAAGCCGCGTGCGCATCTCCCAGCGAACCACGTTGGCCCACTGATTGATCAGCAGCGGCAGATCACGATACGACTGCACCCATTTGGAAAACAGCTCCCCGATGATCGTCTCGGATGTGGGCCGAACGATGAGAGGCTCCTCCAGGGGTCCCGCCGGTTGCAGTTTACCATCGGCATCCGCTTCGAGGCGGGAGTGGGTCACCACGGCGCATTCTTTGGCAAAGCCTTCCACATGATCAGCTTCTTTTTGCAAGAAACTCATGGGGATGAATAAAGGGAAATAGGCGTTTTTGTGCCCAGTCTCCTTGAAACGGCGATCGAGGTCACGCTGGATGTTTTCCCAGATGGCGTAGCCCCAGGGCTTGATCACCATGCACCCGCGAACGGGCGAGGTTTCCGCCAAATCAGCCGCCTTGACGACTTGTTGATACCATTCCGGATAGTCCTCCGTGCGGGTGGGTGTGATTGCGGTTTTTGACTGGCTCGACATAATCCAATCAACGAAGGGGCCCAGACCGCATTCTGCAATGCCAAATTGTAAGCCGGGTCCGGCGATTTTGGGCGCTAGCGAATCGGGCGGAGTGGCACCAGTTCGATGAGCGTCATTTCCGTCGGGCAGTTAAAGCGGATGGGTGGCAAGCCGCCAAACCGGTTCGAGCCGGCCCCCGCGGAAACATTTAGATAAGGAATGCCCACCCGCCGGAAGCCACGAGCCCACTCTCTCGGAACGTCACTGTCGATTACCAGCGGACCATAAAACGGCACATTCACCTGCCCGCCGTGGGTATGGCCTGCCAGGCAGAGATCGATGGGAGACTCCCCCATGGCAAGGGCGTAGTTCGGCGAGTGCCCAAATAGTATCCGAAAATCATCGACCGGTGTTTGCTCCAGCCACGGCTCCACAGAACGCAGTGCCCATGCCCCGGAATTCGACTCGTAGAGACTCAGGCCGTGCAGCGAAATCAACCCACGCCCCGTATCAATCCGCACGTTGCGCGAGGAAAGCATGACCAGCGGTGCCAGTGAGTCCGGGCGAAAACGGTACAGCTCGCGCTCGGTATCACCGAAGACCCCATAGGTCCCCAGCGGTGGATTCACTCGCTCGATCAGGGCATGTAATTTCGCCCACTCTTCTTCAAAGGTCGCCGGCGGAACGACCTGCAAAAAGTCCCCCGTGTTGAGAATCAAGTCCGGCTGGAGTGCTTCGATTGCATCGAAGATCGACTCCTGGTAATCGCCGACCGATCCTGCCTGAATGTCGGCAATATGCAGAATCCGCAACGGCGCCGTCAGCTTGGGGGTCTCCAGGCGCACCTGCCGAATAAGCAATCGCTCAGGCTCGACCTGAGTCACGTAATAACGCAAGGCGAGAAGATCGCCCGCCAGAAATGCGTAGAAAACGCCCAGCCGAATTAAGCTTGCCCGCGAGCGGGTCCAGGTGACCGCCAACCCCAGGGCGAGCGCTGCCACGATCCCGAGAATTAGGGGCACCTCCCCAAAATTAAAACGGTAGGCCTTGTGGATCACTCCGAAATCAGGCCGCAACATGCCCGCTTCAATATACAGATAATTACGCAGCACCACATACCCCAAAAGAAGCAAACCAAACCAAAGCCCTGCCTTCCAAACGCGCCGACTGCGGGAGCGCGACGCCACATCAGTCATGCCCAGACCGGTCAACTCATTCATAGCCCGGCCTGCCTCCTCAGGATGAGCCGCAACCCGAAGGGTATGAGCGATAGCGCCCCAAAAAACCAGCAAAGGGTCAACTCAACCGGTGCCCGGAAACCACTGCGCAGCGCTTTTTGATACATCATGACCCCGACGAATAGATTAATAATCTGGAGATTGCAGAAGAGCACCAGGAAGGCGACCGGGTGCCTCGCCAGGCTCTGCGCGGAGGCATAGTCGACACCGGGAGACCATTGCGGAAGAAGTTCCGATTCATAGGACTTCCAAAGCAGCACCACCAGCACTACAGAAAAGAGCGGCACCACCACCCAGGGCTGCGCAATCTGCCGTAAATAGCGACCACCCGGGAAGCAAATCATCGCGAGCCAAAGCGGCACTGTCATGAGCGCAATCAGTAAAAACGCCGCATCCAAATCCTTCGCCCCAAATTGTTCAATCAACCAAATCGGCATAGCGCATCGTAGTCTGTTTGCAGAGAACGGGCAAAAAGATTAACCGGTGATTTTAACATACGCTTCGACATAGCGTTCCAGAGTGCCAGCCAGCACCGCATCAGGCAACGCAGGCGGCGGCGGCGTCTTATCCCAATCCAGAGACTCCAGATAGTCCCGTACGTATTGTTTATCAAACGAAGGCTGTGCCCCGCCCGGCGCATAGGACGCTCGCGGCCAGTAGCGTGACGAGTCAGGCGTTAGGATCTCATCGATTAAAAAAAGCCGCCCCTCCGCATCGGTCCCGAACTCGAATTTCGTATCCGCCAGAATGATGCCCGCTTCAGCGGCTCGCTCCGCCCCCATCCGGTAGAGCTCCAGGCTGATCCGCCGCACCTGCTCAAAGCACTCCGGCCCGATCAATTCACTCGCCGCCGCACAGTCGATCGGGAGATCATGGCCCCCCGCCGCCTTCGTCGTCGGCGTAAACAGGGGCTCGGGAAGCGGACTGCTCGCCTCCAAAGCACCGGGGAGCTGATATTCAAAGAGCTTCCCCGTCGCCGCATAGACCTTCCAGCCTGAGCCGGCCAGATACCCCCGCACCACCGCCTCGATCGGCAACGGCCGCAGCTTCTTTACGATCATACTCCGATACTGCAGTTCCGGATAGGTCGCCCCGAGCGCGGCAACGCGCGCCGTATGGTCCTCGACCAAATGATGCGCCGTCAGTTCCGCGGCACGCGCAAACCAGTAGAGGCTAATCTGCGTCAGCAAAATACCCTTCCCCGCCAAGCCCTCCCGCATCACCACGTCAAACGCTGACACACGATCCGTCGCAACCATCAAGTAGGCATCGCCCATATCAAAAACCTCGCGCACCTTGCCCGCCGCCACTAACGGATAGGGCAAGCCACTCACTTTGAGCAGGGGTCTTTCGGGCATGGGAAAGGGGACATCGGACAGATCCATCGCTATACAATGATGCCCCAGCCCGCCTTGGGCAAACGGATTTTCTGCATCTCCCCAAAAAACACAGATTTTTCGAAAAAAGACTTGCAGACCCAAGGTCGAAACGTAGCTTCTCGCACTTCCTCCACCTCCCGTTCGTCTAGCCTGGTCTAGGACACATGGTTTTCATCCATGCAACAGGGGTTCGAATCCCCTACGGGAGGCCATTTTTTAAGCTTCTGATTTCTACATCAGAGGCTTTTTTGTGTCCGCGAGGCCCGTCTGGGGATTTGAACCCCTGTTGCCATCTTGGGGGTCGACGGAAGGAGCGCAGCGACTGGAGATGGGGAGCGCCTAAGCGCGACCAATCCCCTACGGGAGGCCATTTTTATTGCATTTAAAGCCAATTTGTTAAACACACTTGGCAAATCGGCTTTTTATCGCCCTACCCTCTGACTCAGGTCAAATTCAACCTCACCGGCGTCCCTTCAGGACGCAGACCGGGTGTAGTCCCAGAATCCACGGGTTGAAACCCGTGGCTTTGGGACCAAGCCCTTTCAGGGCACAACGCACGTCAAAACCGAGCTGGGCCGTCCCAAACGTGGCGTCCGCGCTCTTGACCGGCGTAGCTCGGAGAGCGTAGACGGTCGCGCGGGCCCGCAGCGTTGTTGGCTGGCAGACCGAACGAACTCACATTTCGATTCCCGCCAACCTCCATGCAAACCCGATTAGTGCACCCTTTGAGGGCGCCAACAACGGGGGGCTCTCCCAACCCAGGGCTCTCGCCCCCGGTGGAAAAAGAGCGAAACCGTCAATTATCCAGCGGATTCCAGACCTTTTTGAAACCCAATCCTTGGAAATCTTTCAGGTTAGCCGTTGCAAACGCATCCACGCCGCAGGCGAGCAAAGCCAACGCCGTTCGGACGTCGAATAGCCTCTTACGCGGAAACTGGGAGGTTTGAGCAAAGGACCAGAGCTGATCGTGAACCGATCGGCTCGAAGGCGGAAAACCTGGAATTCTCCAGCGTGGGTGATTTCTATAGGCTTGGATGACCTCTGTCGCCGCTTTTGCCGAAAGGGGCTTCTCCAGAACTGCCGGGTTACGCAGCAAAAGATAGAGTTCTGCCAGTGTAAATTCGCTGACGGCCACAGCATCCTCAGCAGCCAGTGTTTTGAGGAAAGCGCTGGCACGCGGGTGCTCCGGTGCCGCTTTAACATACGCGTAAAGTAGGATATTGGCATCAATTGCGATCATGACTTTACCCCCAACTCCGGTTCGGCATCCTTCATGGTAACCTTCTTTAAAGCAGCCGCATCCAGACCTTTCCATCCCACCGTATCGGAACTGGGTGGGCTCCAATCCCGGGAGGCGCCTTCTAAACGCCGCGGATAGAGCTCCAGCAGGAGTTCGGCCCCCCTTCGAAAGGTCTCTGCCATCGACCACTCCCGGTCGGCGGCGAATTCCCGAAGTGCCTTATATTGCTTTTCTGGAACCTGAATTTGCGTCTTAATCATACCATCAAATTGATGGGCCATGAAAATGATGTCAAGCACCCGTCAATCAACGTCCCCTAAATCCAATCCTCGCCTTTGGCTTTCAAGGCCTTGGCGAGTTCACGGGCAAAGAACGGCCCGCGATAGACCCAGCCAGTATAAATCTGCACGAGGGAGGCGCCGGCATCGATCTTTTCGCCGGCCGATTCTGCGGAATCAATCCCACCGACGCCGATGATGGGCAGCTTACCCTCGGTCGCCTTATAGATATAGTTGATCACATCGGTGGACCGCTTGCGGATAAACGCGCCGCCACTGAGGCCGCCGGTCTCGTTACTGGAGAGGCCAGCGGGCCGCGCGATGGTTGTATTCGTCGCGATGATACCGTCGTAGTGCAAATCAAGCAGCACCGTGATAATCTGGTCGATCTCCTTGAAGCTTAGATCCGGCGCGATCTTTAATAGGAGCGGATGCGGCTCATGCCCGAGCTTTTTTGCGTAGGACAGGTTCTCGTCGCGTAAGGTACGAAGCAAATCGCGCAGGTAGGCCCCCGTCTGCAGATCACGCAGGCCCTGCGTGTTGGGACTACTGATGTTGATAGTGAAATAATCTGCCTGATCGGCCAACTTTCGAAAGCAGGCGAGGTAGTCATCGGCCGCCTGTTCGAGGGAGGTTGTCTTCGCTTTGCCAATGTTGACACCGAGGGGCATGCCCCGTTTCCCTTTTGGGTAGTGTTTGCTGAGTGCGTTGAGCATACTCTGGGCACCTTTGTTATTAAAGCCCATTCGGTTAATCAGCGCGTTGTGCTCCGGATAGCGAAAGAGGCGTGGCCGCGGATTCCCCGGTTGCCCCTCCGGCGTCACTGTGCCGACCTCCGCATGGCCGAAGCCGAGGGCCTCAATCGCTTTGGGAAACTCACCGTCTTTATCCATCCCGGCGGCCAGTCCCACACGGTTTGGGAAATCCAAGCCGAAAAGTTTCACGGGCTTATCCTCCCTCACCAGGTTGTAACGGCGCACCAAATTACACAGCATCGGCACCGCACCCATCGCCATGAGGGCCGTACGACCGCGGTCATGCGCTTGCTCCGGCTCCATCCTGAATAAGGCCGGCCGCACTATTTTTTCGTAAATCAGTCCCATATTGTTCTGGTTAAATTGAAGGCGAGACCCTAGGGCCCATCGGTAACAAAACAATGAAAAAGAAAACAAGCGCCCCAGCACCGCGAAATTTTCTGAGTAATCACTTTACAAAGCAGAAAACGCGTCTTTAACCCCTAGAGTCCGATGTTGAAACATCCCGCTTCCGGGTGCTTCAAACTTCGACTGCAAAGCAAAACTTACTTTATGCCAAAACCAACAACTAAATTGACCTGGTGCAAGGCCCGTCTGGGCGAGGACATGAACTGGTGGGTCCACGAGATCAGTGACCCTATCCATTGGGACATCGACGGCCTCGGTATCATCGACCCGCGTCAATTCCAGCATATCATCGAGCTACTGGAGCCACTCAGCGACTATGGTCTGCAAAACGAGCTGGTTGACGATGCGTTTTACTCGTTCGGTATCGATACGATTGAAAAGGATAAAACCGTCCTGCTCAAGCGGGTGCAGGACAGCGTTCTGGAGAGCGAGGACCCCCTCTTCGCCCTCCCCGATGTGCTGGATGAGGAGAAGGGCCCCTACGCAGACTTTGTGGATCATATTACAAAACTACGCGTCAAAATGCTCAACGACCTGATCGACTTTTCTCAAAATCTGACGGTTGAGGAACTCGAGGAAGAGATCCGCGAGGCCCAAAATGCAGATTTCATGGAAGGCCGCGCCTCCCACTTCTTCACTGAGCTGACGGCGATTTTGGAATATGTGCCGGAGGGTTTTGAACTCGATGAGGAGGAAGAGGATGCCAAACCGAAGTCTGAGGACGAGAAGCTGGAAAAAGACCTCGCAGAAGTCGAAACGGATACGGATGTCGACGAAAGGATCGAAGAAGACGAAACAATGAAGTGGGATGAGGAAGAAGAGGAGGACGACGATTTTAATGAAACCACCGCCCCGCCGGAGGAAGCGGACAAGGACGATTCCAAGTCCTAAATGCGCTGGGTGCGCGCTGGGTGGGGCTGGGTGGGCTAAGTGCGCGATGGCCTGAAAACAGGCTGGCACACAGGCAAAAAATTTCTGACACTGCCCCATTGATCGCTCATGATCAATTTGCCGGCTGGACTGCTGGCTGGATATTGTTATGCTGGAAAATTTAACTGATAAGCTTGGATCGGCGCTACGCAACCTGCGTGGTGTGGGTAAGCTGAGCGAAGACAACATGGCGGACGCCCTCAAGGAGGTCCGCCAGGCACTGCTCTCCGCCGATGTGCATTTTAAGGTAGCTCGTGAATTCGTGGCCGAGGTGAAGGCCCGGTGTGTCGGCCAGGAAGTGCTCAAATCGGTCACTCCGGGGCAGCAGGTTATCAAAATTATCCATGACGAGCTGGCCAAACTCCTCGGCGAAGGCGCCACCGAACTGGAGGACAAGAAGCCCCTGCGCATCATGATGGTCGGCCTGCACGGCTCGGGTAAGACCACGAGCAGTGGCAAGCTGGCCCGCTATCTCGCCAAAAAACGAGACTACCGGCCGGCACTGATCGCCTGTGATGTTTATCGCCCGGCCGCGATCGACCAGTTGGAGCTGTTGGCCAAGAACGAGGCTTGCACCTTCTACGGCGACCGCAGGGAAAAGGATGTCGTCAAAATCGGTAAACGGGGGCTCGATGCCGCGAAGCAGGCCGAGGCCAACCTGATTATTTTTGATACGGCGGGACGCTTGCAGATCGACGGGGACCTGATCGAGGAGATCAAGCGCCTGAAAACAGCCGTCCAACCGGACGAGATCCTCCTCGTCGCGGATGCCGCACTGGGTCAGGAGGCGGTCAATGTGGCCAAGCACTTCCACGAAGCCGTCCAGTGTACGGGCATCATTCTAACAAAGCTCGATGGCGACGCCCGCGGCGGTGCGGCGCTCTCCATGAAGACCATCTCAAATGTGCCCATTAAGTTTATGGGCACCGGAGAAAAGCCGGACGAGTTTGATGTATTTCACCCCGACCGTATGGCCTCACGCATTCTGGGCATGGGCGACGTGGTTTCCCTCGTGGAAAAGGCCCAGGAAACGATCGACCAGGATGAGGCCGAGCGCATGGCTGAAAAGATGCGCAAGGCGGACTTTAATTTGGAGGACTTCCTGCAGCAGATGCAACAGGTCAAAAAGATGGGCTCCCTCGGCTCGCTCGTCGGCATGATGCCGGGGATGAGCGGCGTTGAGGTGGGTGACGAAGAGGAAAAAAAGATGGCCCGCACCGAGGCCATTATTCGCTCGATGACGATTCAAGAGCGCCGCGCGCCCCGCCTGCTCCGGGGCAGTCGTCTCAAACGGATCGCCAATGGCTCCGGAGTGCAGGTCCGCGATGTCAATGCCCTGCTTAAACAATTCAGCCAAATGCAAAAAATGATGAAAATGATGCGTGGCGGCAAAGGCCGTAAAATGATGAAGGCCATGCAGTCACAAATGGGCAGCGCCTCCGGCGGCCTCCCCTCTAATCTGCCAGGTCTTTAAACCGTTCTATTCCGTATGGATAACCACGTCGTGCCCGTTTTTGTTAAAGGAGTCATGCCGACATCCGGTGGCTGTGCTGTCTTCCTCGGCACCGATGCGAAGACCTTCGTTATCTACATGGAGCAAGCCATCGGCGAAGCCATCCAGCGCGCGGTCAACGGCGAGGACTCACCCCGCCCCACCACCCACGATCTCATGATCACCCTCCTCGATGGCCTCGAGGCGGAAGTGGAGCGGGTTGTGATCAATCAAGTGGAGCAAGGCACCTTCCATGCCCGGCTCATCGTTTCAATGGAGAACGAACTGGGCCATAAGATCATCGAACTCGATGCCCGCCCCAGCGACTCAATCGTTCTCGCCCTCGCATCGGGCAAGCCCATCTATGTAGCCCGCGATGTGCTCAACGCGGTGGACGATATGACCGAAATTCTCGCCAAAATACTGGAGCAAGACCCCTAGGGACCCTAATGCCCCTAGGGCCCCTAATGCCCCTAGGGCCGCCTGCTCCCAGTTGCCTATGATTCCCCTGCCCGAGCCCATTATCCCCGGCCAGCCCTGGACCGCGCTGGCGCCCATGCAGGACGTCACCACCCTGCCCTTCATGCGGCTCCTCGGGAAATACGGCGCGCCGGACCTGCTCTTCACCGAGTATTTTCGGGTCCATGGCCACTCCACACTGGAGCCGCACATTGTCGACTCGATCTGCCATCACGGAACGAGTCGGCCGGTCTTTGCTCAACTCATCGGCGAGAGCCTGCCCGACTTGGAGCGCACCGTCCGAGCCATCGGGGAGGCCTCTCTGCCGGTTGCCGGCATTGACCTGAACATGGGCTGCCCCGCCCCTAAGGTTTATAAAAAAAACGTGGGGGGCGGGCTGCTCCGGGATCCCGCGCGGGTCGACGCCATCCTGGGGTGCCTCCGAGCCGCCGTGCCGGGCCGCTTCACCGTGAAAATGCGTATCGGCTTCGACAGCGATGTGCACTTTGAGACCTTGCTCGACTTGCTGATCAAGCACAAGGTGGACCTCCTCAGCCTGCACGGCCGCACCGTGAAAGAGGCCTACCGAAGCGAGGTGCACTACGATTACATCCAGCGGGCCACCACACGGCTCTCCTGCCCCGTGCTGGCCAATGGAAACGTCACCTCCGTGGCCAAGGGGCAGTGGGTCCTCGACCACACGCGGGCCGCGGGCCTCATGATTGGTCGCTCTTGCATCCGCAATCCCTGGATCTTTCGCCAGTTGCGGGAGCATTTTGCAGGCGATCCGGTCTTTCAGCCCAGGCTCGGCGATGTGCGGGCCTACATCGAGGATCTGGTCACCGCCACCAGCCGCCCCGGCTTGGAAGGCAGCCACCACATCAACCATATGAAGAAATTTCTGAATTTCGTGGGCCTCGGCATCGATGCCGACGGGCAATTTCTCCACGAGATGCGCCGCGCCCGCACTAAGGACCAGCTGGACGCGATCTGCGACCACCACCTCCTCGCCGATGGCCGCGCCGATCAACCCTTCCCCGGAGAGCCGATCAAAGGCCTCGTCGCCCGCCCAAACTGCGAGACCGCCCAGGGATGCTCGCTGTGAGCCCCGCTAGCCGAAAAAGCGCTGCATTTTCACAACTGCCTGCACGAGTCGATCCACGTCCTCGAAGTTGTTATAAAAGGCAAAAGAGGCCCGGGCTGTCGCTGGCACGCCGAATCGTTTGAGGAGGGGCTGCGTGCAGTGGTGCCCGGCTCGAATGGCCACGCCGTCGGCATCGAGAAAGGTCCCGATGTCGTGCGGGTGCACCCCCTCGATAACAAAGGAGAGGATCGAGGCTTTCTCGGCGGCCGTTCCGATGATCCGTAAATTATCGACTGCCGATAGCTTCTCTGTGGCGTCGACAAGGAGCGCATGCTCATGCGCCAGCGCCGCGCTGCGATCCAGCCCGTTGACATAGTCGATGGCGGCGGCCAAGCCGATGACCCCTTCGATATGCGGGGTGCCGGCCTCAAATTTGCCGGGGATTCCCTTGTAGGTCGTCCCCTCAAAATCGACCTGCTCGATCATATCCCCGCCGCTCTGGTAGGGCGGAAAGCGCTCCAGCAGGGCCCGCTTCCCCCAGAGCACCCCGATACCGGTCGGCCCGAAGAGTTTGTGTCCGGAAAAGACGAAAAAGTCGCAATCCAACTCCGCCACACTGACCGCCATGTGCGGCACGGATTGACAGGCATCGAGCAAGACCGGTATGCCCCGGGCATGCGCCTGATCGATCAAGTCTTTTACCGGATTGATTGTGCCCAGCGCGTTGGAAACGTGAACGATACTAACCAGCTTGGTCTTTTCCGATAGCAGCGCCGCATAGGCCTCCAGATCAAGTGTGCCGTTATCCAGCACCGGCACGACCTTGAGCATGGCACCCGTCTTTTCCGCCGCGATCTGCCAGGGCACGATGTTGGCATGGTGCTCCATGTGTGTGATGAGAATCTCATCCCCCTCCTCCAGCAGGGTCTCAACAAAGCCGTGCGCCACCAAATTGATCCCCTCCGTCGCGCCCCGCACAAAGATGACCTCGTCGGGATCGGACACACCGATAAAATCGGCCACCTTGCCCCGTGCGCTCTCGTAAGCGTTCGTGGCCTGCTCACTGAGGTAATGCACGCCCCGGTGAATATTGGAATTCTCCGCCCGATAGTAGCGCTCGATCGCTTCAATGACGACACTCGGTTTTTGCGCGGTGGCCCCGTTGTCCAAATAACTCAGCGGCTTGCCCCGCACCTTCGTCGATAGGATGGGAAAGTCCGCGCGTGCGCTCGTAAAGTTGAATGTTGGATTTTCAGTCACAACGGGATAGTCGCCTAAGTCTGTGAAATCTCAACCGAAAAGCTGAGTCTCTCAATTCGGCGATCAGGGCAAGGGGCCACGGCCGCCGCAGCTTCGTTTTAGGATCGGGTGGCCGCAGCCCCCGGATTCTCGGGGACGCCCACGGCGATTCTCGAATTTAGTTGGACTTTGCACCCAAGTTGACCTCACTCTGGGCCTACTATGCGAACAGGCGTCTATCCGGGTTCCTTCGACCCCATCACCAACGGCCATCTTGATGTGATCCATCGGGCCCGTCATATTTTCGACAAAGTCATCGTGGCCGTGGCCCGCAACCCGGCCAAAGAGCCGCTTTTCTCCCCAGAGGAACGGGTTCGTCTCATCGAGGAAAACCTGAAAGATTGTCCGGATATTTCCGTCATCGCCTTCGACGGGCTGATTGTCGATCTGGCCCGGAAGACGGAGGCCGTGGCCCTGATCCGGGGCCTGCGGGCCGTCTCCGACTTTGAGCACGAGTTTCAAATGGCGCAGATGAACCGGCACCTTGATGAAACTATCGAGACGATCTTTCTCGTTCCGAATGAACAGTATTTCTTTACCAGCTCCAATCTCGTCAAACAGGTCTTTAAATTTACTGACCGCGAACGCCGCCTCATCCCGGCCAATGTCCACGCCGCGCTCTCGGAAAAGCTCGGGCACAAGCCGTAGCCGGGCTGGCTCCGCCGCCCGCCTGCGACCGCCGGTAAAATCAAGCCAAGCGCCTTTCCCGCGAATCATTCATCCATGTCAGAATCCAACGCATCCAAAACCAATAACCCGCAGGGCAGTCGCCTGCCCGTCATCTTCTTGACGCTGTTTTTGGACTTAGTCGGTTTTTCGATCATTTTCCCACTCTTCCCCGCCATGTTGGATTACTACCTGCCGGGTGGTGCCGGCGGGAACAATCTGCTGGGGCAACTCATTGCACCGCTGGCCAGTTGGGCGGAGCAAAGCGGCGCGGAGGACCCGCGCTTTATGACGGCTGTGCTCTTTGGCGGGATACTGGGCTCGCTCTACTCGATTCTCCAGTTTGTCTGTGCACCTCTTTGGGGCGCTTACTCCGATCGGGTCGGGCGGCGCCGGGTCTTGCTCATCACGATCGCAGGCATGACGCTGAGCTACGTGGCCTGGTTTTTTGCCGCATCTTTCTGGGTGCTCATCCTTGCCCGCATCGTCGGCGGAATCATGGGGGGTAACCTCTCCGTCGCCACGGCCGCTGTGGCTGATATCACAACACGGGAAAAGCGCTCCGGCGGGCTCGCCATCATCGGCATCGCCTTCGGGCTGGGCTTCATCGTCGGTCCGGCGATCGGCGGGCTTTCCGCCATGATCGACCTGACCACCCTCCTGCCCTCGCTCACCGCGCTGGGTGTGAATCCGTTTTCCGTCCCGGCCCTGATCAGCCTCGCCCTGACCCTGATCAACCTGATTTGGGTCTACCGTTGCTTTGGTGAAACGCTGCCCGAAGCGAAGCGTAAACCCGCCCCGGTCCACCCCGGTAAAGCCCTCGCCATTTTCCGGATTTTCCAATGCCCGGAAGCCGCCACACGCCGGACGAACGTGGTCTACCTCATCTACATGCTGGCATTCAGCGGCATGGAATTCACGCTCACCTTTCTGGCCGTTGAGCGCTTTGCCTTCTCACCCGCCCAAAATGGCGGCATGTTTGTTTTTATCGGGCTTGTGCTCGTCATCGTGCAAGGTGGCATCGTCCGCCGGTTGGCCGCACCGGTGGGAGAAAAGCGCCTCGCCTTGGCAGGCCTCGCCTTCGGTGTCGCCGCGTTCCTTGCGCTTGCCATAGCGACCCAGCTCGGTCTCTTTTTCATCGCCCTCGGGCTCATGGCCCTTTCCATCGGGCTGGCCTCCCCCACCCTCAGCGCATTGGTTTCGCTCTATTCCAACGAGTCCGACCAGGGGGCCAACCTCGGCGTCTTCCGCTCGGCCGGTTCCCTCGCACGCGCCATCGGCCCCCTCCTCGCGGCGCTCGTCTACTTCGTTTACGGCTCGGAGAGCGCCTATCTCTTTGGCGCAGTCATTGTGCTGCTTCCCCTCTTTCTGGCGCTCAAACTACCCAAGCCAGCGAAGCAGAATGCTTAATGGCAGCAAAAAAGCCTTTTTCTTAAGGAATTCTTAATGCCTTTAGCCGGTATCTTAATTAGGCTAAGGTGAGCGCGTGCGCTATGATGTCGGCGTATGAAAACAACGACTTCATCCATTTGGTCGGCTCCATTGCTGCGTGCGGCGGCGGTCGGCGGACTACGTAAATTAACTCCCGGGGTTCAGTGGAAGAATCCGGTCATGTTCGTCGTATGGGTCGGCGCCGTCTTGTTGACGGTCTCCCTGCCTTTCGCGTTCTCTGGCTTTAATCTGCAAATCGTGCTCTGGCTCTGGCTGACCCTTTGGTTCGCCAACTTCGCCGAGGCGATCGCGGAAGGCCGAGGCCGGGCCGAGGCGGCCGCCCTGCAGAGCACGCAGTCCAACCTCCGAGCCCGTGCGCTCAAGGACGACAACGAGGAGACCACCGTGGACGCCTCGACTTTGAAGAAGGGCGATCGCTTTGTCTGCGAGGCGGGCGACACGATCCCGGCCGACGGCGAGATCATCGAGGGCATCGACTCCGTCAACAACGACGGCCCGCGCGGCTTCACCGAGATCCTCTACGAGTTCTCCGCCGCCGCCAACAACGGCTCCGGCTATGAGGGACTCGGCGACGACACCGTGGCTTGGAACCTCGCCACCGGCCTGATCATGCTCCTCGGGCGCTTCGACGAACTCGGCTCCGGCGTGATCAACATCCATAAATACCTGCCCGCCTATTCAGGTGGTGCTGATCCGCTTTTTGAAGACACCCGCGAAGGCTTTCGGCTGACCCTCCCGCTGACCTTGCTCACTGCAAAAGTGCCAGAGGCCTCCAAAACCGACCCAGGGGCCCAGTCCGACTCTGTTACCGGACAAGTCGGTGAGCAAGTTAAGTCGAGGGCCCAGTCCGGGGCCCAGTCGAGGGCCCAGTCCGGGGCCCAGTCGGATCAGATTCTTAATTTACTGAAAAGTGAACCGCTCTCCGCAGATCAATTGGTGCAGCTTTTGCAACTCAAAGGCAAAACCGGAGCCTTCAAGCGTTCCATCAAAAGATTACTCGAAGCCACGCTGATCGAGCGCACTATCCCCGAGAAACCCACTAGCCGCCTTCAGAAATATCGGCTGACGGAAAAAGGGAAATCGCTTGTGAATGGAGGCGAGCCATGAATTGTGTAAACGACAAATAAAGGCCCCCACAGTTTCAGTATTTTCTATGATAGCCAGACTGCCGGGGTCGAAACAGCTCTCGCCCTTCCGCCACGCCAAGCACCCGTAGCGACGCGACGACAGTCGCGTTGACGAAGCCCCCGGGCAGTCCGTTTATTTCCTAATTAAGACCCCGGCAATGAATTTAGAAGATACCCACTTTTTGCAGCATGGCGAAGCCACTTGGATTGGCTGCATTTTACGGGTATCCGCTGAATTGCCTACTTCCAATGGCAAACCCGGGTATATGAAGACACGAGAAGGTTGACTTTTCTCAATAAAAAGGCCAATCTAGCCAAATGAAAACGACTAGTGTGACTCTTTTAAAAAACAACCTCTCGGCGCAATTGAAAGAGGTGGCGTCCGGTGAGGCCATTCTGATCACTGACCGGCGCAAACCGGTCGCCTCGCTGCAACCTTTGGCCCATGGCGACCTGGCGGATGATTGGTCGGGGCTCTCGGCCCGTGGTATCGTCTCGCCACCCAAAAAATCGCTCGTGGTGGGCCGCTTTCTAAAGCACCCCAGAGGCGAGAGCCGCGATGACCTGACAAAGGCAATTTTGGAGGAACGCGCAGAGCGATGATTTATTGGGACAGTTCTGCTCTGACACCGCTTTTGCTGACTGAGGCAGATTCGGACTTGCGGGAGGCGCAATTGAGGCAAGACCGGAGCGTGGTCGTGTGGTATGGCACTTTGGCGGAAATCGAGTCCGCTCTCTGCCGGCGCAAACGCGAGGGGAGCCTGCGGCGTGAGGACGACACGAAGGCCAGGGTGCGGTTGGACATGCTATCCGAGAGCTGGATCGAGGTTCAGCCGACCATCGCGGTGAGGGAGCGTGCACTCCGTCTCCTGCGGACGCATCCGCTCCGCGCGGCCGATGCCCTTCAACTGGCGGCTGGTTTGGTTGTTTGTCAGGAGAAAACCCGAGGCTTCACTTTTTTGACCGGCGACCTCCGCCTCCGCGACGCCGCCGAGGCGGAGGGTTTCAAAACCTGAAATAGAGGCTTCGCGAAGGGGTCATTTGCTTTGCCATCTACGCTATGCTTCGTCGTAAATATTTGAATAGGTCAACAGAAGTCTGAGTGAAACCGAGGTGAATTCTCAGGCAATCAGCGACCAAGACTTCCGAGCCTGGCTTTGAAAGATCTCCGGGATGAGCCCACGCGATTGTCGGCTACTGCAAGATACTCGAATCGCCGAGCAGTTTCTGATTGCCTGGCATTTTCTCGAGACAATCTGTTTTGGGAAAAACTGTGCACCAACGAAGTTTGAGAAGTTCTCTAAGCGCGCTACAGGAACAACATGTTTCATGGCAACAAAGGCTTGGCGTCATGGTTGAATTACAAGCCCCAAATCAGCCTCTGTCTCGAGGCGATGCAGAATATTGCGCTGGTGTCGCTACCTGACGATGTTCGCACGGACAAATAAAATAATCTGCGTAATTTAAGAGTCCCGATTGATTAGTCTTACTGCTTAAACCACTATAGTTCCAGAGCCAAGAGGTTCACCTTCTTGACGGCGTGATCCACGTGATAAGTAAGCAGCCAGCGCTCAAATGCGACAAAATGATAGAGGTTCCCTTCTTCATCGGAGAATTGTTCCTCGCTCAAGCCTTCGGGATCTTCAGTCAGGTGATCGAAAAAATCCGCCAGTTTTTGCCGTTGGCGCTCGCCTCGAATAGCCAGCAGTTTCTCGACAACTTGCTGTGATGCCGACCAGCGATAAACACTCATAACCCGCTTTTGGAAAGACGCTCGTGCAGATCAAGAACCTGCTCCCTCGCTACCTCGTGGCCCTGCTGCATTGCCCTAAGACGCTGATTCATTTCACGTGCGTAAGCAGTATCGCTAATCCGCTCTTTCATCTTGAGGTAAGCACTTAGGTAACTGCGCTCGTCTTCAGTGAGGCGGTCTACAGTTGTGGCAAGTTCTGCGCGGTTCATGAGGGTAACTTCCCTTTATTTTGCGGAAGTTTCAAGCTCAAGTTTGAGTTATTGATTCTGGTGAATGGTTCGGACTTTTCATCTCAATTCGGATCATCCCAATAAATTACAGCGGATTGTGCCAATCAATCTCTGGAAAACGGTCGAAATCTGTGTCGGCGCTGTGGATGCTTGCTTTGAGCCTGAGGGCTGCCGCCGCGATCTGCGCGTCGCTCACGAGGTTCCCGCCCGTGCCGGCTACGGTGAGCAAGCGTTCGGCGACCAACAGGTCTTCCAATTCGGCTTCGACCAGTTCGACACTCGGGTGCGCGAGCCAATTCTGCAAATAGGCGAAAGCCTCCTCGACGGTAAGCGGCTGGCTGAAAACGCGCCGATTGGTAGATAGGCGGACGAAGGCAAAGGCGACGCCCATATAGAGCCCGACAGCAGCGTCACTTTCAAGCAGCGATTTCCACCAGTCAAAGGCAGCTGCGTGATCCGGGCTATCCGTGTTTACGGCGTAGAGGAGTAGGTTGGCATCGGGCAGAATCATTTGCCCGCCTTCTTATTGTTGGACCGATTGTAGCCGCGCTTGGATTCTGCCGCCAGATACGATTCGACTTCCAGATCGTCGGCTAAATCACTCAGACGGCGAGAATCCACACCCGGTGCCAGCCCCATCGAGCGAGGCGCAAGGAGTTCAGGCTTGGAGGTCTTCGGCTGTAATGACTCTCGAAGCGCATCGTTGAGCACGCGCTTAAAGCTCTTCTTCCGCTTGTGGCAAGCTTCACGGATGTAATGCTCCACATCTGGCTCTAGGGTAACTGTTGTCCTCATTGGAGCATCAAAACATCAAATGTATTTGCTGTCAAGACGTCCTATGCTCCCCCACATCTCGGCACTGCGCGGTCCATTTAAAGGAAATTTAAAGGACACCCACTGTTTAGAGCATGGCGAGGTCACTTGGATTGGCTGCATTTTACGAGTGTTTGCAAAATTCTCTTTGACAGGTAAGAACCATTTATTTTACCATTTTACCATGAAAACTACCATTGATGGGTCCGGGCGGCTGGTTATCCCCAAACGTTTGCGCGAACAGTTCCACTTTGGAGACGGCACGACGATTGAGATCCTCGCTGACAACGACGGACTTCGTCTCCGCTTGCCACAGGCGACGGGGCGCTTGGTTGAAAAGGAGGGCGTCTTGGTGCAGCAGGCAGACAGCGTTTCACCACTCGACGCGACGGCTTTCATTAACGAACAGCGCCATTCGCGTTCACTTCAAATTCCAAGATCCGAATTCGGCGAGTAGATGAGTCGGGCATTTTTCGACACCTCCGCACTGGTTCCCGTGGTCACGGAACAGCTTCCGAACCATACTGCGGCACACGCACGCTTCGTCCGGGAACTGAAAGGAGCCGCGCGTCCTTGTTGCAGCACACATACCTTGGCGGAATGTTACGCCACGCTCACCGCCCTCCCTCTGCCGCAGCGTATTTCATGTGCCGAGGCGGCCCGGTTGATCGAGGCGAACTTCAGCCACCGGCTTGAAATTGTCGACCTCTCTCAAGAGGACTATGCAACGGCCATCCGTCTCTGCGCCGACTTGGGGCGCATGAGCGGTCAAATTTACGACGCGCTGCATCTCTCCGCAGCACTCAAAAGTGGATGCCAATACCTCTACACTTACAATTTAAAACATTTTACCGAACTCGCCACTGGACGCATACGAGTTGCTGCGCCGTAGATGGGAGGGAATCAGGACCCCCACCTTTCGAGGGAATTTAAATGGATTGCATTCCATTAAGAATTGCTTTATCTATGTAACATAATTCGAAAGGCTCTCACGACCTGAGCCGCCGCTTCCTCGTGCATACCATGGAGGGTTTGTCCTTTCGGGAGTATCTGCAATTCAATTACGGTCTAAGCCTCCCGGCGATTTCTCTCAGCGACCTGCTGGAGAACCACGAGATGCATGCCCATGACATTCTGAAGCAAGTCGCTTCAACCCAAACGCCCATCCTAAAGCACTTTCAGGTCTATCTCCGCCGTGGCTATTATGCCTATGGGCTTGAGTTTGAAGAGGAAGCCGCATTCATCAAAACGCTCCAGCAAAGCGCCCAGGCCAGCCTCGAAAGCGACTTGCCGGCCGTCCACCCAAACATCACCGGTGCCAGCATCAAGCGGATCCGCCGCCTCCTCGCTGCCATTGCTTGCAATGTTCCCTTCACGCCGGACTTTGCCAAAATGCGTCGACGCCTGCAGATCGCGGACGACCGCACTTTGAAGGACTACCTGACGTATCTCGAAGACGCGCGTCTCATCCGCATCTTACGCCGCGAGGGCAGCCCCATGGGCTCCATGGACAAGCCGGATCGGATTTACCTTGCCGATCCCAATCTGGCCTCCGCTCTCTGTGCTCCCGAGCAGGCCGAGCGCGGTGCCCTCCGCGAAACCTTCCTCCTCACCTGTTTGCCGCCGGAAACAAACGTCTGCGCCGCCGTTAAAGGCAATTTCCTGATCGACGGCCAATACACCCTCGAAGTCGGCGGTCCCAAGAAGGACAGCCAGCAAATCGAGGGCATCGCGGACGCCTACCTTGCGATCGACGACATCGAACACGGCGCCCACAACCGCATTCCCCTCTGGCTTTTCGGCTTCCTCAGATAACCCACCGAATCTCTACGCCGCATGCCCACCGCCTCTCGGTTCCGTAATGATCGAGAGCCGCCATCCCACTTTTCTTAGAGTTTGCCAAGGATATCCCCCACCGCATTCAGAGTCTGAATCTAAGCGCTCCCGACACCGGAGACAGCCCATCGGGCACGACCACAGCCTACGAGGCGGGCAACGCCACCTTTGCCTCGGTCGACTCCGAGCTGACCCTACTCCACTTTGATCTGGAAAATGGTGAAAACGAAGGCGATATGGACTCGGCCGCAGACCGCGCGGTGATCAACCCATTTTTCGGCTCCACCCAGCGCTTTGCCTCGTTTTCCCGATCAAAGATTACCGGCGGCGATCTGACTTTCTCCAAAAGAATCTTATCGGATACCGATTCTTGGTGGGAGCTTCAGGAGCGACGCAACTTCTTTCTAAGGCGACCCACCGATGCCGGGGCTATCTACCTCACTGCCCGACTCGATGCGGCCACCGTCGAGGAGGTCAAAGCGCTGATTGACCGGGCGCAGGTGATCGCCTTTCGCAAAGAGCTGGACGCCATTATTCTCGATGCAGACAGCCGCACGGATCGTCTCGACCGTTATCTGAACCCCATCAACATGACCGTATCAACCGACTACCTCGAAACGGAAAACCTGCTGAGCGGCGATTGGGCGCGCGTCTTTTCCGACACGACCAATAGCTTCCTCACGGGCACCTCGGACCCGACCAGTTTGGCGAACACCACCCTCGTCCCGGGGCCAGTCGCTCACCTTCACTCCTACGGCGTGAACCACATCGGCACCAACTCGCAAATCCGGGACTATTTGCGAACCTTCGGCTTACAATTGCCTCCCGGTGCCAGTTTCTCGGCTTATGAGACCTTCGAGCAGGCCGGAAGCACCGCCTATGTCGATGCGGCACTGGCCTTCGATCGGGACTTCGATGCCGACGGCCAGGCCAATGGCTACGAGTATATCCTCGGCCTCGACCCTTCCGTGAGCGACACTGACTCAACCCGAAAACTGGGGCTCCAGTTTTCGAACGACGGACCCAGGCTCGCCCTCAAGCTCGACACCAAAAACGCTCCGCATACAATGATCCTCGTGCAAAGCAGTGAAACGCTGGACAGCTCAAGTTGGTCAACGATCAGCACCCGTGATCCATCAAACGGTTGGGCGGGAACCGCTTCTGTCACGGAAACCCTGAACGGAGGCAGTCTGGAGGTCGAAATCATCGACTCGGCGGCCGACGGGGAAAAACGCTTTTACCGTCTCTCCATAACGGAAGCACAGCCCTAAGCTGCCTCAAGTATCCGATCTTCCACTACTCAGCCGGCAGCAGTTTCGCCAATTCTTCGAGGTCGCCGAAATGCTCGGCCAGATCTTTTGCACTGCCCAAGTGACCAAGCGTGTCCTGAAAAAGCGTCCGCTTCTCTGCCTTCAGTTGCTGGATGCGTGCCTCAATCGTGCCCTGCGTGATCATACGATAGACAAAAACCCGTCGGTCCTGCCCGATGCGGTGCACGCGGTCCACAGCTTGATTCTCAACTGCCGGATTCCACCAGGGATCCAGTAAAAAGACGTAGTCCGCCGCGTGCAGCGTGATCCCGGTGCCACCCGCCCGCAGGCTGACCAGAATGACGGCGGGGCCTTTCGCCGACTGGAAACTGTCAACCGGCTTAGCCCGGTCCTTGGTCTGACCGCTCAACTCCAGCAGAGCTACCTTGGGAAAGGTTTTCTTGAGCAATGGCTTGAGCCGCTTAAGCAGGCGGACGAATTGGCTGAAAATAACAACCTTGCGGGCACCCTCCCCTTCGAGGGCCTCCTCCAGTCGGGTCAGCAGCATCTGGATTTTACCGCTCTGCTGAATATCCGCCTTCACTCCGGGGAGTAGGCCGGGGTCACTACAGACCTGCCGCAGGCGCGTGAGCAGGGCGAAGAAGTGCATTGACTGCGACTGCATAGCGGCTTGCAAATCATCCCCAAGGGCCTCACGCCCGGCATCGAGCAGGTTCTGGTAGGCTTGCCGCTGGAGCTCGGTGATGGGACAGATCAAATCTATCTCAAGCTTGGGGGGGAGGTCTTTGCCAACGCGGTCCTTCTCCCGGCGCAGGATGAAGGGGGTCAACTGTCGGCGCAGCCGCTGCTGAAAGGCCTCGCGGAATTCAGCACTGCCGGAAGCCACCGCCTCCTCAAAACGCCGCCGCGACCCCAGCAGGCCGGGCATGAGAAAGCGGAACAAGGTCCACAAATCCAGCAAACGGTTTTCAACAGGCGTTCCGGTCAATGCGAGTCGGCATTCCGCCCGGATCGAGCAGCAGGCCTGCGTGACTTTGGCATCGGGGTTTTTGATCTGCTGCGCCTCATCCAATACAGCGTAGCCAAACTCGGCCCCCTCCAGCAGATGCTTGTGGCGGCGGAGTTGCGTGTAGCTCGCGATCCAAAGCGTGGGGGGCCCGCTCGTCTCCTTCCCAAAGTCATGACCGCTGCGCAAGACATCTGTCTTCAGCTCCGGATACCAGCGGCGGGCCTCACTCTGCCAAACCGGTACAACACTTGCCGGGCAAACGATCAAGCTGTGCTTATTTTCGAAGGGGTGCCGCTCCAGCAGCGTCAAGACCTGCAGGGTCTTGCCCAGCCCCATCTCATCAGCAAGCAGGCCGTGCGCCCCAAGCCGCCGCAGCTTCGCCAGCCATTGCACCCCCAATTTTTGGTAATCACGCAAAAACCCGGGCAGCCCCTCCCGTGCATCCGGCGCGTCTGATGCGACCAACTCCGCCCGCCAGATTCCCATCTCTTCGTTCAAATCAAGCTCGGCCCCACGATCCGCAAAGAGCGAAAAGACCATGTAGCGTGGCCAGGCCTTGAGCGCGGCAGCCTGCGCCGCAGCCCCCACCTGCCACTCGGCCAGCGCCTCCGACTGCTCTTCACCGATTCGCACAAGCCCCAGGCCGCGCACAACATGCGTGCCCCGGCCTGCTTTGGCCAGGCGTTCGGCCTCTTCCGGATCGAGCCACTGGCGCCCGAGCTTGAGCCGCCAATCGATCCGCATGTCCTGGCTCCCGGCCGACGCCACACGCCCCACCACCTTGATATCGCGAATGCCCTCGGCCATAAGCTGCGCTTCGAGGTCCAGATCGATGAAGTCAAAGGTAGTCTCCCAGCGCTTCAATGTATGCGTAAAAAAGGGGCCGATTCGTTCCACATCGGCCAGGACAAAATCGTTGTTGTCCCGCCGAAATCCAAAGCCAGCATCCCGAGCCCGCCCGGTCAGCCGGACCACGGCCTCACGCTCGGAAGAATTGAGTGGGCCCGCATCGTGACGAAATACCGGTTCTTTGGAAAAATCGGCATTCGTCCAATAAGCCGTCAGCCGCAGCCCTGAACGCAGACCCTCAATCTTCGGCGTGAGTCGTCGGGCGGGCGGCTCGGAAACCGCCTCAGCCGCGGCCGGTGCTTCGGGATTGACCCTTGTGGCTTCCGGCGCCACGGGCTCGTAGGGCAAGGGATCAATTTCATCCGCTATCAGCTCCTCCACTTCATAGAGCCCACCCACCGCGACCGCATCGCCCAATGCGGCATCATCGGTCGAGCTACGCACGCGGGGACCCCCCGCCGTCCATTCCACTACGGCGTAGCAGGTATCCTTCCGCGCAAAGGTGCAGTGCACAATCGCTTCGTCATTGTCCAACTCGACCCCGGAAATCTGCCCATTCCGATAGATCTCACGACCGCGCAGCAGCGCCTCGCGCGAAAACGAAGCCTCCCAATCCATGCCGACATTACGAAACCACTGCTCAAGCGCAGGAGTATTGTAGATACGACTGGAAGCAAAGGAGGACATAGACGCAAACGCCCCCATCATAGCTCTCCGCGAAACCTTGCCGCAAGCAGAATTCCGAAAACACCGTGACAGCACCGTGACAGGCAGGCAACAATTCGCAATTGGCACCTTTCAGTGATTTCTGGCTTCACTTTACCCCCGCAGTCTGTTCACCATCGATGGATCCAAGCAATCCCCTCCTTCATTTTATGGCACTAGACATCAAAGCCCTCGAATCCTGTGAATACAGCTGCGTCTCACTCGGCGAAGTCATGATACGCCTCGACCCCGGCGAAAACCGTATCCACACGGCCCGTCAATTTACCGCCTGGGAAGGTGGTGGTGAATACAACGTAGCCCGTGGCCTGCGCCGCTGCTTTGGCCTGAAAACCGCCGTGGTCACCGCCTTCGCCGACAACCCGGTCGGCCGTCTGACAGAGGACTGCATCCTCCAGGGCGGCGTCGATACCGATTTCATCAAATGGGTGGAATACGACGGCATCGGCCGCACCGTGCGGAACGGGCTCAATTTCACAGAACGCGGCTTCGGCATCCGCGGCGCGGTTGGTTGCCCTGACCGGGGGAACACCGCCGCCAGCCAAATCAAGCCGGGCGATATTGATTGGGAGGCGATCTTCGGCCGCCGCGGCGCTCAGTGGTTCCACACAGGCGGCATCTATGCAGCCCTCAGTGAAACCACGCCGGATGTCGTCCTCGAAGCAGTCAAATGCGCCAAAAAACACGGCACGATTGTGAGCTACGACTTAAACTACCGCCCTTCCCTCTGGAAGGACTTCGGCGGCCTGAAAAAGTGCCAGGAGGTCAACCGTGAAATCGCGCAATACGTGGACGTCATGATCGGCAACGAAGAGGACTTCACCGCCTGCCTCGGCTTCGAAGTCGAGGGCGTGGACGAAAACATCTCCCACATCCCGGTCGAGGCCTTCAAGAACATGATCCACTCCGCGATCAAGCAATTTCCCAATTTCAAAGCCACTGCCACCACGTTGCGCGCAGTCAAGACCGCCACGGTCAACGACTGGGCCGCCATGGTTTGGCACGAGGGTGCCTTCTATGAATCGATGCAATTTCCCGATCTCGAAATCCTCGACCGAGTCGGCGGAGGCGATAGCTTTGCCTCCGGTCTCATCTACGGCTTTCTCACCGAGAATGACCCGCAGGAAGCCGTCGACTACGGCTGCGTCCACGGTGCCCTCGCCATGACCACACCCGGTGATACCACCATGGCCTCGCTCAAAGAGGTGAACAAAATCAAAGCCGGCGGCGGAGCCCGCGTCGACCGCTAGCGCGCGGTGCGCACGGTAAAACCGCGTAGTTGACTGGTTGGCTAGTTGGCTAGTTTGCAGATGGCTAGTCGGCCGTTGGTCGCCCCTCGAACCCGCCAACCGCCCAACCGATAACCGACAACCGCCCAACTCCCCTCCCCCCCCATGTCCGACCTACACAAATTCCCCGTCATCCCGGTGATCGTTCTTGACCGCGCGGACGACGCCGTGCCTCTGGCTGAAGCCCTCCTCGCCGGGGGCCTGAGCATTATCGAGGTTACCTTTCGCACGGAAGCGGCCGCCGAGTCGATTGAGCGCATCACCAAGGCCTTTCCGGAGATGCAGGTCGGCGCGGGCACCGTCGTCACTCCCGAGCAAGCCAAGCAGGCCATCGACGCGGGCAGCCAGTTTGGGCTGGCGCCCGGCACGGATCCCGAAACCATCGCCTACTTCCGGGAACGCGGCGTGCCCTTCATTCCCGGCGTGATGACGCCCAGCGATATCCAGACAGCCGTCAAAGCGGGCTGCACCTCCCTCAAGTTCTTCCCCGCCGGCGCGGCCGGGGGCCCAAAACTCCTCAAAGCCATGTCCGCCCCATACGGCAGCCTCGGCGTCAAATTCTGCCCAACCGGCGGCGTTACGCTGGACAACATGCTCGACTACCTAAACATGCCCGAGGTCTTCGCCGTCGGCGGCACCTGGCTCGCCACCAAGCCGCAAATTCAAAACGGCGAATGGGCCACTATCACACAGCAAGTCAAAGACGCCCTGCAGAAGAGCACCCAGTGAACATCAGCGCGCTTCCATAGCAGCCCCTAAAGATCCAAGGGGCTGACCATTTCCTTGGTCGTCTGGCTTTTCACCGTGTGCGTGTAAATCATGGTCGTCTTGATATCCGAATGCCCGAGCAGCTCCTGAATGGTCCGCAAATCAACGTTGGCCCCCAGCAAATGACTGGCAAAGCTGTGTCGGAAGGTGTGCGCCGTCACCCGCTTGGTTATTTTCGCTTTCTTTACCCCCATCCGCAGCGCCTGGCTCAGTTTTTGACGGTAAACGTGATAGCGGCGATAAACGCCCTCAGCCGGCACCAAGGTCAGTTCCTTCGCCGGAAACACCCACTGCCAGCGCAGCTCTTTGGCCTCGCGCTGCGCACGCCGCTTGCTCAGGGAATCCGGCATAAAGACCCCGCCGAAGTCCGGCGTGTCCAAGTCCCGCTCCAGTTGCTTCGCCACACGCCGGATCTGCGCCCGTAATTTCGCTTTTAGCTTCTTCGGCATGGGCAGGGAACGGTCCTTATTGCCCTTCCCGTCGTGCACGATGACCAGGTTCGCCTCAAAATCCAGATCCCCCGCCCGCAGCTCCAGACACTCGGAGAGCCGCAAACCGCAGCCATAGAGCATTGAGACGATCAGGTCATGAGGAAAGTCCAGCCGCTCCAACACCGCATTCACCTCAGCTCGGGTCAAGACTGTCGGGATATACTTGCTGACCTTCGCCCGAACCACAGAGTCGCCCAGCTCGTAGTCGCGCTTCAAAATGTGCCGGAAAAGAAATAACAGCGCGTTGAATGCCTGATTCTGCGTCGAAGCCACAACCTGCCCGTTGACCGCAAGGTCCGTCAGGAAATCCCGGGCGTCTGCATCGGAGATCGCCGCCACCGGCATGTCGCCCGTGAACTCCCCAAGTTTCGCGACCCAGGAAGCATAGGCATTGGCCGTCTTGGGCGAATAATTGCGCCGCTTGATCTCGTCCCGCAGCGCTCGAATCAAACCCGCCCAATCCCCGGACGCCGTACCAACGACCGGTTCCGCCCCCTGCCCCGGTCCAGTGGCCAACCCGTTCTTTCGGGGAGCCTGGGTCACGACCTTCGCCGGACGCCCGGCCCCCTGCTTCGATTCCCCCACAGTCGAAGGCACCACTGACTTCAAGGGCGAACGCCCGCGCCCCTTGGGCGGCGACGGTGCCTCGCTAGACAGCGCCGCTCCCTCCAGATCCAGATAAATGCCCACCGCTCGACGCGCCTGCTCCCGCAAACCAACGGACTGCCCCTTGCTGGCAAGCTTTTCAATAAATCCTTCAAGCACCGCATCCCCGCTCGCCGCACCCCCATACTTGGCCTCAAAATCCAAAAAGAACCGAACCCACTTCACATAATGAGCCTGCTGATGGTCCGGAATCCCTAACGTGATCAATCGATCCTGGAAGCGCTTAAATGTCTGAAAAGGCAGCTTTTGCATAATAGTGTAAAATGACACTAATGCTTTCTAGAAGAATAGCGCAATAATAAAGTTCAAAATCAAACGCTAGAAATACGTTTGACTTAAAAATTTCGGGTGTTGATATGCAGGGTGCACTAATAACTTGTTCTGCAAAAAATGCCCATGAAATATCTCACCCTCCAATTACTCTCGATCATTATTGCAACATGCTTGAATGCTAGCGAAGTAATCAGCGTTAATCAAAAGACATTCAAGTATCCTCAAACAGATGGCTTCATGCAAATTCATGGACGTGAGAAGATCATTGAGGCGGTTCCTATAGTTGAACGGGACTACCGGCATATTACCCACCTCATTCTAGTTGAAGATGGTGAAGGGGAAAATCCAGCAATTGGGCGTTTCACTACGCCAACTAAATCGGTAGGTGCTCGAATAAAAAAGAGAAAAGAGTATATCGCCGAGTTCGTGCAGTATCAATACGATCAGGAAGAGGCAGAGAAGCTCAAAGCTGTGTTTGAAGAAGCGAAAGAGATCGTCGAAAGCAGCAATGACGACATTTCCATTGAAAGCATAAACGAAGGTCTCATGACTCCGAAAATTGTAGATTATGATGACTATGGAATTTACCTAGCCCAGACAATGAAAGGATTTGAAGCAGGTAAGCCTTTCACAAAAGCTAACGTCATCACGAGCACCGTAGTAAATGGAACCGTGTTTAATTTATATATAAGTAAAAACTTTGAGAGCCTAGCAACACACCAAGAGCTTTTGACTGCGTCAAAAGCTCTTA
>JAGYJE010000021.1 GCA_018402305.1 Puniceicoccaceae bacterium | reverse complement strand
AGCATACGACTGCAGAAATAGCACAGTCAACTATTAATTTTATAACATGGTTACAAAAATTTTTCGCAGAAATAGCACAGTCAACTATTAATTTTATAACATGGTTACAAAAATTTTTCGGTGTATTTTAAGTTAGTGTCACATAAAAGTAACTTGTTAACCCGGCTATGCACTTGAAGTGAGTACTTCGGACCACATTCTCGTGTTTATGGATTTGGGTCAATTTAATGGACAGCGGTGGATTCGAGGCTCCACTTTAATCTGCTTTTTTTGCGCTTTATGCATTGGGCTTGTCGCTGCACAAGCGAGGCCCGTATCCTCAACCGCGCCCGTTGAATTTCGTGGTTACTTCAAAACCGCTGATTCACTCTCCTTTAGCCTCCGAATCCCAGAAAGGGGGCAGAGCTTTTGGATTGAACTAGGGCAGTGGAGGAATGGTGTCGAGATCGTAAAATTCGACCCGGAGAACCGCAGCCTGACTGTGCAAGTGAATGGTGAGGAGTTTGAGTTACCTTTAGCTCAGGCAAGCAACCGTTCTCTGCCGGTTCTTACATCCTACCTACCGGAAGGGGTTGAAGGAGCTAGCGGTGAAATGCGTCGTCCGCCTCGTCCAGTCCGACTTACAGATA
Organism: Puniceicoccaceae bacterium; assembly: GCA_018402305.1. GTDB lineage: Bacteria > Verrucomicrobiota > Verrucomicrobiia > Opitutales > Coraliomargaritaceae > Thalassobacterium. The sequence goes on along the minus strand of JAGYJE010000021.1, from coordinate 32,675 downwards.
TAGACTCACCACAGAGTCTTACTGAGCGCAGGGAACGGACGGAGCGAATCCGTACTGAGCGGAGTTTCTCTCCCACTGGAGCCTCAGCAGTCGCCTCCGTTCGTAGTTCTTCTACGAACGGAGTAAGTCAACCCGAAGCGTCAACTGTTTCCCAAACAGGGGTAAACGCGGTACCCGACACGCTTGAACTCCAACGAGGAGACGAGCAGATTCTTCTCACAGGCGGAGGCAGCGGTACTTATCGCGGCCACTACGTGGTGCGAATGCCTCGCCAAAAATCTCCGGAATAAAATTCGTCAGTTCGTATTGCTCGTAAAATCTACGGCTACACCGCCCGGCAGCAGTGCTGCCGGAGATGCATAATAGAAGCCTACTTTAAATTTTCGGATTTGGCTGCTTTGTGCTCGGCGAGAATGGCATGAACAGCTCCGAACATAGCTTCCAGGCTCACGGACTCACTGCCGGGCTCGTAGAGAGTCTTGCCCTCGGCATCGACGAGGGCAATGGCTGGCAGGCTTGGGTAGCTGTGTGCCATCGAATTTGCGTAGGGGACGGATACATGCGGGGCCATGAAGAACTGCTTATCGAGACCGTGCTCGCGAAGGGTCTCGATATAAGCAAGTTCGCCAATGTATGGAAATTCACCCATCCCGAAAAGGATCGGCGCGATCGCAGCTGCCTGGATGGCATCTTTATGTTCCTCAAGCAAGGCGGCTGCGGCCCGGTTGCCCACGGCATCGCCATCGAGATAGACGACGAGGAAGTAGCGAAAAGCCTCCACTTCGGCGAAGGGCACCCTGATTCCCCCCTGCCCCGCTTCCGGTTTATGCCGGCTGAAGGAGCGGCCGATCATCATGGTCCAGTTGGGGGTCCCTTTTTCGACCTCGCCCGCAGCGATCTTTTGGGCGCGGTCCATAATGTCGGTTTGCGCGAGGGGCACGCGGTGGAGCCCGAGGCGCCCGAAGTCAAGCACGGCATGGACCGGTTCGCCCGGTTCCAGGCGGATCAAGATCGCCTCTCGCCCGGAGGGGATCGTGCGCGGGGCCTCCGTGTCGGCCGGGGTGAAGTCACTCGTCAGCCCGGCGCGGGGCGCCCAGAGGGCGGCATCCTCATAAACGGCGGAATCCGTGAGTGCGGGCGTCGCCGCGGAAGTGGCCGCGATGGCGGCGGCAATCACAACCGGCTGGCCCCACAGCAAGCCCGTGAGGAGAAAGAAAAAAAATGGCTTAAGGTGCATAAGATTCATAGGGTGCTCGGACTGGAGAGTGACTGAAAAGAGAGACGTGTTCTAGAGAAGGAAGTTCCGTTTAGTGGTCCCATCCAATGGTTTTTTCACAAAGCCAATTCGTAGCGGAACGGCGATAGCCGTTTCGACCCGTAATGCAAAAGGGTTCGAAATCGAAACGGCTATCGCCGTTCCGCTACAGTTTTTGAGAGAATGCATTTGAAGCACCACTAATATAAAAGGCCGTTTCGTGAATTCTGGTGGGAAGGCTTGGGTTGAGAGGGCGAATGAATCACCCCGACTACTCAAAAAAAGGCCGCCGCGAAGTGCGGCGGCCTTGAATTGAATCAACCTTGCAGTCGAGGCTTACGCTTGACGACGGCGGCGCACAGCGGCGAAGCCGAGTGCGAGGACACCGAAGATCGCAGCGAAGGCGGACGGCTCAGGAACCGCAGTGGCATTCACCTGGAAGTTATCGATGTAGCTCGCTCCAGTCACGTCCGAGAAGGTGCCTCGGAAGTAAACGATGCTCTGACCATCCAGCGCAGTGATGCTGGAGAGGTCGACGCTACCCGCAGCCGCGTTGTTGGTGATTGCCGTGTTGAAGCCCGTGCTGGTGAAGTCCGATCCATTGAGGGAGTAATCCCAGGCAATAGAGGAACTATTGTTCGAATCCCCGACATTTTGCGTCGCGAAGGCCAGAGACCAGCCTTCACCAGCAGAACCAAGCCCGAAGGTGGTCATGTTGATCGCGAAGGTAATCGCACCGTTGGTGGTGAGACCAAGCGCTTGCGCATTATTATTCGGTTGGCCCTGGCCAAGTACCAGTGTGTTGATCGAACCGGAAGCCCCGATCGTGCCATTGCCACCAAGGGTGCCAAGGTTGTTGTTAAGAATGACATCAGGCGAGCCTCCACGAACTAAATCGAAGGCGGTGGAACCGAAGGAGCCGTCATAATAAACGGTGCCAAACGGGGCCGCATTAACGAAATTTGGCTGACTCTGGGTGAAGTTGGCGTTCATCTGGCCGGTAAGGTTTACGTTATCGATTGAGCTAAAACCAGCCGCCTCGATTGCATACCCGGAAAAGTCCCAACCAGCGACCATGACTTGTGCTTGTGCACTGACGAGAAGCCCTGCGGAGAGGGCGACGAGTGATGTTAATTTTAATTTCATATTTTTTGTTCTCTAGGTGCCGCCTCTCCGGGATGGAGAGGCGGCAGATTTTGGAGAAATCGAGGATAATTAGTCAACAAGGATACCTGCTTTGTTAAGCGAGGTCCAACCAGTGGTCCAGAGCGGCTGAGCAGTCAAAGGACTGAAGGCACCGCGGTAGCTGACTGTTTCGAACTGTGCGCCGAGTTGGAGGCTGCTGGTCACACCAGCCGGTGCAGGGAAGCCGCTGGAGATCGGACGAGGGTTCAAACCATTGGCAACACCAGCGTCTTCACCGATCAGGCCGGAACCGTTGGTGACGAAGTTTCTGACGGTGACATTGGCAGGAGGATTGACGTGATCGAATCCAACAGTGGTGCCGTTCTTAAGGGTGATCGAGTCGAGGACGACAGGATTAACGGTCGGGATGTTGAAGGCTTCAGCGCGAGGGTTCACGACATAGCCGTTGTAAAGCTGACCGCTGTAGTTGTTGCGGAGGCGGATACGACCGCACTTTGGATCAACATTGGGAGTGTTGACATCGTAACCGGTCGTACCTGTAGGACCGACCACGGTGAAGTTGGCGAAGGTGTAGTTGGCAAGCGGTGCAGGGTTGCCAACGAGGTCTTCATTGGTATCGGGGGCATCGTCGCCGTCGAACTCGAAGGCTTCGTTGCCACCGGAGTCACCCATGCCGTCGTAGTGCAGAACGGCCAGAGCGAATTGAACCTGGCCAGTCCAGCCCTGGTCACCGTCGTAGGAATCGTCGCCAGCGAAGAACACGGCAAGGTTGTTACCATTGTTTGTGCCGCCGAACCACTCGAAGCCATCGTCGAAGGTGCAGTACACTTCACAGAACTCCATGACTGTGCCGTAACCGACGCCGCCCATGGTGATACCGTTGATTTCGTTGGCCGTGCCAAGACGCTCACCACCGTGGCGAACCGACACGTAGCGATAAACACCGGAATCATCGTTGGCCAGTGCGCCGCCGTAAATGGTGTCCGCAGTGTTAGGAAGACCTTCGATATAGCCGAAACCGGCGGGAGCATTCGCCCCACCAAGATTGGTCGGCGCGTTACCGAGGATGACCAGACCACCCCAGAGCTCAGTGTTTGCGGCAGTGTTGGTACTTTGCGAACCATCAATGGCACCCGGAGCCAAACTAGGCAGCGGGTTGTTGAGCGGGTCGGCATCGTGGAAAGTGGCACCGGGCGTCCAGGCAAGCAAGTTGCTGCCGTCGCCATCGGGGATGCCGTCGTTGTTGTTGTCGATCGCAGCGGTGGTGAAGATGATGGGGTTGTTCACGCTACCATCAGCGACTACGCGACCGCTTTGGGTAACGATCAAGGAACCGGGAGGCAGGGTCTCGGCGGAATCATTCGGGTCAGTGATCTTGGGCTGGCCGCGAACGATGGTGCCGGGAAGGATGGTGAGGGTGGCATCGTTTTTAACGAAGATCGGGCCGGTGAGCACGACATCGGTTTCATTGGCACCCCAAGTGGTGTCCGACGTGATGTCGGTGCTCACTTGCAAAACTTGAGCACTCGCGGCTGAGACCGCGCCCAAGGCGAGTAATGATAGGAACTTATATTTCATATGATTTGTTATAGGTATTTTTCTATGCGAACATCCTCGCACAGAGTGAGCGAGGACATGAAAGAATCTAGCAAGTGAATGTTACAATTTGATGACAACTCTGTGAAGGTTGGGCGACTTCATGCAAATTCCTCTAAAAAGTGCCGGTAAGGGCGATGGAATAGTCGCGGCCGACTTTGAAAGAGCGGCGATCGCCTCCAATAATTTCGTCGTATTCGATGCCCCGCTCCGAGTCGGTGAGGTTTTTGACGCTAAAGCTCAGGCTGAGGTAATCGTTGAGGCGCTGTGAGAAGGTGAAATTAACCTCGTGGAAAGCCTTCCGATACTCGTCCACCGACACCCGTTGTTGGCCGGTTACACGCTCGAAACCTCCGGCCCGATCCAGCACCTTGCTCTGGGCAAACACGGAAAGCGTGGCGCGCGTGCCCCAATCCGGCTGCTCGAAGGTAATGTCGGTGTTTGCAATCCACTCGGGCTGCTGGAAGAGCGGGCGTTCACTAGGCGGTTCGGCAAATTCTCCGTCAAACAAGCCTTCGCCCGTTTTGACGGCATACGCATTACCGCCAAGGGTTGTAGATCTACCGTCGATATCAACTTGCAGTCCACCAGAAAGCAGTTTACGGAAATTTTCGGGGATACCAACCGTCGCATCGATGAGTGTGACGTTTCCACCCACGCTGAAATACTGGAGGAAATCATTTCCTAAAAAGTCGAGGGACTTTCGCCCTTCCAGCTCGATGCCTTGCAGTTCCGCCTGGTTTTCGTTATTGAAAAAGATGTCGGTATTACCAGCAAAGCCTCGCAAACTGGTTTTTTCAATCGGATCGTCGATGGTTTTATGGAAGAAACTAACGGCAAGTAAGTCACCATTTGGCCGAACATATTCAAGCCGCAGATCCATACTTTTGACATCGGAAACCTTCAAGGTCGGATTCCCGCTTTCGAAATCGAGCGTGATGGGGTTTTGCACAGTGATGTAGGTAAACTCCTTAAACGAGGGTCGGACCATCGTTTCGGAATAGGCTGCGGTGATACGAGCTCCTTCGAACGGGCGATAACTCAAGCTTATGGCCGGGAGGTTTCTCTTCTCATCAATTTTACCGACAAAGCCAACCGGCAAGGGCTGACTGTCGTTGATCCCGAGAATTTGGGTGTTGATCTGGGCATTCGCAGGTGTCGCCCCGGAAGCGGCATCGCTCAGCAGGTCAGAATTGAAGAAGTCGGCACCGGAATCTTCATTCGTGCCACTGGTCATTAAAACCTTTTCATTCCGCACCCCAGCGAAGAGATCGAACTTTTCGAAAAGAGTGATCTTAACGGAAAAGTAATGCGCATCGACATCTCTTTCGCCCTCAGCGAGGCCACGAAAACTGGAACCTGCGGTGCCCGGAAAAGGTCCCAATCCAATGAGGGCGGCCTCTTGAAGCGTGGGAGAACCTCCGAACTGTGCGGGGGCTCCAAAAGAAATCGGGACGAGGGGCAGCACGAGTTGCTCCGTCTCGCGGTCCGTGCGTTCACGGAAGGTGCCAATTCCGGGCTTGATCTTGAGATTATCCCCAAAGTCAAAGGTGTATGCCCCATCGACTCGTAATACGCTCTGTTCCTCGAGAACCCTGCGCCAACCAAAGAACGGGAAGAACTCGGAAACCTCGGGGGCCTGCCCGATGATAAAATTACCATTGACACCTTGAACAGACTGGAGCGTGACCGCGTCTATGTCATCTTGAGTTGCAGTGGCATCGCTGTAGGTCCAGGAAAGCTCCAAACCATCAAGGAAATTGGTCGGTTTGTGGGTGGTCCCGTATTGAAAAACCTCCAGAGAGCGCTCCTGATCCAATACCGATGTGGTGAAGAGTCGCGCATCGAGAAAGCTGTCATTGAGGTCTTGGAAAGATGGGCCGGCTGGTTGAGTAATACCCGCAATACTCAGGGCTTCGATAAGCGTGCCGACATAAGGGGTAAATTCTGCCAATTGTTGATCGGTGAAGGTTCCCTTCTCAAAATCCGGGAAGAAGCCATTCTCACGAGCACTGGCGATCTCGCTGCTATTATCATTTCGAAAATAGGTGACATGGGCGCGATGCTCACTTTCCGTATCGATATCGATTTCGGAGGACAGCAGGTAGGTATCGCGCTCGGAGAACTCCGATTCGATCAAGTCAAAGCGACCGTTTGTAAGCGGCAGACGCCCCTGGATCAGGTCGCCCGACTCTGGAAAACGGGGACGGGTCGGGCTGCCGTTAATTTGGGCGCGGCCAAAACGGGTTTCTTCGGTCCCGGTGAGGGTAGAGAAGGCGCGCTCGGTGGAAAAGGAGCCGACAACCCGGATATCCCGGTCGAAAAAGGTGGAGGTGCCACCAAAATCAAGACCAAAGTCACGCTCGGTTCCTGCATCCTTGTCACGCGTGCCCATGCCGGCATTTGCAGTGGTGCGGCCGAAGTTAACCAAGCCCAGGGTGTCCGGATTCCAATCGATCTGACGCGCCTCCGGCCCGTCACGTGAGATAAATCGATCCTCGGCATTCTCATTGAAGCCCGTGCCCGCTTTTATCTTAATTTCCCATTCTTCGGGGAATGCACTCGTCTGGATATTGATGGAACCGCCGGCGGAATTACCCGGAAGATCAGGCGTAAAGGTTTTCGAAATTCCCAGGTTCCCGACAATCTCGGAAGGGAAGAGGTCGAGTGGCACCGACTGGCGATCCGGGTCGGGGCTGGGCACAGGCACCCCATTTAAGGTGGTACTGGAATAGCGCTCGTCGAGGCCACGAATGACCGCGAACTTGCCCCCCTCCACCGTAATCCCGGCGACGCGCTTAATCGCATCGCCCACGTCGCTGGCGGCGAAGCGGGAGAAGTCCTCTGATGTCATCACGTTCATGATTGAGTCGGAGGACATTCGCAAATCGAGTGCCAGCATCATCTGATTCGCTTCCTCCGCTGTGACGGTAAAATCCTGGAGTTCATAGACCTCGTCGGACATATCGGCGGGTCTGGGTGGCAGGGCGAAAGGGAAGACGCTGATTTCGCCGCCGGCAATTTGGTATTCCGTGATATTGGCCTCGATGTAGCCGGTCTTGATGAAGCTGAGGGTATACTTGCCAGCGGAGACAGGCCCTAGGGAGTAGCGGCCGTCCGCGCCTGTGACGGTGGCGATGTTGGTGCCCTCGATGATGATGGCTGCCCCTGCGACGGGTGCGCCACTTTCCTGGTCGAGGACTTGCCCGGAAACGAGGCCTTGATCCTCCGCCAAGGTGCCTTCAAAGGCGGCCGCGGCTGTCTCGGCTTCGACGACCGATTGCATGACAAAGTCATCCGATGCGAGCTCGGCTGCTTGTTCCGATGGCTGGCTTATGCCCAATTCGGAAACTCCGGCGCTGCCGGCATCCGCAGCTGAGTCCTTTTGCCCTTCAACATCCAGCTCGCGCTCGCGCTCGGCCCGCTCGGCTGCTTTGGCAGAGTCGACCTGTTCCTGATACTGATCGGGGACGACGATTTTGATGGCCTGTGCGGTGGGGAGCAGTGCCACAAAGAAAAGACCGGCAGCGAGGCCGGGAGTGAGAAGAGGACGAAGAAAGCGTTTCATGGGCGAGTTTCTAGAAAAAAGAAAGCGCTCTTTTGGTGGCGTTGCGGCCAAGCTCAACCACAAACTGTGGCAGCGTGACGAAAATCACCCGGCTGTAACAATTGCCGCCGTTTTGACACGATTCCGTAACACGAGCGAGGCGCGGGGATTTGCCGGGGATGCGGGCTGGGGAGCGTGGGGTGGGATGAGGGGCGCGATCGGCGCGGGCAGGATGCCCCCGCTCCGGGTAGGGGATTCGTTTGAGCTGCCTTGTTTACCTTCCTGTAACAAATATGCCGCATTTTTGTTACAATTGCGCAGTATTGTTAAAAGTTTTCTATCTACCCGAATCATCTCCTCCACGCTTTATGAAAACCACCGAACGAACCTGCTCCATTGCCGCACTCCTTTCTACACTCCTGATCATAGCTGCCCTGCCCATGGTCTCCCAGGCAAAGGTCGATCCAAACCTCCCCGTTTACGAGCCGGTTTCGGGCGTATCTGGAAACCTCAATTCCATTGGGTCCGATACGCTGAACAACCTGATGACGCTTTGGGCGGAGGGCTTCGAGGCCATTTATCCCAATGTGAACATCCAGATCGAAGGCAAGGGCTCCTCCACCGCGCCGCCCGCCTTGATCGAAGGCACCGCTCAGATTGGGCCAATGAGCCGCGAAATGAAGGGTTCGGAAATCGACGCCTTCGAAGCGCGCTTCGGCTACAAGCCGACCATGGTGGGCACGGGGATTGATGCGCTGGCCGTCTTCGTCAATAAGGACAATCCCATCGAGACTGTCTCTCCGCAGCAGATCGACTCCATTTTTTCCAACACCTACCGCAAGGGCGGGACGCCTATCACGGAGTGGGGGCAACTCGGGCTGGAGGGGAGCTTGGGGGACCGGGCTCTGAGTCTGTATGGACGCAACAGTGCTTCGGGCACCTATGGCTTTTTCAAGAAGGTGGCTTTGGCCGGTGGCGACTTCTCATCGAACGTCAAGGAACAGCCCGGCTCTTCCTCCGTGGTCCAGGGCATTGGCTCGGACCTGGCGGGCATCGGCTATTCCGGCATCGGCTACACCACCTCGGGGGTGAAAGCGATTCAGATTGATGGAGTGGAACCCACCGAGGAAAATTGCCTGAACGGGTCGTATCCGCTGGCCCGCCAGCTGCTGGTCTACGTGAACCGCGACCCGCGCGAACCGATGGATACCCTGACCTTCGAGTTCCTGCGCTTCGTGCTCTCGAAGCAGGGCCAGGAGGTCGTGGCCAAAGATGGCTACTATCCGCTACCCGCGCCCATTGCGGCGCAGATCCTGGGAGCGCTGCGGTAAGCGTCACGCAAAATTCACCTGGGCGGGGGCCTCCCGGCCCGCTTTCTTTTTGCCATTGCGGCAGTTTCGCCCTTTTTCGCTGATCATGATCTTCATTCAAAGTTTTTACGGTCCGGCCCTGGGAGCGCCCCAGGAAGTATGAGTCCCGACCCGCACATACCGCACATACCCTCCGGGGAGCGCTTCACGGTAGCGCGCGGCACGCTGCTACTCGACCGGTTGATGACGCTGGTCATCAAGTTCGGTGGCTGGTTGGTCATGCTGGCGGTCTTTGCGATCTTTGCCTTTATCTTCGTGCAGATCCTCCCGCTCTTTGGAAAGCCCTCTGTCAAAGCCGTGGGGCAGGTGGCGGTGCCGGTCGAGGACGTCGTTGTGATGGGTGTCGATGAATGGGGCGAACTCCCGTTTTTCCTCAGTCGCTCGGGCGAGCTGCACTTCGCCGATTTACCGCGCGACCTGACGACTCGAACCTACGGACGGGTCGGTGCGCAGGACTCCATGAAGCTGGAAATCGGGCCACGGGGTCTCTTTGCGGTGGACACGGATCTGCCGGAAAAGACATGGACCGCTTTTTACTACGATGCCTACACGGGCGAAATCGCCCTGGGCTCCGCCGATGGGCGCATCGCGCTTCTCAAAATCAATTACCGCACCGAGTTTTTGGAGGACCGCTCTCGCCGTGTTGTGGTGGCTGTAGAGTCGGAGCTTTTACCGCCATTGAGTGTTTCGGAAGCGCCTATCCGTGAGATCGCCTTTTACGACTCATCAACGAATCGCTCCATCGCTTTTCTGCAGGAAGTCGATGGCCAAACCAAGGTCACGCTGCAAACCTACACCGTTCGATCGAGCCTCTTTGGTGCGGCCACGCTGGTGGCTGACAAGCAGATCAACCTCGATACGGCCATCACCGACGAGAAGCCCGAGCGCCTACTCATCGGCGGACGGGGCGACCGGATTCTTGTCACCACAGAAGGCGGCTGGCTCTACTACCTGAGCCTCCGGGGCGATCAGCTGGAGCGCGTGCAGAAGCTTCGTCCGTTTGCCGAGAAGAGCGATCCGTCGATCTTCTCCATCGATTGGCTGTTGGGCAAACAGTCGCTCATCCTCACCTCCGAATCGGGGGCCAATGTAACGCTGGCCAGCTACCTGGATGCGGACGCTGGCCAGATCCTCTACACCCGGATCAAAGATTTTTCGCAGCTGGAGGGCGGCGGTGCTACGGACTTCAGCGCCGCTCAGCGCAATCGGGGCTTTCTCCTGGCCAACGAGGGGCAACTCTCGCTCCGCTACAGCACGACCGGGGAAATCCGCTGGGAGGTAACGACCGACTATCAACCTAAAAATATCGCCCTCGGTCCCCGCTGGGACTCGATCTTCGCCTACGACACTGATGAGCGGCTCCACGTCTACGCGCTCGACGACCCGCACCCGAACGCGGGCTGGAAGGCCTTCTTCGGCAAGATCTGGTATGAGGGCAAATCGGCTCCCGAATTTGAGTGGCAGTCCTCCAGCGGCACCTCAGACTTCGAGCCCAAGCTCTCGATCGTGAACCTTTTCTTCGGTTCCATCAAGGGAACGCTCTATGCCATGCTCTTTGCCATGCCTATCGCGGTGCTCGCCGCGATTTATGTATCGCAGTATCTTCGGCCGGAGGCCAAGCGCTACATCAAGCCTGCCATGGAGATCATGGCCTCCCTGCCCTCCGTCGTGCTCGGCTTCCTCGCCGCACTCTGGCTAGCTCCCTTGATTGAGGACCGGGTGCCGTCCGTTCTGCTCATGCTGATCACCATCCCGCTCAGCGCCGCACTTCTGGGCTACTTCTGGGGACGCTTGCCGCAGACCATCCGCAACTTTATTCGCCCCGGCTCCGAGTGGTTGGTCATTATCCCGGTTATTCTTGTCGTCGGCTACATCGCCTGGCAGCTGGGGCCCACTCTGGAGGCACTTGTCTTCCGTGTCTATGATCCTGATATCGGGGCCAAGGTCGGGAATTTCCGCCAGTGGTGGGTCGAGACGACAGGCGGCAGCTTCGAGCAGCGCAACTCGCTGGTGGTCGGTCTCATGATGGGCTTCGCCGTGATTCCCATTATTTTCACGATTTCGGAGGATGCGCTGACCAACGTACCACCCTACCTCACCTCCGCCTCGTTGGCCCTGGGTGCCAGCCGCTGGCAAACGACCTGGCGCGTCATTCTGCCCACCGCCTCGCCGGGTATTTTTTCGGCCACGATCATCGGGTTTGGGCGCGCCGTCGGTGAAACCATGATTCTGCTTATGGCCACCGGAAACACGCCGATCATGGAGTGGAACATCTTCAACGGCATGCGCACACTGGCGGCAAACATCGCGGTTGAGCTGCCGGAGGCCCCTCAATTCAGCACCCTCTACCGCACGCTTTTCCTTGGCGCCATGGCACTTTTCCTTCTGACCTTTTTTCTCAACACCGTCGCCGAGATCACGCGCCAACACCTGCGCGAGAAATACAAAACGATCTAGTGCGCTACGCGACCACATTTCTTTCCCTCCACGAGCACTCTGCCACCCACGCCCATGCCTGAACCGCACGCATATTCCAAATCGATCCGCCCAAAAGGCGAGGCGCTGGTCTGGTTTACCGGAATGGGGCTGGGTGTCGGCATCCTGCTGATTGCCGGGCTGCTCGCCGTCATTCTAAAGAATGGCCTGTCCATGTTTTGGCCGGACACGATCTATCAGGTCGAGCTCGTCGAGGGGGCCACTGCCGGTCCGACCAACGGAAAGGATTTTGCCGGTGCCATCGCCCTCGAGCGCTACAAGCGGCTGCAGGAAGAAGGCGTCCGCCTGACCCGGGAGTTTCAGTTTTTTACCGGAAACAAAGATGCCTACGGGCAGATGTACCACTTCGTCGACTCCGACCAAATCCTGCGCGACGCGTCCGGAAAGCCCCGGTTCACCCCTGCCGACGGCATCCTCCAGCTGGAGCGTATCGAGTTCGGAGATGCCTTGGGCTACCCCGTCGCCATCGATCTGGCAGATGGCAGCAGCATCACAGAACCGGACGCGCTCCGGTCGACGCTCTTCGAAACCATTGAGGCGAGCAATGAACGCCTGAAGGCCTACACCAAGATCGAAAGGCAGCAGATCGGGCGGATCAACAGCCGGATGGAGTCCATCCGCCTCGAGCAGCGGGCCCTGCGGGATGAACTCGGTGCAGCGGCCGCCGAGAGCTCGGATAGGATGCAGAAATTGACCGCTCAACGTGAGGCGCTGCAGTTGAAATATAATGACCTCGCGGCCGAGGCCCGCGCCTTGCGCGACCGCCGCGCCGAGGACTCCGTTCGCCTGCGCCTGCCATCCGGGGAGGAGCGCCGGATCGGGTTTGACAACATTACACAGGCCCACTTCCCCAACGAAATGAGCCTTCCGGACAAGGTCGGCTTCTTTTTCAGGCAAATCTGGCGCTTCGTTTCGGAGGACCCACGCGAGGCAAACACTGAGGGCGGGATCTTCCCCGCGATTTTCGGGACCTTTGTCATGACGCTCCTCATGAGTATCGCGGTCATGCCCTTTGGTGTGGTGGCCGCGATCTACCTCCGTGAATATGCCTCCCAGGGGGTCATCGTGCGGGCCGTGCGCATCTCCGTAAATAACCTGGCCGGGGTGCCTTCGATCGTTTACGGCGTCTTCGGGCTCGGGTTCTTCGTTTATGTGCTGGGGGGCAGCATCGATGAACTGTTTTTCAGCAAGCGCCTCCCCACCGCCACCTTTGGCACGGGCGGGATCCTCTGGGCCTCGCTCACGCTTGCCCTGATGACCGTGCCAGTCGTCATCGTCGCCACCGAAGAAGCCCTCTCCGCCGTGCCGCGCGGCATGCGCGAAGCGGCTCTGGCCTGTGGTGCCTCCAAGTGGCAGACCATCCAGCGCATCGTGCTCCCGGCCAGCGCTCCCGGCATTTTAACCGGACTTATTTTGGCCATGGCCCGCGGCGCCGGTGAAGTGGCCCCGCTTATGCTCGTGGGTGTCGTCAAGCTGGCGCCCACTCTACCGCTGGACGGCGCATTTCCCTTCTTCCACCTCGACCGCAAGTTCATGCACCTCGGCTTCCATATTTATGACCTCGCCTTCCAATCGCCCGATTCAGACGCCGCCAAACCCATGGTTTTTGCCACGACGCTGCTGCTCATCGTCCTCGTCATCGTGCTGAACCTGAGCGCGATCACCCTCCGCAACCACCTGCGCCGTAAATACAAAGGCGATACTTTTTAAAGGGCTGAGGCCTGAAACCTGAGGGCTGAGGCCTGAAACCTGAGGCCAGAAACCTGAAACCTGAAGCTTATACCTCTTGTCCTGCATACTCAGCCTACGACGCGGGTTCACACCTTTCCACTATGAGCCAAGAAACCACGACCACATCACAGAAAGAAGACTTCGAGCCATTTATCCAGATCAAGGATGACTATAATTTTTGGTATGGCTCGGCGCAGGTGCTCTTCGACCTCAACCTCAACATTCCGAAGAAGCAGGTCACCGCTTTTATCGGGCCGTCGGGTTGCGGTAAATCGACGCTGCTTCGCAGCATCAACCGCATGAACGACCTGATCGAGGGCATCGTCCACAAGGGCGATATCACGATCGGCGGGCAAAGCATCTACGATCCCGCCCTCGAAGTCATTTCATTGCGCAAGCGGATCGGCATGGTCTTTCAAAAATACAACCCCTTCCCCAAGTCGATCTACGAAAACATCGTTTTCAGCCTGCGCATCGCCGGGCGCAACCGCCGCTCGGAGCTCGACGAGGTCGTCGAACGCAGCCTCCGCGGCGCGGCCCTCTGGGATGAGGTGAAAGACCGCCTCCACGAAAGCGCGCTCAGTATGTCGGGCGGTCAGATGCAGCGGCTTTGCATCGCGCGGGCCATTGCCAACAGCCCCGAGGTGCTCCTTATGGATGAGCCCTGCTCGGCCCTCGACCCCATCGCCACGGGAAAGGTCGAGGAACTCATTCATGAGCTCAAGAAGGAATACACCATCGTCATCGTGACGCATAATATGCAGCAGGCCGCCCGGGTTTCTGACCGCACTGCTTTCTTCTATCTTGGCAAACTCATCGAGTATGACATCACCGATACGATCTTTATGAATCCGAAAAACGATCAGACCGAAGCCTATGTCTCGGGACGCTTTGGATGATCGTAAGACCGCCAGCCCACTTTCAAATTATTTTCAATCATGGAACGCTATTTCCACAAAGAACTCGAAGCCATCCGCAGTAAACTTATCTTCATGGGCGAAAAGGCCAACGAAGCCGGCCGTCTCGCGGTCGAGGGCTTCATCGAAAGCGACCTCGAGAAGATCGATGCCGCCTTTGCAATGGACGACCAGATCGACGCGCTCGAGGTGGAGATCAACCGCGACGCGGTTCGCTACATAACGCTGCGCTCTCCGGTTTCCAGCGACGTTCGGCTCGTTTTTGTTTCCATCAAGGCAAGCCACGATCTGGAGCGCGCCGGCGACGAGGCACACAGCATCGCCAAGCGCACCCGTAGCATCCTCACCCGCGACGGGAAGATTAACGACCCCGTCGCGATCCAGGAAATGAGCCGTCTCGCCTTCGCCATGCTGCGCGATGCCATCACCTCGTTTCTCGAAGAAGACCTGGAACTCGCTCAAGGTATCATTGAGCGGGACAAAGAAGTCGACCGGCTGAACAAGGATAATTTTAAAAAGCTCTCCCATGCCATGAACACCGCAAACGGCGAAGTCTCCACACAGATTGAAACTATCATCATCTCGAAATCCATCGAGCGCATCGCCGACCACGCCAAAAATCTTGCCGAAGAGGTTATCTATCTACTGACAGGCGAATAGAGCTATTGGGGCTATTGGGGCTATTGGGGCTATTGGGGTTATTGGGGGCTATTTCATTTCTAACTATCAATTTGGCTTTTTTTCTGCTAACATTCCTCTCTCAGGACCGCAAATCCTGCGACCCGCTTAACGCTTAAGATTCTTATTCAAACATTTCGTTATTATGGCCAAAAAAACCGCTACGAAAACCACTACGAAACCCGCTGCTAAAAAAGTCGCTGTCAAAAAGGCGGTGAAAGCCGCTGCTGCGAAGAAAGCACCAGCTAAAAAAGTCGCTGCAAAGAAAGCACCTGTCAAAAAGACCACGATCATCGCCCGCGTGGATGTCGGCTTTGGAAACAGTCTCTACCTCCGCGGGGAAGGGAATGGGCTATCCTGGAACAAAGGCACCCCGCTTGAAAACGTGGGGCCCTACGAGTGGACTTTTTCAACAACCCAAGCCAAAGGCGACCTCAGCTTCAAATTCCTCATTAACGATGAGAAATGGGCAGAGGGCGACAACCTCACTGTGGCCAAAGGCGACACGTCCATTAGCTCACCGGTTTTTGTCTGGTAGACCTCTACGGCGAGCGGCAGTCCGGCGTCCGGCTACAGCCCATCTGCCTCCAGCTCCGCAAGACGCTCCGCCTCGCCGCTCCAGTCCTGCGGCATTCGCTTTACGATCTCGCGGGCGTAGCCGACCGCCTCAAGCTTCCTGACCAATCGCTCGTAATCCGCCTCGCTTACCTGATTTGAGCGAAGCATAATCCAGGCGTATTTCCGGCTGGGGTGGGCGATGATGGCCTCGGTGTAGGCCTCGTCGACATGGAGGATGCTATATTGAGCGCGGAAGGGCCAAATAAATTGCATACGCCATTCCGCGTTGGATGCCTTGTCGTGCACCCATCCGACGGGTGTATAGGTCTTTAGGTCACCATCAAAGCCGCCATCACGGAACTGATAGGTCGTCTGAATTTTCGCGTTGTCATCCAGGCGGTAATGCTCGATCGCGTTATGGGCCTTCTTATCCACAAGAATCGGGGTGTAGCCATGCACATACCAGCGGCCCATGAACGACTCCAACTCGACTCGCTCGGGTGTGGGCAAGGGCGTTTGGTTGAAGGCACAGCCGCTGTTTAGACTCATACCCGCGAGGGCAAGGAGCGCCGCGCTTACCCTAACGTAGAATTGCATAGGTTTATTTTTCATAGCTTTCAATCTTCGGATGGTTTTGGAATATCAGCTCGGTAAATTCGCCAACCCGCGACCACGAAGCAGAGGCCGACCAAAAATCCGAACAAAAAGATAATGCCCCACTGCGCACTCTCTGAAACCGTCTCTCGGGAGAGGTCCAGCTCCATGACTTGCAGACCGAGCCCGATCGCAACAAAGGCCAGCGCGCGGGCTACTTTTAATGCCGACTTCCAGACCGCGAAATAGAGCGATTCCTTCCGCTTACCGGTAGCGACTTCGTTGAGATCAATCAAGTCTGTGATCATCGAATCCACCAGAAACACCGCTCCACTCAAGACCCCTCCAATCACCGAGACAATCAATGGTGGCCAAAGCAGGCCCTCGGGTAGGATGGGATAGGCCAGGATCCCCATAATCCCCAGGCCGCCAACCGCCACGCAGGCGGGCAGTTGCTTTCCGTAGCGCTTGGAAAGCGCGATCCAACCGGGAATCGAGAAAACGATGCTCAGCGTGAAGACCGGCAAGATCGCCTGAGTGACCTCTGCCTCCGAAAGGACCAGAACAAATCGGTAATACATTAGCGCAAGGGCTGCATTTACGGTGCGCCCAATCGCAGCAATGATGCCCGCCCAAACTAAATGCATGAAGGCGCGGTCTTTGAAAATGGCCCTCACTTCGCTCCAGTCGGGCAGCTCAGAGGCCGCTTGCTGCGACGTTAACCGCTCGCGGCCACGCACCCCGAGCTTTGTCAGGCTCGCTGTTAGCACTACGATGCCAGCCAAAATCCAGGCGCTGACTTGCCGCGAATCCGCCAATGCGGCGCTAGAGTCGGCATTCTCCACGGTCGCCAGATAAAGCCCCGGCAACGCGCTCCCCACCGCCAGCCCCAGTATCCCAAAGCCCATTCGCGAAGCGAGCAACTTATTCCGCTCGGTCGCCTTTCGGCTTAGCTCCGCACTCAGGCTACTTTGCGGCAAATCCAGCAGGGTCATCCCGGTGTTGACCAATACGTAGGCCACCAGGAGATGCCCAAACAGAAATGCCGGCGAATCCTCCCGAAACGGAAAAAATAGCAGGACGGTTGCGGCGGCCAAAACCAGCGCGCCCCACCAAAGCGTTGTGCTGTACGTAATGCCCCGGCTGCGCGCCTTGAAAAGACCCGCCGAAACAATCAGATCACTCAAGGCATCCCAAAAGATCGCTACCGCAAAAGCCAGACCCGCCAGAATGGGATCCAGCCCCAATATCCGTGTGTAGAAGTCAAAGAGATAGAGCTGCAACGTTACCTCGACAGCCACTTTACCCAAGCTGGCCGCTCCGAAAGCTGGGTAGGTATAGGCGTTAATCGGCGGCTGACTCACGAACAAGAGAACGCAGGCATTTCGCGCAGCTTACAAGACCCGATCGCCCGGACGCGCGCGAACATTTGACAAACGGCCCCTCTGCCACGATGTATTCTGGATGCAACTCTTAAGGCTCTGCCTGATTTCCTCCCTTACTCTGACGCCGCTCAGCCGTTCCCCGGCGAGCGCACAGACGCAGACTGAAACGACCAGTGAAGCGCTTGCCGCCAACGCGATCGCCAGTTGGGATGGCGCTGTGTTCCGTATCGAAGACGCAAAATCCCGAGTCAGCATCGCCTCCGTCAAACTTTCGGTATCCGACCTCAAGCCGGAGGATGGAAACCTTGTCGGCGAATACACCATCGAAGTGCCACTCTTCAACTCGAAGAATGATCATGGCACAATCATCCTCCCGCTCGATATCAGCATGGAAAACCTCGGTGTCAAAGGCGGCACTCTGCGAGGCAAGGCTATCAGCCATAAAGACAGCCAGACAGCAAACCGGATCGTTTGCCGAATATTCCCGGGCGATGAGCAATTCATCGAGCTCGATATCACCACGGATAACCGAACGATCCAGTTTGAATCGCGTTACACAATCCTTGAACAGATGAAAGACAGCTGACGCTCATGAAAGAACCCGACCACGGCCCTACCGGCGAGATTTGCTTCGACCTGCCCTCGCCCTATGAACCCCACCCCTGCGGCCTTCTGCATCTTCCACGCTTTATCGCGAAGATCCAAAAACATCTGGCCGATACACTTCCAAAGTCCTACCAGAAAAATTTCTGCCGAGGCTTTGACCGCTTCCTCTGCATGCACCTCGACGTCGATCCGAAAAATTTCGTGGACGCGGTGCGTGAAGCCGGCGAGGATGCTATTCAGCTTGACCAGCTGCTCGGCGAATTTTTTCCGGAAGACCTCCGCGTCGTGGACTGGAACCGCGAACTCACCCACAAGGGACGCACCGAGGCCGGGCGGGCGTTTTTGGCAGAGTCCCTCACCAACATGGGCACCCCCGAAATGATCGGTAAGATTGAGTGCGTGATGGACATGATTGATTTCGATGAAGGCCGCATTCCCGGATTTTCCGACGAACGCCGTAAGGCCTGGGAAGCCGCCCATCATTAGATCTGAAGTCGACTATCCGCCTTTTGTCGCGGCCTTTTGCTGCGCGCCATGACAGACTACAAACGAAACCTCTATGAAGCCTCACCCCCGCTATTCCAAGGAAACATTTATGGCCCGACTTAGATGGGCGGATCTGGATGCGGATTACCTCCGGCAACTCGTCGGCCTTGCCAAAATTGAAGATCTCGCCGGCGCCGGCCTCGCGCATCGCCCGGAACGCTTGGGCGATGTGACCACGGCATTGATGCCGGAGGGCGCAACCGGCCGCGCTGAGCTGGTCGCCCGCGAACCTCTCGTCGTCTGTGGCGTCGGTATGGTTCAAATGGTCCTCGATAGCTACGGGCAAAACGGCCATTTCGAGGCGAGGGCTGAAGACGGTCAACCGCTCCATAGCGGAGATGTGCTTGGCATCCTGAGTGGCCCCTCCGCATTACTTCTCCAAGCCGAAAGAATTCTCTTAAACTTCCTTCAGCATCTCAGCGGTATCGCCACAGAAACCCGGCTCTATACCGACGCCCTTCGCGGGAGCCCCTCCGTCCTGCTCGATACCCGCAAAACCCTTCCCGGCTACCGTGTCCTACAAAAGTACGCTTTTGCCTGCGGCGATGGCTATAACCACCGAATCGGGCTTTTTGATCGGGTTCTTCTGAAGGATAACCACCTGGCGGTCGCCGGGGCAACCGGGGGCAATCGGCTGACCGAGACCATTGCCCTGGCTGTAAATACCTGCGAAACCCTTGCTGTTGAGGTCGAGGTCGATGCGATTGAGCAGGTGATGCCAGTTGTTGAGGCCGGGGCTGACATTATCATGCTTGATAATTTTTCGCCAGCAGAGCTCGCCGATGCTGTTAAGTTGATCGACGGCCGCGCTTGTACTGAAGCGAGCGGAGGAATCAACCTGACCACACTGCCCAAGCTCGGCGATCTTGGGCTCGACTTCATCTCCACAGGTGCCCCCATTCACCAAAGCACTTGGAAGGACATTGGGCTGGATTGGCTGTGAAAGCGCACTACCGCCAAATTCAGCCAAACCCGGACGCTCTCAGTCTGCTTCGCACGCTCCTTGCATCGCGCGGCGAGTTTGTTTCCGGCAGCCTATTGGCCAGTCAGCTCAGGATGTCGCGACCCGCTATCCATGCCAAACTCGGTAAGCTGCGAGAGCAAGGCTTTACCCTTGAAGCTGTTCGCAATAAAGGGTATTGCCTGATTAAGGAACCGGAGGTGCTTCATCCGGATCTGTTGAATTACTATGCGGAAACAGTCGGGAACGATTTCGAGTTTCTCTATTTTCCTGTTATCGACAGTACAAACAGCGAGGCCGATCGCCAGCTCGCGGGTGGTCGAAAGGCGCCCTTTGTTGTCGTTTCCAGTTGCCAAACTCAGGGACGGGGGCGCATGGGCCGCGTTTGGTATAGCGCATCGGCTGAGAACCTCTACCTCACGATTGCCTTTCAGCCAAATAGCCCTCCCCAACAGCTCCAGCATTTCACCCTCTGGGCTGGTATCCATATCTGCCGCTCCCTGCAGGGACTCGTGCCAAATGCCTCACTCAAAATTAAATGGCCCAACGATCTGCACTGCGGCGACCGCAAGTTTGCCGGGATGCTAACCGAGGCCAAATTGGATGCCGATTCCATCCGAAGCATCCTTTTTGGTATCGGACTCAATGTGAATAGTAATCCGTCAAAATATCCCGGCGAAATTCGAACATCCGCCACAAGTCTCTATGCCATACGTGGGCAGGAGTTCTCGCTTAATCAGGTCGCCGCCCGGGTCGCGAGTGCCACAAACGCTGCCTACCAGACCTGCTTCCTTCAGAAAACCTCCGAAGATATAACCACCGCCTGGACACCCCTGAATGCGCTTTCCGGAAAAACCGTCACCGCCGTTTTAAACGGAAATGAATTCACCGGCGTCGCTTGCGGGATCGACCCGTCGGGCGCACTCTTACTCACCTCAGAGGAAGGCGCCGTACAAAGAGTCCGCGCCGGCGATGTAACGCTCAAAAAATAAATACTCCCCCAAGAACCGCCGAAAATTTCAGCCTATGAAAACGCTCTGCATCGACGTTGGAAATACCAGCACCCACTACGGCCTGGTTTCAGGTCAAGAGGTTGTTTCAAGTGCGCACTATCCGACACAATCATTCGCCAATTCTCCCTCCCCGGCCTTTACCGCGCTTCTGGAACCGCTGCTCTCCGCTGCGGACGGTGTTGCTTTCTGCTCGGTCGTGCCCGCGATTAACCAAAATCTTCGCGCCTGCCTCGAATTCTCTGGCCAGCCGGTCTTCCACCTCACCTACCAAACCTGCGCGGGACTTGACCTGGTCTATCCCAAACCACAGGAAATTGGCCAGGACCGCATTGCCAACGCCATCGCAGCGCAGGAGTTTTACGGTGTTCCCGCCATTGTTATCGACCTGGGCACCGCCGTAACCTTCGATATCGTCAGCTCGCAGGGTTACGAAGGCGGCATTATTGCTCCGGGCCTCGCGGTTATGACAAAATACCTGCACGAGCAAACCGCTCTGCTTCCCGAGTTGAAGCCGGAGAATCTTTTCGATGTGAACGGTGCGATCGGCAAATCCACCGTCCACGCCATGAAACTGGGCGTGGCTGTCGGCTTTTCGGGTATGATCGATGCGCTCTTGCTCAAAGTCTCGGACGAACTCAAAAGCCGCGGCGAGCCAGACCCGGTTGTGCTGTCCACCGGTGGCAGTGTCGCTAATTTGACCAATGACTGGGTCCGGAAAAGTCGGTTCGTACAAGACCTTACCCTAATCGGATTGGCCGTTGCCTACCAGAGGCAAGCTTTTTAACCAAGCGCCCGGACACGATTCGTTTTCAATATTTACAACGCAGCATCGCTACGCATCCTCCACGCCTTCGATGAACCGGGTCTACATAAAAACCTACGGGTGCCAAATGAACGAACGCGATTCCGAAGCGGTCGCAGCGATGCTGCGCGGGAAAGGCTACTCCCTGGTTGATAACGAATTCGATGCGGATGTGGTCTTGCTCAATACCTGTAGTGTGCGCGATCAGGCCGAACAAAAAGCCATTGGCAAAGCAGGACATCTGGCGAAACGGAAACGCAAAGACCCCAACTTCATTCTCGGGATCATGGGCTGCATGGCTCAAAACCGGGGAGATGAGCTGGTGGACCGCCTGCCCGACCTTGACCTCGTCATCGGTACACAGAAATTTCACCGCGTGCCCGAGCATCTCGACCACATGATCGCCAGCATCCACGGCCAGGGCCCGCGGCCAGCGACCATCGTCGATCTGGCCGAAGAACTGGATTCGCAAAATACCATCAAATCCCACGTCGGCGATAAAACTCAGGTCACCGCCTTCGTCAGCATCATGCAGGGTTGCAATATGAAGTGTTCCTACTGCATCGTGCCCAAAACCCGCGGCGCGGAGCGAGCACGACCTATGGAGGCGGTCGTTCAAGAAGTCGAAGAACTCGCCGCGAAAGGCACGCGCGATGTCACCCTGCTCGGCCAGATCGTAAATCAATACGGCGTGCGCGAATTTCCCTTTGTCGATAAGAAGAGTCCGTTTGTGCAGCTGATCGAAAAAGTGCACGCCATCGAGGGCATTGAGCGGATACGCTTTACCAGCCCACACCCAGTCGGTTTTAAAGACGACCTCATTGAATGCTACGGTCGGCTCCCCAAGCTTTGCGAGTATCTGCACTTTCCCATGCAAAGCGGGAGCAACCGTATCCTCAAAGCCATGCGCCGTCCCTACACGATCGAGAAGTTTCGCAGTATCATTGAAAAAATACGCACTGTCCGGCCGGACATGTATATTTCGACCGATGTGATCGTCGGCTTCCCCGGCGAGACCGAGGGAGACTTTGAGCTGACCCGCAAGCACTTCGAAGAAATCGGCTTCGATATGGCCTATCTGTTTAAATACAGCCCCCGGCCCGATACCAGCGCCGAGCCTCTCGGCGATCCCGTCCCCAAGGAGGTCAAGGAGCGGCGTAATCAGGTATTATTAGAGGCCCTAAGCAGACGCTCGCTGGAACGAAACGAGGCCCTCGTCGGCCGAATCGAGGAAGTGCTTTTTGAAGGCCCGGCAAAAAAGGGAGACCACATGTTTCTCGGCCGCACCCGCGGCAACCGCGTGGTTTTAGTCAAAGCCAGCCCCCGGCTCATCGGCCAATTTTCCCAAGTTCGCTTCCATCGAGCCACCGCCAGCACCCTCTTTGGAGACCTAGTCCTCGAAGGGGTGGAAAACGAAATAGAAGCCGTTAGCTCGTAAGCTCAGCGCACGCGCCGGGTCACCTCCACTCAAAGAGGGCAATAAAAATTGACCTGACCCTTATTTTTTGATTGAAATTTGGTTAGTCTCTGTTTTTTTATACGGATGCGTCCAAGGCGATTAAAGTTGAAAGATGGGTTTTATCATTGCATGTCCCGCACGGTGAATGGTGAGGCGCTCTTTGCTCGACGGGAGAAAGAGGTCTTGCGCAAGATGTTGCACCGGGTGGCTGATTTTTCTGGTGTGCGGGTTATTGCTTTTTGCCTGATGGACAATCACTTCCATGTGCTGGTCGAGGTTAATTCTACAACTTTGGTATCTGACACTGAGTTGATGCGCCGCTACCGGGTCCTCTATCCCGATTCGACAAAATATGAGACCGCTTCAGCGGACATTTTGGAGGCAAAGCTCCGACAAGGTGGTCAGGAGGCAGAGGCAATCCGAGTGAGGCTATTGGCCCGAATGGGGGACGTCTCGGCTTTTATGAAGACCTTGAAACAACGCTTTTCGACCTGGTTCAATAAAGCTCATGATCGTTTCGGCCCGCTTTGGTCGGATCGTTTTAAAAGTGTACTCGTTGAAGGTGATGGGAACGTTTTACAAACCATGGCCGCCTACATTGATCTGAACCCTGTGAGAGCCAGGATCGTGGGTGATCCGAAGGATTATCGCTTTTGTAGCTATGCTGAAGCAGTTGCCGGTAAGCGGCGTGCCGTGGATGCTTTGAAATTTCTCACTGCTGGCCTTTCTCCCACGACTGACCAGGAGGCGCTGGCCGCTTATCGTTGCGCTCTTTTCGGTAAGGGGGCCGCTGCCAAAACGGGAAAGGCGCATCTCACGCGGGCGGAAGCGGTGCGGGTTTTGCAGGAGGAACAGGGTAGTTTGCCGTGGCATGTTTTACTGCGTTGCCGCATACGCTACTTTTCGGAAGGAATCGCCCTTGGCTCGCAAGAGTTTGTGGCCTCCCAAGCGCAGCGCTGGCAGCAAGCCAGGCAAGGCAAGCATGGACCAAGAGCTAGATCTATTCAGGCAGAAGACGGAACCGGTTTGACTGTTTTGAAGGGTTCGCGCGGACAACTTTTTGAGTAATACCACTTCTCCCTTCCGCATGGCCAAACTTTTAGGTGCTTTTTTGTTCACAATTTGTCGGACTCTGCTAGCCTTGCCAGGGAACGATGAATCCCTTAAGGCACAATTTCACATCACTGAGTCGCTACTCGCCGCCCGAAGCGAAGGTCGCCTGTTTTCGTTCGCTCTTTCGGGGTCGCACAGATGTGCATCCGCGGCGCTTTGAGAGCCAACGAACGGGGCGCGCAGGTTATTCTCCAGCTTGCAGCAACGAATGGGTTCGGGGCGTTTGTGAAAAGCCACGCATCAAATGTTCGAACTGCTCGAACCAGGACTGGATTCCGGTGAGCGACCGCCTGATTCGCTGGCACCTCTCTGGCAAAGACTCGAGCGGACGGCCCTTTGTTATGGGCGTGTATCCGATGTTGTTGGATGAATCCTGCCACTTTCTGGCGCTTGATCTGGACGGTAAGGGCTGGCAGGATGACGTGACGGCGCTGCTTGGTGTCATCCGTGGGCTCAAATTGCCCATTGCTTTGGAACGTTCGCGCTCAGGAAACGGTGCGGACGTCTGGTTCTTCCTTGAACAAGCTGTTTCCGCGATTCAAGCCAAACGTCTTTCCCGCATGACGACACTGACCGCTTCAGTAGCTCAATACCTCCAGGCCGGGAATTCGCTGAAACTCCCTCGCATTCCGAGTCACTACCGGCAGGCTATTTGCGAGACCTGTGGCTCCGATCCATAAGTAATTGGCGCCAATCGAAGTACCTTGAGATTGAAGGTATTTATAGGCCAAGCCAAACTCCCACGCCGCATCCGCCGAGGACTCCAATATCCGGAAAGGCTGGATAAAACGAAACCACTTTGTTCGTTCTGAGCGCAAAGAACTACCCGCAGCCAACTCTCCCGCAATTGTGAACGTAATACAAAAGCGCTCATCCGAGTGGGCTCTCAGGAACTCGGATGCCGCGCCAAACACTTGCCTTTTCCGCTCAAGCTCAAAAGTCGACTAAAAATGTGGAATCCAAAATCATGGAATCTCGGGCGGAGCATCGTTCGCGCTGAGAGCATCGATGGTATCAAGTTCTTCCATTGTAAAGGCTGAATCCCCTGAATCAAAGCGGCTCAGGAGCTCTCGCCCACTCAATCCACCATCAGGAACCGATACGCCCAGCACAACCTCCGTAAACCCTCCGTAAACCCTCCGTAAACGACTCCCGCGGAAAGCGCTTCGCCCGCCGCAGCTTTTCGTAGGCCTCGAGCTCTAAACTGATTGTTTTGGTTGCCGTATACACAACCGTCCATGGATCAAATGAAAGTCCAAGTTTATCGGTGAATTTTCTATCTCCTTTGCGCGGTAAAGTGAGCCCGTTATATTCCGCAGCTATTGGAAAATCCTTGATCCGGTTTAAGTTGGTAGCGGCCATTGTGAAAAACTGAAAAGTAGCACTGAATCCGCGGGTGTAAAATAGGCTGACCACTGGTGTCTTCTTTTAAATTGGACTGAGCGACGTAGGTGCTGAGGCCGCCGCTATTGTGAACAAGCACATGGTACCAGGGTTGGTTCCGGGGTGGTTGGGTTTTGTTTGATTGATACCAAGTCTCGCCTGCCAAACAACTTGGGTCAATTGACACGATGACGCCCCGGTAGTGGTAGAGTTTATGAGTAATGACGACGCCGAGATCGTAGTAGATTCCCGGTGTATTTCCACCTTCTGTGTCTGAGATTCCTAAAAGCACTTTTAATAGACTAGTTCATCTTCGCGAATTCTTCAAGCCGGGTTTCCTAAAAGGCTTACCTGAGTTCCTTAAGGACCGCTTCGATCGGACGAATTGCTTCTGGTGGGTAGAAACTATTGATTCGGTGAATAACCTGTTGAATAATTCCATCCGGGCACGATGCGCCGCCCGTGAGCAGGATCCTGGGTTTGTTGGGCGGTGTGCTAAAGAGCGGCCGTTCCTCCTCAACCCTGACTGTCGTGCTCGCGAGATGATGCGGGAAAATATAATGTCGCACACAATCGAGCGAGTGGATGTTTTTTTCGGACTGAATGTAGTGTGCACTGTGCTTGAAGCGCTCTTCGCAGAGTCGATATAACTGGAAGGTATTGGAGCTGTTTTTTCCTCCCACGACGAGGGCGGCATCCAGAGGCTCCTCAATCGCTTTTTGCAAGGCGTCCTGATTCACCTGAGTGGCATAGCAAAGTGTATCGCCCTTACCTTTTAACCAAAGGTGATCAGCCACGTTGATTTCGCCATATTTTTTCGTAACGACTTCGCGCAAATAGTCGATGATCTTGAGGGTCTCATTGCGCAGGAGCGTCGTTTGATTAACCACAGCGATTCGTTCAAGATCTTTCTGGGGGTCAAACCCATCTGAATAAAGTCCTGCAAACGAGGCTTCGAATAGAGCGGTTTTCTGAGACGTGTCTGTTTGGATAACTTCCGCCAAACGGCGGGCATGCTCCATATTACGGATCATCAAAGCCGGTCCGTCGCTGGAACTATTGGAAAAAGTCGCCTTCGTTTCCTCATGCTCCGATTTGCCGTGAATGAGCACAGTAAAACCCTCCTGAGCGAAGCGCCGGGCGGCTTTCCAAACCTTCTCAACCAGCATGCAGGTAGCGTCGTTTTCCCTAATGGAAAGGCCGCGTCGAATAAGCCGGGCCTTGTCTTTATTTGTTGCGCCGAATGCCGGAATGATGACGATATCGTCACCGGTAAGTTGATTCCAAAGGGCCGACGGATCGTCTTTACTGAGAGCAATTCCCCCATCTGCACGAAGGGGCATCCCCTTATCAGTTTGTAAGTAGCGCAGTCCACGGGCGAGCAAGTCTTCGTTGACGAAGGGATTATGAATCAGCTCGCTTAGCATGAAAACGCGTCGCCCGGGATGCATCGCAACGGTTTCGTAAGCACGCTCGATCGCATTTTGAACCCCGAGGCAAAACCCGAAGTGGCTGGGAATGACGTAGCTCACGGCACCGAAATCGAGCACCGCCGATTCTCCGGAGGTTTTTTCTTTCGTTCTACGAACTTCCTTGATGGCTTCGCAAAGCGCGCTTTGGTATAGACTCTCCGATTGCTTATCGATATAAATTGCGCGGTTGCGCTCTTTTGTTGTTCGAAAGCGGTAAATATATTCGTTTTCCCCCATTCCGAGGTAAGGAATCTTGTGAAGCTGATTATCGATTGCTTTAAGAACAACATCCAACTCCTTCGTTTTTGGTTCAGTCTGAAGTTCTAAAATCGACCGCCATCTCTCCGGCATCTTCAAAGTTTCAGTACTGCAAGCACACAGAATCTCCCGCATCACTCCACCTTGGTCGAGGCTGGATAATGGATGCCAATTATAATTCTCTGCTCCAGCAACCGCGAGATGGTAACGTCCCTCTTGATCAAGCTCCACCTTGAGTCGGTTTGACGCATCAAAAACTAACCTTATTGGATTCATAGAGCATGCACGCTGTTCAATTTTGCACAGGGGTCAATTCGTATGCCACCAACTCTCCGGTGAATGATATGCATTCTGCCATTGCACCACTTTGGAAGCTCACTAAGCTCTCCATCTTTTAAAAAATTAACTTTGATGTTTCAGCTTAATTTCAGTGAACAAAGCATGCACGAGCTCAACCGGCTCGATACGCGGTCTCAAATGCTCCTAATCGAAGTCGTTAGTACGCTCAGCCAAGATCAGTTGGAGCACCCAAGCGACGAGTTGGGACGTTTCCATCGGAACGGGCGCACTTATTACCGCGTTCGCGCGGGCGAGTTTCGTATTTATTTCGAACAACAGGGTGAGGCACTCTTTGCTCATTACATCCTCCACAAAAACACGCTTACCGATTTTATATTCCGCTTTAAACTGCCCTTTACAGAAGAATTCATGGTGGAACAAGACGATTCGTTCTGGAAATATCTGGAGTCATTACGGCATAAGGATGACATTGGAAACTAGGGTGCTTATCTTATGAAAGAAGAGACAGACGAAAACGAAGCCTCTAAAGCAAAACCTCCTCAGTTCACCGATTCCGAGGAGGCCAGTCGGATTTACCTCCTCCCAAACAGTCTAACCGCGGGGAATTTATTTTTCGGCTTTCTGGCGATTCTTTATTGCATTCAGGCCAACTATGCGACGGATTCTGCGGTGATTCGCGGTTATTTTACGCAAGCCGTATGGTTTATACTTTTCTCGGTGATCTGCGATGCACTGGACGGCCGAGTCGCCCGGCTCGGTGGACGAGAGTCACTCTTTGGGAAAGAGTTCGACTCGATTGCGGATGTTATCTCCTTCGGATTGGCGCCTGCGTTAATGATGATCTTTCTGATCCTCTCACCGACTGAGAAATATCCCTTTTTTTTGCAGATCGGTTGGCTCATTGGTTTCGTTTATTTGCTCTGCGCGGGAGTTCGCCTGGCGCGTTTTAACGTATTAACGCATCCCATGCTGCCGCCGGCAAAACGGCTCAGGGGGACCAAGGATTTCGTTGGTTTGCCCGTTCCGGCGGCCGCAGGAATGATTGCATCGCTGGTTCTAGTCCTGAACAGTCTGGAGATAACACCCCTTGCCATCCTACTTCCGCCCTTTATGCTGGCTATCGCTTTCCTAATGATCAGCAACATTCCCTACCCCAGTTTCAAGGATATTGACTGGCAAACAAAGACCCGATTTCGAACCTTTATTTATTTAATTTTTACCCTCGGAATCATCTTCATCATGAAGGAACTAGCCTTCGCTTTAGTATTCTTTGGATACATCAGCTACGGGCCAGCCCGCCATCTTTTTCGAATTTACCGGGCGAGAAAACGGCTCACGAATCGGTAAAAAGCACTGGCGAATAACTTGTTAATAGATGCGAAGAGTCTGTGTGTTTAAAAAAACTTCTCCACATTCTTCACAAAGCTCGTATTTTTTTCACTGTGTTTTAGGCAAAGAATTTCCTTCCAAATGACTTGCTCACAAACACTTATTAAGTTTTTCTCATCATTCCCACCCCCTACTGTTACTAAGAGATTTAAATATATAAAAAGAACTCTTATATAAGCATTGCCAGTAAGTCTAAAAACGCGCCAAATCTACATCCATGAAGTTTAAGATCAACCAAGATCATTTCAGCAACGGACTCCAACAGGTTCTTAATGTGGTCGCCACGCGATCAACCATGCCAATTCTCAGCAACGTGCTGATTGAGGCGGCCCAGGGGCACATATCGCTGACCACGACGAACCTCGACTTGGGGATTCGCTGCCGGATCAAAGCGGATGTATCTGAACCCGGAGCGATCACGTTACCTGTTCGCAAGCTGGCCACAATTGTCCGAGAATTGCCGGTTACGGATGTCTTTTTTGAAACGGGCGACGGTAATCAGGCAAAAATAACCTCAGGGGGCTCTCTTTTTAAAATCATGGGTATCGGGTCTGAGGAGTTTCCACCTTTGCCTAGCTTTGAAAATCGCAAGGTTTATGAGCTTGCTCAGGGGGAACTCGTGAACATGCTAAAAAGCGTCTCGTATGCGCAGTCAACGGACGAGAATCGTTACATCCTGAACGGTGTCTACTTCAACTTTGCTGACGAAAAGCTGACTTTGGTGGCCACAGACGGCCGTCGTCTTGGTTTGACGGCACTGGACATGGAAGTCAGTGAGGAAAATGCAGGTAGCCTCATTTTGCCTGCGAAAACAGTTGGCGAATTGGAGCGTCTTATGGGTAAAGGCGAGCATGTTAAGGTAGCCTTCAACGATCGGCAGGCAGCTTTTGAGATCGCCATCGATGAGGGGGGGGATTCAGGGCTGGTGGACCACCTCTACCTGGTTTCAAAAATCGTCGAAGGTAATTACCCGAATTACCGCCAAGTGATACCGAAGGAGACCGAGCACCGGGTGAAGATCGAGCGCGAGCTCATGTTGGAATGTGTCCACCGCGCAGCCCTGGTCACCTCAGATAAGAGCAATTCGGTCAAACTCAAGGTGAGTAAAAATCTCCTGGAAATTTCAGGTCAATCCAGCGAATACGGCGAGTCGCATGAATCGATGGCGATTGCCTACGATGGCCCTGAGGTGCAAGTAGCCTTCAATCCCCAGTTTCTCATGGAACCGCTTAAGGCACTGACCAAAGACGAAGTTTTCTTTGAGTTTAAGGACGAGCTCAGCCCGGGTCTTTTTAAAACTTTGGACAATTTTATCTGTGTCATCATGCCCCTGCGGCTGAACTAATTGAGGATGCTCTTTCCCAATGGGGCGTACTCAATTGTGAGTGGCTGCGACTGGCTCCTCTGCGGGCAAGGTGTCCCAAGACCGGGTTTGCAAGTGGTCATCTAGACAAAACATGATTTCCGAATATTCAGAAATTTTGCAGTATGGCTTACTGACCGTCGTCGTATTGACGATTCTTTTACCGATGTATGGCAGCCGTCATGGCATCCCAGCCTTTATGTTGCTGGGACGCTGGCTCCGTTGGTTTCTGTTCGCCGCGCTCTTTGCTTACTTTCTCAAAACCTTTGGTTTAAGTTACCGTCCGGACTGGGTGCACTTCCTTGCCGGCTTCACACTGTGGTTTATTGTGGAAACCGGCTATAATTGGCTAGCGATCAAAGCGCTGAGCCAAAGCGATCTCCCCCTGTTTCCCGAATTCACCGAGAACAAAGAGGGTGATGAGTGGCCGGCAGATAAGCAATTTATTGAAATAAAGGATTGGCTTCGGGAAAAAGGGTTTAAGCGGCTCAAGGCTTTGAAAGCAGAACTTTTCGAGGGAACTCACTTGCGGGCTTCGATCTACGAAAGCCCGGACAGGGAGACCCGTATCCAAGTCCTCTTTTTGCCGAAAGCGAAAGGGGGCACTATCGCTTGCTACACAATCAGCTCGATCGCAGAAAGCAGTGAACGTCTGATAACCGACAATTTATTTTTGCCCTACGGCGGTTATTATCCGGAAAACTGGAGCCTGTGTCGATGTCCTTTGAAAGGCTCGCTTCCAGGATTGCTACATTTGCATAACCGGAGAATTATCCGGCACAGTTTCGAGCCAATCGCCATAGAAGAGGATGCGCTGGTTGAACTGAATGAACAGCAGCGCATTCTGGAGCGTCTGAACACGGACAACGGTTTTCTCGTGCCGCGCCAGTACCGAGAAGCGCTGGGCAAAATCACAGCAGAAGGCCGCTATCGTCTTTGGAAAGAAATGTGGACTTTGGCCTATTTTGGTAAATCAGTGGCTTGAAACCACTCAGACTGATATCTTTGAGATAGTCATGAACTGCAAATCGCAGTGTGTTTTCCCGCAACTGAGATCCCGCACGCAGCACAGTTACATTTCCAACTGCGGGCGGTCTGCTTTGGGCCAGTCGATGTGGTAGAACGTGCCCCTGGGCTGATCGGTGCGCTCGTAGGTATGGGCACCGAAGTAATCGCGCTGGGCTTGCAGTAGATTCTGCGGGAGTCGCGAAGTGCGGTAGCCATCATAGTAAGAAAGTGCGGAGCTAAAGGTGGGGATGGAAACACCGTGAACGGCAGCCAGCGCAACAACTTTGCGCCAATTTTTTTGCGCTTTGTGGATGGCATCTGAGAAGTAGGGATCGAGGAGCAGGTTAGCCAGATCAGCGTCCCGCTCGAAGGCTTCGGTAATTTTCTGTAGGAAGGCGGCCCGGATGATGCAGCCGCCGCGAAATATCTGCGCGATCTCGCCGAAGTTCAGCTTCCAACCATACGCTTCCTGGGCGTAACGCATCAGTTGAAAGCCCTGTGCGTAGGAGCAGATTTTTGAGGCATAAAGTGCGTCGCGAATAGCTTCGACGATTTCGGACTTGTCGCCGGTAAACGGTGCGGCCTCCGGGCCTTTAAGAATTTTCTCGGCGGCCACACGCTCCTCCTTGACGGCAGAGAGACAGCGGGCAAAGACAGCCTCAGCCACCGTGGGAGCGGGCGTGCCCATGTCGAGGGCATTGACCGAGGTCCACTTGCCGGTACCTTTTTGACCGGCAGTGTCGAGCACGATATCCACGAAGGGTTTCCCGGTGACTGGGTCGGCTTGTTTGAGGATATCTGCGGTGATTTCGATCAGGAACGAGTCGAGCTCACCCAGGTTCCATTCGGCAAAGATTCCGCCCATTTCGGCAGGCGTGAGGCCGAGCAGTTTTTGCATAAGATCGTAAGCCTCGCAGATCATCTGCATATCGCCGTATTCGATGCCATTATGCACCATCTTGACGTAGTGGCCGGCACCGTCCGGACCGATATAAGCGGTGCAGCTGAAACCGCCTTCAACCGGCTTACCTGGTTCAGCGCCCTCCAGAGGCTTTCCGGTTTCGGGATCGACCTTAGCCGCAATCGCTTTCCAGATTGGCTCCAGATATTCCCAGGCCTCGGGGGTTCCACCCGGCATGAGTGAGGGGCCAAAACGCGCACCCTCTTCTCCGCCAGAAACACCGGAGCCGATGAAGCGCAGTCCTTTTTGGGTGAGTTCTTTTTCGCGGCGGATGGTATCATCCCACTTCGCATT
This sequence comes from Puniceicoccaceae bacterium, assembly GCA_018402305.1. GTDB lineage: Bacteria > Verrucomicrobiota > Verrucomicrobiia > Opitutales > Coraliomargaritaceae > Thalassobacterium. The sequence continues at coordinate 474 of JAGYJE010000021.1, read as the reverse complement.
ACCCCCATCGATAATGATATCACCTTGTTCCAGGAGTGGCACAAGCCCTTCAATCACCTTATCCGTGGCCCAACCCGCTTGAACTAGAATGATAATCTTGCGGGGGCGCTTGAGCGAAGTAACAAAGTCCTCGAGATCCGCCTGGCCGACAAGACCGCCCGGAGTACTTGGATTCGCCGCCACAAACTCCTTCATCTTACTCGTCGTCCGGTTATAGACGGAGATTTTGAAGCCGTGGTCGGCTATGTTGAGAGCCAGATTTTGGCCCATAACTGCGAGGCCGATGAGGCCGATTTCGGAGAGGTTGTCAGACATAATGTGTTTCCTTTAATGAAGAGCACCGAGGAAATTTATTCTCCCGGAATAAGCAAGGCCAGACCGGTGCGGGTTTACGAATAGTTGTCGAAAAAACGGAGTTGTCATCGAGGGCGAATGCCGCCAAATTCACTGTGATGCATGTAGTAGCTCGAATTT
>JAGYJE010000020.1 GCA_018402305.1 Puniceicoccaceae bacterium | reverse complement strand
TTTCTTCATTTTCAAATGCGCAGTAAAAAATCACTTTCCACGGCTTATATTTCGATGTGTGTAGGCTTTTGCCCGCATTATGAGTCTCTAAGCGCGCTCTCAGGTCTAAGGTATAACCGACATAAACCTCGGTAGCCCGTGCGTCGCCCTGCGGGCTATGCAGGGCACGCTCGCTAGCTCCAGGCCACACGCGGCGCAGCCACGCGTAGCTCGGAGAGCGAAGCGTGGTGCTCCCGCTGGGAGTCGAACCCAGATTTGCGGCTTCGGAGACCACTGCTCTATCCATTGAACTACAGGAGCCAACCACGATCCCCTCAAGGTCGACTGCGGCGGCCTCGGGGTCAATGCGAAAAATCGCTATTCGCCACTACTGCGCATCACCGGACTCGGCAAAGGTCGCGGCGAAAGCCTTGGCGAAGTAGGTCAATATCATATCGGCACCCGCCCGGCGAATCGCCAAGAGCGACTCGTCCCGGCAGCGCTCCAGATCAAGCCAGCCCCGTTCGGCAGCCGCCATGATTTGTGCATACTCGCCCGACACCTGATACGCTGCCAAGGGTAATTCCGTTTCTTCGCGCACTTCGCGAATAATGTCCAGATACGGCCCTGCGGGTTTGACCATGAGCACGTCCGCTCCTTCGGCCTCATCCAAGGCAACCTCTGTCAACGCTTCACGGCGATTGGCTGGATTGAGTTGATAGGTCCGCTTGTCCAGGTGATGCGTCCCCGCACTGCTGGCACTGCCCACGGCATCGCGGAAAGGTCCATAAAAGGCCGAGGCAAACTTCGCCGAATAAGCCATGATTGCCGTGGCTTCAAAGCCGTGGTCGTCCAGCGCCGCCCGGATCGCCCCAACTCGCCCGTCCATCATGTCGGAGGGAGCCACCATGTCCACTCCTGCCGCTGCGGCCAGCACCGCCATTTCGGCCAATAGCTCGACGGTGGCGTCGTTTGCCAAATCCTGCGCACCCGCATCCCAGAGACCGTCATGCCCATGAAGGGTGTAGGGGTCGAGCGCCAAATCGGTAATCACTGTGATCTCTGGTACGGCTGCCTTGATCGCACGGATGGCGCGCAACACCAGTGTATCCGGGTTGAGCGCCTCCCGTCCATCGTCCGTCTTACGCTCTGCCGACAATTTTGGAAACAAGGCCACGCCGGAAATACCAAGCGCCCGCAATTCGCGGCACTCACCAACCAGGTCTTTGATCGAAAGCCGCGCCATACCGGGCATCGACTCGATGGGTTCGGGCGCTTCCTCGCCATCCATCACGAAGAGCGGTTGGATCAAATGGGATGGCCGCACCTCGGTCTCGCAGCAGAGGGCACGCAAGCTGCCGGTGCGGCGCATGCGCCGGGGACGCCGCGGTAACTCAAGTCGAAATCGGTTGGCCATGGTTTGTTGGATTGGGGTTAATGCCATTTACAGGCGTGTCAACTTTGGCGCTACCTCGCCATCTCGGCCCGCGCACTTTCATAGGCGTGCAGCGCACACTGCGAGCAGGCTTCACGCACGTCGGCGAAGAAGTCATTACCCTTGTCGTCAATCAGTATGTAAGCGGGGAAATCCTCCACCTCGATCTTCCAGATCGCCTCCATTCCGAGTTCGGCGTATTCCAGAACCTCGACGCTTTTTATGTTATGCTCGGCTAGCAGCGCAGCGGGCCCCCCGATCGAGCCAAGGTAAAAACCTCCGAACGCTTTGCAGGCATCTGTCACCTGTTGAGAGCGATTGCCCTTCGCCAGCATGACCATCGATCCACCCTTTGCCTGGAAGGGTTCCACGTAGCTATCCATGCGGCCCGCTGTGGTCGGACCGAAGGATCCCGAGGGCCTGCCCGCAGGTGTCTTCGCCGGGCCGGCATAGTAGATTGGGTGATTTTTGAAGTAATCCGGCATCCCTTCCCCTTTATCGAGCCGTTCCTGGATTTTGGCGTGCGCAATATCACGGGCTACCACAATTGTTCCATTCAGTGAAAGCGGCGTAGCCACGGGATATTGGCTCAGTTCGGCAAGTATTTCGGGCATGGGCCGATTCAAATCGATGGCGACGGGGTCTTCGGGCTTAGTCAGCTCGCTGTCCGCCGGAATGAAACGACCGGGATTTTCCTCCAACTGCTCCAACCAGACCCCCTCGCGGTTGATTCGGGCCTTGGCATTGCGATCCGCAGAACAGGACACCCCGAGCCCAACCGGGCAGGATGCGCCATGGCGCGGTAGTCGAATAACCCGGACATCGAGCGCGAAATACTTACCACCAAACTGAGCGCCGTAGCCCATCTTTCGGGTGTATGCAAGGAGCTTGGCCTCCAGCACTGTGTCGCGAAAGGCCTGCCCGTGCTCATTACCCTCCGTCGGCAAGTTGTCGTAGTATTTCGTCGAGGCGAGTTTCACCGTTTTCAAACAGGTCTCAGCCGAGGTCCCGCCAATGACGAAGGCGATGTGATAAGGCGGGCACGCCGATGTCCCCAGTGTCCCCATTTTCTCGATACAGAACCTTTCAAGATTTGCCGGGTTCAGGAGCGCTTTGGTCTGTTGGTAGAAAAAGGTCTTGTTGGCCGAACCGCCACCCTTGGCTACAAAGAGAAATTCGTAGCTCTCGCCATCTGTCGCCAGAAGGTCAATCTGGGCCGGAAGATTGCAGCCTGTATTCGCCTCCTCATACATGGAAAGCGGCGCCATCTGCGAGTAACGCAAGCTTTCCTCGGTATAGGCATTGTAGACTCCCTGCGAGAGCGCGGCTTCATCACCACCACCCGTCCAGACTCGCTGGCCTTTTTTACCGAGGATAATGGCCGTCCCGGTATCCTGGCAAAAAGGCAAAACGCCATGCGCGGAGACCTCGGCATTCCGTAGCATCGTTAGCGCGATTGTGCGGTCGTTTTCCGTGGCCTCCGGATCGTCCAGGATGGCGGCCACTTTTTCCAGATGCTCCGTGCGCAGCTTGAAAGAGATGTCCTTCATCGCCGTCTCCGCCAAGTAGGTAAGTGCCTGCGGATCTACCTTGAGGACTGTTTCGCCCTCGAAATCAACGGTCTGCACGAACTCCTTTGTTAGCAAACGATACGAGGTCGTATCCTTCCCCAGCGGGAACTGTTTTTGATAGTGAAAGGGAGGTGTGGGCTTAGCCATGGTTTTTCTTATTCGGTTTCGTTTTCAAATCCGCCTTCCAGTAGGCTGGGTGCCCGCTGAAGCAGCTGGTCCCGGCCAATTTCCAGCTCATGACCTGAGGCCAGGTCGCGCACTTTGACGAGGCCCCGTGAAAGTTCATCCTCTCCGTAAATCAGAGCGAGACGGGCTCCGGACTGGTTCGCCGCTTTAAACTGTTTGCCGAATCCCTGGCTTTTCAACGGATACTCCACTTGGTAGCCGACTGAGCGAAGCTGGGCCGCATCCCCGAGAGCGGCATCGCGCTCCGCCTCCCCGCCGATGATGACGATGAAATCAGGACGCTGCACATACGCCGGCATCCGGCCACGGCTGTCGAGAAGATCCATCAGCGTCACATCCCCCATCGCGAAACCAACCGCCGGCATATCCGGACCGCCGAGTTTTTTAATCAGCGCATCATAGCGCCCGCCCCCGGCCAGAGCACGGCCCTCACCGCTCGCCTCGAAGGCTTCAAAAACAAAACCGGTATAATAAGCGAGCCCGCGAACGATCCCAAGATCGATCTGAACAAAATCGCCAGCCCCGGCCGCTTCCAAATGCCGCAGTAGTTGCTGCCAATCCGAAATCCGCGCCTGAGCCTGGCTGGCCAGGTCACCCTCCAGCGGCAAGCACTCGATGTAGCTGCGCAATTCACTGAAGGTGCGAATCGCAATTGCCGCCTCGATCCGCCCTAGAAATTTCTCGGCGGCATCGCCCAGGATGACCGCCAATTTCTCAATGATCGTGCCGCGCTCTGTGCGTTCCAGCTTGTCGATAATGCCAAGCACTGCCGCGCTGCCCGACGCATCGAGGCCCTCAGCCGCAAGCATGAGCAGCCAAAGATCCCGGTCACTAAGGCGAACTTTGAAATCCTCGGAGTTCAGCCCAAAAGACTGCAAGGTCTGGCAAAGCAGGGCAATTAGCTCGGCATCGGCCGAAGGGCCGGGCTCGCCGAAAATATCTACATTGAATTGATAGAAGGCCCGCAGGCGGCCTTTCTGCGGGCGCTCATAACGATAGTGCTCGCCGATGTTGAACCACTTCACCGGACGCTTCAAACTGTTTGCTTTCGCCCCAATAAGACGAGCCAGTGAGGGCGTCATTTCTGGACGCAAGGCCACGGCCCGACCGCCGCGGTCTTCAAAGTTGAAAAGCTGACCAACGATCTCCTCCCCTGACTTCTCTATGTAAAGCTCAAGCGGCTCAAGAACCGGGGCATCGTATTCCAGAAAATTAAAGGCCCGAGCCACCTGACGCCAACGCCCGAAAACATGATTACGCCGCGCACAGGCATCAGGATAAAATTCTCGAAAGCCGGGGAGTGTTTCAAATTGCATCGATATCCATGTCCTTCAGCGTGGCCTTCAATTCCTTGCCAGCCTTAAATTTAATCACGGCTCGCCTGGGGATGACGACGTCAGTTTTCGGCTTGTTTGGATTGCGCCCAATGCGCGACTTGCGGATTTGCACCTCGAAAACCCCGAAGTTACGCAGCTCCACGTTACGCCCCTCACTCAAGGCCCTGGCAATGGCGTCGAGGGTGAGCTGCACAGTTTCTCGCACTTCTTTTTGCGGAAAGCGGGTTTTTTCGTAGATATCTAAGACGATATCGCGTTTTGTGAGATTATTAGACATACTGAGGTTGCTCGGTGGCGTGCGAAAGTTACGGTCAAAGTTCCTGCTAATGTGATACTTCGGTTCATTAAATACTGTCAAACTAGAAAATATGAGTGAAAAAAAACCGCCAAACCCTTTTGAGGAAATTCAGCGCCAACTGGAAAAAATGTTCAAAGATTCAAACGTGACCGTATCGACCCAGAACTTTTCCGAGTCCGACCCCTTCACCGAAGATGCATCGGGAGCGTCCAAGCAGACCCCGGATGCACCCGATTCCGCTGCCGAGGCGCTCGAAAAAATCCGCAATTTCCACCTCAAGCCAAAGGAAATCCGCGATTACCTGAACCGCTTCGTCATCCGCCAGGATGACGCCAAAAAAGTCCTCTCCGTAGCGATTTGCGACCACTACAATCATGTACGCCGCACCCTCGCAGGCAATTCGGGCGCCGCCTCCGAATACAGTAAACAAAACCTGCTGTTTCTTGGGCCGACGGGTGTCGGTAAAACCTACCTCATGCGAAGCGTCGCACGCCTCATTGGTGTGCCTTTTGTTAAAGCGGATGCCACCAAGTTCTCCGAAACCGGCTACGTCGGCTCGGATGTGGAAGACCTCGTACGCGACCTTGTCAAAGCGGCCGATGGTAATATCGAGCTTGCCGAAAAGGGTATCATCTTCGTCGACGAAATTGATAAAATTGCCAGCGAGGGCGGCGCTGGGTCGAGGGATGTCTCAGGCCGCGGCGTGCAGATCAATCTGCTCAAGTTGATGGAGGAAACCGAGGTCAACCTCTTCAGCCCAACCGATATGATGTCGCAAATGCAGGCTGTCATGGAGATGCAGCGCGGCGGCAAACCCAAGCGTAAGTCAATCAACACCAAAAATATTCTCTTCATTGTCAGTGGTGCCTTCGATAAACTGGCCGAATCCATTAAAAAAAGGATCTCACAAAATGAACTCGGTTTCGGCGCCACGGTTGCCGACAAAGACGAGGACCTCTCTACCTACCTTCAATTCGCGGGAACTCGGGATTTTATAAACTACGGCTTCGAACCCGAATTTATTGGCCGTGTTCCGGTACGCTGCGCCTGCACAGCCCTCACAGCCGATGATTTGGCGCATATTATGACCGCTTCTGAGGGTAGCGTGCTTCATCAATATCACGATGACTTTAAAGGCTATGGCATCGATTTCGATATCACCCCCGAGGCTATCGTCGCCATTGCCGAGGCTGCCAGTGAGGAGGGCACCGGTGCCCGCGGCATTATGACGGTCCTTGAGCGGATTTTTCGCGATTTCAAATTTGAGCTTCCCTCGACGGCCATTAAGCACTTCGAGGTCACCACCGATATGATCGAGAACCCGCTTAACTGCCTGCAGGCACTCAAGGCTAAAAATGCTCATCTGCAAAAGGATGTTTGGCAAAGCGACGTGAAGCGCTTTGCCAAATCATTCGAGAAGACTCACGGATTCACTCTTGAGTTTAAATCGCTCGCTATCGAGGCCATCGTCGAGGAGGCATCTGACCAAGATCGCACCATCCAGTCCCTCTGTGAAGAAAAATTCAAAGACTTTGAACACGGACTCAACATCATTAACCGCCATACCGGACAAACCGTTTTCAAACTCGGCAAACTAGCGATTAAAGACCCCGATAAAGAACTCTCGAAGTGGGTCGTTCGCTGCATCGAAAACACCAAGGAGTCATAAGCGCATGCCCGAAGGAACCGCAGTCAACACCATGTTCGCCGGGATCGCGGGACGCTACGATCTGGCGAACCACCTCCTCAGTGGAGGAATCGATTTCTACTGGAGGCATGTGCTCACCCGTAAAGTGCTCCAATGCGCTCCCCGCGAGGTCGTTGATCTCGCCACCGGCAGTGGCGATGTGGCCTTTAAACTGCGCGACCGCCTCGGTAGCAATGTGCCGGTGACTGGTCTCGATTTTTGCGAGCCCATGCTTGAAGAGGCGCGAGCCAAAAAATCGAAGAAACCCAGCTACGCCGACCTTGATTTTTCATTTGGTGACTGCATGCAACTGCCCCTGCCCGACGCCTCCGTTGATGCCGTTACGATCTCGTTCGGCGTCAGAAACTTCGAGGATCGCCAGCGCGGCTTGCAGGAGATCCTTCGTGTGCTCCGTCCTGGGGGCCGCCTGTTCGTTCTCGAGTTTTCCCAGCCCGCCCGCTGGTTTCGCCCTATTTACTATTTTTACCTTAAATACATCCTCCCCCGGGTGGCCGCACTCGCCACCGGCGACAAGAGCGCCTATGACTACCTTGCCGGCACAATTGAAAACTTCCCCACAAAAACTGCCTTGGCCGATCAACTGAAACGAGTAGGCTTTGATACGATTCAGGCAACCGGACTTACATTCTCAATCGTCGCCATCCACGAAGCCTCTAAGGCATAAAATACGCTTCACGTGCGATCCGGTTCGAACAGCGAAATAAAATTTGTCCGCCGAAGGTGCTTCAGCCAAAAACCGCCCGTCGCAGAGCATTGACCACCGCAATGCCCCCCCAGGGCTCACCCGTCGCCGCCCGCGGAGCCACCGGATGCCGTCGCCCACGCGCTGCCTGCCACGCCGCCGCGTAGCCACGCACAAACTCCGCCGTGCCAAACACCGCGCCGTCCGTGAAATAACGCACCCGACAGCGCAAAATCACCGACATGGGCAGCTCCCCGTTCTCCTCATTCAAGACCCGCTCCGCCATCGCCCGGTCAATCCGCTTCCCCCGGCAATCCCATGGAGACGCTCCCTTCCCAAAGATCAAACTCCGATGCGCCGCCAAAGCCGACCTCAACCGCGCCCCGCCCCCCGCATCCCGCAACTCGCCACCCGTATCCCGCACCCCACCACCCGCATCCCGTAGCTCGCCACTCGCATAGGTCGCCCAAACCACCTCCAGCCCACGCTGCGCCTTCAAATTCCCCGCCACAGCCTCCGCATAGCCGCACCAGCGGTAGTCCTTCGGGTCCTCCACCAGCCCCGCCCGCACCGGGTTCAGGTCGATATAGGCCGCCATCGTCTGCAAAGGGTTGCCCTTCCTCCACCAGCACGCTCTTAAAACGGTCCATCCACAAGGTCCCCAGCCGATTGTCATGGTTCCGGTTATACCAGATCGAAAAGCGCTGCTTCAGCGTCTTCATGAACGCAGACAAATCGTGCATCCGCGCCAATAGCTGGGCCCGCACCGCCACCGCCTCCTCATTACCCTCCCGAAGCGCCCTCTCCAAGTGGGCAAAAGAAGCCGTCTGATACCGCGTCGGCTTCGGGTAGAGCACCTTAAAGCGCCGCAGGAGCTCCGCATCCGAAACCGCCCGGTCCTTTTCCGGCACGCGAACCAGCACATGAAAGTGGTTTGACATAATCGAGTAGGTCAGCACCTCCACCCCTGAAAAATCCGCCACACGCCAGAGCATACGCCGCAACACCTCCTTCTCCCCGTCCCCCAAAAGCATCTGCCCCCCCACAATACGACTCATCGCATGATGAATACATGCCGAACCAGGACACACTAGTCTACGTCGTTTCATGCACGCAACAATCCAGCAAACAAAACAGCCGTCAAGCTTCAAATTTATATACCGGCTATATTTTTTAGGTGACACAAGCTGAAGCCGCCTTCCGCAGCGCCAAATCCGATATCGGACTGCGCCCGGTCTTCCATCAGAAAACCGAACGGGTGGAAGCGCACCTGCTCGTCTGCTTCCTCAGCCTTGCCCTTTGGCGATCATTGGAAATGTGGATGGCAGGCAAAGGCCTTGGCACCCGCGCGGCCAAAATCGTCGAGGCTGTCGCCACCATCCGCTCCATGGACGTTGTCGTGCCAGTCAAACGCGGAGAACGCACCATCGACTTGCGACTGCGCACCGTCGCCAAACCCGACGAAGACGTCGCCATCTTACTCGCCCATCTGGGACTGCACCTGCCCAAAGGCTCCAAACTTGTGCAAAATGTAGTGGAGAAAAAACGGTGATTTTGGATGCAAGTCATTGATTATCAACAAAACGCCCTAAATAACTGCGGAACTCGGGTTAAGCCGTTGACGTCTGGTGCTTTTATCTTGATGTCGGGGAAATCAGTTGGGCTTATTCAAAGATTTTTTGGAATACAATCGGTCTTCATTTCACGGTTCCGCTTGCATCCTTCCTTTGATTTAAAATAGACAACGGGTCGGCAGGTTTTCTGCTGACCGGACAATTAAATCCTCAACTGGAAATTAAACGCATGGACTTCTCTACACAGCTCGGACTCGATCCAAAAACAGCCGACTACGCGCACGATGAACAATCGCTTCGCGAATACGTAAACCTAAAACTCACATCGATTGGTCAGCCGACCTTTAAAGCCCTAACCTGCACGGAGATCAGTGGGTTGAGCCGTTCCCTCCTAGCCAGTTACCAGGAGAAGTCTCGCCTTCTGGCCAACCATCTCCCTCCCTGCGACCAACGGGTGCAGGACTTTCTGGCAGATTACTTCAGCGAGCTGGATGCCGACGATATCCCCTACCTGCCTGGCGAGACACTCAATCTGGATCGCCACGGCGTTGCCCGCACTTTGTCCGTTCCTGCCCAGGGTGATCACTTCTCTTCCGAGATCATGGACTCTTACCGGATTCAACAAGGGGTCTTGCACAACCCGAAAAGCGACCGCCGAACGACCAAAGGAGTTTTTCACGTAACGGAAGGTGGCCTGCCAATTCCCAATGATAAAAAAGCGGTACCAAAAATCGCCGCAGCCCGCCTTTTCTCGAAGGCCCTGCGCGGCGCTCCGGAAGTTCTCAAAACCCTCCCCTTCCTCGCGAACGAAAAAGAAAAGGCCAAGGCCTGGGTCTCGCTGCTCCTTCGACCGGTGGTGCTTCCCGAGGTGAGTGGGTTCTGCAAAGAAAAGACGATGGAAGTGCGCTTCTTTGCTCCGGGCAATCTGGTTTCGAATCTCGACTTTGTCGAATCCATTTTCGGCAACGGCGGCGACCCATATATTGCGGAAAATGACGCGGCTTTGGACCCCGAACATTGGACCGGTCACAGCGGCTGTGTGATACTTGCGCCCCACTTAATGGGGACAACGAAGAAAGAGCTGGGGCTACCACAGTTTAAAGAGGCTACCGACCGGCAAAAACGGGATGGTATGTGCTGGGAAACGGAAGATGAACTCTACAACGACGGTGGAGCCTTCAAGATCACCTGCCGCGACGCACGGGGGATCGTCGTAACCGCGATTGCCGACAACTACTTCGGCTACTGCAAGAAGGAGGTTAAGACCCAGATCAGCCTGTCCGCGAATCTGCATGGTCTGGCGGAAGAAGAGCACGCTGGTGGGACGCTCGCTTTTACCGGCTACGATCTCGGTGAGGACTTTCAGCTCAGTCAGTATTACTCCGAAGTCGACCAAACCTTCGACGGAGTGGTCGCGCGCTACAACGACCGCATCGACCTCAAACCTGAGGGCTACGCAATCGACAAACTGTATCCGGATATCCTTTACATACCAGAGGATTCCCGGATCGAACTCAATTCCCAGAGCATTACGTGGACAAAGGAAGGGGATCCGCAGACGATCAAACTGCTTCCCATCAATACCTACGTCCTCCCATCGGGCTATAAGGTCCAAATGATCAAGCCAGCCGAGGGGCGCCGTTGGCGACTCGTAGGCCATACGGCGGAGAGCCGAGTCTGCCACAAACCCTGCACCGTTTCAGGCGGTGGCAAATCAGAAATCTCCAAGCCAATAACAGACGCAATTATCTCCGGCCCTGTTTTTGTGAAGGATTTCGAAAAAGACTTTGATCTGGTTGAGGAAATCATCAATCGCGAATATGGGGACCGTTTTTTAGACGGTTCGAAGAACAAGCCGAAGGGAAGATTGCTTCTGAGTAAAGATCGGTCTCTGGGCTCTGTCATCAAACTCTTGACTCCATCCGAGGCCGATTATACTGAATCGTATAACCAGTGGCTTCGTTCAATTCCGCAGCACGTCAAAGAGCTCGTCTTTATTATCAAACGCTTCTACAAGGAGGATTGGGGTGGTCACTGGCGGAAGCGCTTTGCCGTTGACTTAATCGATGGCGAACCTGGCAACATCCTTCGCTACCGCGAGCAACCCATGCTGACCCAGTATCTGCGTGTTGGATACACTGCAAACGGCTCCTGGCGAACCTTTGGCTTGCGCAAAGACTTCATGCCCGCAGCGAAAATTTCCCTGGAAGACGACATCACTGCTTCGGTGGTCGCACCGACCTCTCAGTTGAAAAGCCTGCCACCGGGTTGGTCCCTACCCTCGGCCAAGTTTGTGCACAACTGCGAATACCGTTTCTTCCAGCGCCCTGACGACGCCATCATCCGCGGCTACGACAAGGGGGCTGAAGCGGACCTCAGTTCCAAGGGAGCCTTCCTTAGTAACTACGCGCCCCTGACGCGTGCCTTCGCCAAAGAAGAGACCGAAGACGCAATCCGATTTGGCCAATACACTGAGCCGATGCGCAACCTGATCCTAAAATTTGATGCCGGTAAATCGCCTGACTACTACAGCACCAATGCCTACCCGCGCATTGTGGATGGTAGCCCGACGAAGAATCCCCGCTATCTCCAGGTTCGCCCGGACCTTAAGGACCCGAGGGCGGTCTACTTGGCGGACATAAGTTCGCGGCTCTACCGCCGGCAGGACTCACAATCGCCTCTACTCCGGCCAGTCACCTCGATCCTGCCCGGTCGTCGCAACAATCCGGCAGAACCCGAGTCGGGCGTCAAACCGCTCTGCGTCTTCAATCCGATTCATCACATGGAACTTCCCGAGCTCTTCATGGAATTCATTGCCAGTATCACCGGCAAGTCTCCATCGACGACGGGTGCCGGCTCTGAAGGAGCTTTAACGAAGGCTCCATTCAATGCGCTGCCTCCGATCTACGACTTGAACAACGCACTGGTGGCCTATCTCGTCACCGAGCAACCGGCCTTCATCACGGCAGCTGGCTATGTTGGCCCGAACTTCCGCGTGGACCACGATATTAGCCTGTTGGTGCCCGAGATTTGGTGCCGTCTGAAGAGCGAGGAAACCGATCCGAAGTGGCTGATCGAGCACGGCTACCTGGAGAAGGTAGAGGACTTCGAACACAATGGCCAAAAAGTACTGGCCAGCCGCATAGGCTACCGTATCACCGCAAAATTCGTCCGCATCTTCTTCGGCCGTGTTTTCAACAGTCCGACTTCAGTGCTAAACGAGGCAATGCTCCGACCGGAACTGCAGGACATGGAGACCTTCGTCGAAGGCATGAATACGATCATTGCCGCCCATCAGGAGGTCGCCGCTAATTACTTCGAGGATGGCTCGATCAATGAGGCCTGCCCACCGCTGAGAGCGTTGCTGCATATCATGCGAGAGGGCACCTTCGAAGGTGAGGACCTGGACTCTCCAAAAATCCGCGAGCTCTTCACCCGTGAGTCGATGTTGCGCAGCGATTGGTATGCTGAGCGTTTACAAAGCCAACAGACCAGCGATGTGGCACTTTGGAAAAAGCACGTCGCCTACCTGGAAAACTTCCTCCAGCGCAAGACGCATGTAAGCGTGGCGAAGCGTCTGAATGTCGAGCGCCGACTAACAGCTGCAAAGGAGACACTGATCCGCGTTAGCTCGAAAAACTACATCGAGACCTTAGTCGGCACGATTGGCCGCCAGCCGATACCCTGAGCGAGTCAACGATACCCTGAGCGGTTCGAACTACGCCTTCAGATACTGCCTCTGCAATGCTTCGACGACGGAAGGATCCGCCAAGGTAGCCGTGTTGCCGAGTTCTTTCCCCTCGGCGATATCGCGCAGTAGTCGCCGCATAATTTTTCCGGAACGGGTCTTGGGCAAGTCTGAGGCGAAAAGGATGCGATCGGGGCGGGCAAACTTCCCAATGCTCTTATCAATCATGGCGACCAATTCTTTACGCAAGTGATCGTCATGGACACGGCCCTCAATCACAGTGACAAAAGCGATCAGCCCCGTCCCCTTAATAGCATGCGGAATCCCGACGACGGCTGACTCCGCCACGTCTTTGTGTTCAACAAAGACGCTCTCCAGCTCGGCGGTCCCAATTCGGTGCCCCGACACATTCACCACATCATCGACCCGGCCAAGAATCCAGATGAAGCCATCCTCATCGCGTCGCGCACCGTCTCCGGGGAAATAATACTGACCGCCCCACTTGCACCAGTAGGTGTCTTTAAAACGCTGCGGATCACCGTAGATCCCCCGAAGCATCCCGGGCCAGGGCTTCTTGATGGCCAAAATACCCGCGGGGACCTCCTCTCCGTCATCACTCAGGATGGCAGGTTCCACACCAAAAAAAGGCACGGTTGCGCAGCCGGGCTTGGTCGGCGTTGCGCCGGGCAGTGGCGTGAGCATATGGCCACCCGTCTCTGTCTGCCACCAAGTATCCACGATGGGGCAGCGCGCTCCCCCGATCATTTCATGATACCAGATCCACGCCTCCGGATTGATCGCTTCTCCGACCGTGCCCAACAGCCGCAGCGACGAAAGATCCTTTCCATCCAACCAATGATCGCCCCATTTCATAAACGCGCGGATCGCGGTGGGAGCGGTGTAGAAAATTGAGACCTTGTATTTGTCGATGATCTCCCAGAATCGACCCGCATCGGGGTGGTTGGGCGCACCTTCATACATCACCTGGGTGACGCCGTTTTGCAGGATGCCATAGACAATGTAGGTATGGCCTGTGATCCAGCCGACATCTGCGGTGCACCAGTAAACGTCGTCCTGCTTCAAATCAAAAACATACTTAGCCGTCAGGTAGCTGTAGACCTGATAACCTGCCGTGGTGTGCATGATCCCCTTTGGCTTGCCCGTCGTCCCACTTGTATACAGGAGGAAGAGCAGGTCCTCCGCTTCCATTTCCTCCGCAGGGCATTCGTCGCTCACATTGACAATCAGATCATGATACCAGCTATCGCGGTCCGCTTGCATCGGACAATCGACTGGATGCGCCTCACCGCGCTTGACGACAATGACGTTCTTGACGCAGGCGCAATCGGCTACCCCCTCGTCAACGATTTTTTTCAATTCGAGCAGCTTACCCCGGCGGTAGCCACCATCGCCTGTAATCACCATGCAGGTCTCACTGTCCAGCACACGATCACGGATCGAATCCGACGAAAATCCCGCAAACACCACCGAATGGACCGCCCCGATCCGCGCGCAGGCCAACACAGCGACCGCCAGCTGAGGAATCATAGGCAGGTAAATCGCAATCCGGTCTCCTTTTTTGATGCCCTTCGCTTTGAGCACGTTGGCAAAGCGGCAGACCTCGCAGAGAAGTTCAGCGTAGGATATATCGCGGCTATCCCCGGGCTCGCCCTCCCAGTGAATCGCGACCTTATCGCCGCGCCCCTCGACGACATGGCGGTCTAGGCAGTTGTAGGAAAGATTCGTCCGACTCCCCGCATACCACTTGAAAAAGGGCGCTTCGGATGCGTCCAACACTGTATCCCATTTTTTAAACCAATGGAGCTCACTCGCAGCGTCCGCCCAAAAAGCTTCCGGCTCCCGCAGACTTCTTTCATACATCTCCTGGTAAGCGTCCGATCCGCTGATGTGAGCATTCTTTACAAAATCCGCAGACGGTGGAAATTTGCGGTGCTCATGCGAGACCGACTCCATGGAGGTATTGTCAGTAGTCATTTTCTTGGGTGGGTAGTAGGGGTGAGCGGCGTTTTCCGCCTTATCGTTGATGTTAAAAAAACTTATATACGAAACCCAAACCTGACACGGCAGCAGGTCAATAGATTTTACGCCTCCTCCAGAGTGGAACGGGCGCAATTGTGATTATCTTTGAATGCTGTTGACAACTTGAGCTCGGGAAACCTTCCTCATCGGCTTGCTTGCACCGTGGGTGCGTCTTACTACTGATGGAAAACTTTGCAGATCAATGCCTCGACATGGCCCAATCCATTTTGGGTCAAAATTTAGAATCAATCACCGAGCAAGGCACGGTGACCCCTGTCGCTGGAGAGTCCAGCCGTATGGATGAACCCGGTCACGCCGCTCTTGCGATCGGTGAATACTACCGTGCAACCAACGAGACCACGCTGGGCGACTACGATTTGATTGATCTGGCGGCGCGCACCGTCACCGCCCAGGCGTTTAGTTCGGAGGAAATGGAGAACGGGCTCGCTTACGCGGCACTCGGCCTGTTGTCCTTCAGCCCGGCCAAAGACCGGAACGCTGTCTGGGAGCGCCTCATGGATCCGACCCGTGAACAACTGGACAAGCTGCTCCTTGAGCGCAGCGACTACGAAAACCACTACCAGGCTTTCAATATCGCCAAGGCCGTCACCCGGTTCAGCCTCGGTCTCTCCAAAAAGGACGAGACCGGTCGGCTCATTGACCGCTTTTTAGAACGGATTGACAGCAATTCCTCGACTGGATATTTCGACGATGCGGGAGGAGAGGAAAACCGCCTAGGCGGTGCTTTCGATATCTACGGCGTGCTCAGTTTCGTCTTTATACGGCAGTCGCTTCAACTCCATGCAAACCTGCACTTGCGTGAGCGCAAGCTTCCCAGCCTCCGGTCCTACTCGGAGAAATACTTAAAGCTGATCCCGGACCTAGCGCGCCAGGACGGCGTCGGTTGGGCTTATGGCCGCTCTCTTGGGGCCTATGGCCAAATGCACTGCATCAGCTTGGTCCTACAAGCACTGCGCGATGGCTGGATCGCACCCAACCAACGCGACCTTTACGTCGATACCGTGCGTCGCCTTTTCATGAATTTCTTTGTGACCTACCTTGACCAGGAAAGCGGCGCCCTTGTCATCCGCGACGAGGAGCGCAACACGGTGCCCTACCACACCACGCGTATGGCCAACTTCGATGCCGCTCGCTATCTTTGCCAATGGTCACGCCTCGCCCGCTCTGCCGGTGGCAGCGCGGCACCATCCGCCGCCGTGCCCGCCCGCAAGGTGGCTCGCTACGTCAGTTTCGATAAGTCGCACCGCAAGGAGCAGGGCCTTTTCGTTTACCAGGATCCAGAGTCCGGTCTGGCACTCCAGTTGCCCCTCATGGCCTCCAGCAAACTCGGCAAGGGGACCTGCGATTACCTCGCCTTCCCCCACTCGCCGGGGATCTTCGATTGGCCCGTCGATCACTATTTGCCGATCATGCAGCCGGAGCTCACCTTTGGAGATAAGGTAGTTATCCCCTCCTTCTATGGCAAAAATTGCACCACGAGCATGGGCCTCCGCAACGCCCTCACTTTCAAATACGACCAGCCTGAACTCGTGACAAAAGACGAAGAAGTCGTCAACGGTCTCGGCAGCTGCAAGGTCGTTTGGTCCTTCCTTAAAAAGAAGATCACCTGCGAGTTTTGCTTCACCGTAAAACAACAGGTCACACTCGACAAGATGCGCTACATTCTCGCCATTGCCGCACCACATAGTCGCTACCGCGTCGGCACTGCGTTCACCCTCGGCGAGGGCGGCCACGGCACCGAAGTTATCAAGGACGACTTCCAGGCGGAATGGAAGGATCTCGAAGTCGTCACGGAAGACCCGAAGATGCGCACCTACTACGGCAATCTGCACTACCTGCAGATCCTCCAGCGCGACCGGCCCCTCGTCATGCGGCCTGGCACCCAATACCGCCTGGCCCTCTCATTTGAGCCCGATATCGCCTTTGCGGACGAATAATCCAAGTGCTCTCCATTCGCATCATTCCCTGCCTTGACGTTCATGACGGGCGCGTGGTCAAGGGCGTCAACTTCGTCAATCTAATCGATGCGGGTGATCCTGTCGAACAAGCCAAGGCCTATGAGCAGCAGGGGGCCGACGAGCTTGTCTTTCTCGACATCACGGCATCGAGCGACGAGCGTAAGACGATGATCGATGTGGTCGAGCGCACGGCCTCCGAATGCTTCATGCCCCTCACCGTGGGCGGCGGACTCCGCACGGTCGATGACATCCGTGCAATGCTCAATGCCGGGGCTGACAAGGTCAGCCTCAACACCGCCGCCATTCTCAATCCGGATTTGATCCGCGAATCCGCCGCCCGTTTCGGCAATCAATGTATCGTCGTGGCCGTCGATGCCAAACGCGTGCCCGGCCAGCCGGACAAATGGGAGGTCTATACTCACGGCGGCCGTAAACCGGCCGGACTCGATGCAGTTGAATGGGCGCAGCGGGTGGTCTCGCTCGGCGCTGGCGAAATCCTCCTCACCAGCATGGATTCTGACGGCACCAAAGCCGGATTCGACAACGCCCTAAACCGCGCTGTCAGCGAGGCCGTCGAAGTCCCTGTAATCGCCTCTGGAGGTGCCGGCAGTCTGGAACACCTCGCCGACGCCATCATCGATGGGAAAACCTGCGCCGTGCTGGCCGCGTCCATCTTCCACTTTGGCACCTTCACCATCCGGCAAGCAAAAGAGCACTTAAAGTCCAAGGGACTGCCCGTGCGGCTCTAGGTGCCCGAATCCGTGCCCGGCTGTCTCAACAGGATCATTCCGCAAAAAAATCATTCTGCCAAAAAAAAGCGCCCCGCATGAACGGGACGCTTAAAAGTGGCAGGCCGACAGGGATTTGAACCCCGACAAACGGTACCAAAAACCGTTGTGCTACCATTACACCATCGGCCTATTTGAGTGGGGCAGCGTAGGCCACGGGAACACTTCGTCAAGCCATCTATTGAAAAATTTGTAAAGCCAAACCAGCAGTAAGCCTCCCGCAAAACGCCTCGGCAAACGCCCTAGCCCCGATCCAATAAGCCTTGCATCGTTTCGAGCGTATCCGCCTCGTTCGGGGGCTTATCGATCCGCCAGCGCAGAATGCGCGGAAAGCGCACCGCCAGCCCCGACTTATGCCGCTTCGATTCCAGTATCCCCTCAAAAGCGATTTCAAAGACCAGCTCGGGCCGCACCACGCGTACCGGACCGTGCGAATCGAGGGTATTTTGGCGGATCCAGCGGTCCACTTTGCGGATTTCGGCATCGCTCAAGCCGGAGTAGGCTTTGGCAATGGGTAAAAGCTGCTCACCCGACCAAACCGAGAATGTATAATCCGTGTAAAGCCCAGCTCGTCGCCCATGACCCTGCTGTGCGTAGACCATGACCGCATCCACAGTGAAGGGCGCCACCTTCCACTTCCACCAATCTCCCTTTTTCCGGCCGGCGTGGTAGACGGCGTCATTGCGCTTCAACATGAGTCCCTCAACCCGCCGACGCCGGGATTTCTCGCGTAGCTGGGCGACCGCCTCCCAGGATTCAGCTTTGATTTGCGGCGAAAGGCGGAAACACGCTTCCGGTACCCCCTCCACCCATCGCTCCAAGCGCTGCCTCCGTTCGGCGCTCCCGAGGCCTCTGAGGTCCTCCTCATCCATTTCCAAAACATCGTAGACCATGAAGATCACCGGTACTTCCCGCTGTAGCTTGGGGCCGACCGTTTTCCGCCCCAGCCGCCGCTGCAAGTCAGAGAACGGGGCGGGCCGGTTCTCTGAATCAGACCAGGCCAGCAACTCTCCATCCAGGACCACCGCATCCGGCCAGTGTGCCGCCGCCTCAGCCACTTCAGGAAATTGCTCGGTCACCATTTCCTCGCCCCGCGACCAGATGATGACCTCACCACCGCGCTTAATCAACTGAGCCCGAATGCCGTCCCACTTCCACTCGATCTGCCAGTCCTCAACCCGACCGAGGGCCGCGCGGGCCGACTCGTCCAAAGGGTAGGCCAAACAAAATGGATAGGGCTTGGCAGATTCGTCTCCAGTCGACTCTCCGGAAAAAAGCGAGCGATAGGCCGCCGCTGTGGGCTCCCAGGTGCCCATCAAGCGATGCGCCATGACCGCCGGCTCCACCCCGGCGAGTTCAGCCAGCGCGGCACTGACGATTGCCAAACTCACCCCGACCCGAAAGCCCCCGGTGATCAATTTATTAAAGATGAAACAACTCTCTCCATCCAGCTGCGACCAAACCTCAACGACCCGCTCCCGCTGCGCCGCAGGCTCCATCCCCCGCAGCGGAACGATCACTTCCTCGACCAGCGCATGGAGCGGGAGATCGCTTTGCTGCCCCGCCTCCTTCCTCTCTGTCAGCAGCAAGGCCAGTGTCTCTGCCAGATCACCCACATGCCCGTAACAGGCCTCCACCATCCAGGTCGGATAGCCGCAGACTGCCCCCGCCCACTCACGAAAGTCACGTGACTTAATCGGCCGCTTCAGCCGCTGCCCCGTCAGAAAAAAAACCGTCCATGCCCCGTCCGCCGCCGGAACCTCCGCGAAATAGCGCTTTAAAGCCGCCAACTTGGCCGTCTTGCGGTTGGACGCGTCCAACTCCATGAAGAGCTCCGTAAATCGCCTCATGCCGAAC
Organism: Puniceicoccaceae bacterium; assembly: GCA_018402305.1. Lineage (GTDB taxonomy): Bacteria > Verrucomicrobiota > Verrucomicrobiia > Opitutales > Coraliomargaritaceae > Thalassobacterium. Next base: position 14,548 of record JAGYJE010000020.1, on the reverse strand, counting down.
CTTTCTCGTCAACGCCACGCTCACGCTCACCCGAGTCATCACTGTCCTCAAAACCCTCACCCGAAAAGCGCGTCACGACCTCATAGGCCTTCAATCCACGTTCTTCACGCAGCCACCGGACCAGGGGGTCGGCATAGCCATGGGTCACCCCCACCGTCTCCGCCCCGGTCGCCGCGACCGTATCCAAAATACCCTGCCAATCGACGTGGTCCGACACAACAAAGCCGCGGTCCAACGCCCGCCGCCGCCGCGCCCCGCGAATCGCCATCCATCCTGAGGCGAAGGCCAGCGAATAGGGCGCAAATTTCCGTAGCCAGGGCGTGTTCTGTACCGATCCCGGAGCCACGATCAGCCCTCGCTTTTTGAGTAAGTCCTTGTAGTCCACGCTGGCTTTGACGATTCCATCGGGTATGGGTCGCCCCGCCGCACGGTAGTGAGGCAGCATCTTCTCCACCGCTCCATGCACCCCAATCGGGCCAATGCTGGGATCAACCCCACAAAGCACCCGTTGCGCCTTACCCAGGGCGTAGGCAAATAGGACCGAGGTGCGCCCCTCTACCTGATTCTCCCGCCACCACTGATTGATCTGCTCAAAGACAACCGATGACTCCGGCCACTTATAAACCGGCAGCGCAAAGGTCGCCTCCGTGATGAGGTGGTGACAGGGCACCGGCTCAAAGGCCTCACAGGAGGCGTCCGGCGCTATTTTGTAATCACCCGTGATCACCCAAACCTCGCCACGATGCTCCACCCGTATCTGCGAGGAGCCGAGGAGGTGCCCGGCCGGATGGAAGGAAACCACCACATCCCCAATCCGGCGCTGCTCTCCGTAAGCGATTCCCGAGACCGGCGCATCCAGACCGATGCGCTCGCGCAACACATTGACCCCACCCTCGGCTGTCAGGTAAGACGCCATGCCACTGCGCGCGTGATCGCTGTGCGCGTGCGTAATGAGGGCACGGTCCACCCGGCGCCAGGGGTCGATGTAAAAATCGCCCGCCGCACAGTAGAGTCCCCGCGAGGTCGACCGAACCAGGCCGTCTTTTGTTGTTGTTACTGCCACGCCGCAAGCATAACGGGGAAGGCCTCAAAATCAAAAGAAAGCGCGTAAAGGTGGCCGATACCTCTGACAGGGAACCGCTGAAATTTGAACGCTCGACAGCACTCCCACCTTTCGTGTTGGACCTTCCGCTTTATCCCCCCAAGGTGTTCACCATTCGCAAGCACTTCCGAACCCGATTTTTCCTATGAACGAATACGAACTCCTCGACAGCGGCCACGGGCGCAAGCTGGAACGCTTTGGCGAAATCACCCTCGACCGCCCCTGCGCGCAAGCCGTTTGGAACCCGAGGCGTCCAGTCCTTTGGAAAACTGCGGACGCCTTCTTCACCCGCAAGCAGGGCCTCGAGTGGCGCGGACGCGATCAATTGCCCAACTCGTGGATCGCCGAGGTCAATGGCGTACGCATGAAGTTATCGACCACCGACTTCGGCCACCTCGGCGTATTTCCCGAAACCCGCGCCATGTGGGACTGGATACGCAGCACCCTCGGTGAAGCCACCCGCCGCCGCAGCGAGCCCCTCCACTTCCTCAATCTCTTCGCCTACTCGGGCGGCGCCACCCTTGCGGCGGCGCAGGGCGGAGCCCACGCTTGCCACGTCGATGCATCCAAGGGCATGGTCCAATGGGCCCGCGAAAACGCAACACTCAACGCCCTTGAGGATCACCCCATCCGCTGGATCGTGGACGATGTCAATAAATTCCTCAGCCGCGAGATCAAACGGGGCCGCCGCTACGATGCCATCCTCCTCGACCCGCCCTCCTTTGGGCGCGGCAAGGGGGGTGAACTTTACAAAATTGAGCACGCCCTCCTGGAGACGCTTGAGCTCGTCAAAAAAGTTCTCACGGACCAGCCCTGTTTCGTCTATCTGACCAGCCATACGCCTGGGTTCACCCCGATCGTATTGAAAAATCTGCTACAACAGCTCCTCGGCCAGGGCCAAGTCGAGTGTGGCGAGATGCTGCTAACCGGAGCCGACGATGTCTTCACCGTCCCAAGCGGAACCTGGGCACGGTTTCAATGGATGTAGTGGTCTATCAGTCCAGCTGTCCCAGCAACGTTTCCTTCTCCGACGCTTCCAGACTACTGGACTGGATCGCCTCACGAGCGGTCTCCGCTTGGCCCGCATTCTTCATTTCACTGATAGCCCGGCGCAGTTTTGTGACACAATTTTGTAGCCTGGACATAATTTTGAATTGTTTACATGTAGAAAACGACGTTTATTCCGGTTCGGTTCAAATAAATTTCATATTAAAGACTCAAATAATTAAATATACCTACGATTTACCATTACAGTGCTTGTATTGGCTTGGGAGCTTGGGGCCACCGAAAAATGTTCTTGTGCCAGTCAGGGGACTATCAAGGCTGCTAGTGCTATGTTGAAAACCCCACTCATTCTTCTCTGTCTGCTCTTCACCGCTCTGTTCGTCTACGGGGCTCCACTTCCGGAGGACGCCCCGGAGGGGACTATCTTCACCTATAAGCCGCAAAATGGCGAACGGGGCGAGATTGAGATCCATTTTCCCGAGGGCCATGATCCCGCGACCGCCCGGGTTCCCGGTGTGATTCTGTTTCACGGGGGCGGCTGGAGTAAGGGTAATCGAAGCCAATTCAGAGAGCTGTGCCACTATCTCGCGAGCCGGGGTCTCGTCGCGGCGACGGCACATTACCGCTTTGCCGACCAAGCGAAAATTGAGAGCCCCGCGGCGACCCGCTCGCGCAAGCGCGTCTGCATCACCGATGCAAAAAGCGCGATCCGCTGGTTCAAGCAAAACGCGGCTCAGTTGGGGATTGATCCCGAGCGAGTCATCGCCGGAGGTGGCTCGGCGGGTGGGCATATTGCTTTGCTGGCCACCAATACTCCGGGGTTGAATGATCCGGAGGACTCGGAGGCTATTGACACCTCAGTGGTGGCCTACCTACTTTTTAATCCGGCCTTCAAGCCAGCCGACGACCAAAAAGATCCTGAGGTCGACGTGGAACGCAATCTTAGTTCAGAGACGGCTCCGATGATTGTTTTCTGGGGAACTGAAGACGATTTCTGGTTGCGAGGCTGGAATCGGGCGTATGCACGGATGCAAGCGCTTGACATTGACGGTTCAGTGGAATGGTGGTCTGCCGTTGGCGCGGGGCATGGCTTCTTTAACAAAGAACCGTGGAGAACCCTGACTTTCATCAAAGCGGACCGCTTTCTCGTCGAACAGGGCATTCTCACCGGAGAGCCGACCATCACAGCTCCGCATACTCAGAAGAAACTCGTTCGCGGGCAGCTTGGCCGGCTGCACCTGCCCGACTTGGCTAGCGCTTTGAGCGATCCGGTTGAGGCCGAATAGCCGGGCCTGTAGGCTACAAGAGCGTCGAGGTCTGCGTTTCGTAAAAGCCCAGGCAAGCGGCCGTCGCAGCAATAGCTGCCGAACAGGCCGTTTCCAGGCGCATGACATGCGCACCAAGGTGCGCCAGCCGCCAGCCGTTTTTGCGGAAGACATCCCGCTCCCCGGCCGACCAGCCGCGCTCGGCCCCCAGGGCGATCACGGCGCTTTCGGCACCATCGCCCAAAACCTCTGGAAGTGACCCGGCCGCCTCATAATTATCGAGCGCCAGGTGCGCGCCGCTGCCTTGAAGAAAACTAATGGCTGACTGCAGGTCGGTATGCATTGCCACTTCGGGGACGTGCGTGGCGAAGGACTGCTCCGTGCCCAGTCGCAAGCGCTCTTTCCATGCATCCGTCGTCCATAGACTGCTCTGCGCATAGGACGGCTCGCTCTGCTCCGACTCGAAAAAATGCAGCGCTTGCACACCCATACTGGCGGCTTCAAAAAGAAGCCGCTTCGCCGTGTGCGGCCGCGGCAAGCCGATCAGTAATCGAATCGGCAAGGGGCTGGGCGACAACTCCGCACCGACGACTTTCAGGGTGATCGCGCCATCCGCCTCAACAAGAGTCACTTCAGCGCGAGCACGAAGCCCCCGAACGAAGCCGACAAATACCCGTGTCCCGACACGCGCCTGCAATACCTTGAGGAGGTGCTGAGCCCTTGGATCATCCCCGGCGAGCCGGGTGACTTCGAAGGGAGCGTCGAAGAGCAGGAGATTCACCGCGTTGACTACCGCCGACGCCCAAAGCGGCTTGTGGCCGAGTTGCGCTTAGCGCGACGAGGCTTTTCCGCAGTTGTGCTCCGGATGATTGGATCGTGGAAGTAGTTGAACCCCTCAAGCTTCAGCTGGGGGATTTGCTGATCGATGAATTTTTCGATGGCATCCAGTTTTGCGCCTTCGTCCGGCGCCACGATCGTGGCCGCATCCCCATCGCGCTGCGCGCGGCCGGTTCGGCCAATGCGGTGCACGTAGTCCTCCGCGTGCTCCGGCACATCGTAGTTGATGACGTGGGTGACGTTCGCGATGTCGAGCCCCCGAGAAGCGATATCCGTCGCGACGAGGATCTTGATCTTACCTTCCTTAAAGTCCTGTAAGGCCTTGGTCCGCGTCTTTTGCGGCAGGTTTGAGTGCATTGCCGCACAACTCAAACCGCGCTCTTGCAGCCAGCGGGTGATACGGTCTGCCCCCACTTTCATCCGGCAGAAGATGATCATGCTATCGATCTCCATCTGATCAATCAGCGCGATCAAGAGGTCAAATTTCTGCATGGCTCCGACGGGATAAATCACGTGCGTGACCGTCTCGGCAGGCGTTAGCTTAATACCGATGCTCACATCGACGGGGTTTTTCAGACTTTTCTCGGTCAGACGCTTGATGTCCTCGGATACAGTGGCAGAGAAGAGCAGTGTCTGCCGGTCCCGGTTACACATTTTGATGATACGGGTGACATCGTCGATGAAGCCCATGTCGAGCATACGATCCACCTCGTCGAGCACGAGGACCTCGATCGACTTAAGGTCAAAATTCTTCTGTTGGATATGATCAATGAGACGACCCGGCGTGGCGATGACGACATCCGCGCCCGCCTTAATTTCCTCGATCTGCTTGCCATAGCCCACCCCACCGTGAATCAGGCAGCACTTGGGCGCGCAGTATTTGCCGTAGGCATCGAACTGATCTTCGACTTGCGCCGCCAGTTCGCGGGTCGGCCCGAGAATGAGACAACGGGGCGCCGCGCCGGGTTTGTGTCCGCCGAGACGATGCAGAATAGGGAGCGCGTAGGCCGCCGTCTTTCCGGTTCCGGTTTGCGCGGAGCCGATTACATCACGGCCAGCGAGGACATGTGGGATGGCACCGGCCTGGATAGGGGTCGGCACTTTAAAGCCGAATTCGTCGATAGATTTAAGAATAGACTCATCGAGTCCAAGTTCATGGAACGTCATAATAGGTTGGATTGGGTGAAATGCCCGGCCAACATGAATACGCATCCGGGTCCAAATAAGAAGCCAAGGAGCGTGGGTGGGTTTGTTGAGAATTCAAGCAGAAAGCGCTGATTGCCCGCTTTACAATCTGTCTGACCCGGATTCAATCGTCGGCATGCCCGATCCCGAAAAAGAAATCAGCAAACTTCGTGCGGAGATTGCCCAACACGACCGCCTCTACTACAAAGCGGCGCAACCAATGATCGATGACCAGGCCTACGATCGACTTAAGACCAGACTGGCCGAACTCGAAGCGGCCCACCCTGAATTCGATTTGGAGGCCTCCCCCACCCAATTCGTCGGTGACGACCGTCTCGAAGCCTTCGAAAGCTACCGCCATCGCAAACCTATGTTGAGCCTCGACAACACCTACAGCTCCGAGGAGTTGATAGAATTCGGCCGACGGCTCGAACGACTTTTTCCCGAGCAAAAACTTACCTACCTCGTCGAACCGAAAATCGATGGCGTCGCTGTCAGCCTGACGTATGAGGACGGGCAATTCGTCCGTGCCGTCTCCCGGGGCAATGGGATTGAAGGCGACGACATTACGCGCAACGTCCGCACAATTGAGGCGATCCCCGACTCCATCACCGACGCACCGGCGGTGCTTGAGGTGCGGGGCGAGGTTTACATGCGCCATGAGGCCTTTGAGAAAATCAACCATGCGCGGGAGCAAGCCGGCGAGCCACTTTACGCCAATCCGCGCAACCTGGCAGCCGGCACCATTAAACTTCTCGACCCAGCCGAAGCACGCCAGCGTCCGCTGAACTGCATCCTTTATGGTATCGGGGCCTGCGAACCGGGCAACTACTTCTCGGCGCAGTCGGACATCCAAACGCATCTCAAAGCCTGGGGGTTCCCCGTTCTTGAGAAATACTGGCTAGCCGATGGCATTGCGCAAGCCTGGAAAAGTATCGAAGAACTCGATACATTACGCCAGGGCTTTGCCTACCCGACGGATGGTGCCGTTGTCAAACTGGACCCCTTCGCCTTGCAGGAGGAAGCCGGCTACACCTCGAAGGCGCCCCGCTGGGCGATCGCCTATAAGTTTGAGGCCGAGCGGGCGGAAACGCGACTTAAAGAAATCAGCTTGCAGATTGGGCGAACGGGCGCAGTCACGCCGGTAGCCATCCTTGAGCCGGTGCAACTGGCCGGCACCATTGTCTCGCGTGCCACCTTGCACAACGAGGACGAGATTTGCCGCAAAGACCTCCGTCCGGGCGATACCGTGCTCGTGCAAAAAGCCGGCGAGATTATCCCCCAGGTGCTCAGCGTGAATCTCGATAAACGTCCGGCCGACAGCCAGCCCTTTGATTTTGGCGAACATATCAGGGCGCTCGGGCTCGACGCCTCGCGCGACCCGAGCCAAGCCGTCTGGCGCATCAACAGCAAGGACGATCCGATTCGCCAGCAGCGGGCGCTCCAGCACTTTGCCAGCCGCGCCTGTATGGACATCGACCACCTCGGCACCGCGGTCGTCGAACAACTCGTGCAACGGGGCCTCGCGAAAACGCCCGCCGACCTCTACTCCCTGTCCGAAGTGGAGGTGTTGCAGCTCGATAAGTTTGCCGAGAAATCGGCCGAAAATCTAATCGCCGCGATTGCCGCCAGCAAGCAGCGCGAGCTCTGGCAACTCATCCACGGCATTGGCATTCCCCACGTCGGGAAGCAATCCGCCAAGGATCTGGAGGCCAACTTCGACTCCCTCGACGCCATCGCCGACGCCACCGAGGAGCAACTGGAGGCGGTCGACGGCATCGGCAGCATCATGGCCCAGAGCATCCACGCCTGGTTTGACGATTCTACCAACCAAGCGCTCATCGAGCAGCTCAAGGCCTGCGGTCTGAACTTGGCCAGCAGCCGCCAGGCCACCGCCGACGGAGCGCTGGCTGGGAAGGTATTTGTGCTGACCGGCAGCCTGCCCGAACTGACCCGCGACGAGGCCACCCAAATGATTGAGGCGGCCGGCGGACGCACCAGCTCAAGCGTTAGTAAAAAAACCGACTATCTACTGGCTGGTGAAGCCGCCGGTTCAAAGTATGCCAAGGCCGAGAAGCTCGGCATCCCAATTTTGGATGAAGCCGCTTTTCGCGAGTTGCTGCGGCAGTGACCGTTTCTGTGAGGCAATGCCGCAGGCCTACAACACCAAAGGCCCGAGCGAGCTCGGACACCACCTCCGATTTATGGTGGCGTCCGCGCTTGCGCGGGCTCCCCTCATACTCGGCCCGTTGGCCTCGCGGACGGCCTACAACACCACAGGCCCGAGCGAGCTCGGACACCACCTTTCATTAAAACTCAGGGGAAATTTCCAGCTGCTGGCCGGGCTCCAGAGTGTGCTTTCCTTTTTTATCGGGGTCCTGATCGTTTCGGTAAACCTGAAGCTCAATCGGCGCCTCCAAATCGTCCGGAGCGATCCAACGCCATTTACCGATCGCCTCAAATTCCATAGCCACGCCTGTCTCCCAGTTAAGGCCGCCACCGCCTCCGCGCAAATAGGGTTTGTTCCCGATCCCGATAAACAGTGAAGCGATCACCGCGGTATCGAGCTTCTTCGTCCGTCGCATTTTGATCGGATCCGGCAATTCTGAATCCGCGAATAAATCCGCAGTGACCGCCGGCTCGGCTTCGGGTGCAGGCTGTAGGTCGGGCACGGCTTCCTCAATCTTTTGAGGCAAACCTTCTTTGCCGGGATCGTCCGCTTCCTCCTCGGCGGCGGCTGCCCTCGAGCGGCCATCAATGATCCGGCTGACGGCCGCCGAGGCACTGTCCTGTTTTTGTTCGATCGCCCGTTGCAGCATCCTCGGCTCGACCGTGCGTCGCTCACGAGGCGCGCGCACCGGGCGGGCAACCGATACCTTGTGATCCGGACCCACCGGACGATCCGGACCCACCGGACCCACCGGACCCACGGATCCGTCCACCGGTCCGTCCGGCGCCACCGCTGGTTCAGGCGCCGCCTTGTTAAATTTCTGAATCTGCAGGACCAGCGCCTCCAGCCGTTGATCAATCGCCTCCACCTCCGATTCTGTATTCGCCAACTGACGCCGGACGATGCGCAACTCCGCGGAACGGTCCTCTGCCTTCTCGTGAACACGAACTTGGTATTCCACGATGTAGGGCAGCACATAGAGAGCCGCCCCAAGCGCCACCGAAAGCACGCACGAAACCACCTGCCAGTTGCTCAGCTGCCAATCACCGAGGATGGCAATGGCGAGGGCCGTTCCGACGAGCAGAACATCCCCCAGAATAAAGGGCCATTTTGAAATCGTTGTTTGTAGATCGTCGTCCGGGTGCATAAGAAAGCGTTTCGTTTACCGAGCGGCATTTTGGGAGTCGTCCCGTTTCGCACAACAAAAAAGGCCACCCGGTGAGGGGCGGCCTTTCAAGAGAAATTTGATCGCGAAGCTTACTTGCGAAGCGCTTCGACCAGGCGTTTTTCCTTAACCTGATTGGCGGCCTTACCGATACGGTCGCGCATGTAATACATACGGGCACGCATGGTGACGGACTCGCGGTCGATCTCGACCTTTTCGATAACCGGGCTGTGCACCGGGAAAACCTTCTCCACGCCCACACCGGATGCGATACGGCGCACCGTGAAAGACTCTTGGATACCACCGCCCTTGCGGGAGATCACAATGCCGCCAAAAACCTGGATACGTGTCTTATCACCTTCTTTAACCTTGAGGTGCACGCGCACACCATCACCTACTTTAAAGTCGGCGCGGTCGTCGGTAAGTTGATCTTTTGTGATTTCTTCGAGGATTGCTTGGCTCATGGGAATACTCCTGTGGATTTAAATGGATGGATCTGTATCTAAAATATCGGGGCGCAGGCGCCGGGTTTTGTCTATCTGTTGCTCCTGCCGCCATTTTGCAATCGCCGCATGATCTCCGGATAGGAGAACCTCTGGGACACACATCCCGCGGAAGTCCGCCGGACGCGTGTATTGAGGAAAGCCGAGGAAGCTGCGCATAAAAGATTCCTCCGTCAAGGATTTTTCGTCACCTAAAAATCCCGGGATAAACCGGCTCACACAATCGATCATCACCGCAGCCGCGAGGGTTCCGTTGGTCAAAACATAATCACCGATGCTCACTTCGAGATCGACCGCCGCATCGCGCACGCGTTGATCGACCCCCTCATAGTGACCGCTTAAAAGAATCAGATGCGATTCTCCGGCGAGTTCGCGCGCCAACCGGCTGCTCAAGGGCACACCGTCCGGAGCCATGTAGACCACTTTGCTCCCCGGCTGACGCAGCGCATCGAGGGCGGCAAAGATCGGCTCGGGCTTCATCACCATGCCCGCGCCGCCGCCGTAGGGCAGCTCATCGGTCTTCCGGTGCTTATCCGTCGCCCAATCACGCAACTGGTGCGTTCGAATATCAATCAATCCGTTTTTCTGCCCCCGCGCCAACATGCTGGACGAAAAAAAACCCTCCACCATTTCTGGGAAGAGGGTTAAAATATCGAATTGGAGCGGCATGGCAGCGGGTGCCCGTTGATCGGACGATGCGTTAAAATCTCGGCGGGTCGGCGAATCAAGCGAATCAAGCGAATCACAATTGGCTTTGGCTGTCAGGGAATCCACCCCCGGAATCCACCCCCACTTGCAAGCAAGTGACCCCTCCTTCAAAAGGAGGGGAATTTTTTTTAGAGGTATTACCGAATCGTCGGCGTGCGTTTTTTAGCTCCCAGTTTTCAGCTCCCAGTTTTCAGCTCCCAGTTCTTAGCTCCCAGTTCTTAGCTCTAAGCTTCAACCGTGGCCGCTTCAACTGTGGTTGTTTCAACTGTGGCCGCTTCGGCCGGTGCCTCGCGGCGGGCCTTGCGGATCAGGCTGGCAGCGGTGTCGGTTGGCTTGGCGCCCACGGATTTCCAGTAGTCGACGCGGTCCAGCTTAACCTTCAGCTCATCCTCCGGACGCTTGGCTTGTGGTTCGTAAGTGCCGAGCACTTCAACAAAACGACCATCACGACGAGCCAGGGCTTCGGTGACGACCATGCGGTAAAAGGGGCGATGGCTTGCGCCATGACGTTGGAGACGGATTTTGAGTGCCATAATTGAAAAAAGAGTTCACGCCGAGCGGCGCGGAATTAGAGAAAACCGAAGAAAAAAGGGTTTTCGCGGGCGGGTGTCAAGCGCGGAGCCAGAGATTTTTGACCGGCGCTCAAGGGAGCTCAAGGGCGCTCAGGCCTCCACATCCGGCCTCACCACATCGGGGGAATCCGTCCAGGGCAGCGGAAAGGCACTCTTTTGCCAGTCTTTTCGCTCGTCGCCGATTTTCGCGAAGGCGTCTTCCTCGCCCGCGATCAGGATCCCGGAGAATTTGTAGCGGTTCTCCTCGCCGGTCATGCGGACCGTCCGCTTGCCGCTATACGAAACCAGCGTGCGGGGTGTGGTGTAGTCAATCTGTCTTATTTTTGCCATCGCTTGGGTAAGTGCAGGCTCCCTAGTTCTCGGCACTTTGCAAGCGCCGATGCCATCAAAAGCCCCGCTCTGCCAAGTCGGCAATAGTGGCGTGGAGCGCCGCATCCATGGTCCACTCGGGCTGGTAGGCGAGATCCCGGCAGGCCGGCGCGAGGTCAAAGTAGTGGTCTTTGGCCAGCTCCACGGCCACGAAACGGGTGATGGGCGGATCGCCGGATTTCCGGGTCACCTTCCAGATACCCTCTGCCAGCCCCCCGGCGGCGTAGGCAAGCGGCAGTGGGATCCGCTTGGTCAGGGGCGGTCGCCCGAGCCCTTGGAGTATCTGATTGAGCCAGGGCCAGAGTTGGACGGGCTCGCCTTGCGAGACGAAGTAAGCCTTCCCCGCACAGCGGCCCGACTCCAGTGCCGCCAGCGCCGCGAGGTGCGCGGTGGCAACATCCTCCACGTAGCTCACATCCACGCGGTTCTGTCCATCGCCGACGATTTTTAACCGTCCGGCCTCGATGCTCCGCAACACGCGCGGCAGGAGGTGCGGGTCCCCTGGACCAAAGATGAGGTGCGGCCGCAGGGCCACGACCTTGAGCGTCGCGCAATTGGCCGCCAGGGTCTCTTTTTCCGCGATCGCTTTTGTGTGCGCGTAATGGCAGAGCCAGTTCCGCCCATAAGGCAGCTCTGGCCCAGCCCCGCGAATCGGTTGCCCGTTAAAGACCACACTCGGCGTGCTTGTGTAAACGAGGCGCTCAACCCCCGCCGTTTGACAGGCCGCCACGACGTTGCGCGTGCCCACTACGTTGGGCCGGTGATATTGCTCCCAGCTACCCCAAACGCCTGCCTTCGCCGCGACGTGGAAGACGGCGTCGACGCCTTCAACTGCCTGCTGCACCTCCGCCGCGTTGGACAAGTCGCCGCAGAGCACCTCGACCCCCGCCGCTTCCAGCTCCGGTTGTGCCGAGCGCCCAAACGAGCGCACCGCATCGCCCTGCGCCAGCAAGCGCCGCACGATGGCTTTCCCGACAAATCCGCCGCCGCCTGTTACCAATAGTTTCATCCTCTGTTGGGTTACTTCAGCGCGTATTTTCGCGCAAGCGACAATCGGTGAATTTTTGCGTTGTGCCGCACATCGACCGGGAAGCTGGCCTCGAAAAAGAATTCCCCTATCGACTGGGTCAATGGGTGTTCACGGGCAAGCTCGGCCAGTGATTCCCGAAATGCCGCCCGCGCCGCCGCGCTTTTGGGAAAGCTGCCCGCTTCCGGCTCAACCACCAGGCCGGGCTTTCCGCCGCCCAGATCAATCAGTGCCGATCGGTAGACCTGGGGGTGCGCGTTAAAAATCGCCTCACAACAATCGGTATACATCGGCCCCGCCGGGGCGAGCACCCGCTCGGCTTTACGCCCGCAGAACCAGAGGCGATCCTCCCCATCCATCCAGCCCATGTCGCCCATGCGGTGCCAGTGCCCCGCCTCGCCGGCGATCTTCGAACCGGCATCCGCCTCCGGCAAGCGATCATAGTGGCGGGTCACGGAGGGCCCCTGCACAATGATTTCGCCAATGTTGCCGGGCGCCTTCACCGCCACGTCTCGAATCGAGGCGATGGCCCCCTCGACTGGCTCAATGATGCGCAGTTGCACGCCGGGCAAAGTGCGCCCCACACAGGTGCCCGCCCCCTCCCGGGTGCGCGCAGCCGTCTGCTCCAGCACCTCGGTCGCCGCGATGGAGGTAACAGGCAGGGCCTCCGTGGCGCCATACGGAGTGTGGATTTCGCCGTTGGGGATCATCGTCCGCATCTGCGCCATGAGGGCGGGCGGCACCGGAGCGCCCGCCATGAGTATGCGTCGAATGCTCGGCAGCGTGATGGCCGATTGCTCACAGTAGCGGGTAATCTTTGTCCAAAGCGCTGGCGAGCCGAAACTGTTAGTCACCCCGTTCTGCTGGATCGCCTGCACGATCCGCGCGGGATCAACTGTGGCAGGCCGACTGGGATTCATCTCCGGCACCACCGTGCACATCCCCAGCGCCGGATTGAACAGCGCAAAAACCGGAAGCATGGGCAAGTCCATCTCCCCCGGCTCGATCTCATACTGCCGCCGAATGGCCTCGACCTGCGCCAAAAACATCCCGTGCGCGTAGCAGACCCCCTTGGCGGGTCCGGTTGAGCCGGAGGTAAAGAGCACCGCCGCCAGTTCATCCTCCGCCGAATCCACCACCGCGAAGGGTCCCAGTTCCTGGTAGGGCTCGATCCGCTTCTCAAAGCCGCGCCCCACGGCGACCTTAATGCTGACGGCCCGAAAACTCGGCCGAAAAATCCGCGCAATCCAGATAGCGGGGGCAATGCCCACGAGCGCATTCGGCTGTGCATGTCGGACACAGCGCAGGAACTTCCGCAGCCCCATGCCCGGATCAATCACGATGGGCACCGCACCCATTTTGAAGAGCGCAAAGACAATGCGGATCAGATCGAGCCCCGGTCGCACCATGAGCAGGACGCGAGTCCCTCGCTCGATCCCCGCCAAGCCCAGATAATGCGCCGTCGCCGAGGCCTCGGCCTCCAGCTCGGCGAAGCTCCGCTCCGCATAGCGAATCGCGCCATCCGTCCCACGCCCCAGCGGCGCCCGCACCGCCGCAGCCATCGGCTGGGCGGCGGCTTGCTCGGCAAGAAAATGAGCGACATTAAACGGCATGGTCCCAGAAGAAGTAGCGCATTCTGCCCGCTCGGCTAGCGTTTTTTGTCAAAGGCAACCCAAGGACAGGCTGCTTCAGCTGCCCCCACCAGCACAGCTGCCCGAACCCAGCAAATAATTAACGTAGTCCGATTCATCCAACAAAAACCCATCCGGACCTAATTTTGCCTTGGCTGGGTTATTTCGGATATACCGTGCACAATTCCTAAAATGCGACGCGTCCCGAATGAGCCGGTCAAAGTAGTCACGTGCCCAAAGAGAACCCTTTCGCCCAAGTGCCCGATTTATAGCAACGGAAGCGCCTCCCTTGGTGGATTGAATCCATTCGGATAAGGTCACATCTGGTTCCAATGAAACCAGAACATGCACATGATTCGGCATGACAACAAAGCTCCAAATTGAGGAAAGATCCTGTTTCAACTTGGCGGCCAACGGTTGCCTTGCCTTCGCGTCGCGCAACAAACAGTCACCATGCATGGCATCGAGCCAACGTTCGCGCGCACCAGAGAAACGGCTGTGATACTCCTTTTCGACCTCGGGACTCCATGGCTCAGGGTTCCGCTCCAGCCAACGTGCACGTTCCAACTTCCAGTTTTCCAGCAAATGCTTCGGCAGCGAATCCGCCAAGCGGAAGGTTAGAAAGTAACTGCAGCCATCCTGCTCCCAATGCGGTAAGCGGTTTTTGGTAACCGAAACGCGCCCAAACGAGTTAAAGAAAACCGGAGCCTCTTCCATACAAACACCATCGGAACCCGGAACCACAAGGCAAGAACGAACCATTCGGAATTCTGACGGCAGCTAAAGCAGCCGCTCCCAGTTAAGCCCATCAAGGGAATCCCCCCAAAAGGATTCCCTCCACAAGGACAGGCTGCTTCAGCTGCCCCGCACCCTGCCAGCCCCTTCCCCAAGGACAGGCTGCTTCAGCTGCCCCGCACCCTGCCAGCCCTTCCCCAAGGACAGGCTGCTTCAGCTGCCCAACATCCTGCCAGCCCCTCCCAAGGACAGGCTGCTTCAGCTGCCCAACATC
>JAGYJE010000002.1 GCA_018402305.1 Puniceicoccaceae bacterium | reverse complement strand
GCTGCCCTCTATGGTGACGACATCGAAGATATTGATCGAGGCCCCGATTACACGGAAGGCGATTGTATTGCTGCCCACTGATTCCGCAAATGTATAACGAGCGCCCAACACCTCGATCGACTCACCCGACTCGACCGAAGTAGTTGCGTTGGTGAACTGGACGATCACATTCTCCGCGCTGGCCGTAAGAATATCACCCAAGCCGGATTCAAAGCGCCCCCCGGAGGTGGCGAAGACCAACTCATCCCCACCCGCACGAAAGCCGAAGCCCGCATCGACTACCCGGACATAGGCTGAACCTATTTCGAGAGCGGCAGTGATCCCCACCCCTGTGGCGGTCAAATACTGAAGGCCATCCATCTCGGTAATGCTAAAGCCAAAGGTGCCCCGCAAGGTGACGAAGTTCGCCACCTCAATGACAATGGATGCGCGCACCGCGATCGAGAAGCTCCCCGCCATGTCAAAGGACACACTGGCTTCGGGGCCGACCAGAACATTGATCGGTGCGGCAGAAAAATTAATCACGCTCTCGTCACTGGATTTGCCGTTAATCACCACTTCAATGGTGTTCACCTCAACGGTGAATTCGGGGATTCCGACAAAAGCCGCAGACTCGACACTCACCTTGAGCGCGACCCAGCTGCGCGACCCGGCCTTTTCGGAGAAAATTCCCACCGCGAATCCAGCATTGCTCAATTCAAAGCCCACTCCATTGACGCCCACAAAGGCATTTACGTTGGAGGCACCCACGGTCATCACGTCGACATCGACACTCTCCCCGCCGACCTCTACACTGGCACTGCGGCTGACAAAGGCGAAGTCTCCGGAAACGACAAAGAAGTCAAAAAGACTTAAGCGGAGCTGCCCGCTGGCTTGGATGATACGACCTAAGTCGCCGTCCAAGTCCAAGGTCATGGAAGTGTCTGGCCCTGTCGGCACCTCGTAAGGCGTGCGACTGAAATCAATCACCTGGCCATCAGAGGACTCGAGATTGACCTCCAGCCCAAAATCAGTAACCGCCAGCTCAAAACCGGGGATGCCGCGCACCTCGACCGCGCCAACGTCAGCCTGCAATGCCGTCCAGGATCGGCTGCCCTCCCTTTCGGTAAACAAGGCCAGGGCGACGTTGACGTCGCTCAGCTTGAGCCCGACCTCGTTGGACGCCCCCTCGTTAAAGCCAACAAAAGCATCCACATTGCCCGCGGCTATGGTCAGAACATCCATTTCCACGGATGCATCGTCCCCCACGTCCAAGCGGGTCGATGCACTCCGGATGGCGAAGTCCCCGCTCAGTGAAATAAAGCCATCGATCCGGAAGACGAGACGCCCCGCCAGTTGGAGTAACTCGCCGTCGGCGGCATCCATGTTTAGCTCGAGGGTGCGCTCCTCCGGCCCGGTCAATATTGCCAGGCCTCCGCCGCTGAAATCAACCACACTCCCGTCCGAGGCG
The DNA here is from genome assembly GCA_018402305.1 of Puniceicoccaceae bacterium. Lineage (GTDB taxonomy): Bacteria > Verrucomicrobiota > Verrucomicrobiia > Opitutales > Coraliomargaritaceae > Thalassobacterium. The sequence goes on along the minus strand of JAGYJE010000002.1, from coordinate 281,335 downwards.
GCCAAATTGATTTGTAGTTCCAGGGTATTCACCTCAAGGGTGAGCACCGGCACACCCACCAGTGCGGCCGACTCGATCAAGCCCCGGGTGGCTACCCACGATCGGGAGCCCTCGCGCTCAGTCATGATCGCCAGGCCAAATTCCATACCGGTCACTTCGATCCCAACCCCATCAAAGCCGACGAAGAGGTTGCCGTCGCTTGCGCCCACCGAAAGGAGATCCACGGTGACCACGTCACCGTCACTGAGGGTCACGGTCTCACTGCGGCTGACAATTCCGAAGTTTCCAGAGAGCGTGGCAAAGCCAAACAGGCCAAAGCTAAGGTTACCCACCGCCTGCATTAACTCACCGTCTGCGCCGTCCATATCAAAATCAATCGATTCTGAGGCACCGGTCGATACCGAGATCGGTCCACTCGAAAAGTCGATCACGCTGTCATCACCGGCGGCTAAATTGAGCTCGAGGCCAAAGTCACTGACGGCCAGAGTTAAGCCATCAACCCCCACAAATTCCGCACTGCCCACACCCGCCTGCAGTGCCGTCCAAGAACGGGTGCCATCAACCTCAGCCATGAGGGCCAGTGCGACGTTGACATCGCTCAGACGCAGGCCGATTTCGTCTGGTTGATCCGCCTTGTAACCGGCGAAAGCATTGACGGAACCGGCTCCAATGGTCAGCAGCTCAACCTCAACCGCGGTGCTTTCGTCCAGCATGACGGTATCCGTCTGCGACCGGATCGCAAGGTTGCCCTCCACCGTGACGAAGCCCGCCACGCCCAATCGGGCCTGATCCACGGCCACTTCCATCAAGTCATCCGCGGCCTCGATCAGGCCGAATCGATGCTCCAGCGCGCCCACCGTGAGCAATTCTCCGGTGTAGGCATCCCCCGTTTGGTTGTAACGCAGGCGAACCGTCTCCGCACTCAGGCCGATGTCTGCCGGGAAGTCCACAAAGAGCGACCCGCTGGCTTCGAGCACGATCTTACCCGCGCTGTCGATCACCATCCCAAGCGTGCCGTTCTCCACCCCCGCGGCAAAGGAGCCGATTTCGATGCCGGCCGCCACTTCCGTGGCCACCATCGTGACCACATCCGTGGCACCATTAACGCTAATACCGAAGTCCCCCCGTAGATAAAGCACGTCGGCAAGATTGGCATCCAGGCCGGTCAAGGTTACAGCCAGGTAGTCAGTCGCCACCGGGATCTGGCGGAAGGTGTAACCAAGGCGGCCCACCTCCAAAACCTCTCCAACAAGATCAAGGCGATCCTCGTTGTAGGCGATGTAGGCTTCGCTTGCGCTCACATTGGCAAAGCCGGCGCCGTCCAGAAACACATTGCCGGCACCTTCAAAGGCAATTTTAGCATCGCGGTAAACCAAGCCGAAACTACCGTCGCGAATGCCGGCCGAAAACCCGCCAGCCCCAATTGTGGCCACCACATTCTCGCCAACCACCCGGAAGTCATCCGCCGTCATCGCAAACCCAAAGTCACCCTCCAGGCTCGCTACACCCAGCAAATCCGCGGAGAAGCCCTTGGCGACAAAGGAGGTGGTGCCGGCCTCAACCGCATTTTCAAAATCATAGGCCCGCCCAAAGGCACCTGCCGAGCTGCCCGCCTCTATGCTGGTTGCGGCATTCGTGTATTGGACGACGACCTCGTTGGCGCCGATATTGGCGAAGTCGCCCAAGCCCAGGGAAAAGGAGCCACCGGACACTTCAAAGCCAAATTCCGGGCCCTCCAGAACAAGGCCGAAGTTCGCCCCGTCCACCCGCGCGAAGACCGTCTCTGTCAAACTCAGCGAGGCGCTGATGTTCTCGCCGGCCGCTTCGATCCGGCCCGCCTCATATTTGAAACTAACCGACCCGCTGATCGAGACAAAGTCACTGACGGAGAAGACAAGGTCATCCCCACTGAAGGCGTAAACAGCATCGGTGGTCCCATAATCAATGGAGGCAATGGAACCGCCGAAATCAACAACTTCCCGGCCTGTGGTGTTGACCCATGCACTGAGACGCCCACCCAGGGTGATGCCAGCGACTCCAAGCAAATCGGCATCCCCCGATCCGTAAAGTGCAAATTGCCCGCCTTCGCTGTCTGTATCAATAAACATGCCGAGCTCGATAGCGCTTACAGCAACCCCGATCGCTTCCGGATTGACCCCGCCGTCAGAGCGCAAATACGGCCCATCACCTATGAATACGTAGGCATCATTGGCAACTACGGTAAAGCTCCCCGGCACACGGGTGAGGGTGAGATCGCCACCCAGGGCCATCACGCCGCCCAGATCAATCGCAGTGTTCTCGGCGACAAACTGCATAAACGGCGTCGTGCCATCGCCCACTTCATCGGCACTGAATTCAAGGTCCACCACGTCACCACCGATACTCGCGGATTGGCTAATCGCCGTCGTCGCGGCATTATAACGCAGGGTCATGATGGAATTGACCCGGAGCCCGTCGATCCCGACAAACTCAACGCTGCCTGTGACAAAGCCGCTCAAAACACCGCTGTTGTCATAGAAATAGGCTTGGCCACCGGTGAGCTCAATCCCGATGCGTTCACCGCTGATGTTATCCCCCACAAAGGCTTGCACCTGGGTGCCCACCACGATCGTCGAACTCCCACTGGCATAGCTGAAGGTGCCGGATATTTCGATACCGGGGAAGTTGAACTCCACGTCCGCCTCAATCCATACCTCAGAATCGTTCGGACCGGTCGCGGCCAGTTCGATGGTGCCAAAGGGGCCGCTCGCCGCCACGGCCTCACCGCTGTTGTTAAAGAGCATTTGAACCTGTGCTCCGGCGTCGATGCCGGGCAGTGCGGTGCTCGCATTGAAGATCAAACGGCCCGCCAAACCATCGCCGGGCAGCACGACAAATACCCCGGAGGCGTCTTCGACGGATAGGGAGGCACCGCCGGTGCCTTCTCCGGTGAAGCCCCCGAGGAGTTCCATCTCTGAGAAGACGATAGTCAGGACCTCGCCCCCGGCCGTGCTTTCACGTTGGAATGCGATGTTGCCCTGCAAGTTGAAGCCATACATCCCAACCGTCACCGGCGCGGCCTCCAGATAGAGGAAGGGCCCTGCGGGCGTCTCCAGGGTAATGACCTCGTCATCGATGGTGAAGGTCTCATTGACCGCCCGGGTCATGCTGTTGAATCGCACGTTGAAGGCCGTTGCTGAAAGCGTCAGCCCGGGGATGCCACTGAGCAGGGCGAGATCCCCTGTCAAAGTCGCGGCGATGCCCTCATCTGTGAGCAACATCCCCCCGAAACCACCGGTAAAGGCGAGCAAATCGACACCGTCGATAGCCACCGTCAAGCCAAGCCCGCGGCCATAAAGACGTAAGTCATCTGTCAACGCGTTGTGCTCCAGCACAACATCGCCACTCATGATAAAGAAGCCGGCTACATCCAAGGTGCCATCAAAGGTAATGACGATGTCATCGGCGCTGTTCAGTGTGAAGGTGGCATCCCCATTCAAAGTCACCACGCCCGCAACTTCAGCCTGCAGCCCATCAACCTCGATGCCAATAAAGCCGGCTTCGATGGTGTCTTCAAAAATGTATTCGACGCCATCCACACTCAGGGTGGTTCCGGCAGCGACGGTCCCGCTGGCGTTGGTGTAGCGGACCGCCGCGTTGTCCGCAGAGACATTGCCCAGCGGGTCCAGTGCCACGAGAAGACGTCCCCCCCGTGTTCCGAAGGCTAGCGAGTCCGCGCTTGCAATCAGGCCAAACGAGGCCCCGCTCAGGCTCACTTCAATCCCTTCGGCCGCCTTCAAAGACACTCGAATCGTTGCACCCACCGCGGTGAAGGTTTCCACGCCGCCCGGCGTCGTCCGGCTAAAGGCAAAAGTTCCCGAGAGCGTGGCGAATCCGGCCACATCGATCTCCAAATCCCCACGAATGCTCAATAACTCGCCCAAGCTGGCATCCATGTCGAGGCTTTGGGTCAGCCCGGGGCCCGTTAACACCGTGATCGGGCTCGCCGCGAAATCAATCAGCCGCGTGTCACTGGAAGCGCGGTTGATTTGTACGGAAAGATTTTCCACCGACAGGGTGAACTCCTCAATGCCCACAAAGCTGGCGTCCGTCACCTCGGCTTGCAGGGCCGTCCAACTGCGCGTGCCGGATTGTTCGGAGAAAATGCCAAGCGCAAAGTCGATTTCATTCATGCGCAGACCAATGGCATCGGCCGTGCCCCCGTTGACTCCGGCAAAGACTTCGATCCCGCCCCCACCGAGACTCAGCATGTCGGTCATTACGGAGTCCCCGTTGTCGAGGCTTACTTCTACTTGCGACGATTCAAAGCCGAGCGCTCCACTCACTTGGAAGAACCCAAAGAGGTCGATCTCCAGGTTTCCGGTCACCCGCGCAAGTTGCCCGTCAATGCCATCCATACTGAGCGCGTAGCTACTGGCCGGGCCAGTCAGCACCTCAAGCGGTTGCACCGCGAAATCCACCACCAGATTGGGATCGGGATCCGGAATGATCGCATCCTGCGGGATCACCTCTCCGACCTGCACCACACTCAGAGCCGCCGAAACGGGGTCTGCCTGAACCTCTAATTCCATCAGCGCCAGGTCCTGCCCACCCAGGGAACCTCTGAAGATCACATCAAAGTGCGCCCGTCCAAAGCGTTCCACCCGGAAGCTCCAATCAGCGAGGTCCGCAAAAGCGACGGCCAGCGCATCGACGATTTCACCGGAGCGGGCATCGAAGCTCAGAGCTTCCGTCGTGTAGGTCGTTCCCTCATAGAACAGACTTAAGCGGTAGCTGCCGGAACCGCTTGAATCGATGCGCACTCGCTGAACTTCATTGATCGCCGGGGTGGTCTCGGTCTCCACAGTTTCCTGGGTAAACCCGCGGGTTTCCACCAATAAGGTGCCACGAACCGGGTTTACCTGCGGAGAGACCACCAGCCGCGGCAGGTCGATACCCTCCAATTCGCCGCCAAAGAGTATCCGCCATTGGCCCTCGCCCTCGGTTTCCACGAAGACCAAGCCACCGATTGGCTGCAGCGCCTCATTCAGAGCGGACTCAATCACACTCTCATCGGCATCAAAGGCAAGCAGATCGGTCGTGTAGGTCATGCCCTCAAGGCTCAAAGCCAATGTGTAGCCGCCGATGGCCTCGCTCTCCACCCGCAGTTCCTGGATGGCGGCGGTGCGCGTCTCGGTGGTTTCAACGGCCGCCGATTGACCATCGCGAATGGTCCCCGTGGACAGGCTAACACGGTTTTTGAAACTTTTGGAGAACGCAATCTGAGGCACGTCTTCGTAAGCCAGCTCCCCGGTGAAATCGATGAAAAAGCGCGGCAAGGCCGCCGTCGACTTCTGATCAAAGATCACCCGGACGTTGCCCTTGCCGATTGAAGGATGCGCCTCCAATGCCTCCAGCAGATTGACCCGGTTGTTACTCGGGCTACTCGGCGAGTAGGCGATCCGCTGCGTCTCTCGCCCGTTGAAGGTCAAATAATAGTCCCGCGGACCGGATGCACTCACGCTGGTGATCTGCACAAACTGGCGCTCCCGGACGTAATCGCCGCTGCCTGTGCCTGTCGTGCTGGTAGTGGATGCGGTGGCTCCACGCACAAGGGTCGCGACCGATGCCTCGACACCCGGCAGGCTGACCGTTAATTGCAGATCACTGAAATCTTCTCCGGCCGCAGCATTGATGAACTCAATCGTGAATCCATCCGCCCGGCTCCCGCTGATCGCCAGGTTGTCGGCGGAACCAACCGCATCGAAATCGCCAATGGCCTGAAGCAGTAATTCACGAAGGTCGGCGTCGCTATCGTCCGAGTTCACGATAATGCGGTGGGTCGTCTGCCCCCGCAGGACTAAATCGAGGAAGCCGGATTCGATATTCGTTTCGAGTCGCAAGACCGTGTTCGCGGTTTCAATTTCGCGCGTCTCATCGATCACTTCCCCGGCACCCGCCACCCGCTCAATGATGCTCGCCGACACTTCAGGGCCAACGGCTTCGACCGTTAACCCGGTCAGGTCCTGCCCGAGCAAGTCGCCCTCAAAGCTCAGCCGGAAGCCGTCGGCACGTGAGCCGGCCACGCTTACATTACCCGCTCCGACGCCGGCAAGACTTTCCAGGGCCTCGGTGAGCCGGCTGCGCACACTTGTATCTGTATCTTCGGCGGCAAGGCTAAGTGTAACCGTCTCCCCATCCAGGGTAAAGACCAGGCTTCCGGTCCCCATCTCGAGGTTGAGATCCAGTAGTGTTGGCGTCAATACATCGTCTTGAGGCACGGGAGCACCCTCGCTCCCAATGTTTTGATTGATTTGCACGAGCACGGTATCGGTCGCCACTGTCAAGCCATCGACGCCGACAAAGGCGACGCTGCCCACCGTGCTTTCCAAAGCCATCCACTTGCGGGCGGGGTTGCTTTGCTCCGTCATCAGCGCGAGCGCAAAGTCCGCCTCGGCAAGTTCAAAGCCGATATCGCTCAAGCCCGCAAAGGCCTCGACCTGGTTGGCACCAATCGTGATCATGTCCACATCCACACTGCTGCCGTCGGAAAGACGAACCGTCCCGCTTCGGCTGACAAATGCGAAATCGCCATCCACCCGGAACAGGCTGGCCACTTCCAACTCCAGACTACCGGAAACTTGAATCAATTCACCGTCGGCCGCATCCATCGTGAAGCTCACGGTGTTGCCACCGCCCACGCCCACATCGTAATTCTCAACACTGTAGTCGACCACCGAGTCGTCCGATGCCGCGAGGTTCACTTCGATGCCGAAAGTCGTCACGGCCAGGGTCAGGCCGGGCACTCCGACCACGGCGACGCTGCCGACACTGCCTTGAACCGTCGTCCAACTGCGCTCGCCTCCGGCCTCGGAGAAGATGCCTACGGCGAAGCTTACTTGCTCAAGCGCCAAGCCGATTGCGTCGTCGGTGCCTCCGTTATAACCTGCAAAACCCGTGGCCTCGCTCGCTCCAATGGTCAAGGCATCCACCGCGACATCGCCGTCGCCGACGGTCACGGTATCGCCCTGTGAACGGATCGCAAAGTTACCACCCAATTGCACGAACCCCGCGATGTTTAGAGCGGCGGCGTCAACCCTGAGCTCCTTTAAAGTGGTGGAGGCCTCGAGATCGACGAAGGAGTAGCCCACACCCGCCGCTTCAATAGTGCTTCCGGTGTAGTCAGTGCCTGTCTCATTGAGACGGAGGGTGACCGTTTCAGCACTCAGATCAATGTCGCCAGGCAGGCTGACTTGCAAGCTGCCCTGTGCCTCGAGGGCACTGCTGCCGTCGGCCGCGACCACCCAACCAAAGGAGGCATTACTGACCCCGGCCTCAAATCCACCGGCTGCCAAACCGGCCGCCACACCCGAGCCGACAACTTGCAGTTCCCCGGTGGCCGCGTCGCTGCTGAACGCAAAATCGCCGCGCAGATAAAGCACGTCGGCCAGAGTCGCCTCAAGGCCGACCACACTCACTGCCAGAAAACTTTCCGAGGCGGGCAAGAACTCAAAGGTATAGCTGAAGTTGCCGATGTCCAGAGTCTCCCCCACCCGCGCTTCACCCGATTCGTTGTAGGCAACAAAAACCCGTGAGGCGGCGATCGAGCCGAGGCCGGCTATATTGATCGCCACCGCCCCACTCGCTTCCAGGGCAAGCGCCCCGTCTTTGTAGAGGAGGCCCATCCGCCCCTCTGAAATCCCGGCATTGACTTCAGCCGTTCCAAGTGCGGCAGCCACGTCGCGCCCGATTGCAATCAAATCACCCGATTCGAGGGCAAAGGCAAAATCGCCGGAAACCGTCGCGACATCGAGAAGGCCGACTTCCATACCAACGACCTCAAAAGCAACAACGCCCGATTCAATCTGGTTGGCAAAGGTATAGGTGGTTGCGTTCAGCCCCACTTCGCTGCCCTCGGCGATAAAGGTTGCGGTGTCGGTGTAGCGAACAATCACTTCGTCCGCCGTGGCCTCGGCCAACGGCCCCATGGCCAGAGAAAAGCTCCCCCCCGAGACTTCAAAGCCAAAGACACCGCTACCCATGACCAGGCCAAAGTCGGCACCGTCGACACGAGCATAAATTTCACTACTGGCACTCAGCGATGCGCTGATCTCCGATCCCACCGCAACGATGTCGCCATCCTCGGCAAAGAAAGCAATGCCTCCGCTGATCTCCACAAATCCATCGACCGCAAAGATCAGGTCGCCACCGATCAGGGCGTAGATCTCGTTGGCCGTGCCGTAGTCGATACTGCCTAGGGTTCCGCCAAAATCAACTTGCTGCATGCCGCTGGTATTCGCCCATACACTCAGACTGCCACTTAAGGTGATCCCGGGCAGCCCGTTGAGGTAGCCGCTGCCGGACGCATACAGTGCATAGCTGCTATTGGCCGGGTCCGTGTTCAGCAAAAGGGCCAAATCCAGATTCTCCACGCCCAGCTCAATACTGCCCGCGGCCATCGAGGCCGCGGCTTCACTTGCGGTTGCAATAAACTGTTGCCCGTCGCGAGTCAGCTCAAAGTCACCACTGAGCGCAATCACACCACCAAAGTCCAGACTGAGATCGTCGGCCACAAATTGGATAAAGGCCGTCCCTTCACGGCTGGTCTCGTCCGCACTAAACTCGAGCGCAACGGCTTCGCCGCCCACCGTGAATTGCTCGCTGATCGCTGTTTCGGCCCCGTTGTAACGAAGGGTCATCTCAGAGGTAACGACCAATCCATCAATCCCCACGATGGATACCCGCCCGCTAATGAACCCGCTGATGACGCCCTCATTGTCATAGAAAAACCCGCGCCCGTTGACCAGCTCAAGCCCGATCCGCGCTTCCCCGGTATCGCCCACAAAGGCTTCGACCTGAGAACCAATGATCACCGTGCTGCTCCCGCTGGCATAACTGAAAATACCATTCAGCTCCACGCCGGGCATCGTGATGCTCAGGGCCGCCTCCACCCAGACCGTGGCCTCACCCGGTCCTGTCGCGGCGATTTGCACCAAGCCCCCCAGTGTCTCGACTTCGACCGCGCTTCCCGTCTCGTTGAAAAATAAGGTCACCGCCGCACCGGCATTGATCACCGCAAGGTCTACATCGGCTATGAAGGCAAGCCGCCCGACCACGCCTTCGTCGGGTAAAATCACAAATTCGCCGTTGGCGTCATTCACACTCAATAGCTCGCCACCCGTCCCCTCGCCGCCAAAGCCGCCGGCCATACTCACATCCGCCAGGCTGAGAAGCATCAACTCCCCGCCGTCCACGGTCTGACGCTCAAAGGCAAGATTCCCCTCGAAGCTGAAGCCCATAAGGGTGAAGGTGATCGCGTCCGCGCTCAGAGAGAGGAAGGGGCCGCCCGGAGTCTGCAGGTCGATGACCGTTTCGCCCACCGTGAAGCGCTCGTTCACCACCGTTTCCAGAGTGCTGAAGACGGCTGTGAAATTGCCCGCCGAAAGCGCCACGCCTGGCAGGCTGTCGAGCAACGAGACCGCCCCACTCAGGCTACCAGCCACACCGTTTTCTGTAAGCAGCAAGCCGCCTGAACCCTCGCTGAAAGTCATTAGGTCGGTCGTGCCGACGCTGACCGTGAAGTTGATCTCCGCCCCAGAAATCCGCGTTTCGGCCGCTTCCGCGTCGAAATCCATGCGGTACACGCCGCTCATTGCAAAGAGACCCGCCACGCTCAGTGAACCGTCGAAGTTTGCCGAGATTGAGCCGCTGGCACTCAGGCTGAAATCCGCGTCGCCGGTCAGCGTGACCACATCCACCACGCTGGCGGAAAAGCCGTCGACTGCGAAGCGGGCACTGCCCGCATCAATCACTTCGGTGAATTCATAGGTGACATCCCCGGCCCCAACCACGGTTCCCGTTTCGACGATTGTCGCCGCGTTGGTGTAGCGCACGGAGGCGCTGTTCGCGGAGACCGTGCCCAACGGCGCCAAGGAGAGGGCAAAGGAGCCCCCGGTCGTGGCGAAGCCAAATTCCGTCGCGCTCATGATTAGGCCGAAGTCGGCGCCGTCTATCCGGGCAAAGATCGACTCGCTCAAGGTCAAGCCGGTGCTTACATCACTTCCAGCTACCTCAATGCGATCCCCGGACTGAGTCATGGACATCGCGCCGCGAATCGAAACGAATCCATCGACCCCCAGGTTAAGGTTTTCTCCGCTGAAGGCATATACCTCATCGGCGCTGCCATAATCGATCGTGCCAAAGTCACCGAAGTCGATCGTCTGCGCTCCGGTGTTGTTGGCCCATACCGATAATTCCCCGGAAAGCGTTACGCCCGGCACACCTGTGAGCGAAGCACTGCCCGATGCATAAAGCGCGTAGTCCGAAACGGTGCCATCACTGAAAAGAGCCAACGCAAAGGCCGCCTCGTCCACCACCACCGCAACGGGCCCGGCACTGAGCGACGCGCTCGTATTTTCCGCAGTCACGAGCAGCGATTCGGCCCCACCGTCGTCCACGAGCACGATGACGAAGTCGCCGCTCACACTGGCGAAGCCTGCTACCGCGACCACTAAATCACTCCCCCGCAAAGCAAAGCTATCGCTGCTGCTAAGGTAGTCGACCGCCCCGTAGACGCCAAAATCCACGACCTGCTCCCCGGTCGTGTTCACCCACAGCTCGATGGTCCCGCTCAAGCTCAACCCGGGCACTCCATCCAGAGCCACGGCGCCCTCGGCATGCAGCGCAAAGACTGGCGCGGCCCCCCTCGCGTCAAGCAGCAGGGCAAAGGCCCCCTCGCTGAGACGAATCTCGATCGGATCCACTCCGAGACGGGCCGTCACATCCGTCCCGCTGACCCGAAGGACGGCGGCATCGCCGGTGCCTTCGTATTGAATGTCGAAGCTTCCACTTAAACGGGCGAAACCGTCGACATCGATACGCAAATCACCCCCCCGAAAAGCAAATAACTGAGAGCGGCTCCCGTAGTCAATCGACCCGTAGCTGCCAAAGTCCACGACTTGCTCGCCGGTCGTGTTCACCCAAAATTCCAAAGCCCCACCAAATTGCAGCCCGGGCATCCCAGTCAGTGCGACGGAGCCCTCGGCATGCGCCGCGTACACCGATGAGCCAGCACTGTTAAACAAGGACAGGGCAAAGGCAGCCTCGAGTAGACTTAACTCAATCGCACCCAAGCTGAGTTCCAACTGGATCGATTCGCCCGTCAAGAGGATCGAGGCATCCGCGCCCTCGCCCATTGATTGGGCCGTCAAGTCACCCTGCATCGTAACCAGGTCGTTCACGAGCAGGCTCAATCCGCTCCCCGCAAAGGCAAATTGCTCTGCCTCGCTACCATAGTCAATCACTCCATAAGCCCCGAAATCCACCACTTGCTGGCCCGTCGTATTTGCGCGCACCGCGACCGCCCCAGAAAGCGCCACACCGGCTACACCACTTAAACGAATCACGCCCTCAGCGTGCAGCGCATAATCGTCGGCGAAAAGCGCGAAGGCAAGGTTCGCCTCGGTCACGGATAACTCAATGGGATCGACCCCCATGACCGCCGCCATGTTCGCACCACTCAAAAGAATGGATTCCCGCGCGCCCCCGCTCTCCCGCACCGCCACGAAATCGCCGCTGATCGTGGCGAAGCCCTCGATGCTCAGCTCCAGTTCACGACCGCTGAAGGCGAAACGCTCAAGATCGCTTCCGAAGTCAATCGCTCCATAGGCGCCAAAATCCACTGTCTGCCGCCCGGTTGTATTCGCCACTAAGTCCATCGCCCCGGAGAACTGCAGGCCGGACAGACCATCCAGCGCAACGGCCCCGCTCGTGTGCAGCGCGTAACTCGTCTCCCCCGACGCCTCTAAAAGCAACAGGGCGAAGCTCGTGTCCACCACCCGGAGCGATGCCGAGCCGATCTCCATGCCGGCGCTCGCGTTTGCAGCCGTCAATAGAAGGCTGCTTTCCCCGTCCCCAACCTCCCGGTGTATGAGGAAATCCCCGCGTGCACTGGCAAATCCGCCCACCACGACTTCCAGCCCATCCGCGCTGAAGCGATCGAGATCCTCCGCGCTCCCAAAATCAATTTCGCCATAGGCGCCAAAATCCACGATCTGCTCACCGCTCCGGTTGTAGGCGATCCCGAGAGTGCCATTCAACGACAGTTCCTCCAGCCCGTTCAGGCCAATCGTGCCCGCGGCATGCAGAGCCAGGGCGGATGCGTCTTCTTTTGTGTAAAGCAACAACCCGAGGGCACCCGCCGACAAGCGGATCTCCATCTCACCGGCGGTCAGAGCTGTGCTCACGTTGGTCGCAGTGATGAGGATCGCCGATGCGTCGCCCACAGTGCGGCTCTCCACAAGCAGATTGCCTCGTAAGCTGAGAAAGCCATCTATTGCGATCGCGAGGTTACGGCCCGAAAAAACAGAGCGCTCATCCGCGGATTGAAAGTCCACAAATCCAAATGCACCAAAATCCACCAATCGCTCCCCGGTGGTGTTGCCGTAAAACTCAAGCCCGCCGGCAATCGATAACCCGGGCACGCCAGACAAATGCACCTCCCCGAAGGCATAGGTGGCAAAGACAGACTCGCCCCCTGTCTCAGAGATCATCATCAGCAAGTCGCCATCACGAACCGATAGCACGCTGTCACCCGCTCCCACCGAACTGGTCACGCCTTCAGCAAGCACAGTCAGTTTGTCCGTCGAGTCGGATGAAGCCAACTCGAGGGTAAAGTCACCCCGGAACTGAAAGGCACCCTCCAAACCGAGCGCCAGGTCCGCCCCCCGGAAGAAAAAGCGGTCATCGGTCGTGCCAAAATCAACGCGCCCCACCGCACCGCCAAAATCCACCGTCGAGGTGCCCGTGGTATTGGCAAAGACCGCCAATTGCCCTGTCAAATTTGCGCCCGACAACCCGGTTAACGAAGCCGAACCCTCGGCGAAGGCACTGTAGCCCGAAAACCCGGAAATGCTTTTTTCCGCACGAAACCCAAAACGCGCCTCCGCAATCGCCACCGTCACCCCGGCCGCCGATAAACTCGCCCCCACCTCAGCCCCGGCAATCGTAAATTGGCTGCCGTCAAAATCAACCGTCAAGTTGCCCTCAATGGTGAGCGGCCCCAGGTCCAGCGATCCTTCCAATGTCACCGGTCCCTCAAAAGCCGTGAAATAGCCGCGGTTGAACAACATTCCAAGCGCATCCGCCACGCCGCTCTCCAATGCAGCCGCCCCCAAACCAAGTTCGAGTTGACTCAGCTCAGCGGCACCCGGCGCAAACGAACGCACGACCAGGGCAAATTCAGTGGCGGTCTGCTCGATCTCAAAATACCGCCCACCGTCAAATCCAAATAATCCGCTCGCCGATGCAAAGACCCCCTCGATCGCTTCGGCGCTTATCAAAACAATGCGGTCCCCTACTTCCGGCACATAGCCGTCAATCAACTCAAGCGTCAGGTCGCCCCCGAGCGTGGCCGTGCCCGACACTTCAATTGTATCATGTTCGGTCCCGGCTGCGGTCCCCCCAATCTCCATGGCCAGAGTCCCTGTCGTCGCGAAATCCTCCTCAAATGTAATCACCCCGGGACTGTTGCCGGGGGCGATAGTCCCTTCGTTGACCAGAGAAGCAGCAAAACTACCGGACCCGGACAGGGTGGTAGTCGAAGAAAGAAAAAGCCCCTCAGCAGCGACCTGCTCCGGGCTGGAGAGATCTCCCGCAACTGGCGGGCCCTGCCCAATGCGCAGGGTTCCGGTCAGTAACTGAGTCATCCAGTCGGCATCGTTCTCGATACCACTGTTTCCAGTTAAGCTGTCTTCAACCAAGCCAAAATCTTCGCTGACGTCTCCATCCGTGAGGACCCCATCCGCGTTTTCGCTGGCTCCCGCAGGGGCATCCGAATCCGTATTCGCCACCGCATGATCAGGTTCCACGTCTGCACTCGCTTCGTTCTCAGCGGTGCTGTTTTCGCTGTCGTCCGAGGTGCTTTCGCTGTCGTCCGAGGTGCTTTCGCCATAGTCCGAGGTGCTTTCGCCGTCCCCATCAGGGTCTTCAACCGTCAAAGGCTGGGCCGCTGCGAAGATCGATTCACTGGCGCCGCCTCCATCAAAACCCGAGTCTTCGCTCTGCGCCTGTTCGACAATCGTCGTCAAATCGAGCGTTTCATTCGCACCGTCCTCATCGTAGCCCATCCCATCAATCGGCGTAGCCGAAAGGAGAATCCTTTGCTCTAAGGACTCCACTTGGAAGTTGGTTTTGGATGGCTTTTTCAAATGAAAAATAGAGATGAGACGCGGTTATCAAGACAGCTCAGACCCAGGTCAATAACTTTCTTGAATTTAGTAAAAAAATGAACGCACCCGCGGACTTATTGAGCCAAGCGGGAGCCCTGTTACCTCAAAAGGCGACCTGACCCTTGGTTCGGGCACCCGATTTTTTCTCTTTTTTGCTGTGGAGATCTTACGGAGATCTTTCCTTGAAATCTGCTTCACACGGCGACTTCCAAGATTCTATCTGTACTTTGTAGCTCGATCTCGTCTTCGTATACGTCGAGCCGAAGGGCAATCGCATCCTTGAGGTTCTCTGTCAGCTCTTCCAAGGTTTCGCCTTGCGTCGAACAGCCGGGAAGTGCCGGAACTTCAGCCCAAAAGCCGCCTTCCTCTGCCTCGTGAATGATTGTTTTGATTTTCATAGTGCGAGTCTGTCTGCTGACGGGGGTAGATTCAATTCATTTTTTTCTGCCAACGTGGAGCTGTGGCATGGAGTGAGCGAGGCACGAGCGAACGGAATTGACCACCAGCGACTGGATCGACCTCCTTTTTTTACGAGGCTTTGGATATGAGAGGAAACCGCTCAGGCTCTTCGAGTGTTGCAACATCCAGATCAACATCCAACTCATTCCAGAATAGATGATGCCCGTGTAATAAAGATACGTTAAAGATTTGATCCACCTTGGCTTCCTTAAACCATGGGTAGGCCTCAAAATCCAAAAAGTATTCCCGCCCCTCTAGGAGCAGCCAGAAGCCATGGGGCGATACGCCTTGAACTTCGACGCTATTTGGTGGTTCCAAAGTGCCTGTTCCATTCTTTTCTGATCTCATTTTCTTTCTCCTTAATTTGGGTCTCGATCTCTTTAAGCTCTCGAGAATTGAATCCTTTACTGATGGCCAACTCGATTTCTGGCTCAATCCAGAATTTTGCCTCGCCCGAGGGAGCATACACATGGATATGCATCCTGCTTTCCTCCCGCGAAAAGAAGAAAAAACGGTAATTTCTGTGGTAGAAGACGGTCGGACTCATCTTCTGCCAGAGTAGCCGGGGACGACCCGAGTGCAAATTTTATTTCTGTCGATCGGTGAGCTGTATCATGGAGTGGAGTCGCGGAGCGACGTAACGGACGGAGGTCTGCCGGAGATGGCGTAGCAATTGATACCAGGGTCTGGATGGGCTTTAATTTGGACCAAGCCCTAATTTTGGACGTTGCTTGTGGTGTCTCAGGATGAGGATTCGAATTGGGTCTTGATCGCAGCGAAACAGCAGGTGATATGGAAACTGTGCCATATTAGCCCTTCTGATTTCTCCATGTATCTTATGAAATTTAGTCGGATTCTTCTCAATTTCTTGAGTCAGCAGTTCGAGTTCTGAGAAAAATCGGTCGGCGAGCGGGATTCCGCCTTCTTCTTCGTAGTAATGAAGGACTAATCGTAAATCGCGCTGAACTAAATGGTGAAAAATCAGAGACATTAGCGTCCTACGCTTCTCTTGAGATCGCTCCAAGTGAGGCCGCACGAATCAGTTTCCGAAAATTCTCGATCTCTCCGTAGCGCTTCGCTCAAGCCGTCGTCTTCATCCTGAAGAGTTGCTGGCAAGGAATACAAAAGATCTGATGCCAAGCTGGCGCGTTGATGATCATCTAGGCCCAAGGCTTCGTTTTTCAATGCTTCAGTTCTGCTCATAGAGGTAAACAATGGCGGAAATCTGGCGAAGTGCGAATTATTTTTTTCGCCCATCGTAAAGGAGTCTCAAGGAGTGAGCGACGCAGGAGCGAACGGAGTTGAGACCTCCGACTGGATGTAGCTTCTTTCATACCCGAAAGGCAGAGTCGAGTCCAGAGCTTTTGCTCTCGTAGTGCTGGGTTCTTTTTAACCACGGATTCACAGGTAACAAGGATGACTACTCTTCCATTCATTCTTTTATCCGTGTGAATCAGTCCATCCGTGGTTCCAAATTCTTTTTTTCTCTACATCGGTGAGGATGAGTCGCAGAGATGTCACACGCAGTGAAGGTGCAGCCGTAACGAAGTTGTGACTATCGTCTGGATCTCCCTCTTTCTTCTCGAATCGTTGCGATGATTTCTGAGGTCTTTATGTCTGTCGAGATCCCTGTTACGTCGAAAGGCGACTTGGTCCTTGGTTCGGGGACCAGAGCAAAAAGACTTCCGTCCCTCTTTCGGATTAAAACTTTCCCTTCGCGACTAGCTGTGTCCAAGACACTTGCAAATTGCTGCCGTGCATCACTGTAAGTATATAATTTCATTTGATTCCTTTTACTTGAATGTTTTCTTGTTGAGCGACTTCGACCATTCTTCGATCTAGAGTTAGCAGCGGCAAAGAAGATCGTTTAGCCAACTGCAGGTAGTAAGCATCATAAGCGTAGATTTCATGCTGGTTACATAGCGCCAGAGCATCGCCTAGAGATACTTCCATTTCTTGGACCGGGATCATGTCAAAGATTGCCAGACCTTTCGATACCGACTCAAAATCCATTCGCTTTCGTTTCAGGATCGCAGAAAAAGCATTGCCGACTTCCCACGAGAGACAGCCGGGTGCCAAAAGTGTGGCACCTTCTGTTTCCGCGATTAACGCGGGCTTCTCTGGTTCATCTAGTATAACCGCCAGCACCACAGATGCATCGACGACAATTTTCTTCTCCTTTGGCATAACTTGGACAATTGAACAAGTAGCTTAAGGTGTCAACTTCCATTTTATTCGAGATCGTGGAGGTGTATCATGGAGTGAAGGCGGAGCCGTAACGGACGGAGGTCTGCCGGAGATGGCGTAGCAATTGATACGACCGACTGGATGGCTCCTCAGTTCGACGAAAGGTCACGGATGATCTTCCGGGCCAGCATTTCGTTGATCTCTCTGTGCCGGGGCACAGGCTGGGTCGCTCCGGTTTTAGGGTTGTGGTAAATATCATGCTTCCCTCCGTGCCGAAGCAATTGACAACCAAAGTCTTCAATTCGCTTGATCAGATCCCTGCGCTTCATCCGACTTCAATTTCTTCCATTTTCTTTATGCCAGGCAGTTCATGATTCGAAAACTCCTGGTGAAGATCTCGCAGGTGGGCTTTCAAGTCGTTGAGATCCTCCCCCTGGGTCCAATGGTCTGGGTAATCATTCAAATAGCCGAGATACTTTCCGTCCGCTTCCTTCCAATAGGTGATTTTTGACTTCATAGGCAGTATTCTGGCACAACCAGCCGGAAATTCAACTCCCAACACATGTCCTTCTCTTTTTTAGCCATTCGGTGAGGTGTATCATGGAGTGAGGAACGAACGGAATTGATACCACCGACTGGATCACCTCATTTTTTGTAGACATCTTTGCGATGGCCAACTTTGACGACTTCGATCAAAACCGTCTCATCATGGATTTCGTAAATCACTCGGTAATTTCCAACGCGAATCCGATACGTCAAATCACTACCTGAAAGCTTTGTTACGCCCGATGGCCTGGGTTCCTCGCATAAGCCTTCAACCGCATCAATAATTCTGTGGACCTCAGTTTTCGAAATTCTTTTCAGGTCTTTCTTTGTCGAAGGACGCCACTTGATCTTATAGCACTCCATCTTCCTTCAGCTCTTTGAGGAAATCTTCGTGGGCGATGGCCCCTTCGTTCTTTCTTTCTGCACAAGCAGCCAGATCTTCAAGATCCTCCATAAGAGCTTGGTAATCAGCTATATTCAAGATTACGCCCTTCTTTTCCCCCTTGTCGTCTGTGATGAACTGAACGTCTGTGCTCATAGTTGTAATCTACCTTGGGGACCCGACTTGTCGAGCTTTCTTTCTGGTGATCGTCGAGCTCTGGCGCGGCGCGTTAGCGACGTTGTCCAGAAGCGACTGGTTCTACCATTCGGTTACATTACGTGGACATCATTCAAAATTAGGATGAGCCCACCGCTTCTTTCTCTTATCGTGAACGTTGCTGTGAGATCGCTAGTCTTTCCATCAATGCCAAGATCATACCAAACCTCACCAAGTGTTCCATTTGGTGCATCTGTCCACCGTTCGACTTCTCTTCTTTGTTCTACGTCAGTAGGTTTGGCTTCTAGCGTAACACGTTGGTTTGAATTTTCTTCTCCGTATGATTTTATTATTTTCTTTAGTAGGTCAGGCGACCAACCACTGGGAGCTTCAATCATGTTCAATGCACCTTCGTAGTCTTCTTTTTCGAGAAGAGTGACCCATAGATCGATATACTCGATAAGTGCAGTTTCGCTGGATTCTAAGCGTAGCGGATTCATTTAATTTTTGTAGAATCGTAGAGGCTAGACGCGGATATGGAGCGCAGCGGAATATCCGTTGTCTACGCCGTCTGGATAGCCCCCAGAATCGGCAACGGGTCCAATCCTGGCAAGTGCCTTCTTTTTCAATCGATTCAATTCCATTTTCGTCTGGTGGATTCTCTTTTTCTCTTCCCGTCAGAGTGGGTTCCTTTTACGTCTGAGAGGTCTTCTTTTTTTCCGGCTATCAGTGTTAAGTGCACAACTCAGTTTGAGATAACTCGGGTTGCTGATTTTTCAAAAATTGGAAGCGTTGGTGCATTGACGACTAGGCGATGCTGGGTGATGGCTTTATTTATGGGGGTCGAGGAGTAATGCTGTTCCTCGGTAGTAGCCAAAATCGCTAACTGTGCAAGCCGGATTCTTCCGGCAATTATACAACTCAGCGGGTGTTTTTGGACGAGTTGTGTAATTGACGGGGGTAATGGTTATGAGTGTAAGTGCTAGGGAATTTTATAATCCAATGTTGATTAAGACCATATGAAAAATGGCGTCTACCTTTTTGTGGATAACGGAAATGGCGATTACACAACTCAGAGGTTTTTCGGTTGACATGGTGAAATAATGTTCACTTTTTAGGGACATGGAGAAAATAGTGCAATTTCCGCGGTGGGCTGAGGTGTTGGCGGACTCTAGTTTGGGGCTAAAAGACCGCGAAGGCACAGGCAAAAGGTGGGTCGGCTTTGGTGCCAGATGAAAGTGGGATTCCTTTGCCACGCACCTACTGGAGGATGGGGTGGACATAAGAACGGTGCAGGATTTGCTCGGGCATGCCTCCGTGGAAACGACGCAGATTTACACACACGTCATGCAAAAGCCGGGGATGGGGGTGCGCAGCCCGCTGGACAGCCTCTAGAGGACGGTTCTGAGGGCGGAGGGATGAGACCTGAAACCTGAGGGATGAGACCTGAGACCTGAGACCTGAAACCTGAGGGATGAGACCTGAGACCTGAAGCTTGAGACCAGAGCTGTACTATTTACGCGCGGTGCTGGAGGGGTTGGTGAAGACGTAGCCTTTGGCGAGGGTTTGGTAGGCGGCGACTTGGTCCTTTTGCCAGGCCTCGTTGCGGCCGAGTTCCTGGGCGAGGAGGCGGGCGACTTCGGGGGCGGCCTCGATGGAGGCGGCGGCGTTGAGGAGGAGGTTGCGGGTGCGGCGGGCGAGCACGTCTTCGACGGTGCGGGCCATCTCCTCGCGGGCGTGCCAGATGACTTCGGCCTTCTGCGTGACGAGGTCGGGGTGCAGGGGCTCGGCCAGGGTGGGATCGCCCTCGATGAGCTCTTCGATGCGGATGGAGTCGGCACCGTAGGGGGCGAGGTTGAATTGCTTGGGCTCCGTTTTCGTCCAGCCGTGGACTTGCAGGTCCTCGGTTTGGCAGCGTTTGTGGTCGAGCCCGGCGAGGGTCTCGGCTTGGTCGATGACGTCCTCGGCCATCTTGCGGTAGGTGGTCCATTTGCCACCGGTCAGGGTGATGAGGCCGCTGCCGCTGATGAGGATGCTGTGGTCGCGGGAGAGTGCGGCGGTGTCGGAGCCGTCGCCGGATTTGACCAGCGGGCGGAGTCCGGCGAAGACGCTGAGCACGTCGTCGGGGGTGGGATCCTTGGTCAAATACTTGCAGGCATGGGTCATGACGAAGTCGCGCTCCTCTTCGAGGGCACGGGGCTCGACGCTATGGCCTTCGAGGGGGGTGTCGGTCGTGCCGACGACGACGTGGTCGCGCCATGGCACGGCGAAGAGGACGCGGCCGTCGGCGGTCTTGGGGATCATGATGGCGGCATTTCCGGGGAGGAAGCTCTTGGGCAGGACGATGTGGATGCCCTGGGAGACGGCGATGATTTTGGAGGCCTTGGGGTCGTCCATTTGGCGGATGCCATCGACGAAGACGCCGGTGGCGTTGATCACGGACTTGGCGGCGACGGTGAATTCCTGGCCGCTTTCGAGGTCGTGTATTTTCACGCCGGATACGCTGTCGTTTTCCTTCACCAGGCCGGTGCACTTCGCGTAGTTGACCATATTGGCGCCGAGCTCGTCGGCGGTCTGGGCGAGGTTGACGGCGAGGCGGGCGTCGTCGAACTGGCCGTCGTGGTAGATGACGCCGCCGACGAGTTTCTCGGTCTCGATGGTGGGGATTTTTTCGATGGTTGCCTCCTTACTGAGGTGGCGTGAGGGGGAGAGCCCCAGCTTGCCCGCAAGTTGGTCGTAGACCTTCATGCCGATGCCGTAGAAGGGGCCCTGCCACCAGGAGTAGTTGGGGATGACGAAGGCTTGGGAGCGGACGAGGTGGGGAGCGTTTTTGGCGAGGCGGCCGCGCTCGCGGAGGGCTTCGAGGACGAGGGAGATATTGCCTTGCTGGAGGTAGCGGACACCGCCGTGGACGAGCTTGGTGGAGCGGCTGGAGGTGCCCTTGGCGAAGTCGTCCTGCTCAAAGAGGGCGACGCTGTGGCCGCGCGAGGCGGCGTCGACAGCGGCCCCGAGGCCGGAGGCGCCGCCGCCGATGACGACGACGTCGAAAGGTGTTTTGGATGCGTGGATGCGTTCGAGTGCTCTGGAGCGTTTCATGCGATGCTTTCTCTTTTGGGTGGTTGGGCTGATTTAAAAATCGATGACGGTGCGGAAGCCGGCGATCCAGACGGGATCGCGGCTGGTATCCCCCGCGGGGTCGAAGACGACCTGGAGGTCGGGCTGGAGAACGAGCCATGGGGTGATGCGTGCTTTGTAGGCGAGTTCGATGGTGTATTCAGTATCGGCGCTGGGGCCCCCGCTGGCAACCGAGGCGCGCGAAAAGTCGTCGCTCAGGAAGGCGGCAACGAGGCCGAGGCCGAGCTCATCCAGGGGGCGACCGGCGAAGGGGCCGATAGCGCGGACCATCGCGGTGAGCTCGTGATGGTAGAGGTTTCGGTTTTGGGGGGCGTAGTTGTAGAAGATGGAAGCCTGGAGGTAGCGTTGCCCGCTCGCGTCGAAGTGGTGCAGGGTTTTGCCGGCGCTGAGGTAGGCGAGGTAGTTGTCGTCAGCGAGGGCACCGGGCTGGGCGAGTTTGGCGAAGGCGTCGGTATTGTAGTGGAATCCGACCTTGGCAAAGGCCGGTTTGTCGGCGCTTTGGCTGCGGTAGCCGAATTCGCCGGCGTAGGCGATCGGGCCGGTCCAGTCGAAGCGGAGGCCGTTGTCATCGTCGCGGCAGGGGGCGGACTGGTTGGAGTCGAAGAGCCCGAGCTTCAGGTAGAGGCCGTCGGTGGCGGTGCCGTCGGCGAAGCGGTATTCCGCAATGAGGCCGAGCTTCTGGGCGGGGTCGAAGGCGAGCCCGCTGCCGAAGATAGCGTTGGGGACGTAGGCGAACTCGTCGTTCATGAAGGTGCTGCCATATTCCTGGAGGCCGAAGGCACCGACCGCGTCGACCTTGCCCACCTTGTAGAAGAGGCGGCCGTCGAGGAGGGTCTGGCCAAACCAGACATCGGCGAGGCGGGTGGTGTCCGCGCCCTCGATGGAGCTCGGGTTGGTCAGCACGCCGAAGCGGGAGCGGTTGTAGTTTTTGCCGTATTGATCGACCCCGTTGATGGAGAAGACGGCCGACTCCCAGCCGAGGAGTTTCTCCAGATCGAGCGTGGCCCCGACACGCAGGCGGCCAAACCAGGCGGTGCCGCTTTCGGCAGCGCCGGAGACGTCGTCGTAGACATCGAGTATTTGGTAGAGCTGGAGATCCACGCCCGCATCGGCCAGATCACTGCGCGCGCCGCCCCAGTCACCGAGGAGATGGGGCGTATCGCCCAGGGTGTAGGCGGGCTGCGCGGCAATTAGGCCGGAAAACGGCAGGGCGGCGAGGGCGAGGAATGTGATAGAGGTTTTCATGGGGGGTAAGGTGGTCGTTGTTTCAAGGTGATTTCGTCTGCTGGAACCCTTCCGACTCGCTTCCTCCTTCGCTCTTCGAGCTACGGCGGACAAGTCGCGAGCCACCTTCCCTTGGGAAGGGAAGGAGTCCCAGAGGGGGTTTAATCAATGGGTTCTTCCCAGTTTTTGGCGCGGCCGACGGCTTTATCCCAACCTTCGCGGAGGGCGGCCATTTCGGCGGGGTCGCGATTGGGCTGGAAGGTGACGTCGTTGACCCAGTTATCGGCGATGGCCTGGCGGCTCTCCCAGAATCCGACGGCGAGGCCCGCGAGGTAGCCGGCACCGATGGCGGTGGTCTCGACGCATTTAGGGCGGAGAACGTTTTCGCCGAGCAGGTCGGATTGGAACTGGAGGAGCGGCTTGCTGTTGGAGGCACCGCCATCGACGCGCAGTTCTTTCAAGGTGAGGCCACTGTCTTTTTCCATGCAAGTGATAAGGTCGGCACTTTGGAAGGCGATGGATTCGAGGGCCGCGCGGCAGAAGTGGGCGCGGTTCGTGCCGCGCGTCATGCCGACGGCGACGCCCCGGGCATAGGGATCCCAATGAGGCGCGCCGAGTCCGGCGAAGGCTGGCACGATGTAGAGGCCGTTGGCGTCTTTCACGGTGCTGGCGACCCAGTCGAGCTCTTGGGCGGTGCGGACCATTTGCAACTCGTCGCGCACCCACTGGACGACCGCGCCGCCGATAAAGACGGAGCCCTCGAGGGCGTATTCGGTGCGGTCGCCGATGCGCCAGGCCACGGTAGTGAGGAGGTTGTTCTGGGAGCGGACGAATTCCTCGCCGGTATTCATGAGGAGGAAGCAGCCCGTGCCGTAGGTGTTTTTCGCCATGCCCGGCTCGAAGCAGGCCTGCCCAAAGAGGGCGGCATGCTGGTCGCCCGCGATGCCGGCGATGGGGGCACCGGCCGGATAGAGCTTGTCGTCGACATGGCCGTAGACCTCGGAGCAGGACTTGATCTCGGGAAGCATGCAGCGAGGCACGCCGAAGAGTTCGAGGAGTTCGTCGTCCCAGTCGTCGGTCTCGATATTGTAGAAGAGGGTGCGGCTGGCGTTGGTCAGGTCGGTGACGTGGACCTTGTGGCCGGTCAGTTGCCAGACCAGCCAGGAGTCGACCGTGCCGAAGAGGAGATCTCCCGCCTCCGCGCGGGCCCGCACGCCCTCCACGTTTTCAAGAATCCAGCGCACCTTGGTGCCGGCGAAATAGGGGTCGAGGCGGAGGCCGGTCTTTTTCGTGACCATGGCCTCGATGCCATCGTTTTTAAGTTGGCGGCAGTAGTCGGCGGTGCGGCGGTCCTGCCAGACGATGGCATTGTAAACCGGGCGGCCCGTCTTCTTGTCCCAGATGATGGTGGTCTCGCGTTGATTGGTCACGCCGACGGCAGCGATTTGGTCGGTGGCCAGGTTGGCGCGGGAGAGGGCCTCGTTGGCCGTCGCGCTCTGGCTGGACCAGATCTCCATCGGGTCGTGCTCGACCCAGCCCGGTTTGGGATAGATTTGCTGAAATTCCTTCTGGGCGACGGCGACGATCTTGCCGCCGTGATCGATGACAACGGAGCGGGAGCTGGTGGTGCCCTGGTCAAAGGCGAGGATGTATTTTTGGGTCGACATGGTTTTTTGGGTTTGGGGGTGGTGGTTGATTAAAAATTGAGGGCTTGAAAGAGTTGGGCTCCGGCGATGCCACCGAGCACGGGGGCGACGATGGGCACCCAGGCGTAGGCCCAGTCGGAGGGACCCTTACCGGCGATGGGCAGGAGGGCGTGGGCGATGCGCGGCCCCAAGTCACGGGCCGGGTTGATTGCGTAGCCGGTGGGTCCGCCGAGGGACAGGCCGATCGAAAGGACGAGCAGGCCGACGAGGAGTGGCCCGAAATAGCTGCTCACGGCCGCGGTCCAAGCCGCGTCTGGGGAGTCGATACCGGCGGCGATCTGCCCAATCACGAGGACGCCGAAGAGCAGGACGGCCGCGCCGATGAACTCCGTAATAAAGGCTGGTCCGAACTTACGAATGGCAGGCTCCGTGCAGAAGCAGGCCCGTTTACCGCCGGGGTCGTCGGTCGCCTCCCAGTGGGCAAGGTAAGCCAGATAAACCAAAGTGGCACCGATGGCGGCACCCAAAATCTGGGCCAATACATAGCCAAGCACCTGATCCCAGGGGAAGGCGCCGATGGAGGCCAAGGCAAGGGTGACGGCCGGGTTGATGTGCGCGCCGGAGACTTGGCCGACCGCGTAGACGGCGAAAGCCACAGCCAGCCCCCAGCCAACGGTGATGACGATCCATCCGCCATTTTGGCCCTTGGATTGTTTTAGAACGACCGTTGCGACGACGCCGTTTCCGAGTAAAATAAGCAGCGCGGTGCCAATAATTTCTGCGAGGTAAGGATGCATCCGGGGATTGACTAAGGGGTTATGAAGACAACTTGAATGAAAGAATGAGGCCTTCTTATGATTTTGCAAGTAATTGTTTGATAAATATTTAAGAAATATTTAATCTGTGTTTCGCAAGTCAGATGCTTTGTCTTGGGAGGCAAAGGAAGGTTTTGGGGGCGGAAAAGGCTTGGAAAGTTGGGCTTTCCAAGTAAACCCAAGCGCTGAAGTTGGGTTTTCCAACTCTGGCAGCGGCCAGTGGCCCAAAATTTTTTTCTGATTATGCAAATAAAAGAGCGTCACGAGCGGATACTGCATCTCCTGGAAGCCGAGGGCATGGTGAAAAACGCTCAGCTGGCGGCGCTTTTCTCGGTAACGAACGAGACCATTCGAAAGGACTTGGAGGCTCTGGAAAACGCGGAGTGTTTGCTACGGGTGCACGGCGGAGCCACGCGGGTGGCTGACAAGCGGCAGGGGCTCCCCCTACCCGCCCGGGAGGCGCAGCGGCGCTATGAAAAAGCGGCGGTGGCGCGAGCGGCGGTTGATTTGATCGAGCCCGGTGATACGGTCTTTTTCGATGCCAGCTCGACGGTGCTTTCCATGGCCGGGCAATTGCCGGAGATGCCGGTCACGGTGCTGACGAATGCGCACCATGTCATCGTAGTGCTCGGGCAGCGTGCGCAGTGCGACCTGATCTGCACGGGCGGTAACTACGAGGAGCGGTCGCGCTCCTACGTGGGTCCGATCGCGGAGGATGCCCTGAAGCGCTTCGTTATTAAATGCCTCTTCCTCGGGGTGGACGGCCTGCATCCCGACGTGGGCGCCTCAGAGGTCAACCCCGGGCAAGCCGTGTTGAAGGAGCGGTTGATCGCGCGGGCTGAGAAAGTCTGCGTGGTTTGCGACAGCTCCAAGCTCGGGCGCAAGAGCCCCTTCATCTTCGCGCAAAACTCGCAGATCGACGTCCTGGTGACGGATGACCGCGCTGACGGGGCAGCCATTCAACACTACCGAAGCGCCGGCGTCGAGGTGATCCAGGCCCGATTGGATGGTGCGCTGGGCATATAAATTTCGGAAAAAGCTCACAGCGACCCAACGCACCCGCTACCCGGCTCCCAGTCTCTACCGCAGGGGTTGTAAAAATCATTCTTTTCTGCCCGGCGACATGGGTTGATTTTGTCACAACCGCTTACGCTAGAGAGCCCTGAGCCTGTCGAAGGGCGGGCGAGGAAGGGAGGAGGCTTAACTTGCAATTGCCATGGGTAGCGAACGTATAAAGCTCATCCCATAGACGAATGTGCTGAACTAATGTCGTCGATCTAAACGACGGCATCAGGCGAATTTAGCTTTCTGGGTAACTCAAGTTCCTTCCTCCCTCCCCTCCTCCCGGTCTAGCGCAGCGGTTGTGAAAATCCTTCCGGTGCGCCGGGGAGTCTGCAGACCGATCGCATCCATCACTGCAATCCGGGCTGGACTCGGCTGCGAAATCGGGGTGTCGTGGCGGGATCATGTTTGGGCGCGGGTTACGTCACTCCTTTCTGGATGTCTTCTTTCCGAGGAGCTGCGTGCACTGCGGGAGTGGTGCGGATAGCGAGCGCTACCAATTCCTCTGTCAGGCTTGCAGTCGCGAGGTCTTCTTATCGCGTCCGCCGAGTTGCACCACTTGCGGCTATCCCTTCTTCGGTTTGTTGAGCGGTTCGCGTGTTTGCCCGCACTGCGAGGAGCTGGAGCCGCTCTTTGACGAGGGGCGCACTCTCTTTCTGGCCAAAGGTGCAGCCCGTTCCCTGGTACACGAGCTGAAATACAATTCCGGATTTTATATACTGGAGGATGTGAAGCGGATGATTGCGGCGACACCCTACTATCGGGACTACTTTGCGGGCGCGATCCTGGTGCCCGTGCCCCTGCATGCGACCAAGGAGCGGGAGCGCGGCTTTAATCAGAGCCGCGAGGTGGCGAAGGCAATTTGTGCCGCCACGGAGGCCCGGTCTGTGCAGGACTTGCTGGTGCGGCCGCTTTACACCCAAACCCAGACCCGGCTGAGCCGGGCGGCGCGTCACCAAAATGTCAAAAATGCCTTTGCTTTGGCCGCCGATGCCGCTGTAATCGCTGATCAAACTTATATTTTGATCGACGACGTCTTCACCACCGGATCGACCCTCAACGCCTGCGCGGCGGTTCTCCGGAGCGCGGGCGTGACTCGACTCAAAGTGGCGACCCTCGGCCACGGATAGGGCGGCCCGACAGCCGCTGTTTTTCAGTTCACAGGTCTTTAGTTGTCAGTTTCCAAGTCATCCGTTTCTCAATTTCCCGTATTCAACCGAAAACCAAACAACCAGAAACCGCAAAACCCGCGCCATTGGCGCTCACCCTCACGCTCACTTCACACTATGGCACTCTTCGGAAAACCCCAGTATTCGACCGTCACGGTTAAGAAAAAGGATATCCCCAAGGATCTTTGGACGAAATGCCCGAAGACGGGGGAGATTATTTACAACCGCGTCCTCAAGGAAAACCTCATGGTAGTGCCGAGCAGCGGCTACCACTTCCCACTCAAGGCGCGCGACCGGATTGCCTCGATGCTCGACAAGGGCAGCTTCGAGGAGATGGACAAAGGGGTGCACTCGCTGGACCCGCTGGAGTTCAATGCCACCGCCTCATATCCGGAAAAGCTTAAGCAAAACCAAGCCAAAACAAAGGAGACCGATACGGTGATTTCCGGGATGGGCCAAATGGGCGGTATGCCGGTGAGCATCGCGGTGATGGATTTCCGTTTCATGGCGGCCAGCCTCGGTTCGGCGGCGGGCGAGAAAATCACCCGGGCGATCGAACGCGGGGTGGAGAAACAATGCCCGGTGATCATTGTTTCCGCCTCGGGCGGTGCCCGCATGCAGGAGGGGATTCTGAGTCTGATGCAACTGGCCAAGACCAGCGCGGCCCTGGCACGCCTGAGTGAAGCGGGGCTCCCCTACATCTCAATTTTGACCAACCCGACCATGGCGGGCGTCATGGCGAGCTACGCCTCGCTGGGGGATGTCATCATCGCGGAGCCGGAAGCCCTGATCGGCTTTGCCGGGCCCCGCGTGATCAAGGAAACAACGCAGCAAGACTTGCCGGCCGGCTTTCAGACCTCGGAGTTTTTGCTGGAGCATGGGCTGGTCGATTTGATCATCCCGCGCGGGGAGATGCGCGACCGCCTGATCAATTTGATTAAAGTGCTCTACGGGGGCAAGCGGAGCGCCTGAGGTCTATTTTTTGACTCGTAGCGATGCGTCGCCAACCCAAGCTTTCGAGCCCTCCCCCCGAACGGGTCGTATCGACATAAGCGGCATCGAGCCGCTGGCCCGTCGCCCCGCTGGTGCGGGTTTGCCACGAAGCTTTTAGACTACTGTTATGCCCACCTACGCCGACACACTTGACTACCTCTACGCGCTGAAGAACCGCGGCTCTAAGTACGGGATCGAACGGATGCGTCTGCTAGTCGAAGCACTCGGGCATCCGGAGCGACGTTTTCCGCTGATCCATGTAGCGGGCACGAATGGCAAAGGCTCAGTCTGCGCGATGTTGGAGGCCCTCTATCGTGCTAACGGATACACGACCGGCTTTTTCAGCTCTCCTCACTTGGTCCACCTCGGTGAACGCGTCCAGGTGAATCGCCGGATCTTATCGGAGTCCGAGCTGATTCGCTACACCGAGCAGTTAAAGCCCATGGCAACGAAGCTGGGCCGGGAGGATCCCGACCTGCATCCCACCTTTTTCGAGTTTATCACTGCGATGGCCTTTTTGCGCTTTGCGGAAGAGCCGGTGGATATCGCCTGCATTGAAACCGGGCTGGGCGGGCGGCTCGATTCGACCAATGTGGTGGAGCCGGAGTTGAGCATCATCACAAGCATCAGCCTGGACCATACGGAACTGCTGGGCGACACCCTGGCCGCGATCGCCGGGGAAAAGGCGGGCATCATCAAGCCCGGCAAACCGGTGCTCATGGGCAAACTCCCGCCCGAGGCCGAGGCGGTGGTGCGGCGGGTGGCGGCGGAGCGCGGCTGCAGGCTGTATGTGCTGGCCGAGCGTTTTCCCGATGCGGCCGCCCTACCCGAGACCAATCTGGAGGGTGATTTCCAGCGTTGGAATGCAGCGCTGGCGGTCTATGCGACCGAGATCCTGCAAGACCGCTTCCCCATTCGCTCGACCGATGCACTCAACCATGTGGAATGGGCAGGGCGTTGGCAGCGGCTGGAAATCGACGGTCGCAGCCTGATCCTTGATGCCAGCCACAACCCCGAGGGCATCGCCGAATTAGCTAAAAACCTCGATCGGCTGACCGGGGACGCGAGGCGTGCGCCGGTCATCATCGCCGGAACACTCGGGGAGAACCGCGCACGGAGCCTCATGGCAGCCGTCGGACCGCGGGCCCGCAAGCTCTACCTTGTAGCGCCGCAACAAGACCGGGCCACCTCAACAGCCTTCCTGAAAAGTTGCCTGGATCGCGAGGCAGTCGAGACTCAGGTGACCACCCTCTTCCCTGAGCCGGGGCGTTGCGCCGTGGGCGAGCCCGGGGATACCATCGTGCTGACCGGCTCGATCTATTTGATCGGTGAAGTCCTGGAGCGGATACAGGGCACGGGGTCGGCGGAAGGCAGCGGTTTGCAGGATCGGGTGTAGCGCGAGAGAACGTCGAACATTGAACGTCCAACGCTGAACGCTGAATACAAGGTCCCAAACATGAATATAAACCTAGAAGACGCAGTTCACGACTACGAAAAACTCGAAATAACGCTAAAAGAATGGCTGAAGCTTGAAGCACGACGAAAATGCACACTAGTCTAATGCAAATGAAGAATATAACCTTGAGTGCTAGAGAAGAAGCTATCGGAAAAGGGCGCGAGGTGGCACGGAGCCGTAAGACGACATTGAATGGATTGTTTCGGACTTGGCTGGAGCAATTGGACGATGGGGCGCTCCGGGAGCAAGCCTACCGCCAGCAGATGAAGCAAATGCAAGGGCGCGTCCGTGTGGGGCAGCGCACATTCACGCGGGAGGAGATGAATGAGCGCTGACGACCGGGGGAGCTACGCAATCCGTTTGCCTGAATTCTGACCGGTTGCGGGGACCGATTCGGAGTCGACTTTTTCCGCACGGTAGTTTTCTTCGCGTGCGTTATGAGCGCGATCGTCCCCCTTCCTGCCAATCTATCCATTGTCCACGACCGTGGGGCGTTTATCATCCGCCGCCGATGGTTCAGTGCGGTGGCGTTTTTCATGGTGTTTTTCGCCCTCTTTTGGAATGGCTTCATGGTGGTGTGGATGTCGAAGAGCTACTCTCCGGCCTGACGACGGATACACAGGCCCGCTTTATCGAGCACGAGATCGAGTCGGTTCTCGGCCTGGAGAATCGTGAGGTCGTGGGCGAACTACGCTAAGGTCTGGGTCAACCAATCGATCGAGCGAATCTAGCCTCGACCCGGAAGCCTTCCCCGTGGCGTGCTCGCTTGCGAGCGCCCCGCGTCGGTTGGGTGCGTTGGTTGGGCGTTTGGGGCTTGCTGAGCGTGCAGGGGCGTCCGCAAGCGGACACACCACGGATGGTCGGTGAATTTAATCAGCAAATCGCTTCTGAGTTGCTTAACGCAGGCAAGCTTTCAAGGCTCTCTTGTGAATGGATGTTCCTGAACTCACGCTTCTCCTGAACCTCGGCTTCATCGTCATTGCGGCGGCGGTCTTTGCGTTTTTGGGTAAGGCGATCCGGATGCCCTCCATTGTGGCTTATATTCTGGCAGGAATCACTCTGGGGCCGGTTTTCGGGCTGGTGGAATTGAGTCATTCGCTCCACCTGATCGCGGAGGTGGGGATCGCCCTGCTGCTCTTTTTGGTCGGGCTGGAGCTGAGCTTTGCTAAGATCCGCGACGTCGGCAAGGTGGCCATCGTGGCGGGGCTCGGGCAGGTGGTCTTCACCGCACTGGGTGGATTGGTGCTCTGCCTCGTGCTGGGTTTCGATTTTTTGCCGGCGCTCTTTCTTGCGGTGGCCCTGACCTTCAGCAGCACCGTGGTGGTGGTCAAACTGCTGGATCAAAAGGGAGAACTAGGGCGGCTCTACGGGCGCATCGCGGTGGGGATCTTTCTCGTGCAGGACTTGGTGGTGATCGGGGTGCTGACGCTGTTGACCGGCCTGCAAGTCGGCGGGAGCTTTGAGATTGGCGCGATTCTCATCGGTCTGGCCAAAGCGACTGGGGGCATGCTGGTGCTGCTCGCGGTGACGCTGCTCGCCTCGCGCTACGTCTTGCCGAAGCCCTTTGCCTGGGCGGCACGGAGTCAGGATACCAGCTTTATTTGGGCGCTCTTCTGGTGCTTCCTCGTCACAGCACTGGCCGGGCTGATGGGCCTCTCGGTCGAGGTGGGCGCCTTCCTTGCCGGGATCGCTCTGGCGCAGTTACCTTACAACGAGGACCTGCACCGGCGGCTGCATCCGCTCATGAATTTTTTCGTGGCGATCTTTTTCGTTACCCTCGGCGTGCAGATGAATCTGGGGGCGGCTCAGGAATACTGGGTTTCGGCCGTGGTGCTTTCACTCTTCGTCATCGTGGGGAACCCGTTGATCTTTCTGATCATTATCACGCGGATGGGCTACAGCGAGCTGACGGCTTTTCGCACGAGTGTGACGGTGGCCCAGATCAGCGAGTTCTCCTTTGTCTTTGCGGCGATGGGGTTGGCGGCCGGGCTGATTGGTGAGGGGATCCTTTCGGTGGTGGCGGTGGTGGGCATTGTGACGATTGCCACGTCCGCCTACATGATCATCTATACCGAGCCGCTCTATCGCTTCTGCAAACGCCTTGGGCTGCTCAAGTTGTTTTTTGCAAAACAGGCGGTCGAGCCGGAGGAAGCCTCCGAGCGGCAGAATCATATCATCGTGGTGGGGATGAATGCCCTCGGCCGCGAGATCGTGCAAACGCTTTGCCAGCGGGGGGAACGCCTGCTCGCGATCGATACCGATCCCGGCAAACTGGAGGGCTTGGGAGCGGCCGAGACGATGATTGGCAATGTGGAATATGAATCGGTCATCGAGGAGATCGGGCTGCGCCGGGCGCGGCTGGTCGTCTCGGCGCTGCAGATTGAGGACACCAACCACCTGCTGGCCTACCGCTGCCGTTCGGCCGGGGTGCCGTGTGCGATGCACGCCTTCGATGTGTCGGTCGTGGAGGACCTGCTGGAGCTCGATACCGACTATATGTTCATGCCGGCGGTCGATGGAGTCCGGGAGCAACTCGTGCTGCTGGACCGGACGATCGCCAGAGTCGACACGAGCGCTGCGGAAGGGGGGCGTGCGGAATGACAGCTATGGCCATTCTCCTGCTCGCGGCGGCGATTGCCTTTGGGCTGTCGAAGTTTCTGCGGCTGCCGTCGATCCCGCTGCTGCTGCTCGCGGGCGCGGGCCTCAATGCCCTAGCTGGCTACGCGGCGATCGAAGTGCCGCAGGATCTGGTTCGCGATATGATCGAAATCGGCTTGGCCGTGCTGGTCTTCGCGGCGGGCGTTGAGCTGAGTCCCCGGCGGATGCGCGGGCGGGCCCGAGCGGTCACGATTCTGGCCGTGATCCAGTTTTTAACCCTTGGCCTGGCAGGCGGATTGACGGCTCTCTGGCTGGGCTATGGGTGGACGACCTCGCTCTACATCGGCTGTGCCCTGTCGGCCAGTTCCACGTTGGTGGTGGTGCGTCATTTGCAGCAGCGGCGGCAGATGTTTGAGCCCTACGGTCGGCTCGTGCTGGGGGTTCTGCTGCTACAGGATATCTTCATCGTGCTGATCATGGTGGCGCTCCTCAAAGCGCCCGAGGGTTGGCTCATGGTGGTGCACGGCCTGGCCAATGCCGTCGCGCTGGGCTTTCTGGCGCTGGGTTTCCACCGCTGGGTGGTGCCCGTCATCGTGAAGCGGATGCGGCTCGATGACGAGGAGCTCATGCTCGGGGCCTTGGCGGTGCTGTTTGCCTTTTCGGCCATGGCTGCGCTGCTGGGTCTGCCCTTCCTCGTCGGGGCTTTCCTGGCGGGCTTTGCCATTTCCGCCTTTCCCATGAATGGCTTGGTGCGGGGGATGCTGGGCTCGCTCAGTGGTTTTTTCCTCGCTCTGTTTTTTATCAGCGCGGGGGCCTTTCTCACGCTGCCGAGTTGGGAGATGCTGGGGCATGGACTCATCTTTATTGCGGTGCTGATTGTGGTGACGGTGCTGCTCGTCGCGATTGTCGCGGAGGTGTTGGGCTACTCCAGTCGGGCGGCGGTCGAGGCGGGGCTACTGCTTTCGCAGACCAGTGAGTTTTCGCTGTTGCTCGCCTTGACCGGCTTGGCCTCAGGGCAAATCTCGGGTGCGCTGTTTTCGCTGATCGCCCTGATCACGGTGAGCACGATGACGCTGACGCCCCTGCTTTCGTGCGAAAGCGTGGCCCTGCGATTGGTCAAATGGCACCCCCGTTACCGCAGGGGTGAGTCCGCTTGTCAGGTCATGTCCGGCCACGCTGTCGTGCTGGGCTATGGTCGGGCGGGTCCCCGCACGCTGCATGCCTTGAGAGCGCGCGGCATCGACTGCGTGGTAGTGGACGAGGACGCGGGGGTGATTCGCCAGTTGACCGCCGACGGGGTCCCCTGCGTGCAAGGCAACGGCTCAGACGTACGTACCCTTGAGCGGGCCCACTGCCGGGAAGCGCGGGCGGTCTTTTGCTCAATGCGGCGGACGCGCGATGCACAACTGGCGCTGGATTATCTAAAAGATACCAAGGTGCAAGTGATTGTCCGGGTCTTTGAACCCTTCGAAGAGGCGGAAGTGCGCGACGCCGGCGGACACCCTGTGCAGACAGCCCACGCCGCCTCGGCACAGTTTCTCGATTGGGTGGACGTGAATCTGCCGCAATCACGATCCTGTGATCATCACTAAGAAAGGTATCGAATCTGTCGTGATGATGTCTTTGGAGGATTACGAATCCATGAAAGAGACCACCTATCTACTGCGAAGCCCCAAAAATGCCCGCAGACTCTTGGAATCAATGAAGAACATCGACTGGTTTATCGAATTATGGAAGACGGGATTCACATTGCCCAAATACGATACCACTACTGATGCTATCCAGTCGCCAAGATCGATTGCTACGCCATCTCCGGCAGACCTCCGTCCGTTACGCGCGCCGCGCTTCACTCCGTGATCCTAGATGCAAGCGTTAGAACTTGGGCGTCAGAACTTGGGCGTCAGAACTTGGGCGTCAGGGGCGCATGGTGGGAGCTACAGAATTCGAATCTGCGACCTCATCCATGTCAAGGATGCGCTCTAACCAACTGAGCTAAGCCCCCGTCACCATGCGAAGGGCGAGAATAAACGTCGCCCGGTTGACTAAGGCAAGAAAAAAGGTTCTTCGCTATTTTTAATGGATAGGTGATATCTGCTCTGGATATTAAGCCGTAGCACGACCCTCCTGCCCGGGACCGTCACCCTCACGGGAATGCCCCGAGGGGTCGTTATGGCGGCAATACCTCCGCTTTCTGCTCGACGGAGACTCTGCTTCGTCTATCAAGACGTCTATGTCGGCTACAGTATTCACCATTGCAAACCAGAAGGGCGGCGTCGGTAAAACGACAACTGCTGTCAACCTTAGCTATGCACTCGCCGAAAGGGGCGTGCGTACCGTCCTCGTTGACCTCGACCCGCAGGCCAACGCGACCAGCGGTCTCGGCTTGGAAAAGCTCGAGGGCGGCAGCCTCTACGGGCCACTCTGCGGTGAAGGGACTGCGTGCGAGAAAGTGCAACCCGTCGGTGCCAGTGATTGCCTCTTTATCATTCCCTCCGAGGTCGATATGGCCGCGATCGAGATCGAACTGGTTCAGCGCGATAACTACCTCATTCAGTTGCGTGAGGTGTTGCAGCCTCTGCGGGACTCGGACGACTACGATGCCATCGTGCTGGATTGCCCGCCCGCCCTCGGGATGCTCTCAATGAATAGCCTTGCGGCGGCAGACTATCTCTTGATTGCTCTGCAGTGCGAATACCTTGCCATGGAAGGCCTTGGGCAAATCCTGAAGGTGGTTGATAAACTCCGCGATGCAGGCGTCAATGACGCACTTCAGCTGGGCGGCATCCTTATGACGATGTTTGATCAGCGCACCAATCTCGGCCAGCAGGTGGTCGGCGAGGTGCGCAACCACTTTGACGACCTTGTTTTTCGCAGCATGATTCCCCGCTCGGTGCGGCTCAGTGAAGCCCCCAGTTTCGGCCAGTCCATTTTTGAATATGAGCCTAACAGCAGCGGTGCCCATGCCTACCGCTACTTTGCCGATGAAGTAATTGAGCGCTTCCAGCTGGGCACCTAGGGGGCTTGCCTCGCCTGCTCCAGGCCCGCGCAAGCGCGGACGCCACAAACCCCGCCGCATGTCCGACCCGATCCCACACCTTGATCAATTCGCCGAACACCTTGCCCACGAGCGCCGGGTTTCGCCTTACACAGTGCGCAACTATAAGACGGCGGTGGAGTCCTTCGTCGAGGGAATCAAGGACTCAGGCAAGTGGACCGGTGATTTCGGCGCGATCACTTCCCTCCAGGTGCGCGCCTACCTCATTGAATCGGGCCGTGCCAAGGCACGCCGGACCCTCCATAATCAGGTATCCGGCTTGCGCGCCTTCTACCTTTACTTGAGGCGAGAAGGTGTGGTCGCTTCCAACCCATTCACGGGCTTGATCCTCCCAAAGTTGGATAAGCCGCTTCCGAAGTTTTTAACCGAGTCGCAGATGCGCGATTTGCTGAATGCCCCCATCCTTCTTTGGAAAGACGGGCAATTGGGCGCATTCGAGGCCTTCCGTGATGCGCTTGCCCTGGAGTTGCTCTATGGCGGGGGCTTGCGCGTGAGTGAGCTATGTGCGCTCAACCACGGGCAGGTCGATCCGGGGCAGGGCGTCGCCCGCGTCCTCGGGAAGGGGCAAAAAGTGCGGCTCTGTCCGCTCGGGCCGGTCGCTTTGCAATGCCTGAAAACCTTTGTGCAACGTTTCGATTTGGAAGCGGCTCACGATGCCCCGGTCGTCTGCACCCGGAGAGGCCGCCGCATGGAGCCGCGGCAAATTCAAAAAAGCCTCAAAACGCATCTTGCCGCCGCAGAGTTGCCGCTTGATATGACGCCGCACAAACTGCGCCACTCCTTCGCGACTCACATGCTCGACCAGGGTGCCGACCTCCGGGCCGTGCAGGAGCTGTTGGGGCATGCCAACCTTTCTACCACTCAGATCTATACGCACGTTTCCATTGCCCGCCTCAAGGAGGCCCACAAGCAGGCGCACCCGAGGGCTTGAACCGGTCGCATTTCCCACCCGTTGCCTACGATTACAACAGTTGCCATGACAACGCCAACAACCGGCTTACCCCGTGTCCCGCACCTGACTTCCGAGTGAACCAAAAATCAGCTTCTTCGCGATTTTTAGTGGTTCGTTCGTCAATATTCAACGCGTTCGGAAACGAGGAAATTTCCCTGTGAATCGCTTCTGCTTGCTTTGACGGAGATGCCCCTCAATCTGAGGGCCACATGCCTGCCAAAGACACCGAATTCGTCCACCTCCACGTCCATACCGATCACAGTTTACTGGATGGGTGCAGCCGGACGGATCGGCTCTGCGAGCGGGCCGCAGAGCTGGGCATGAAGGCCCTCGCCATCACCGATCACGGCGTGCTTTACGGGCTGACCAGCTTTTTTAAGCAGGCGGAAAAGCACGGCATCAAACCCCTGCTCGGCTGCGAGATCTACCTCGTCTACGAGGATGAGCTGGCCACGGTGAACGAGGAGCGGGCAAAACAAAATTCCCGCCACATGGGGCTCTTGGCTCGCAACTTCACGGGCTATCAAAATCTCTGCAAAATCATCTCCAGGGCTCACACCCAGGGCTTCTACCGCAAGCCCCGAACCGACCTGAAAACGCTGGCCGCCCACAGTGAGGGCTTGATCGGCTTTTCCGGCTGCCTCGCCGCCGTTATTCCACAGTTTCTCCTCGCCGGCGAGTTCGACAAAGCTCGGGAAGCCGCTGCCAGGTTTATCGATATCTTTGGTAAGGAATACTTTATCATGGAAATCATGGACCACGGCATCGACGATCAGCGCCAAATCATCCCGGACCTGCTCAAAATCGCCACTGAGTTCGACCTCAAAGTTGTGGCCACCAACGATGTACACTACGTCAAAAACACGGATTGGGAGCCGCACGACTCACTGCTCTGCATCCAGACGAATGCCAAGGTGAAGGAGGAAAAACGGATGCGCTACGACGCCCACCAATTCTACCTCAAATCCCGCGAGGAGATGGAGCTGGCCTTTAAGGAAGTACCGGAGGCCATTACCAACACCTCGGCCGTAGCCGAGATGTGCGATGTTAAACTTCCCTTCGGCGAAGACCACTACCCCGTTTACGAGCGGCCCGTCGAAATCGAAGGGGGTCCGCCCCAGGCCGAGGACCACGTGAACTTTGAGCGCATTCTCGATATCTATGTGGAGAAGAAAAACGAGGTACTGGTGCGCGACGGTGCTGAGCCCATCGAGTTGGACGCCCAGGCCCGCGCCAAGCACAAGGCCAATGGCCTCTACCTCTTTGAACTGTGCAAGGCGGGCCTTAAGGAGCGCTACGGCGCGGACTACGATGCTTGCCGGGCGGACTGGGCCAATGCCTCGGTCGACGACAAACGCTACTGCGAGCAGTTGGAATACGAGCTCGCCATCATCACCGGCACGGGCTTCGTTGATTATTTCCTGATTGTTTGGGACTTCATCGCCTGGGCGCGCATGCAGGGTATCCCCGTCGGTCCGGGCCGGGGTTCGGGTGCGGGCTGTATCGTTGCCTACGTGCTTAAAATCACCGATATTGATCCGCTCAGCTTTGGCCTCCTCTTTGAGCGGATGCTCAATCTGGAGCGGGTCTCACCGCCGGATTTCGACGTCGATTTCTGCATGCGCCGCCGCGACGAGGTGGTCAACTACGTGCGCGAAAAATACGGTAAGGAGCGCGTGGCCAATATCATCACATTCGGCACCTTCGGGGCGAAGATGATCATCCGCGACCTCGCCCGCGTCAATGACCTGGAATACGCCGAGGCCAATAAGCTGGCCAAGATGATTCCCGACGAGCTCAACATCACGCTGGATGATTCGGTCAAAAAATCGCCCGAGCTGGCCGCTGAACTGGCCCGAAACCCGGTCGCCCAAACCATTATCAATCAGGGCCGCGTCATCGAAGGGATGATCCGCAACACCGGCAAACATGCCTGCGGGGTGATCATCGCGGATCAGGATATTACGAACCTCATCCCCGTCACTCTGCAGGAGGGCGACTTGACCACGCAGTATCCCAAGGGCCCCTCCGAGGACCTGGGCCTGCTCAAGATGGACTTCCTCGGGCTAAAGACGCTGACGGTCATCTCCGACGCGGAAAAGAACGTGCAAGCCACCCGCGACCAGGCAGGATTCAACGTGGAGCAAGTGCCGCTCGACGACAAAGAAACCTTCGATCTGCTCAACTCGGGCCGCACCACGGGCGTTTTCCAGCTGGAGTCCGGGGGCATGCAGCAGCTCTGCCGGCAGATCGGGCTGAGTTCTTTTGAGGAAATTATCGCCCTCATCGCCCTCTATCGTCCGGGACCGATGCAGTTTATTCCACAGTTCATCGAGGGAAAGAAAGACCCCTCGACCGTCGTGGTGCCCCACCCGCTCCTCAAGGAATTGGTCGAGGAAACCTACGGCGTGCTGGTCTATCAGGAGCAGGTCATGGAGTCGGCCCGAATTATCGCGGGCTACACGCTGGGTGGTGCCGACATTCTTCGTCGGGCCATGGGTAAGAAGATCAAGTCCGTCATGGATGCGCAAAAAGAGGTTTTCATCAAGGGCGCAAAGGAAACCAACGACATCGACCGCCGCACAGCCGAGTCCATCTTCGCGCTACTGGAAAAGTTCGCCCAGTATGGTTTTAATAAATCCCACTCGGCCGCCTACGCCATGCTGAGTTACCGGACGGCGTATTTGAAAGCCAACTACCCGGTCGAGTTTATGGCAGCGGTGCTCACTTCCGAACAGGGGAATGCGGATAAGATTTCCCACTTCCTCGCTGAGTGTAATGCCATGAATGTGCCAGTCCTCAGTCCAGACGTGAATGAGTCGGGGGCCGACTTCACGCCCGTGGTCGAGAATGAGCGCGGCTGCATTCGCTTCGGGATGGCCTCGATCAAGGGGGTCGGCGAAGGCGCGGCCGAGGTGATCATCGCCGAGCGCGAGGCCAATGGCCCCTATAAGAGCTTTACCGACTTCATCGTGCGCAACGCAGACAAGGCGGTAAACCGGCGCGTCATGGAGGCGCTTATCAAGACCGGCGGCTTCGACTCCTTTGGCGAGGACCGCGCCGGCCTGCTCGATGGGCTCGAAAGCGAACTGGCCGAGGCCGAAAGCACCCGCCGCGACCGCGAAGCAGGGCAAAGCAGCCTCTTTCCCATGCTCGGTGATCCGGGCGGCAACGAAGACGAATCGGGCCCCAAGCAGAACCGCCGCACCGTGCCCGCCATGGGTATGACCGAAAAACTCCGGCACGAGAAGGAGCTGCTCGGATTCTACATTTCAGGGCACCCCATGGATGCCTATGCGGGTATCGATACCGCCATCGACAGCTTCATCCATCCGGACGAATTGGTCAACTTTGACGACCGCAGTAACTTCCGCCTCTGCGGCATCGTGAGTAATCTCGCGATCAAATACACGCGAAAGGACAGCAAGCAAATGGCGGTCTTCAACCTCGCCACGCGTAACCACAGCTACGAGATGATCATGTTCCCCGACCCTTACGCCAAAGAGGGGCACCGGTTGGAAGATGGCAAGCTGAGCCTCATCCAGGGCCTGATCGGCCGCCGTAATGGCGAGATGAGCTTGGCCGCGCACATGGTCTTCGACCTTGAAAGCTCGATTCCGAAAATCATCCAACGGATCAACTTTATCCTCTATCCGAATAATAAAGCGGCGGAGTTTATCGAACTGTTGCGTGCCACCATCGACGGACAGTACGGCGAGACGCGGGTCAACATCAGCTTCCTCGTCGAGGAGCAAATCCTTGAAGCGCAGACAGCACAGTCGCTCACCTTCACGATCAGCGGGACCAATTTCAAGCAACTCCGCCGCCACCCCGCCCTCGCAGGCGTACGCATCGAAGCCGTCGCCATCAAACCAATCGACGACCGCCGCCCCTGGGAAAAACGGCAGCGGGCGGGCTAAACCTCCACATATCCCCTTGACAGTATGCATGAATCTAATTTAATGCATACGCATGAAAACGAGGGCAACAATCACCATTGACCCAAAGCTCCACGCGCGTGCGAAGCGGTTAGCGCAGCAACGGCAGACCAGCGTTTCGGGCCTGTTTGAGCAATTTCTGAAAAGCCAGCCTGAAAATGGTGCGTCTGCGGTCGATCAAATGATCGGCTCCGCGTCGCTGCGTCATCTGGATCCAGATGATGTTCGTGGGCGTGCGCTCGCCGAGAAATACTTGAAGTCGTGAAGGTGCTGATCGATACCGACGTCATCCTCGACGTTGCGCTCAATCGAGCCCCGCATGCCGAGGACAGCATACAGCTTTTACGCTGGGCGGAAGCCAATAACAGCGGCTTCATCGCGTGGCATTCGATTGCGAATTGCGCCTATTTACTAAAGGAAGATCACCGACGCTTTTTAAACCTGTTACTCTCTTTCGTCACCGTTGCCCCCGCAGGCGACCGTGAAGCGCGTGCGGCCCTCAATTATCGGATGAAAGACCTGGAAGATGCCTTACAAGCCGCCGCAGCCGTCTCGGCTGGTGCTACTTATATTATCACCCGGAACCTCCCGGATTATCGGAAGTCACCCATCAAAGCGCTCAGCCCAAAACAATTTCTGGCGTTAATCGATGGACGACTTACTTAACAATAGTTCGATGACTTAAACAAATCCCGTAGCCGAAAACCGCCGCCCCGGGAAAAACCGCAACAAGCTTTTCTTCACATGCTCCCCATCCACGAACAGTTCTACACCTTCCAAGGCGAGGGTTTTCACGCAGGGCGAGCGGCGTATTTCATCCGAACGTTCGGTTGCCCGGTGCACTGCCCTTGGTGCGATTCAGCGGGTACCTGGCACCCCGACTACATCCCGGAAAAGGTAATCCGTTGGACTGTGGAGGATCTGGTTGCCGAGGTGACGAAAACCGCAGCTGAGTTTGTCGTCGTCACCGGTGGCGAACCGGCCATCCACGATCTTGCACCGCTGGTCGATGCGCTGCACGCGGTCGGGCGCCCGGTGCACTTGGAGACAAGTGGCGCTTTTCCGATTCGAGGTGACTTTGACTGGATCACCCTCAGTCCGAAGCGCTGGAAGCGCCCGCTGGCGGAAACGATTGAGCGCGCTCACGAATTTAAGATTATTGTCGATCAGGCGGGTGCCATTGATGAATACGTCGGGATGCTGAAGGCGGTTGCCGAGGGGGGCGATCCAAGCCTCGAAACGCGCCCCGTTTGGCTGCATCCGGAATGGTCGATGCACGGGGATGCCGCAACCCTCGACGCCATCACCGAATGGGTCAAAGCACAGGGTGCGCCCTACCGGGCCGGCTGGCAAATGCACAAGCACTACGCCGCCGACCTCAAAGATGCCCGCAGCGCCCCGCCCGCCCCCCTGGGCGGCGATGTGGGGAAGGGGTTTTGAGCTGTAGCTTCGACCGTAGCGGGATTGGCTCTGCCGCCCCGTGCCGCGTTGTTGGCACGCGGGTGGGCGATCCATCCGGGGCGGGCGGCAGAGCCAACCCGCCTACGCCCCCACCTTAACCGGCTTGAGCTTCCATATGTGCTTGGCGTATTCGCTGATCGTGCGGTCTGAGGAGAATTTTCCAACACGAGCTGTATTCATAATCGCCATACGCGCCCAGCGCTTTTGATCGCTGAAGGCGGTGTCGACGGCTTCCTGCGCCCGCAGGTAGTCGGCGTAATCCGCCAGGCAGAGATAGGGATCCCCGCCTTCGAGCAGGCTGCTGCAGAGCGGTGCAAAGGCATCGTGCTCGCCGGGCGTGAAGTAGTCTGAGCGCAGCCAGTCGATGACTGATTTGAGCTCCCAGTTGCTGTTGTAGAAGTCGTAGGGGTTGTAACCCTTGGCGCGAATGGCGTCGACCTCGTCGACCGTGTTGCCGAAGATGAAGATATTCGCATGGCCCACTTCTTCGCGGATCTCCACGTTGGCCCCGTCAAGGGTGCCAAGGGTCAGCGCACCGTTTAGCGCGAGCTTCATGTTCCCGGTGCCGGAGGCTTCCTTGCCGGCGGTTGAGATCTGCTCCGAAATGTCTGCTGCCGGAATCATCTTCTCAGCCATGGTGATACGGTAGTTTTGCGGGAAGACGACTTTGAGTTTCCCCTGGATACGGCTGTCGCTATTGATCTTCTCGGCAACTTTGTTGATCGCACGGATGATATTTTTTGCCAGGGCGTAGCCGGGCGCCGCTTTCGCGCCGAAGATGAAGACGCGCGGGTTCATCGGGTAGTCCGGGTCGTTGAGCAAGCGGCGGTAGAGCGTCAATATGTGGAGCAGGTTCAGGTGCTGGCGCTTATACTCGTGCAGACGCTTGATCTGGACATCGAAGAGCGCATCGGGGCTGATCTCGGTGCCGGAGTCGGCCAGCACAAAGTCAGCAAAGGCCTGCTTGTTCTGCCGCTTAATCGCCATGAAGCGCTTTTGGAAGGCGGGATCATCGGCGAATTGAGCCAGGTCCTGCAACTGGCGTAGGTTCTTGGGCCAATCACCGCCGACTTTTTCCGTGATCAACTCGCTCAAGCCGGGATTACAGGCCAGCAGCCAACGGCGCGGGGTGATTCCGTTCGTCATGTTGATCAACTTGTTGGGATACAACTCGTGGAAGGTGGCGAAGAGGTTCTTCTTGAGTAGGTCG
Source organism: Puniceicoccaceae bacterium (assembly GCA_018402305.1). Taxonomy (GTDB): domain Bacteria; phylum Verrucomicrobiota; class Verrucomicrobiia; order Opitutales; family Coraliomargaritaceae; genus Thalassobacterium. Next base: position 238,684 of record JAGYJE010000002.1, on the reverse strand, counting down.
GTATGCAGTGCGGCGACGCCGTTGACCTTAGTCGAGCCGACGACAGAGAGGTAGGCCATGCGCACCATCTTGGGCTGGCCCTCTTCGATGATGGAAAGCTCGGACTTCTTGGCGTCGTCCCCCGGCCATTTCGCCTCGACTTCATTTTTAAGGAAGCGGGCGTTGATCTCGTAAATAATCTCCAGGTGGCGGGGCAGCACTTTCTCGAAAAGCGGCACACTCCATTTTTCCAGAGCCTCGGGTAGCAGGGTGTGGTTGGTGTAATTACACACGCTGCTGGTGATCTCCCAGGCGGCATCCCATTCCATACCCTGTTCGTCGACAAGCAGGCGCATCAACTCAGGTATGGCGATGGCCGGGTGCGTGTCGTTGAGCTGGAGGGCGTTGTAATCGGAGAATTTCGACCAGTCGTCGCCATGATCGTTTTTGAAGCGGCGGATGATGTCTTTGAGCGAGCAGGTGACAAAGAAATACTGCTGCACGAGACGGAGCTCCTTGCCGTTTTCTGTGGAGTCGTTGGGGTAAAGCACCTTGGAGATGGTCTCGCCCATGGCCTTTTCGCGAACAGCTTCGACGTAGCCGCCATCGTTGAATAAGTTCAGATCAAACTCGTGTGTTGATTTGGAATCCCAGAGCCGGAGGAAGTTGACCGTTTCCCCGCCGTAGCCGACGATGCTGATGTCGAAGGGCACACCCTCAATCACCTTGGTGTCCACCCAGACGGGAGAAAAGACGCCCCGATCATCCATGCGGTGCGCCACGCGGCCATAGAGGTGGACCTCTTGCGCGAAATTGGGCCGCATGACCTCCCAGGGACAGCCTTTCTCCATCCAAACGTCGGGGTGCTCGACTTGATAACCGTCCCTGAACTCCTGACGGAAGAGCCCGAACTCATAGTGGATGCCGTAGCCAACTGCCGGGAGATCCAGCGTGGCGAGCGAATCCAAAAAGCAAGCGGCAAGGCGCCCGAGGCCGCCGTTGCCCAGCCCCATGTCGGCCTCTTCGTCGGCAATTTCATTGAAATTCTGACCGAGCTCAGCGAGAGCCTCACGGGTCGGCTCAAACATGCCGGAATTGTGCAGATTATTGACGAGCAGGCGGCCCATCAAATATTCCAGACTCAGGTAGTAAGCGCGGCGCACCTTTTTCTTGTGATGCGTGGCCTGCGTCTTCATGAAACGGTCCAGCATACGGTCGCGCACCGCATAGCAAGTAGCCGTCCACCACTCATCCTTTGTGGCGCTCTCCGGGTGCCGGGCCAGGGTGTAGCGCAGGTGGTTCAGTATCGAGGTCTTGATCGAGTCCTTACCCATCCCCACCTCAAAGCGAAACGCTTTCGTTGTAGCCTGCTTGGTGGCAGATTTTTTCTTGGCGGCGGTTTTTTTCGGCTTCGTTGCTGTTGTGCTCATAGGATTTTAATTTGAATTCAGCTGGAAAGTGAGTGTTTTGCGGGGAACCTTCAATGAGGACCCTAAGGTCTTTTGGTTTACCGTTGAAAGCGTGAAAGCAGAAAAGAGGCCGTTTTAAAACGATTGCCGCGTTCGGGGCGGAAAATCCCAATTAGCCTAGCCGGCGGATTCCAACACGCAGGGTAACAAAGCGGCATCTTTCATTCCGTGGATGATCTTTTTGTCAGCCGGGCAAAGGGTGGCGAGAATGCCGCGCAGGTTCGTTTCCTTAGTCGCCTCATCTACGAAATAATAGGGGCAGAGCCGCATGCGGCCCTCCATCTGGTAAACACTGCCATCGTCCGCATAAACCGGGTGACGCAGGCGCTTGGGTTTTTCGTAGGTTTGCAGGATGTGGAGCGAGGTATCGGCCATGGTGATCGCCTGCTCGATGGCGTTTTCCCAATCTGCCCGCGAGCAGTCGCTGCCCAGAGTCACACTGCGGGCGCCCCAGGCGCTCTCGTGAAAGCCGCTTATCTTGATAATTAGGTTTCGCTCTTTTTTGCTGGCCTCCATGAGCTGCGACCAGTTGGTCATGGGCTTACCGCCTACATAGGGCGCGTCCAGCACCGCGTTGGGCGGCAGCTCTACCGGGTCCATGACCCAGGTCTGCGGAATCACTTTTGCCAAGGTCTTGTAGGCGGGCTTGGAAAGACTTTCCCGCCAATAGTCCTCCAACATGTGGTGGTGGAAGAGCGCGAGGTTTAGCTTCTCCTCCTGGAAGGGGCGCATGGGCGGGGTCAAACGAACCTGCGCCGCCTCGCCCGCTTTGAGCAGGAAGTCCGCGATGGAGACGTTGGCCAAATCAAAGAGCTCCCAGAACCGATAGATGACATCCACCCGCTGCGGATCGCCGTCGATCCCCACGCAGATATCGTCCCCCAGAGGCATGACATCGTCCGGATGAAAGACGTGCACGCGCCGCCCAAGCTGCCGGAGTTGTGAGGCCAGCCACTCCATCTCGGGCCGGTAGGTGGCTGCTTCATCACTGACGAGGATTGCTATGTAGGGCGTATTCAGACCAGGTGCCTGGCCGGCGAGGACGCGGTAGAATGCCTCCACCATATTCTGCGAGCCCGACCCAATCAGGGCGTCGCCGTGCACTTCGGTGTAAAGCCGATTCAAAAAGGCGGTCAGCCCGATACCGCCGGGCACTGAGTCGATCTCGGTCATGGCAAAGCCACTGTCGGTCACCAGCAGGTCGGGGCGGATAACTACGGGGACGGCCCCGCGCAGCGCCTTGGCCCGTGCATGCTCAACAAGGGCCGCCGGTTTTCCGCGATCGAGATAGGCCGCCACCCAGGGTGCTTTGAGGGAGCGGTTGCGCAGCAGATTGTTGTTTTCGGCGGAGCGCAGATAGAGCGTTTCCTGTGCACGATAGAATTCGTAGCAGGCCTGCCCAATTTGCTCGATCTGCTTGAGCTGCCCGGCGTTTAGCGGAAAGGCCTGCGGTGAGTAGCGCCACGTTTTATTCTCAAACAAACTCTGGTCGGAAAAGGCCTGTCGGGCGTTTTCGTAAGTGAGCTGTTTGCTGTGTGCTTCGGTCATCGAATCCCTTTAATCACTGAAAAATTTAAATTAAGCAACTGCCATGACCTCTAATTGCGCTTTTCCGGAAGGCAAGCGCCCGCGTCTCACATGGCCAACATCAGCCATCGCCGAACTCCCGGTCGGCGGCCGACTTGCGTGACGTGGGTCCGCCCGCGCGAAGCCAGGCATGAACGAAGGAATCCAACTCGCCATCCATGACGGCCTGCACGTTTCCGGTTTCCTCGCCGGTCCGGAGGTCCTTGACCATCTGGTAGGGCTGGAAGACGTAGGACCGGATCTGGTTGCCCCAGGCGATCTCGCCCTTTTCCCCGTAAAACCGCTCCATTTCGCTGCGCTTCTCATCCTCCCTTTTTTCATAAAGGCGTGATTTCAAAGTCTTCATCGCCGTCGCTTTGTTCTTTATCTGTGAACGGTCATTCTGGCAGGTCACGACGATCCCGGTCGGGAGGTGCGTCAGTCGCACGGCCGATTCCGTCCGGTTCACGTGCTGCCCGCCCTTGCCGCTGGCCCGATAGACGTCAGTCCGGATGTCGGCTTCGTCGATCTCAATATCAATGTCGTCATCCACTTCGGCGATCACATCGACCGAGCAGAAGGAGGTGTGACGCCGCGCATTGGAATCGAACGGACTGATCCGCACGAGCCGATGGACGCCCCGTTCGGCTTTGGCGTAGCCGAAGGCATTGAGCCCCGCGATCCGAAGCGTCGCCGAACTGATACCGGCCTCCTCGCCCGGCATAATATCCAGCGCTTCGACGTCGAAGCCCGATTTTTCCGCCCAACGGGTATACATGCGCAGGAGCATTTCCGCCCAATCGCAGCTTTCCGTGCCACCAGCACCGGAATTAATCGTGAGAAACGCGTTACACCCATCATGCGGCCCCGTCAGGAATGAAGCCAATTCGAGGGCATCCAACTTCAGCACTAGCCGCTCAAGCGTATCGACAATCTCTCGCTCATAGTCCGCCGCCTCAGGATCGCCGTCCATCTCGTCGACCAGCTCCAGCATGGCCCGCAGATCCTCCAGTTCCACCCTAAAGTCACGCACCGGATGGACTGCGTGCTTCAGCCGATTGGAGTCGGCGATGACTTTTTGAGCCGTCGACTGATCCTCCCAAAAAGAGGGCTCCGACATGCGGGCTTCTAGCGCAGCGATGCGTTCTTGCTTGGCATCTCCGTCAAAGATACCTCCATATGTGGCCTGCACGCTGGGTGAGCGACTCAATTTGCGAACGAATATCTGGTGTGATTAAATGCATCCCCCGAGTCCAACAAAGCAGGATAAATATTAAAGATTAAAAATGAAGATTTCTCTCTTTGACTACCACTTGCCCCCGGAACTCATCGCCCAGGAGCCGGCCGAGCAACGCGACGCCTCCCGCCTGATGGTGATCGACCGCCGGACGCGCGAGGTGGTGCACACCCATTTTTCCGAGATCGGAAAGCATCTACCACAGGATGCACGGCTCTTTCGCAACAACGCCGCCGTCCTGAAGGCGAGGATTTTCGGTCAACGCCCCACGGGCGGCAAGGTGGAATGCCTCCTGCTCCAACCTGCTGAAGACGCCCAGACGTGGTGGTGCCTGCTGAAGCCAGGCAAGAAGACCCTCCAGGCCGGGCGCTTCGGCGTGCCTGGCGAGTTTGACGCGGAGGTCCTCGAAGCCGGCGCGAACGGCAACTATAAAATACGCCTCCACCCGGTACGTGATGAGTCCATCATCGACCTCTCGGAACGCCTCGGCCGACTCCCCCTCCCGCCCTACATCGAGCGCGCTCAATCCGATCCCCGTGAGGCTACCGACAACGAACGCTACCAGACCGTCTACGCCGACTATGAAAAACGCATCGCCGTGGCCGCCCCCACCGCTGGCCTCCACTTCACCCCCGAGCTGATCACAAGACTGACCGCGCAGGGCATTCGTTTTCACGACCTCACCCTTCAAGTCGGTATCGGGACCTTCCACCCGATTCAGGTCGAAGACATTGAAGATCATAATATCCATCACGAATGGTATGAAATCCCGGCCCCCGTCTACAGAGCGCTTCAGGACGCTAAACCCGGGCCGCGTATCGCCGTCGGAACGACTTCAGTACGCTCGATCGAGGACGCCGTCCGCCGCGTCCAACGCGCACCCGAGTCCTGCCTCAGTCCATCAGGCTCCGTTCAAGCGGAGGCCGATATTTATATCTACCCGCCGGCCCGCTTTGCTGCCGTGGATGGCCTCATTACCAACTTCCACCTCCCGAAATCGAGCCTTCTCTGCCTCGTCTCTGCCTTCCTCTGCCCCGGCAGAGACGATGGGATTCAATGGCTAAAGGAACTTTACGCAGAGGCCGTTGATCAAAAGTATCGCTTTTACAGCTACGGAGATGCCATGCTGATCCTTTAAAGTCTCAACTGCCCGGGAATAATTTTCAAATACTACCGCTCACATGGAAAACTCAACCAATTTGAATTTCGAAGACATCGTGAGCGCCTACTATCAACCGCTCTACCGTTTCGGCTACAGCCTAGCCAAAAACGAGCACGAGGCTGGCGATCTCGCCCAGCAAACCTTTTTCATCTATGCGGAAAAAGGCGACGGCGTGCGCGATCCGTCCAAGATCAAATCATGGCTCTTCACGACGCTTTATCGAGAGTTTCTCCGGCGGCGGCGCAAGGACAGCCGCATGGATCACTACGAGCCTGAAATGCTGGAAGCCGCTGGCGGGGCGGTCGAACCGCATATTCGACGTTCCCTGGATGCCAATCTTGCTGTCGAGGCACTCGAAGAGGTTGATGAGGTCTACCGACAACCACTCGCCCTTTTTTATATGAAAGACCTCTCCTACAAGGAGATCGCCGAAGTCCTCCATGTCCCCATCGGCACCATCATGTCGCGCCTCTCCCGCGGGAAGTCCCAATTGCGCGAGATCTTTAAACGCAAAGAAAGCGAAACCGCCTAACGATCAGCCGGTTGTCCCACCCTTTCCACCTGTTTCCACCCTTTCCTCCTGTCTCCAACTATTTTCAATGGATCGCGAAAAAGCCAAACAACTTCTCGAACTTTGCCGCCCAGGCCATGAGGGCGACCGGCTCGACCCTGCCCTGGCTGAGGCTATCATTGACCTCGAAACCGATCCGGAACTCGAGGCATGGTTTGATGAGCAACAGTTGGTTGACGCCCGAATCAGCGATCAATTCCAGAGCATCCAGGCTCCCGCTGGCTTGAAAGACACCATCCTCGCCGGGATGCACCTGCATGCTGCTAATAAAGTGACCCGGGAAGCAGTGGACACAGCCCAAAACGCCACCCCGTTCCCCGTGCAGGGTCGGATGCGTTCCCGCCGAATCGCCTCTTGGGTCGGAATCGCCGCCGGGGTCGGAATCGCCGCTCTCTTCTTGCTTGCCTTCGCCCTCCTCTATCTGCCTCGCGAGACACCCACATCGGCCTTTACTCAAGCGGAGATCCCACCTGTCATCCAATTTCTCTCGGACGAAATCGATACACTCAATCCATCAAAGTTTGATAAGCGCGATCCCAATCCGGAAAATCTAAGGCGCTTTCTGGCCAGCAATCAGTCGCCCGCACCACAATCCCTGCCCGCGATGCTCAAGGATGTCCCCACGATCGGCTGCCTTACCTTCCAGTTTGAAGGCGCTCGGCTGAGTATGATCTGCTTCAAAAACGGTGCCGTCTACCACCTTGTCACCGCCGAAAAAGCCTCATTTCCCGGCGAAATATCAAAAGTCCCCCAGATATTTGAACTTCAGGATAAGGCATTCAGACTATGGACCGAAGGAAAGCAGATAAAAATTCTCACTATCCATGGCTCCAAAAATGACTTCCCAGAAATTATCTAATCCACGATTAACATCAAACCAAACAACATGAAAAAAAGAATCCCACCAATCGCCAGCATCGCAGCCCTACTGCTTTTTAACGCCAGTGCACAAGCGGATCATCATCAGTCCGACACGCATGTTGAAATCTACGAGATCGACACCGTTCACTCTTCAATCAAATTTAGTATCCGCCACTTTGTAGCCAAGACGACGGGTAACTTTGGCGATTTTTCCGGCACACTTAACATTAACCGCGGCGATCTGTCCAAGAGCTCAGTTGAAGCCACGATCCAAATCCCTTCAGTCGATACCGATAATGAAAAAAGAGATGCGCACCTTCAGGAAGACGACTACTTTAATGCCGCCGAGCAACCCCTTATGACGTTTATCTCAACCAAATGGGCAGCAACGGAAGACGAAAGCGAATTCAAGGTGACGGGCGACCTCAGCTTCAACGGTGTGACTAAACCAGTCATCCTGAATGTAGAACTCCTCGGCTTTGGCGAAGGCATGAACGGCGCCTACCTCTCCGGCTGGGAAGCCACGACGACGATCGACCGCACAAAATGGGGCGTTAACGGTGGACAACCCGCCGTCGGCAACGAAGTCGATATCACCATCAACATCGAGGCCATCCGCCAGTAGCCCCAAGCGGTTCTTTGTGGGGCTCAATCAGCATGTGCCCACCAAAACGCGCAGTCGGCATTTGTCGACCGGGTCCCATTGGTTTGTGGGCAAGCCGGTGAGTCTTTAAGATACAAGCCTTTACTACAGTTGCAATTCTTGGCCAAGCTTATACTGTCCCCTACCATGAAGACACCCGCAACTCTCCTCGCATTGGCTTCACTTTCCCTGGTTGCCTGCGTTTCCCCGACACACATCGACTACGACCGTGCGGCAGCGACCCAAATTGGTAGCTATCGCTGCTTTGTAATCGACAGCCGGGAAACCCGTTCCAACTACCAGGAAGTCGTACTCAGCCCCATCGTTGACCGCCGTATCGAGCGGGCCATTGAGCAAACACTGCTTGCCAAGGGACTCGATCAAGGCTGCGACGATCCTGACTTCCGCGTCACCTTTAATACAGTAACCAAAACGAAAACTGAGCTGACCGATCTTGGCGTCGGTCCGTCCCCGTTCCGCCGTCATCCCTACTATGGGTACTCCGGCTTCAGCCGGGTGGATATCAATCAATATGAGGAGGGCACCTTCATCATTGATATTATCGACAATATATCGAAAGAGCTCGTTTGGCGGGGTGCCTATACCAAGCGACTCGGGTGGAGTGCGCCGACCGACGAAGAAGTTAACGCGATTGTCCGTGACATCCTCGATACCTTCCCCCCGGTAGAGGGCAGGTAACTCCAAACTTGCGGACGATTCTCCAAAACCAAAGCAATCGCGGAATTTCGAAGACATAGCTTGAAACCTTTCTCAGCTATGCTCTCAATGCTCGGTTTCTTAATCTAAAAACATTTCAATACATGGCCGACAAAGATACACCCAAGGACAAGGACGAAAAGTCCATCAAGATCCACGACGCATTTCTCAAAGAGCGCAAAATCTTCCTGTGGGGAGAAGTTTCTGATAGGTCTGCCCGCGACGTTACTGAAAAGCTCCTCTACCTGGAAACCGAGGCCCCCGGCAAGGCCATCACCTTCTACATTAACACACCCGGTGGTTCAATCACCGCTGGGATGGCCATCTACGACACCATGCAGCTGGTAACCGCCCCGATCAAAGTTGTGGTAACGGGTATGGCCGCCAGCATGGGCTCTATCCTACTTTGCGGGGCGGAGAAAGGGCAGCGTTTTCTTTATCCGCATTCCCGGGTACTCATCCACCAGCCGCTCATTTCCGGTCAAATGATTGCGACGGCTGTAGACATTCACATTCAGGCGCAGGAAATGGAGCGCCTCCGCGACGAATTGAACGCAATTTTGGCCGAGTCCTCAGGCCAGCCGCTCGAGAAAATCCAAAAAGACACCGACCGCGACTTCTACATGACAGCCCCTGAGGCCATCAAATACGGACTCGCCGACGGAATCGTCGAAAAACTTTAGCTTCGTGCAGGCATTAGCGAAACGCGACAAAGCCTGGGTCGGCGACGCCGTTCTTGCGCTCTACGCTCGTCAGTGGATTCTCAATCAAAAGGATGTCCAAGCTAAAGATCGCGCGGAGATCTTTATTCAAATGACGTCAAATCAGTTTCTGGCCTCACTCGGTGAGCCCACCGCAGTCGAAGCCGAGATTGGCATGATTTACGAAGACGAGGGCCTGCACAGTGCCTTTGAGCATATCGAATCGAAACTGCTCCCTCTCTTTCTTAAACAACAGACCAAGCGGCGTCGGCCAGGCAGCTACCGCGACAAAGTATCCGCCTAGTAGTATCCGCCTAGTCAAAAATCCCACGCTTCAGGCCCTTGGCCACCGAGAGACCACCCCAGTCAGCTCCCAGCATAGGGTGCCCCGCCTCAGGAACCGCCCGCTTTCGGCCGCGCTGCCAATCTGCGTGGAAGCGTCGCACAAATTCAGTCGAGCCGAGAATCGCACCGTCAGTAAAGTAGCGCACACGGCAGCGCAGCGCCACGGACTTCGGCAAGACCCCGTCCTCCCGCTCCAGCACCCGTAGCGCATCCTCGCGGCGTATGACCCCTCCTTTACCAGCCTCCGCCCCTTGACCGAAGAGCAACATACGATGCTCCCTCAATGCCTCAGCCGCACCAACCGGCCCCGCATAATTACACCATATTTTCCGTAAGCCCTCCAGTGCCGCGGCGCCCCCCGCAACCGCCTCCGCGTAACCGCAAAAACGGTAATCCTTTGGATCCTCCACCAAGCCGGCACGCACCGGGTTCAAATCGATGTAGGCCGCCATCGTTTGTAGAGCAAAACCTCCGCCCTCCACTAAAACGCACTTAAACCGTTCAGCCCAGAGCGTTCCGAAACGGTCGTGATTCTGATTATACCAAATCGAAAAGCGCTGTTTCAGTGTTTTCATGAATTCAGAAACATCGCCCATCCGCGCCAGTAATTGCTCGCGGATTTTGGATGCTTCGTCACCGCCCAAAGCAAGCTTCCGCTCCAGAATACGGGCGGAAGCCGTTTGAAACTTCGTCGGCCTTGGGTATAGGATGCGATAGCGCCGCATCAGCTCCCGGTCCGACAAAGCAGCCTCCTCCCGGAAATGCAGCAACACATGGAAGTGATTCGACATCACACAATAAGTCAGGACCTCCCCCCCGGAAAACTCGGCCACTTGCCAAAGCATCTTCCGTAGGACCTCCTTCTCCCGCGTTTTAAATAGCCGCTCCCCCGCGACCGTGCGGCTCATGCAGTGGTAAATCGCTCCCGGAAACTTGATTCTTTTTTCTCTCATAAAACAAAAAGTCCAAAACTGACCTATCAAGTCAATAAAAAATGCCTGTCTTTTTTATAAGAGGATAGTGGCCAGGCACCCTACGGCACACGTGAATCCAACTACCGCTGCTCCCTTCCGGGCCTGACGGGGTTTGCTGGTCCAGCGTTGCATAGGACCCGGCCGCCATGAAACAACACCCGAATCACCCGCGCAGCAATCATAAAATAGAGGCATTCTTTGTACGCCAAAGGACCCAAGCCAAATTTTATTCGCAATCACCGGCGACACTGCTTCTCTACCCACATGCCGGCACCCGCCACACAACAACGGAAACAGTTCTTCCCGATCAATCAGCTCTTTCGCGACTACCTCAGCCGGTTCCACCGCGCGCTGGAACTCCCCGTCATCTACGAGGACATGCTGAAATACGAAGATTCGTTCCCCTTAATCAATAAGCATGGTGACGATACGCTCTGGCAGACCCTCATTTACGAACAACAATTCGGACGAGAGCTCTACGATGGCCTAAAACTCATCTACGTTCTTCTGCGCTCCGGTGGTGATGAATCCATCCTTCCAAATCTCTATGTCGACCGCGTCGACTTCTGCACTTTCGGCAACACCAAGCCGATGCGCGTGCGGGTCGTAAACCAATACAACGACAATCATGACTATTTCTATGTTAAAAAAGCCGATGCCTCCCGTGTTTACGGTCTCGAACTGGAGGAATTGCTCTCACCCAATCATATTAACTTTCTCGTCCACGGCGATACTTTGATCGAGGAACACATTATTGGTGTGCCGGGAGATGACTTCATTCGTAACTATCTGCCACGCCCGGATCTTCATTCTGTCCGGCTCGCCAAGGAATTCATCAAATTCAATGAGCGCTGCTTTGTTCGTTTGCTTGGTGACATGCGCGCCTATAACTACGTCGTCGAAGTGACGCCCGACTTTGAAGAAAGCCAATACCGTGTCCGTGCGATTGACTTCGACCAACAGACCTACGAAGGTCGGCGTTCGCTCTACCTCCCGCAATTTTTCAAAAACAACCTGCCGGTAGTCAAACTTTGCACTGAGCTGATCAACGTGGAGACCAGCCGCCAGTATCAGCGTGAAGAACGCACTCTTATAAAACGCCGCCTCAACTTCGCTCTACCCCGGGTCCAGCTTTTGCGCGATTGCATGTGTGCCGACCAAATCTCCAGCACCGTGAAAATGCAGCAACTCCGCAAAGAGCTCGCTGAAATGCACGGCGATTATCGTTTTCTGCTCTGCCGCTCAATGGGTGAGATCACTTTTTTAAACATTACCATTACTCTGGGACTCAGGGGCGAAGCGGCCTACTTCCCGGAAGGATAACAAACAAACATGGAATTACGCCAACAATTACTCAAACTAATGGGCGCAAAGGATTACATCCCGATGCGCCGAATGGAAATCATTTCCACCCTAAACCTCGACCCGGAGCAAACCAAGGAAACCCATGGTCTCCTTGATAAGATGCTCGAAGAAGGAGAGATTGCCCGCTTGAAAAAAGACCGGCTCTGCATCCCGGAAGACGCGGACCTCGTAAGCGGGCGTATGATTTTTAGACAAAGCGGCGCCGCGATTCTTATCCCCGATGCCAATCCGGCGGCAACGGGCTACCCGATCAAAGCGGAGGACACAGCCGTGGCACTCCACGGCGACACCGTCCTGGCACGTAAGATCGAGCGCCCGCGAAAGCCGTTTCGCGGAAAGGGACGCCCGGCTCCTGATACAAACGAGCCACCAAATGTGCGCGTCATCCGCATTCTGAAGCGCGCCCGCACCACGATTCCCGGCACTTTGGAGCAGGGGCGCCATGCCACCTTTGTCATACCGGATGATCCGCGCATTGTGCAGGACATCCTCGTTCCGGACCCGAACAATTCGGGACTGCGCCCGATACCGAAAAAGGGAGATAAGGTTGTCGTTCAACTCCTCGAATGGAAGCAGCGCCACCTCAATCCCGAGGGAGAGATCATCGAGGTGCTGGGCCGCACCCATGAACCAGATGCCGAGTTCAAGGCAATTCTGCACAAATACGATCTGAACCCAAAGTTTCCAGCTGAAGTTGAAAAACAAACTGAAAACATCCCCGACACCGTACACCCGGAAGCCATCGGAAACCGGCAAGACTGTCGCGACATCTTCACCTTCACGATCGATCCCGACGACGCGAAAGACTTTGACGACGCCCTCTCTTTTGAGGACTTGGGCGAGGGCAAACTCCGCGTCGGCGTGCATATCGCGGACGTAAGCGCCTACGTGAAACCGGGAAGCCCCCTCGACCGCGAGGCCCAGGAACGTGGCAACAGTACCTACCTGGTGGGCACTGTTATCCCCATGTTGCCCCACGCGCTTTCCAATGGGCTTTGCTCTTTAGTCGAGGCGGAGGACCGCTTGACCAAAAGCTGCTTCATCACTTTCAACAAAAAAGCGGAGATCCTATCCACCGAGTTTGCCAACACGGTTATTTGCAGCAACAAACGCTTAACGTACAAGCAGGCGTTCGCTTTCATGACTGAAGACGAATTAGCCACGATCCGTAAGACGCCGCTGCCACCAAAGCACCAGACTGGCTCCACCGGTCGATCCCTCGACGAGGTGAGCGATGCAGAGATGCGAACCCTGAAGACGCACATCCAGGGCCTTTGGGAAATCGCCACGCAACTGAGACAACGGCGCTTCCGTAAGGGCTCGCTGGATCTCGATATGACGGACGTAAAAATCTACGTAGACGAAGATGGCTTTGCGGATCGCATCGAAAAACAGTTTAATGACGAAAGCCACCAGTTGATTGAGGAGTTTATGCTCTCGGCCAACGAGCAAGTAGCCCGCACGATGAAGCGTGAAAACTTCCCGTGCATTTACCGGGTGCATGACGAACCCGAAGATCAAAAACTGGATGAACTCCGAGAGACGATGCTTACCTTTGGCGTGCCATGCGGGAACCTTTCAAAGCCGAGGGAGATGACCTCATTATTGAAAAAGCTCAAAGACCACCCCCAGGGCTACACTTTGAAAGTGCATGTTTTACGAAGCCTCAAACAAGCGCAATACCGTGCCAGCGCGGATGGGCACTATGGACTGGGAAAACCCGATTACACTCACTTCACATCCCCCATCCGCCGATATGCGGACCTCATCGTTCACCGGGTTCTCGACGGCTACCTGTGCAAAATTGGAGCGGACTCGGCGCTGGAGAATCCGGAAATTCGTTACAGGCAGGGGACGCTGGAAAGTCTCGGGGATCACATCAGCGTGACCGAGCGCAACTCTGTCGAAGCCGAACGCGAGTCCGTAAAAACCAAACTTCTCGAATTCTACGACCGAGAGCTTCAAAAAGAGGTGAAGCAGCATTTTAAGGCGATTATCACCGATGTGAAAAACCACGGTCTTTTCGTCGAACTGACCGACACCCTCGCCTTCGGCATGGTACATATTTCCACACTGGATGACGATTTTTACCACCCGAACAGTGAAGGCACCGCGCTGATAGGACGTCGTAAAAAACGAACTTACGCACTCGCCCAGCACATCATGGTGCAGGTCGAGCGGGTGGACCGATTCAAACGGCAAATCGACTTTCGAGTCGTCCCATCGACTGATCGCGGGTCTGCCAAAAAAAACGCAAAGTCCTTCAAGGGGCGACGCTCGAAACCAGGAAACCAATCGAATCAGAAAAGCCACCCCCAAAAACCGGCTACCCGAACAGGGGCAGTATCTGAGAAAGCCGTCAAAGTACTGACGACCCGTCCAAAGAAGAATCGGCGCAACCAGCGCAAAGGCAAACCGTCTGAATAGAGCCAATAAAGCCCATTCCTTGGGCAGGGCTTAGGCAGGGCTTAGGCAGAGGAGTCCCTGGTCACACCAAGGGGTCGGGCTTGTCAGCGCAAGCAGTAGTCCATAACATCAGCGCACTCTCGATTTTCACGCACGTCGTGCACCCGGATGAAGTCGACGCCTGCTTGGATCCCGAGAGCCGTCGTTGCCAGCGTACCGCTGAGTCTGGCCTTGGGGTCCTTCAATTCCAGTAATTTAGCAATCATAGACTTACGGGAGGCCCCGAGTAAAACGGGGTAACCCAGCTGCTTTATTTCCAACAACCGGCGCATGATCTCCCAATTTTCTTCGTAGGTTTTACCAAAACCGAGTCCGGGGTCCAAAATGATGGACGCTTCTCGCACACCTGCTGAAAGGACTAAATCAACGGATCGTTGCAGATAACTCAAAATCGCCTCGACCACGTCGCCGACACCCGCTTCTTCGGCGGAGCGGTTGTGCATGAGGATACAAGCGGTGCCGGATGCCCCGATAACATCCGCCATCTCCCGATCACGCTGGGCACCCCAGATATCGTTCACAATGTCGGCACCAACCTCGATCGCAGCTCGCGCCACGGCCGCCTTGGAGGTGTCGATCGAGATGAGCGCGCTCGTATGGGCCCGAATTTTTTCAATAAAGGGAACAACCCGGGCAATCTCCTCTGCCGCCGAGACCGGGATGTGGCCCGGCCGCGTGGATTCCCCACCCACGTCAATAATCTCGGCACCCGCATCGACCATGGCGTGAAAGTGCCGTGTCGCCGCGTCAAAGTTAACGAACTCCCCTCCATCAGAAAACGAATCCGGAGTCAGATTAAGAATACCCAGAAGATAGGTCCGGCTTCCAAGCGGAAGCGAACGACGAGCGGTCATAAATTTTGGTGTCGTATCCATAGCGAAGCATCAACCCATTGGATACGGAAACCGCCGGGTGATCGCGTCGATGCCTTCCAGCGCTTTGCGAATGTGATGCCGATCGAGCGCCGACTTCCCCCCGCGAACCGGCGGAGAAAACCAACCATGGGCCGGACCGGCCACCTTAGTCGCCAGGATTATGGCATCCCGGTCTTTATCTCGCAGCCAATTGCCGACGATCTCTTCGGTTCGATGAACGTATTTCTCCAAGGGCGGCACCGGATACACTTCGGCGGTATCAAAAAAATCGATGCCGTTATCGAGTGCATGATCCATCACCGCGAACGATGCTTTTTCATCCAGAGTTGAGCCAAAGGTCATCGTGCCCAGGCAAATCTCAGAAACAACCATACCACTACGGCCTAAACGTCTTTTTTCCATTTTGGTAGCTAAGCCGAGCTTTCTGGAAAAGACAAGAACTCCCCCGCGTGTACCCGGATCCGTTCCGTCATAATAAGAACATTGCAAGACTCTGCTGTTGCCTCTCCGCTAAAAAATCCTCAATTCTCGAGCTTTCAGCACCAACGAACACACAAACAAAATGCCCGAACTCACCCGAGCCCAAAAAGACGAATTCATCGATTTCATCGCCTACCTATGTGACGAGGCGGCCAAGGAGATCCTGCCTCACTACGGCCCGGATGTGGAAATTGAGCGGAAGTCGGATGCCACCCCTGTCACGCTGGCCGACCAGAACGCCGAAAAACGGATCCGCCAAATTCTGTCCGAACGCTACCCCGAGCACGGTATTATTGGCGAGGAATACGGAAGCGAACGGGCTGATGCCGAATTTGTCTGGGTGCTCGATCCGGTGGATGGAACGAAGTCTTTCATCTCGGGCGTACCGCTTTTCGCCACATTGATTGCTCTGCTCCACAACGGCCGTCCGGTTATTGGAGCCATCAATCAGCCCGTTTTGAAGCAAATGGTGATCGGTGACTGCGAGACGACTCAATTGAATGGCAAGGTCGTAGGCGGCCGCGCTGCTTGCCCGCTGGAAAAGGCCACGCTGTGTACAACTGATCCGATACGCAAGACGCTTTGGCAGAATGGCGCGGACTGGTCCGCCCTACCTCCAAAGACGGCACTCTACCGTTCATGGGGGGATGCGGGCGGCTACATTTTACTCTGCTCCGGCTTCATCGATATTATGTGTGATCCCATGATGGAAATATGGGATTGCGCCGCCATTCTGCCTTGTCTCGAAGGCGCGGGCTTTAAGGTAACTGGCTGGAAAGGCGGCGATGCTTTCGAAGAGCGCTGTATTATAGCAGCCAAGCCACCGCTCCACGAAGAAGTCATGCAGGTTCTTTATCCACAGGAAAATTAAACCCTTCCAATGGCCACACTACTCGAGAGAATTGGAACGGGGCTTCGTGCCGCCCGTGAGTATAATACGCTCGATTTTTTTCCGGTCCGTAACTCCCTTGAGAGCTACCGGAGAGACAACTTCAGTGGCGACCTAAGGGCTGGGCTCAATGTGGCCTTGCTGGCTTTTCCCCAAGGCATGGCCTATGCTTTGATTGCAGGCTTACCCATCGAGTATGGCGTCTACGGTTCGGCGGTTGCCGCCATGGTGGCGCCTCTATTTGCAAAAAGTCCGCTCATCACTCTTGGCCCAACAAACGCCACATCGGTTATGATGTTGAGCGCGTTTGCCAGCCTTGGAATCGTCGGTGCCGAGATGCTAGGCATGGTCCCACTGCTCATTTTTCTCGTCGGCTTTTTCATCCTGCTGGGGGCCTACTTTAAAGTTGCCAATCTGGTGCAGTATATTTCGCGCTCGGTTATTACCGGCTACATTACGGCCGCCGCATTGCTTATAATCAGCAACCAAATTCCCAAGGCCCTCGGACTGGAGCTTGAGGGAAAAGGGGCGACCTTTTACGAATCCATCCTTTTAACATCCCGATTCATAGGGACGGTGGAATGGTCGACGGTCATTGTCAGTCTCCTGACGGGCGCTCTATTCTTTGTTCTGAATCGGCACTACAAGACCCTGCCCAATGTGGCTATTAGCCTTGTTGGTATATCCATGCTCACAGAGTGGCTTGTGCAGCCGGCCTACATCGCCATCTCCGGCCAAGAGGCACAGCTCCTCTTTCTTTCTGGCATCAATGCAGCCGACTGGTCCTTTCAATCGCCTGA
This sequence comes from Puniceicoccaceae bacterium, assembly GCA_018402305.1. Lineage (GTDB taxonomy): Bacteria > Verrucomicrobiota > Verrucomicrobiia > Opitutales > Coraliomargaritaceae > Thalassobacterium. Next base: position 221,584 of record JAGYJE010000002.1, on the reverse strand, counting down.
TTTCTCTCTCAGCAGTATTCAAACCCTAGCCAGCCCGGCACTCGCCATTGCACTGCTCTGCCTCCTGGAGGGTATCTCGATTGGCAAGTCACTTGCCGCGCGCACAGGGGCCCGTCTCGATGCAAACCAGGCCATGTTCTCGATTGGTATGGCTAACCTCGGCTGCGCTTTCTTTTCCGGCATGCCTGCGTCCGGATCACTGACGCGCTCTTCGCTGAGCGCCAACAGCGGTGGCCGCACGGTGCTGGCCAGCTTCATAAGCGGGGTCATTGTCTTTATCGGCGCTTTCGCCCTGGGACCGCTCACCGCCTACATTCCCCAGTCCACCCTGGCTGTATTGGTTGTGGCCATTGGCCTCTCGCTAATTAACAAGCACGCCATCCGGGTGATTACGGCGACGACTAAATCCGACGCAATTGTATTCAGTCTAACCCTTGCCACTGGGCTCATCATGCCTCTTGACGCCGCAATCTATATCGGAGTCGGTGCATCCATTATACTTTTCCTGAAAAAAGTCGCCCAGCCTGAGATGGTGGAATACACGTTTCGAGACGATGGACAATTGGCCCAGATGGGGACGTCCGAACGGCGCTCGATCCCCGAGGTCTCGATTGTTCACGTCGAGGGAGAACTTTTTTTCGGAGCCGCCGATCTCTTTCGCGACCAGATGCGGCGTATTTGTGAAGAACCCAACCTCCGTATCGTCGTCTTGAAAATGCGCAATGCCCACCACATGGATGCCACGGGCGTCATGGCTTTGGATGAGTTGCTGTCTTACATCAACGAGAAGGGCCGTTACCTTATTTTGAGCGAAGTAAAAGCCGACATGCTTCGGGTTTTGAAGAAGTCAGGCTTGGTCGAAAAAATCGAAGCGCGCAATATTTTCACAGATGAGCCATCGAATCCAACTCTCTCGACAGCGCAGGCATTGAAGCGGGCTAAAGAGCACCTGGGGGATTCGGAAGCCAACGTCTCTATCTACGTGGATCCTGTTCGGGACAAAGAGAAAAAAAGAACCTGAGCTCGCTTCGCAAAGCTCTTTGCTAGGCACCTTATGGGCAAAGGTTGCTGGTAGCGCTCTGTCTCACGCTCTAATTTCGCTGTCTTATCAGAATGACTGATCAGTCAATAGATGAGAGATCGTAGATCGCGTAGCCTGCAAGCAGATTTGGTAAATAAGCACACTCACTCCGCCAATTCCCCGACAAGCAAACCCGATCCTCGATGACGATTTTCCGGGCGTGGCAAAAGTCCTCAAACTCAGCGACTGAGAATGGATTACTCGGGGCCGATTCGTACCATGGATTTCGATACACCTCATTGATTGTCTGTCGACCTTTGAAGAATAGGTTCAACCGGTTCACGTAGAAACTCCGATTGATAAAGCCCACCGTAACTCGTTTGCCGACCCGAAGACCCTCAGCAAGGACGTGATCCGGGGCCTCCAAGTGCTCGACCGTTCGGCTAAAGATGACGCGATCAAAGGCTTTATCCGGGAAGGTCGCGAGGGTGGACGCAATGTCTCCCTGATAAATGGGCACACCTCTTTTGACGCAACAAATCACCTTATCGAGATCAATGTCCACTCCGACGCCGTAGATGGATTTTTTCTGCTTCAAATACTCCAGCAGAACACCCCGACCACAGCCAAGGTCCAGGACCCGCTCTCCGGGCTGGACCCAACGGGCGATCACCTGAAAATCAGCTTGTCGTTTTTTATCGTTTGGACTCATTCAAAAATCAGCGTTTGAGAAATTGATCAATTAGTTCATACAGTTTTGGTGCCCGCACGAGAAAGGAATCATGCCCAAAATCCATGGCCAGTTCGGCGTAGGTGGCGTCCTTACCAATACGCAGCAAGGCCTCAACGATTTCCCTGTTTCCCTGGGGCGGATAGAGCCAGTCGGAGGTAAAACCAACGACCAATCCCTGTGCCGCCACCGGACTAAGCGTTGTGTCGAGCGAATCCGGGCTATGCAGGTCAAACCGATCGAGTGCCTTCGTGAGATAGAGGTAGGTATTTGCATCGAAACGAGATACAAAACTCTGCCCCTGATAGCGCAAATAGCTTTCCACCTCAAACTCGACATCAAAGTACTCTTTTGATTGGTCCACATGGCGACGCTTTCGGCCAAATTTGGTCTCCATCCCTACATCCGAAAGGTAGGTAATATGTGCCATCATGCGAGCCACAGCCAACCCAAGGTTCGGCCCGTTATCGGGGTCGTAGCTCCCTTTTTGCCAAGCTGGATCCGAAATAATCGCCTGTCGCCCCGTATCATTGAAGGCGATCGCCTGGGCCGTGTGCCGGGCTCCACAGGCCAGAGCGATGTAGCGCCCAACTCGATCCGGAAAATCAATCACCCATTGCAGGGCCTGCATCCCGCCCATGCTACCGCCAATCACTGCGTGCAATCGGTCAATCCCAAATGAATCAATCAGTAAAGTCTGTGCCTTCACCATGTCCTGCACGGTTAATTTGGGAAAATCGAGCTGATAGGCTTTACCCGTTGCAGGATTGATGGAACCCGGGCCGGTAGAGCCTTGGCAGCCCCCCAGCACATTTGAGCAGATCACGAAATAACGGGTCGTATCAATGGGCTTACCCGGCCCCACCATAAAGTTCCACCACCCGAGCTTTCGCTCATCAATATCATGAACACCCGCACAGTGGTGGTCGCCACTCAGGGCATGGCAAATGAGAATGCCATTATCCTTCGCAGCATTGAGGTGCCCGTAGGTTTCGAAGCGTAAAGTCAGCTCCGGGACGCTCCCCCCGGAAACAAAGTGAAAGGGCTCGGGGTAAAGAAAATCCTGGTATTCAACAAAGCCCACTTCACCTTCTTCAAGAAAATAGGGTGCTTGTTCGGAATCGTTCATAGATAGGTTCGCATTAGTCAGCTAGAACCATTATACCGTGAACGCATCCAACTCCAGTTAAAAACTTGGGCGGAACCTGACTGCTTTCAAGTTGTTCTCCGGCCGGATGTCCTCGTGGTTATTTTTTGTTCTCACTCTGGCAGCAAGATCCAGCTCCCCTCCAGACTCCGGGGAGGGTAACGGCACAACGATCTTGCGGGTGGTGCTTTGCCCCGGATTCAGCGAACCGAGAGTAAATTTCACAGGCTCGCCCTCGCCGACTAAAACCTCCAGTTCGGCTCCGCTTAGCCACTGTGTGCCCCGGTTCTGAACCGTGACGTCCGCCGGCACATTTGTCCCCTGTAGCGCATTCCCACGAATATGGATATCAGCGAGCGCCACGTCCACTAAGTTGGGCATGGAACGCTCCCGAAGCCGATCCCAATCAAGGACGCCCGCTCCGTAGACAGCGTCCACCCCCGGGGCACCCTGCTCGTTCAAATGCCCTGAAAGCAATTGCACCGCCGCCTCCGGCGTCGGCCGATTTTCCCCGGAGAGCAGCGATACCAGACTGCCCGCGACAAACGGCGCGGCTGCCGAGGTCCCCGAAAAAAGAAGCGTGCCCTCATCGGCCCCGGCAGCGAGGATGCCCACTCCCGGTGCCGCAAAATTGATCGCCGTCGACTGATTTGGAAAACGAGCTTGCTGGCTGTTTGCATCGACTGCCGTTACGGCCAAGACCTCAGAGTACGCAGCCGGGAAGGGCATACGGTCGTAGCCATCGTTGCCCGCGGCCGCCACCATAAGGACGCCCTGATCGTGGGCATAGCGCACCGCTTGGCGCAAAATGGCAGCATCTTCATAGACACCCAAGCTCATATTAATGACCTGCGCACCCTGATCAACCGCCTCAATGATATCTTGAGCGACTTGAAAGCTGTTACCCGCACCCTCACCATCCAAGACCCGAATGGAGATAACCTCCGCCTTGGGCGCGATGCCCTCACGTCCAGAGATAATTGACGCCACGGAAGTGCCATGGGCGGCGCCAGTGCCCGTCTTAGGGCCTTCTGCGAGATCGAGGTGGGTTAAGTTGATAGCGTTGAAATGAGGATGCGGCAGCACTCCGGAGTCCAATACCGCGACTCGAACCCCCTGACCGTCCCCGGAGAGAGGCCCTCCCGTGATCGCCCGCGCCGGCAGCCCATAGGCTCGCAGACTGGTTAGTGCTTCCGGAGCGATTCGCTCGGGAGGCGCGGGCTGTACGATTCGGTAGGAATAGCTGGGCCGCAAGTCGTAACGATCCAAATCTATTTGCCCCAGCGCACTCTGGGGAAGCCGCACGGCCCAGAGTTGATCAATCCGCCCGAGCGGGGCGATGCCCGCGTCGGCCAGGGCTTTCAGCAGAGCGCCATAATCCGCATGACTGTTTAACTGGAGCACCCATTCCCCCGGAATAGCTCCCGAAGGGAACCCCAGCACCGGCGCCTCAACTGCATATCCTGAAGACGCGTCGACCGGTGCCGGACGATCCCCTGCTTCTGGTTCGCGGTTAGCAACCGCATCCACACCTTTCGATGCAGCCACCTTTAGGGGCTTCATGGTAAGTTTGTAGCCAAGCATCCCCCAAAGAAAAGCAATACCAAGAAGGATACAGAGCGATCGGATACCTTTCATCCCTCAATTTGAATTGAGTTCTTCTCAAATGACAACTGTGTTCGCCCCCCCCAGCTCTTTGTTGACCTCGAAGATCCTGAGGGAGGGAAACAGCGAGCGAATTTACCGGTAAAATGGGCTAAAAATATAGGCCTCGCACTTGCATAATAACCCATTGCCACGCATCATCCCCAATGATGAAAAAAACACTGTCTCTCCTTCTCGCTCTCTTCACATTGGTAATTCACAGCTCAGCAGCCGTTTCGACGGGTGCCCAAGCGCCCGATTTTACCCTGACCGATACAACGGGCACAGCCCACAGGCTATCGGATTTTGAAGGTAAATTCGTCGTCTTGGAGTGGACCAACCATCAATGCCCCTTCGTTGTGAAGCATTACTCAAAGGGCGACATGCAGGCGCTTCAAAAAGAGATGACGGAAGACGGGGTTGTCTGGTTGCAAATAATCTCATCGGCCGAGGGCAAACAAGGTTATCTCATTCCAGAGGAGGGTGAAGCGATGCGGAAGCGCATGGCGATGCACTCGACCGCGATGCTTCTCGACACGTCTGGTGAAGTTGGTCGCAGCTACGACGCGCGCACCACCCCTCATATGTATTTGATCGATCCTAGTGGCTCTTTGATTTATCAAGGCGCAATCGATAGCATAAAATCAACGCGGCAGTCGGATGTAGCAAAGGCGGTCAACTACCTTAAGGCGGCGTATCAGAGCCTCCTCGCCGGGCAGCCAGTCAAAGAGGCAACGACCACACCCTACGGCTGCGGCATTAAATACTAAAGCCGCTTACGCCATTCCAGAAAGCGCCGATACCGCGGCCACTTTGCGTAGCAAACGACCGCAAGGCTCGCGCCCAGTGTATCCGCAATCCAGTCTGCAAGTTCGACGCTCCGGCCAGGGGTGAACGACTGGCGAAACTCATCAAGGGCACCGAATGCGGAGATGATCAAGACGGTCGTAAGCAATTGCGGCCAACGTCCAGCCCTCAATGGAGGTGTCCGCAGTAGCAAAGTTGCCAGCAGCCCAAAAACAAGGAAATGCCCCAATTTGTCTGTCGGGAGGCGCATGCCGGAATCAGGCAGCGCCAACTCCGACGAACCCGATGCGACGACGAGGGAGGATGCAAGCAGGATGGGCCAGAGGTAGGCTCGGTTAAACTGAAACCTGGGAGGTGCCATCAAAGACCTTTTATGTATTTTTGACCATTGCTGCCCTGAATCAAATTACCCTTTTCAATTGGGAGAAATTGGCCTTTTCTGGACCTTGTATGAGTAAGAAAAGCGCACAGCGTAAAGAACGGGTTCTACTGCTCATGTTAGCCGGCATGTTGAGCATTTTGATTTTCTTTTTTGCGGGCCTCGTGATGAAGACCCATCGCGAATTTAAAAACTTCAAAGAAAGGGAAGATAGAATCGAGTCCAAGTTCATACAAGCCCGAAAAGAATTTGCGCAAAAAGAGGCCTACCTCGCCCGCCTACTCGATGATCCCGAGTTTCTGGAGCGAGTCGTTCGCGAGCGCCTCGGATACGCCCGCCCGGACGAACTCCTCTTCCGCTTCTCGGAAGAACCCTAGCCCATTCAGAACACACCTTAACAATTTCACTTGGAAGGGGAATGCCGGCGCAAATTATTAGCGTCGACGACCTCAGGGGCCCGTGTGTCTTTTCCGGCCGTCTTGTGGTAGCGTCCTGTAAGTGTATCCTTCTCGTAGCGGATGAAACCATGCTTTTCCACATTAGAGTCACTCAGCTTGCTCTTCGCCGCTTCCTCGGTGTATTGAGAGTTTAGGTTTGGAGAATGATACACTTTGCGCACAGGGTTACCGGTTTTAGGGTGTTCCTTGAGTGGCTCGTCGGCCATTGTTTGGATGTATTCAAAGCTCTCGCCGTCCGAGCCGTCAGGGAGAATTTCCTGATAAAGGTAGATTGGCATGGATAGTCCTGTTTGCGAGTTTGGGATTGGTTGGAGTTAACGCCAGAATTTTAAGCCGAGGCAAGGGCTTGCTCGAATTCTGCGTTGAGTTCGCTTTGGGCGGCTTGTTCAGCGAGCATGGCCCGGCGACGGGCGCGCACATCATACTTGGCGGATTGTTCCTCCGCGTGGTAGGAAGACCGGATCATGGGACCGGATTCGCAGACGCCAAATCCGATTTCGAGAGCGTATGCCTTCCAGCGTTGGAACTCCTCCGGCGTAACCCAGCGGTCGATGTTGGCATGTTCCTTGGAAGGCTGCAAATATTGGCCGATGGTAAGGATATCAACCCCTACATGAACCATGTCGAGTAGAACTTCTTTGATCTCATCCTCTTTTTCACCGATACCTAACATGATGCCTGATTTCGTGATGAATCCACGGGACTTGGCATGCTCCAATACCCAAAGTGAACGGTCATACCGGGCGGTTTTACGAATCGGGCGTTGTAGGCGTTTCACCGTCTCCAGGTTATGGTTGAAAATATCGGGGCAGGCGTCCAAGACCACATCAAGGTATTCCTGCTGGCCGCGGAAATCGGCCGTAAGCACTTCGACAGCGCACTCCGGGACCCGGTGGTGTACGGCGCGGATCGTGGCGGCCCAAACGGCAGCTCCACCGTCTTTCAAATCGTCACGCGCGACTGATGTGATGACGGTGTGCTTCAGATCCATTTTTGCGATCGACTCGGCGACCCGCGCCGGTTCACCCAGATCGAGTTCGCTGGGGCGCCCGGTCTGGATGGCACAGAAGCGGCAAGAGCGCGTGCATATATTACCCAAAATCATCACGGTTGCGGTGCCTCGCGACCAGCATTCGCCCATGTTAGGGCATTGTGCACTTTTACAAACCGTGTGCAGCCCATGTGTATCCACGATCTCACGAACTAGTTTGTATTCGTGGCTTGTGGGGAGTTTGGCACGTAGCCAGTCTGGTTTTCGCATGTCCATCGTGTTAGGGATTATTCGTAAATATCCGTCTAAATTCAACCGCTAATCGCTCTTTCACCTCTGCAATATTGACCGCACGCCCCAATTCGGCTTCCAGGGAGGTGACGGTGCCATCGGAGATACCGCAGGGCAGGATTCCGGAAAAGTGGCTCATATCGGGACAAACGTTGATGGCGAATCCATGGTAGCTCACCCAGGAACGCACAGCGACACCGATGGCGCAAATTTTCCTTTGCTGGTCGATCCAGATACCGGTTTTTCCTTCGCGGCGTGCGCTGGACAGGCCGTAGCTGCCGAGAGTACGAATAACGACCTCCTCCAAATCGCGCAGGTAGGCATGGAGGTCTTTTTTGTGGTGAAGCAAAAGGATAGGATAAGCCACAATTTGCCCCGGTCCGTGGTAGGTGATATCACCACCACGGTTGGACTGTGAGACAGAGATCCCCCGTTCAGCACACTGCTGATGACTCCAGATTAAGTTTTGCACCGCGTCTTTTCGCCGGCCCATCGTGTAAACCGGCCTGTGCTCTGTAAAAATGAGGGCATCGCCGCAGAGATTGCGGCGCCGAGCATCGACCCGCGCCTTTTGACGGTCAAAGGCTTCCTCGTATTGGGTGGTGCCCCAGTCGATAAGCTCGATGTAGCGGGTCATTTTCAACGAAATGCCATGCTGTATCGAAGCCTGGGTCAAGATAACTTCATTTAAAACGAAGCGTGTTGATCGCTAGGCCACCCATCGCCGAATCACTGAATGTACACCGCCTTGTGCATCCCTGTACACGATCTACATGGCATCGAGATCGACCATAATCTCGCGTGGACTGGACCCGTTTTCAGGGCCCACGATGCCGCGCTCTTCCAGTTCTTCCATCAGACGGGCGGCACGGTTATAGCCGATCCGCAAACGCCTCTGAAGCATGGACGTGGACGCGCGCTTAGTCGAGCGCAATACGTCGATGGCGGCGGGCAGGAGATCGTCGCCATCAGTCGGGCCACCATCGTCGCCATCGCCATCGTCGCCACCGGCATCGATTTGCTTCTGCACATCCTCCGCGAACTGAGGCGGATCGTTCTTCTCTTTGAGAAATTCCACGATGGCATTGATCTCATCGTCTGAAACGAATGCACCCTGAGCCCGCACGAGGTTCGAAGTCCCCGGGGGGATGAAGAGCATGTCACCCTTACCAATGAGCGCCTCCGCACCGGGGCCATCGAGGATGGTGCGGCTGTCGATCTTCGAGGCAACTTTGAAGGAGATCCGACTGGGCAAATTCGCCTTAATCACCCCGGTGATAACATTGACCGAGGGACGCTGCGTCGCGAGGATCAAATGAATCCCCGCTGCTCGCGCGAGTTGCGCGATGCGGGCAATGCAGGTTTCGATATCAGCCGGGGCCACCATCATGAGGTCAGCCAGCTCATCGATCACGCAGACGATGTAAGGCAGTTTTTTTCGGGGCACCTCAAAGGCATCATCGTCGCGCGGCACTTCGATTTGCCGTAGTGCCGCGCGCTCTTCGGGGCTCATGTCTGCATCCATGGCCTCGGCTTTGGCCTGTTCTTCTTTGTCCTTGGCGATCTTTGCGTTGAAACCCGCGATGTTCCGAACGTTCGATTTGGCGAAAACCTGATAGCGGTGCTCCATTTCCGCAATAAGCCATTTGAGAGCACCGGGCACCTTTTTCGGCTCGGTCACGACGGGAATTAGCATGTGCGGGAGTGCATTATACATCTGCATTTCAACAACCTTCGGATCGACCATGATGAAACGGAGGTCCTCCGGCCCCGAGTGATAGAGAAGCGAGGCAATGATGGCGTTGATGCAGACGGTCTTCCCCGAGCCCGTCGAACCGGCAATTAAAACGTGGGGCATCTTGGTCAGATCCGTCACCATCGGCTTTCCCGTGACGTCTTTCCCCAAAACGACGGGGATCTCCGCATCTGCCTCCGCCCAAGCCCGGGACTCGACGATGTCGCGCATACAAACCGCCTGCGAAATCTTATTCGGCACCTCGATACCAACCGTCCCCTTGCCGGGGACTGGGGCGAGGATTCTCACGGACAAAGCCTTCAGCCCAAGCGCGATATTTTTATCCAGATTCACGATCTTCTCAACGCGGACACCGGGCGCGGGCCTCACTTCGTAGCGCGTGATGACCGGCCCGGTATGAATCTCGCCCGGGACCACTTTGACGCCGAACTCATCGAGTGTCCGCACGAGGGATTGCATGGTCCCGGCGTGGTCCTCGGGCGTCGCATTGGAAGCCTCGGGCGCTTCGGCCAGCAAATTGAGCGGGGGGAAAACATAGTCGCCACGACGTTCAGGGATGCTGGCCACGGCTTTCTCAGTCTTCTCGCCGGAGATGATCGTAATGGCAGCCGGGTCGAGCGCGGGTTTCTTTTTCTCTGGCTCGGCGGCCGTCTCTTGCTTCAGCGGCATGGGCGTGAGCTTTTTCTTCGGCTTTTCTTCGGCTCTGGGAAGCGATGGCGCAAAAGGCGCGCTCGGGACACTACTGAGAAGCGAGGGTCGCCGGCCGTCGCTCAGTTGCCAATCGTCGTCGGCATCCGGTTCGCCGGGTACCTCGGACTTTGATTCTGCCTGACTTAGCTTACCGGTTTTTTTAGCCGCACGCTCGGCTTGGATCCGTTTTTTTTGCTCTGCTCTTTCGAGCGCAGCCGCTTCCTTCTCGACCCGTTTGGCCGCCGCACGCTCGGCTTTGCGGGCTTTTCGCTGCTCTTTGGATCCCGCACGCTCAGCCAGAAATGCCTGAAGCCGGGCCTGCAGGTATTCAAAAACGCAACCCAAATTATTCGTGAAAATTAAAATCGATGCGATCAAAAACCCCATGAACAGGATCAATAGCCCACCAAAGAACCCAATGTAGGGCTCAAAAAAAACCGGACCGAGCCACTCGCCGACAAGACCACCAAAGCCATTGGAGAGCTGATTCTCAAAAACACTGCCTTCCACGGGGCTATTCACCCGCGCCATCCCAATAAGCCCGGCGGCAAAGCAGATAGCCAGCGGCGATAGAATGGCTGTCATGCTGCGCTTGCGCCGCTCTTGCTGCATGAACAAGCGTACGCTGAACCAGAACAAAAAGAGCGGCACCAAAAAGACGGCCACTCCCAAATAATGAAAACCGTAGAACCCGACATAACTGCCGAAATAACCCACCAAATTCGGCTCGTCCGGGTTCGTAGCGTTATACTGCTCGATATTGTAGTCAAAAACCGAGACCGCCACCAAGGCAGCCAAGGTCAAAAACAGAATACCAAAAACCGGGCGCGAGCGTGCGATGCGCGGCTGGGAAACCACCTTCTTCGGAGCGACTTTCTTTTTTTCTTTGCGGGACATACGTTAAGCTTAAATTAGGCGCAGGGCACTGAATAACAAGGCTCGATTGAAGCTAACTTCCACTGCCGAGCCCACAAAAAAAGAGCCTGAGTCCGAGATCCCAGGCTCTTTCGAGAGATTCACAATGCTTTTAAACTGGCCTGCTCAGGAGCAGCCGCAACTGCCACCCTCTTTATTTTCTTCGCCGCCACCGCAACAGCCGCTCTCCTGATGCACATGGCCGTGAGCGATTTCCTCCTCAGTGGCTGCGCGCACCTCTTGAACGGTGACATCAAAGTTGAGGTGCTTGCCGGCGAGCGGGTGATTCCCATCCACCGTCACATTGTCATCCTCAACCTTCACCACGCGGACCGAAATCGGGCCTTGGTCCGTGCTGGCCTGAAACTGCATACCCTCTTCAAGTGATTCCACACCTTGAAAGCGATCGCGGGGCACCACCTGCTCCAGGGCAGGGTTTGGCTCACCATAGCCGTCTTCCGGAGCAATTCTGACCTCGACCTTATCGCCGGAAGTTTTTCCGGCCAAAGCGGCCTCCAGGCCAGGGATGATGTTTTTGTGCCCGTGCAAGTAAGCCAATGGCTGGCCGGGCTGAGATTGATCGATAAGTGTTCCCTCGTCGTCCTTGAGCGTATAGTCCATGGCGACAACTGTTCCGTCTGCGATTTGCATAATTCTTTTGTTTTGTTGGTTCCTGATTTATTGCGAGCATCAAGTCTCGGAGCAAATCCGCTAAGCGTCAAAAAAGAAAGCGATTTATTTGAATCAGCTTACCCAGCCTTGAAAAGCCTCTGAAACTCACTTGACCCTTACTCTAAAAAAGGAGCTTCTAAAGACGAAACCTCGCCAACCGGCCCATGCCCATTCAAGATAACCCGCTCTTTCGCCGCCTCCACCAACACGCCCAAAAGCGACTGGTGTTTGACCCGGGTGTATCCCGCAGCAAGCAACTCCCCGCCTATAAGCGCTACATGGAGCTCGAGAGTGTCATGCTGGAGCGGATGCACCGCAAAGGTGACTCAGGGCGGAAGGTTTGCCAGGCGCGCGCCGCTATGACGGATGTCATTATTGAAAACCTTTTTCTGGCCGCCCTTGACCTCTACACGACCAACCATGGCCCGCTTCCTTGTAAAATGGCCATTCTGGCGACAGGAGGGTACGGTCGGCGGGAGCTCAATCCCCACAGCGATATCGATATCATGTTTCTCTATCCCCAAAAAGCCGGGGGTAAGGAGTTCGCAAAATTTCAGGAGCTGTTGGCCGAGGAGATTCTCTACCCGCTCTGGGATCTCGGGTTTAAAGTTGGCCACGCTTCCCGAAACTCGAAAGAGGTGATCGAAGAATGCCGAAAGGAGATTCAGTCGAAAAACGCGATCCTGGAATCACGCATCATCTGCGGCTCCGACCCCCTTTACAAAAGTATGCGCAGCCATTTTTCCGATTTTTGTAAAAAGGAGAATTCGCGCGCGTACATCCAGCAGCGACTCGCTGATGAACAGTCGCGCCACGCAAAGTCCGGCAATACCATCTACCTCCAGGAGCCGGATGTGAAAAACGGCGTCGGCGGGCTGCGCGACTACCAAAACATTCTTTGGATGGCCTACATCAAATATGGCTACCACTCCTTTCGCGATCTGGTAAAGGCCAAGCTTTTGCGCGAGGACGAGCGAACGGATCTTGTTAAGGCCTACGACTTTCTGCTCCGCACCCGCACGGAACTGCACCTGCAGAATCGCCGCCCCACCGATAAGCTCGACCTTGAGCAACAGCCGGTCATCGCCAAGTTCCTCAACTACCGCCAGGAAGACATCTTCGCCCGCGTCGAGTCCTTCATGAAGGACTACTACACTGCCGCGCGCACCATCTACCACAGCAGCGAAATGCTCAAAGAGCGCATGGCCATCGAGGCGCCCCCTGGACAACGCACCCGTATCTCTTTTCGCGAGGCTTTGCGCGCCCACCAGCATCTGCCGATCAAGCGGATGGACGGCTTTCAGTTGTGTCAAAAGGTCTTTTCTGCGGACTCGCCGAACGTTTTTAAAGACGACCCGCTCCGGCTTATTCGGATTTTCCGGCTCGCCCAGCAATTCGGTGCTCGGATCGACTCGGACCTGCGCTTTCTTATCTCAAGGTCCGTTCTGCTCATCGATCATACCATCATTAATAGCCCCTCGGCAGCCAAGAGCTTTTGCGCCATCCTCCGCAGCCCCGGCGAGGTCTACCCGACGCTCGTTCTGATGCATGAACTCGGGGTGCTGGGCCGCTACCTGCCTGAATTCGGGGAGTTGACCTGCATGGTGCAGCATGAGTACTACCACCGCTACACAGCCGATGCCCACGTTCTTCGAACCATTCGCCACCTCGATCGTGTCTTTACCAAGCACGACGACGAATACGCGGCTTACGAGCGAGAAATCCGTAAGAATGACGACCCATTACTGCTCTACCTCATTCTGCTACTGCACGATATCGGTAAGGCAGAAGGGGTGAAGGGCCACGATTTGAGCGGTGAGCGCCTTGCCAAACCAGTCCTCGACCGCTTCGGAATCTGCGAGGAGCAACAAGAACAAATTTTATTTATTATACGCAGCCATCTCGAAATGGCACGATTCTGGCAACGCTTTGATTTAGACGATCCTCAAACGGCGGCATCCTTCGCACAATTCATCGAAGACCCGCAAAAACTCAGATTTCTCTACGTACACACCTATTGCGATGCCCGCGGAACTGCCCCAACCCTCTGGAACAGCTACAAAGACGCTATGCACCGCACGCTTTACGTTCGGACCTTCGAGCAGTTTGAAGACGACGACATTATTGAACAAAAACGAAAGGAACACATCAGCATGCTGCACCAGGCCTTAGTGGAAAGAGAGATCGAAGGCATCCCCTGCGAGGAAATCGAGGCGCACTTCAGTCTGCTCCCTGAGCGGTATTTCATCAATACCGAGCGTGCTGATATCGAGCTGCATTTGCGCATGGTGAACCAGTTGCTGACCCAAATCCAGAGCGCGGATTCCGTTGCCTCCCTGGCGCCTATCGTGAACTGGCACAACGATATTGATCTGAATATGACTGTGGTCAACGTCGTCACCTGGGATCGGGCTGGGCTTTTCTATAAGCTGGCTGGCGCGCTCACGCTCGCCGGGGTGAATATCGTCAGCACGAAAGCAATTTCACGAAAAGACCACATCACCATCGATACTTTCTACGTGATCGATCCGGAGGGCGGCGTTGTCACAGGGAAAAACGCCCGCGGCATTTTCCAGGCGAAGCTAGATCAAGCGCTCATCGAAGACCGGGAATTGATGCCCGAAATCACTGAGCTCGAGACGAAGATCGCCCAATCGAGAAAGAGGGCGAAAGATATGCTGCCCGCCCCTTTCCCGCCGAGTGTCGATGTTTACCACGAGCTTTCGCTCAAACAGACCATCATCGAAGTCCAGGCCAGCGACCGGATCGGTCTCCTCTATCAGCTCTCGCGGCTGATCACCAGGAAGGGCTTCGATATCGCCTTTGCCCGCGTTGCCACCGAGCGTGGTGTTGCGATGGATACGTTCTACATTAAGAACGTGAACAGTGACGATGCCACCGATACCACCGCCCTCCTCAAACTCCGTGAAGAACTGGATCAGATCGTCAAGGAATAGATTTTGGAGTAAAGTTCGCTGGGGTTGAAATCGTTTCCAAAGTCGGGTTGACGAGCTTGCCCTTCTCATCCAACGGCAAGGCGTCCACGTGAAATACCTCCTTCGGTAATTTGTGCCGCGCGAGTGCCCCCCTCAATGCCGAGCGCCAATCACAAAGGTGGTAACCTGTATAATAAACCACCAACTTCTGCCCCCACTCGGCGTCGGGTCGCCCGACCGCTAGGGTCGATTCAACCCCGTCTATTTGGCAGAATGCTTTTTCCACTTCCCGGGGATCAATCTTCTCACCGCCGCTGTTGATTAAACGGTCGATCCTCCCGATTACGTGGAGACGCCCCGCCGCATCCAGATACCCGGCATCGTCGGTTAAATAACCCGTGTCGAGATTCAGCGGCTCTCGACCATGATAGCCGCGAAACAGCGCGGGGCTCTGGATGCGGATCCGGCCGTCGGGTTCGATCGCGAAGCTGCTTTCGCCAAGCGCCACTGCCCCGGCACCTGAATCTGCCAGAAAATCCTCTTTTGGGAGCGCGGCCACCATTGCTGCCGTCTCCGTCATCCCGTAAACGGGAACCACTGGTAGCTTCTGCGCACGCGCTTTATCCGCGACCCGTTCCGAAAGGGCCGCCCCGCCCACGAAGATCGCCCGTGCTTTGCCAAGCTCGGCTATTTGCTTCGGCTTCGCCAAGGCGCGCTGCAACTGAGTCGGCACATACGAAAGGCACCGCCCGGCTACATCCACCTCGTCAAAACGGATCGATCCGCCCGAGTGATACGTCCGCAGGAGCTGCATCAACCCACTCACATGATGAAGCGGCAGCACACAGCAGCTGTTCACCGCACCACCTCCAAGGAAACGCTGCACCCCCGCACAAGCCGCTGCCAAGGATGCCCAGTCGTGAATCGCCAATTTAACTCCCCCACTACTGCCGCCTGTGGGAATCAGAATGGTCCCCCCTTCCAAACGGCCCACATCCTTCGCTGGCTTGTCAACCCTGCCAACTGCCTCGGCGACGCTTCCACTCGACGCCGCCCCAAATGCAAAGACCGGCTGGACCAACCCGCCAAACGCCCCCCATTCGCTCTGCCCCCAATTTGGATCCGCTAAAACGACCGGGAAACGAATCGAAGCCGCCGCAAAAAATGCCGCGGCGAATTTCACCGGGTCCCGCTCACAGATGAGTGCACCCCGCCCTCGCAAGTCCTCCGGAATCGTCAGCAAGCGCAAGCGCGCCGCCTCAAATAGCTCTGAAAAGTCTTCTTGCCGGATACCCTCGATCCAATCGCGGTGAATCTGCTCTAAATTAAATTCCATAGCATTTCCGGAGCATACGACCGCCGCACGGCTTCGCAAATGGTGGGTTTCGAAATGATCGGATTCAGCCCATCATCGAAGGCATCGACTGTATCAAACCCGATCGGACGTTCGGCCTCGGCAACACGATCCAGAAGCCTCAAGCTGTTTTCCAAACCAACCCCTGTTTCAAATACTGACGACAACACAATCTGCCCGGCAATCGGTCGGAGCCTTTCAAGCAAGGCGTTCACCTCGCCCATCAGAGGGGCTTTGATCACCAACGGCCCGTCCCAGGCCCCCGGCTCCAACCACGCCAGCCCCTCCGGACCGTTCAAGGATTCGTCCAGCGCGATGGCCACACCAAAGGCCGCTCTGAATTCAGCCATGGCCGCTTCTCGACCACAGGCCATGGGTTGCTCCAAATAGTCAACTTTTTCAGGATGGCCCGACAGGAAGTTTAGCCACTCTTCCATTGCTCCAAGTGTCAGGGAGCCGTTGGCGTCCAGTCGCACTCGGCATCCGGGTGGCAGACCCTCCAGAAGGCGCTGTGCGCAATCAAGCTCGGTCTCGATCGGCTCAACCCCAATCTTCCATTTCAGACTGCGGTAACCCGAGGCTGCTTTCTGGCCCGCTCGCGCCGGTCCATCCAAACCAGCTGGCAGGAGCCCGCTCACGGAATAGCCACGCGCCCTATATATCGGCTGCAACGCTGCTGAGAGAGCAAAGGCACAGCACGGCAAAGTATCCGGCACATCCCGTTCCGGTTCGTTTACCAAAACCCCTAAAAAGGCGCCCGCCGCTGCAACTGTCTCCGACCCAAACTCCGGCAAAGGAGCCACCTCGCCATAACCAACCTCACCGTCTTGCTCGACCCGCAGCAAAAAACCCTCACGGACCAGCCACTCCCCACGTGCAGTGCGCAGCGGCTTCCGGAAACGGCGCTTGTAAGCTTTAAATTTGATTTTGCGGGGCATTCTCCGAAGATGATTAGGTTCCAACTCTCGTTTCTCCTTGAGAAAAGACAATCTTTTGCTGGAGTCGGCCTATGAAAGCTCCGCGAATCGAAGACTACTACTTATCTGCCGACGAATTCTTTCGGGCCAATCTTCCAATCGGCCTTACCTACGACGACATATCGCTGGCCACCCTCTACTCGGACGTCCTACCCCGCCAAACGAATCTCGTCACCCGACTATCTGATTCGCTGACGCTACAAATCCCCATCATCTCCTCGGATATGGATACCGTTACCGAGTCGAAGATGGCCATCCAAATGGCTCTCAACGGCGGCATGGGCCTCATTCACTATAATATGAGTGACGAGAAACAGGTCCGCGAGGTGGCCCGTGTGAAAAACCATATCCATGGCTTTATCCAGGAGCCGATCAAAGTGGGGCCCAACCAAATGATCGGTGAAGTGATGGCCCGTATCGCCGACCGCGGCTACGGTTTCAGCACCTTTCCCGTCGTCGACGAAAATGAACAACTCCTCGGCCTCCTCCCAGGTAGAGTTGTTAAAGCCCGCTACGCTGAGCGCCTTGTCTCCGAGGCGATGACCCCGCGTGACCAGGTCTACACGCTCCCCGAGAGCAAAATTAAAAAAGACCCGATCCAAGTCGCTGATAAGTTTTTTACGGATCACCTCGGCATCCATAAGCTGCTCGTTGTCGATGAGCAGGACCGCCTGCGTGGCCTGTTCACCCTGTCTGATATCGAGCGCATCGAAGCCGAATCACAACAAAGCGTTAAACCCGCACGCGACGACCATTTCCGACTTATATGCGGCGCCGCCATCGCAGCCCACCGCGACGCCAACGGCAGACTCGACCGGGACCGCATCCTCGGCCACGTGACGAAACTCGTAAGCGAGGGCGTCGATGCTGTCGCCGTTTCCACAGCCCATGGCTTTACCGCGGGAGTCGGCGATAGCATTCGTATGCTCCGCCAGGAATTTCCGGGCCTGACCCTCATCGCGGGCAACGTGACCAGCGGCGAAGGTGTCGAATTCCTTGCCGACGCGGGTGCCGATGTCATCAAAATTGGCCAGGGCCCGGGCTCCATTTGCACAACCCGCGTCGTCGCCGGTGTTGGTATTCCGCAAATGACCGCCCTTTACGTCGCCTCTATCGCCGCTCGTAAAAAAGGCGTCACCATCCTCGCAGATGGCGGCATATCCAAGTCCGGCGATATGGTCAAAGCTCTCACCCTCGCCGATGGCGTCATGTGCGGCAGCCTCCTCGCCGGTTGCAATGAAGCTCCCGGCCAGCTGCTCGAGATTAATGGTAAACTCTACAAACAATACCGGGGGATGGGCAGCAACGCTGCGATGAAAGACGGATCCGCCGCCCGATACGGTCACGACCGCAAAGATGTTGCCACAAAAGCTGCCGCTGAGGGGATCGAGGCCCTTAAAGAAGCCGCCGGTTCCCTCTCGGGAGTCCTCCGCGAACTCGTCGGCGGCATTCAGTCCGGCATGGGCTATCTCGGTGCGCCGGACTTGGCTACTCTACAGTCGAAAGCCCGCTACATCCGGGTCAGCCCCGCCGGACAAAAAGAATCCGCGCCACACGATGTCATTACCGTCAAAACCAGCGAATCCGAAAGCTCGAAATGAGCCAGCGATGGAAAATGAGAGGCCTGATAAGCGCCTTTGAAACTATTTCCTAACATTATTCAGAATGCTCTCACCATTTACCTCTCAACTCATCGCCGATACAGGCATCTCAACCGGAGACGAAGGCAAGGGCCGCGTCATCCTTGAGATCGTTAACGAACTCAGAGAAACCACCGGGCGGCACAATGCCGTGGCAGCCGTGATGAAAGTCAACGGTGGCTCGAACTCAGGACACACCGTCGCCGGCCTCAAACTTAATCTGCTTCCCGGCGGCGTGGCTGATCCCGATGTACCCCACCTGCCCATCGGTGCCGGCGTGGTGGCCGATCCGAGGAAATTCCTCTGGGAGTCCGCCTATGCTGAAATTCATGGCCATATGGCTCTGAAACGCCTCGCTATCGACGAGCGCTGCCTCGTCTCCGACCTCTCTCACCGCCTCCTCGACCTTGCCTGGGAGCACTATCGAGTTCACATTTTGGGCGGCGAAAAGCGCGGCTCGACCGGGCGCGGCATCACGCCGGCCTACCTGGACGAGGTCGGCCAATTTCAAATTTATTACGCCGATTTTCTTGCCTCCCGCGATGAATTCGCAGCAAAAATGCGAGGCCGAATCGACCGAACCCTGCGCATCATCGAACACGTCTGCCAAGTCACCCCGGAAGCTTGGTTCAGCTTTTTCCAGACCCTGACCAATGCCGAAACCCGCGCCAACGCGGAAGTCATCGAAGCCGGCCTCTTCCCCGAACAGGCCTTCGATTTCGCTCAATTTTCCGGGACGGAGCCCTTCACCCTCAAAACCGAAGACCTCATCGAAACCTACTGGCAAGACGGTCAGATACTTGCACCACAAATCTGCGATGTGCGAGAACTTATCCTCCGCGAGCAGGATAAAGGCAACTACATTATCGGTGAATTCGGCCAAGCCTACTGGCTGGATAAGCGGCACGGCTTCGCGCCCAACGTGACCGCCTCGCACACCTTCACTCCGGAATTCTTTCAGTCCGCCGGGATACCCGCGCAGCCCATCCACAACGTGGGTTGCTGCAAAGCCTACGATACCAAGGTCGGCACCCACGTCTTCGTTTCCGAGATCCCCCTCGACCACCCGCTCAGCACCCTCCTGCGCAAAATCGAGTTCGGGGCCACCACGGGACGGCAGCGCATGGTCGGCTGGTATGATGCCGTGGAAAAAGGCGACGCCCTTCGCTACGGCGGCTTCCAGGACCTCGTCCTCAACAAACTCGACGCCCTCTCGCACAATGGTGACTGGCAGGGAGATCTGCAAATCTGCATTGCATATCAAGACGAGGATGGCCGCACCGTGCACCATGTGCCCCGCTCTCAAAAAGTTCACAGGCGGCTGAAGCCTGTCTATAAAACTTTGCCCGGCTGGAGTGAGGACCTCTCCGCCATCCGCCAATTCACCAAGCTCCCCGAAGCCGCCAAAGTCTATGTAGCCTGGCTTATGAAAGCCCTCATCGACGTGGCCAACCACGGCGACCAGCACAAAACCCGACGCCCCAACCTCCGCTACATAGGTGTCGGCCCCGAACCCAGCCAAATTATCAAGGACGTCCCCGCCACCGAAGAGCTTCTTCAGCTGGCCGTTTAGAAAAAGATCCTCTGGCGCAGCCCTTGACCGACCGCGAGATCACCCCATTGCGCCCCCCGCATCGGATTGACCCCGGGTGGCTTCTTTCCTTGGCAGACACGCTGCACTTCGGAGGTCAATTCACGCACAAACTCGGCAGAACCCAGCACGAGGCCGTCGCTAAAGTAGCGTATTCGGCAGCGCATCGCCGCCGCAGGAGGCAGTACACCGCCCTCCTCCTCGATGACACGCACAGCCCGCTCCCGGTCGAAGGCACGGTGGCCCATCAGCCACGGGTCGGACCCCTGGCCAAATAGAAGACTCCGGTGCGCGCTTAGCACGCTCGCCGCGCTAATGTCACCACCCAGATGGTTGCCCCACACCCGAAGCAGCCCCGCGACCGCCTCACGACCGCCGGCCACCGCCTCCGCGTAACCACAAAAACGGTAATCCTTCGGATCCTTCACCAACCCTGCACGCACCGGATTCAAGTCGATGTAAGCCGCCATGGTTTGCAGCGGATTCCCACGCCCCTCCACCAGCACCGACTTAAAGCGCTCCGCCCATAGAGTGCCAAAGCGATCATGAGACTTATTGAACCAAATGGAAAAACGTTGTTTCAGGGTTTTCATAAACTCCGAGACATCCCCCATCCGTGCGAGCAATCGTGCACGAAGCGCAACAGCCGCCTCGCCACCCACAGCCAAATCGCGTTCTAACAACTTAATGGAAGCCGTCTCATACCGCGTCGGCTTCGGGTAGAGCACCTTATAGCGGCGCAACAGCTCAACATCGCTCACCGAATCTTCCACCGGCACCTCCACCAGCACATGGAAGTGGTTTGACATCAAACAATAGGTCAGCACCCGCACCCCGCTAAAGTCCGCAACCTGCGCAATCATCTTCCGCAGCACCTCCTTTTCCCGACGATTAAACAACACCTCACCATTCACCGTTCGCGTCATGCAATGGTAAACTGCCGCCCTTCCCCGAACCCGCAAACGATGACTTCTCATGGAGGAAAGCTATTCCCCAAAACACCAACACCGCAAGCCTAAAAAAAGGGACAGCCTTATTTTAAACGTCTTCCGAGTATTCTACCGACCCGGTCTTCGGCCAAAATTGGTTGACCGCCTCGTCGATTACCCAGACTGCGCAGATTCCGAAGCGCCACGCCGCCATCAAGGAGATCGCCGAAGCGCTCGGCAACGAAGATGCCAGCCAAGACGAACCACAGTCGGGATCATGGCCGAATCCGAAGACCTGCAGGACGAGCCGCAGGAGTAACACAAAGCGCGGGGCGCTCGGCTGCGAGGAGCGGACCAACCACCTTTCTGATTTGTGTTCGAAAGGCCCCAGGGGATCTAGACGTCGCAGCCCCGCTTCGGCGTTAAGGGGCTGTTGGGCTCGCGGGTCGAGCGATCAATCTGCCCGACAACGAAAAAATTTTTCCCTTTAATGATTATCCCCTTGACAAAGCTACATCTAAAATCGTATATTGGCGATATACGATTATTGATCTATTATATTTTATCATGACCACCTCAAAGAAAGATCTTTTCTCAGCCGCGCAGGTAGCTTTGGCAGAATTCGCTGGGGCCCTCGCTCACCCGGCGCGGATCGCCATTATCGGCTTTCTCCAATCTCGTGGCGAGGCCAGTTGCGGCGAAATCGTCGCTGCGCTACCGTTGGCTCAGCCCACCGTCTCCCAGCATCTGCAGTCCCTGAATCGGGTGGGGCTCCTGCATGTGCGCCCCGAAGGAGCGCGAGTGAGCTACTCAATCAATTGCGAGGCACTCCGTGATTTTTGCCATAGCTTCCAGTGCACCCTCGGCACCGGGGATGCGGCCGAACCGGCAAATCGAAGCGCTCAGGCGATGGCCGAGGCGATTTAAAGTCCCCCACCCTATCTTTTTCACAGCATCCGAATCAAACATTTATGATGGACAACAAAACTCAAAAAATCGTCATCGTCGGCGGGGTCGCCGGCGGTGCCTCAGCAGCGGCCCGCCTGCGCCGTCTCAATGAACACGCGGAGATCATCCTCATCGAGCGAGGCCCCGACGTTTCCTTCGCCAACTGCGGGCTGCCCTACCACATCGGCGGAGAGATTCAGGACCGCACCAAGTTGGCCCTACAAACCCCGGAAAGCCTGACCCGGCAACTGGCCATTGAGGTCCGCGCCCGCACCGAAGCCTTAAGCATTGATCGCGAGAAAAAACAGCTCCGTATCAAAGTTCTCGATACTGGAGCTGAAGAGGATCTCGCCTACGATAAGCTTATCCTCTCCCCGGGCGCAGCGCCCCTCAAGCCACCCCTACCAGGCATCGATCTTCCGGGAATTTACACGCTGCGTAACCTGCAGGATATGGACCGCATCAAAGCGGCAGCGGCTAGCGCGCAGCAGGTCCTCGTTGTCGGTGCCGGCTTCATTGGTCTGGAGATGGCCGAACAGCTGATTCATTTAAAGAAGTCGGTCACCCTGATCGAGCTGGGCGATCAGGTGCTACCACAAATGGACCCCGAGATGGTGCGGGCGGTCGAGCAGGAACTCGTCGACAACGGCGTTGCACTCTGCCTCAGAGACGGTATCGCCGGTTTCCAAGCGGGAGCTGAACACGCACTGCAGGCGGAGCTCCAATCGGGAAGGACTTTGCCAGCCGACATGGTGGTCCTGTCGATCGGCGTGCGCCCCGACAGCCGGCTTGCCAAAGACGCCGGACTCGAGCTGGGCCCCCGCGGCCACATCCGATGCAACCCCCACATGCAAACCGACGACCCGGACATTTACGCTGTGGGCGATGCCTGCGAGCTGCTCGACCCTGCCACTGGCGAGACCAGCGCCGTTGCTCTGGGCGGCCCGGCCAACCGGCAGGGGCGCACCGCAGCCGATCACATTGCACTGGGCGAGACAGCCAAGCCCTATCCCGGCACGATCGGCACCGCCATCGTGCGCGTCTTTGATGTCGCCGCAGGCCTCACCGGCCAAACTGAAAAGCGCCTCCGCGAAGGGAGCATCGAATTTGAAAAAACCATTGTGACGGACTTCAACCGCGCCAGCTACTTCCCCGGTGCCACCCATCTCACGCTCAAAGTGCTTTGGGAGAAAAGCAGCGGCCGCGTCCTCGGCGGCCAGGCCAACGGCATCGATGGCGTCGATAAGCGATTGGATGTGATCGCTACCGCAATCAAAGGACAGCTCACAGTCGATGACCTCGAGCACCTAGAACTGGCCTATGCGCCCCCCTTCGGCTCCGCCAAGGACCCTATCAATATCGCCGGTTTCGCGGCCAACAACTTGCGCGCCGGGCGTGTCAAGCCCATCTACTCACTGGCAGAAGCAGAGTCGACCCAGTTGGTGGACGTCCGTCCCGCCGAAATGGTCCAGCTCAAGCCCATTCCCGGGGCGATCAACATTCCCTACGCGGAACTGCGCAGCCGCCTGGGTGAGTTGGATACATCCCGCCCTGTCACCACCATCTGTGCGCTGGGGAAGACCAGCTATTTCGCCGCCCGCATCCTCTCACAACACGGCTTTGACGCCCGCGCCCACGTGGGTGGGTGGAAGGTCGAAGCCCCCCGTAAAGATCCTGAAATGAACCAAGACCAAACAAATTTGAATCCCGAATCCACCACCCCGGCCGCCGTGCAGGAGACCATCCATCTCGACTGCACCGGCATGGCCTGCCCCGGCCCCATCCTTCGGGTCAAAACAGCCGCCGCCGCGCTTAAGCCCGGCCAGATCCTGGAGGTCCGCGCCTCCGATGCCGGCTTCAAAAACGACCTGCCCGCCTTCTGTAAGGCCAATGGCTACACCTGCCTGGACGTCCAGAAAGACAAGGGCATCGTGGTCGGGCGCATGAGCCTCGCCGCAGACGCCCCCGCCGACAACGCCGCCCAGCCGTCGGCGCGACCGGGCAAAGGCGCCACCATCGTGGTCTTCTCCGGCGAGCTGGACAAGGCCATGGCCGCCTTCGTCATTGCCAACGGTGCCGTTGCCATGGGTGGTCAGGCCACGCTCTTTTTTACCTTCTGGGGCCTCAACGTCCTGCGCAAAGATCCGGCACCCAAAGTCGAAGGGAAAAGCTTTATGGACAAGATGTTCGGGTGGATGCTTCCCCGCGGGGCCAACAAGCTGCCTCTCTCCCAAATGCACATGGGTGGCCTCGGCACCTGGATGATGAAAGACCGCATGGCGGGCAAACAGCTCCCCAACCTGCCGGGCCTCATGGAGGAAGCCCGCAACTCCGGCATCCGCCTCGTCGCCTGCACCATGTCGATGGAAGCAATGGGCATCCGCGAAGATGAGCTCATCGACGGTGTCGAACTGGGCGGAGTGGCCGAATACCTCGGCGCCGCCTCCGAAACCAATGCCAACCTCTTCGTCTAATGCCACGCTTCAAATCCTCCCGCGTCGCTCTGCCACCGAGACCCGGAAACATTTCCCACGGAGGTGACCCAGGCCCCCAGACCAGCTATCCCGACGACCGCGCCACCGGCTTCGAGGTCGGCGACCTCTGCGGCGCCTTCCCCATCGAGTATCGCACCGAATAGCGAAGGGGCACTTTCCGGCTAAGTAGAAACCACTCAGTATTTGACAACCAACCAACTATCTGGTTGGCTTGCACCATGGAGGACATCGGTATATTCGAAGCAAAGACGAAATTCCCCGGGCTCTGCGACCAAGTGGTCCGCAGCGATGCCCCGGTGCAGGTGAGCCGAAGGGGCAAGCCGCTGGTCATTATCAGCCCGGCCAAAGAACCGGCGGCGACCGGCAGCGGCATCCTTGACCAGTGGAATGCGTGGGCGGAAGCGCACCCGGAATCTACCCAAGGCAGCGATTTCCCCGAAGTCTGGACGATGCGGCAGGACACGACTGAAAGTCCGCCAACAACGCTTAGGCGAACCCGTCAGCGACCTTGACTTACTCATCGCAGCCACCGCGAAGGAGCAGGGCTTGACCATCGCTACCTTAAACAGCCGGGATTTTTCCCGAATTGAAGGTTTGGCTTGGGAGAATTGGAGTCTTTGATAGGGCACCATGGCCGACGCAAAGAAACTCACTCCCATGATGCAGCAGTGGCACGAGATCCGTGCCCAACTGGCCGACGACACACTGCTCATGTTTCGGCTGGGGGATTTCTACGAAATCTTCAAGCAGGATGCTGAGTGGGGCGCCAAGCTCCTCGGCATCACGCTAACCCACCGGCACGGGATGCCCATGGCTGGCATCCCCTTCCATGCGGCCGACGGCTACATCCAAAAACTTCTCGATCAAGGGATCAAAATCGCCATCTGCGATCAGATGGAAACGCCCCAGCCAGGCAAACTGGTCAAGCGCCAGCTTACCCGCATCATCACCCCAGGCACACGGCTGGCCGCCACCCAAATCGACGCCCAGCGGAACCACTTTCTGCTCGCGCTCTCACCGGGGAAGCAAGCCCTCAACGCCGCCTGGCTTGACTTGACCACGGGCGAGTTTGTGCTCGCCGCCGAGACCCAACCGGAAAATCTCTTCGCCGCCTTCGAGAGCCTCGACCCGCGCGAGATCATTGTGCCCGAGCACGCCGCCGAGCAATGGGCCCTCCCGCACACCGACCACCGCTTCCGCGACCTCTATACCCACCTCAGCGACGGCCGCGCCATTAGCCCCATCGCCGACTACCACTTCGATGAAACCTCCGGCGCCCAATCCGTCATGGAAGCCCTCGGCGTGATGAACCTGGAGGGCTTCGGGATCGCCAAAGACCACCCCGCCCTCGGAGCCGCCGGGGCCCTCATCCACTACGCCACCGAGACCCTCTGCGCCAAGCCGGAAAACCTCCGCAAACTCAGGGAATACTCCAGCGAGCGCACCCTCCTGCTCGACCCCGCCACCCTGCGCAACCTTGAGATTTTCAAATCTGCCGCCAACACCCGGCGGGGCTCCCTCCTCGCCGCCATGGATGCCACCGTGACGGCCCCCGGGGCGCGCCTGCTGGAGCGCTGGCTCTGCGCCCCGGAGCTCGACCTCCCGGAGATCGGCCGCCGTCAGGACTGCGTGGGCGAATTTGTCGCCGCCCCCGGCCTCGCCACCGAGCTGCAGATCCGCCTCAAGGGCGTACGCGACATCGAGCGCATCCTCAGCCGCCTGCAAAACCGCATGCGCAATCCCCGCGAGCTCGGCGGCGTGCGCGACACCCTGGCCGCCCTCCCCGCCATCGCCGCCACCCTCCAGGAATTCCCCGACAGCCCGGTCGCTGGGATCGCTGCACGTATCGAGAATTTCGATGCGCTCGCCACCACTCTGAACCGCGGCCTGGCCGAAGAACTCCCGAGTAACATCGCCGACGGCGGCACCCTCCGCGACGGCTTCGACGAGGCCCTCGACCACACCCGCAGCCTCACCCGCGACAGCCAGAAGTGGCTGGCCGAGTTTGAGCAGGCCGAGCAGGCCCGCACCGGCATCAAAAACCTCCGCATCCGCTACAACGGCGCCTTCGGCTACTTCATCGAAGTGACCAAGAGCAACATCGCCCTCGTGCCCGAAGACTACGTGCGCAAGCAGACCATGAAAAACGCCGAGCGCTACACCACCGATGTGCTCAAAGAGCGCGAGCGGGAGATCCTCCACGCCGAGGAAAAAGCCATTGCCCGCGAAGAGACCCTCTTTAACCAGCTCATCGCCGACATCCTCGAATACGCCGACCCGCTCAAAGAAACCGCCGCCGCCCTCGCCGAGATCGATGTCCTGATCGGCTGGAGCGCCCTCGCCCGCGAGTGGGACTACTGCAAGCCCCAGCTCGACCAGTCCGACGCCCTCCTCATCGACCAGGGCCGCCACCCCGTGGTCGAGCAGATGATGCGCCAGGAGCGCCTCGGCCTCGCCGGCACCCACGCCTTCGTGCCCAACGACTGCCGCCTCTCCAGCGCCGCCTCCGCCGCCGATGCGCCCCAGGTCGCCCTCATCACCGGCCCCAATATGGCCGGTAAATCGACCTACATCCGCCAAGTCGCGCTCATCGTGCTCATGGCCCAGTCCGGTGCCTGGGTGCCCGCCCGCAGCTGCCAACTCGGGCTTGTCGACCGCATCTTCTCCCGAGTCGGGGCCAGTGACGAACTCGCCCGGGGCAACTCCACCTTCATGGTCGAGATGAACGAGACCGCCAACATTCTCAACAACGCCACCGCCCGCAGCCTCGTCATCCTCGACGAGATCGGCCGCGGCACCAGCACCTACGACGGGCTCTCCATCGCCTGGGCCGTCATCGAGCACCTCCACCCCGCCGAAGCCGGCCCCCGCACCCTCTTCGCCACCCACTACCACGAACTCACCCAACTGGCCAAGACTCTCGACCGATTGGAAAACTACTCCGTCGCCGTCAAAGAGTGGAACGACGACATCGTCTTCGTCCGCCAGGTGGTCAAAGGCGCCGCCGACCGCTCCTACGGCATCCAAGTCGCCCGCCTAGCCGGACTCCCCGATACCGTCATCGCCCGCGCCAAAACCATCCTCGAACGCCTGGAAGCCGACGACTCCTCCCACAACCTCCTGCGCAAGCGCATGAGGAAGGAAAGCACCGGCCAGAATACGAAGGACGAAGACGACCAGTTAGCGCTGTTTTAAACTGGGCTGGCTGAGTCGGCATAGGAAACTTATCATAGTTTATGATATTCTTATAAACTAGGATAAACTCCCTATGGTATCCCGAAATGGATCTCATTCGAAACCCTTACGCGCCCGGAGTGGGGGCGCAACGCGTGGGAGGTCGCCGAACAGTCGCCGATCACCACAGAAGACGTAACCACCGCCACGCGGCAAGCGATCGCCGACTTGGACGCCAGTTTCTTCCGCGTGCGTTTCGACCGCCTCACGCCCACGGAAAAAAAGTATCTCCGCGCCATGGCGGAATTAGGCGCAGGCCCACACCGCTCGGGCGATATTGCCCTCGCCCTTCAGCGCGATGTCACCTCACTCGCCCCGACCCGAAACCAACTCATTTCTAAAGGCATGATCTGGAGTCCCCACCACGGCGACACCGCTTTTACCGTGCCGCTCTTCGACGAATTTATGAAGCGCATCATGCCCGAAACGAATCTATGAAACAGCAGGACGGGCACCAGTGCGCTGAGTTCCAGAGTCGCGTCAATTCCGTTTTCGGAAATTCCTAGTGTCTTTTTACGCAGTGCATTGGCGACGAACTCCTGCAAAACCTGCGTGGAAAGAGCAAAGTCGCCCTCCAGGATCAAACGCTCGGCGATCACCTGTTTCTCCGCATCGCCGGGTGCGGCGGAACAGGCGTAGAGCAGAATATTCGAATCCAAAAAGACCTCAGCGGTCATAGATTTCTTCTCGCATCAGCGGGATCCTGCAATGGCATCGAAAAGACTTGCAATTATGGTCATCATGATCTTATATTTTAGTCATGAAAGACTGGAAAATTTCCGAAGCTAAGGCCCGGCTCTCCGAAGTCGTGGGCCACTGCGTGGAGGAACCGCAGGTGCTCTACAACCGGAAAAAACCGGTGGCGGCCTTGATCGACATGGAGGAATACGAAGCCTTCTTGGAATACAAGAAGGCGAGACAGAAACCGACGATGGCGGAACTATTGGCAGAATTGGACGAAATCAAGAAGCAGGAACCGGGAGATTTTGAGCTGCCCCCGCGTACGAGTCGGCCGATACCCCTTTTGGATGAATGGAGCGATGCATGACACAGTGGCTTTGTGATACAAACATCATCAGTGAGGAAATGAAGCCCAGGCCAGACATGGCGGTCAATCGATGGCTTCAAGAGAAAGAACTGATCCATGTGAGTGCTATCACAGTTGATGAAATCACATACGGGTTGCATCTTCGCCGCATGCAAAAGCGAATCCTCTGGTTTGAGAAATTACTGAAAGAGCGCTGCATTGTTTTAGATGTCACGACTGAAATCGCAGAACGCGCGGGCAACATTCGAGCGGAACTTGGCCGAAACGGTATAACGCGTGAACAACCCGACATGCTGATTGCCGCGACGGCTTGGGCGCACGGGCTTACGCTCGCTACCCGCAACACCCGAGACTTTGAAGGCACCGGCATTGCGCTTTTTAATCCTTTCGAAAAAATTTAAAGAAAAAATTTAAAGGAAAAATTTAAAGGACACCCACAAAAATATTGAAAATTTAAAAATTTAAAGGACACCCACAAAAAAAGGAATTTAAAGGACACCCACAAAAATAGTTTTTTACCGAACAAGACCATCCCCGGGACGATGCGGAACTGATGGGAATGGTGCTGACGGCAATCAGCCGGGGCGCCAATATGCTTCTCGATGTCGGACCAGACCCGCATGGGATCATTCCTGAAAAATGGGTTTCGGCACTATCCCGCCTGCGCGCGAATCTTGATCGGCATGACTTCGGGGTTTGATACGAAAAGAAGCTCCGCTGATTCCCGGATCCCCCAAACACCAGAAAGTTTCCAAACCAACGGGCAGCACCCATCCGATCCGGTCACTCCCATTCGGGGTCGATATTCTTTTCCGAAACTTCGTCCCGCGACACCGCACCCACACCAAAGTCGGCATAGAGAACATTGGCCTTGCCGCCATGCCGGTGAAAACCCATCACGCCCTCCCAGTTCCCCAGACCAAGCCATCGCTCCGATCTCGTTTCCATGGAGTTATCGGCAATCATGATCACCCTTCCCGGATTCGGCAAGTTTATCGCCCTGTAGGTCGTTGCTTCCTCGAACTCGCCACCAATCGTGCGGTCCGGCTCTCGCATCACGTTCATGTTGGCCGCGTAGCCGAGAGCTCGCGCGCCCTCATTCGCGGGGCAATTGAACAGATGTTTGCTGCCCTGCGCCCTATATTGATCCTCCGTCATACCCCCGCCGTCATAATATCCGGCCATCCGCGGCAAGACCCCTCCAATGACCGATCCATCCGCCCTCAGTCCACGGGAGTAATTATCCCAAACCCAGCTTCCTGTGCCATCCGTCCAAGTTCTCCAACCCGGATAGCGGCCCCCGTTCTCATTGATGTAGAGAGAAACCAGTGTACCGATCTGGCGAAGATTGGTTTGGCAGTTCGAAGCCTTGGCCCGCTCACGCACCGAGCCAACAACGGGAATCAATATACCCGCGAGAATTGCGATGACGAGAATCACCGTCAGCAGTTCTATCAGAGAAAAACCCTGTTTCGAAAAAACTCCGGAATTCTTTGCACGCATGACCGGAAACGTCGAAGAAATTCGACCCGATGAACAAGTCGAAAACATGGAGGAAGAAGCACCCCGCAAGGGGAGTGGAGGGACCGCGTACCTGAAACGGATATTCATTGAGGATAAGGGAGGTAAAAAGACTAACTCTCTTCACTCTACCTATTCCGCAAATTCCGTCAAGGACACGTCAACGATTATTCCACCAATGTAGCAATTCCATTCCCGGGCGGATCCACCGCTCTCAAGCGGGCTTGATCAATCGGGGTGCCATGAGAAATTTAAAGGAACGAAAATTAAAGGACACCCACAAAAATTAAAGGAGATAAAAATTAAGAAAATTAAAGTGGAAAATTAAAGGACACCCACAAAAATATCGCAAAAGATCTTGACCACAGCCATATAAGTGAACATTAAATCACTACAAGATGCCAATAGCTCGCAAAACAGTCGTGGATGTGGATCAGGTCGGCGTGTATCATTGCATATCGCGCTGTGTGCGTCGTGCGTTCCTTTGTGGTGTGGATTCGTATACGGGTAGCAACTACGAGCATCGCCGCGCGTGGATCGCAGACCGCCTGAAAACACTTTCGAGTCTATTTGGCATGGAGGTGTTCGCCTATGCGGTCATGAGTAACCACTTACATGTGGTTGTGCGCAACCGACCGGACCTGGCGGAGGCTTGGTCGCCCGAAGAGGTGGCGCAGCGCTGGTGCACCTTGTTTCCGAAACGAGACGGCAGCGGAGCGGCGGAAGCTCCGAGCGAAGAAGCGATCTCGGCATTTGTCGGCGATGCGGAGCGGGTGGCGATTTGCCGTGAGCGTCTGGGCGACATCAGCTGGTTCATGCGCTGCCTGAATGAGCCGATCGCCCGCCGGGCGAATCGGGAAGACGAGTGCACGGGCCGGTTCTGGGAAGGTCGCTTCAAATGTCAGCGTCTGATGGACGAAGGGGCCATGCTGGCCTGCATGGCCTATGTGGACCTCAATCCGGTGCGGGCGAGAATGGCCGACACTTTGGAACAGAGCGAGTTTACCAGTGTGTATGATCGTCTGAGAGCGGAACAGGCCAAGAAGCGGCTACAGAAGTCACCGAAGCTGGTGAGCCCGACGCAGGCTCAGCGTGCTCTGATTGTGAGGGAAGAAGCCGCTGCCACACGTGCCGACTGGCTGCTCGATCTGAATGGCAAAGAAAGCCCTTTTGGAGAAGTGGACACGGCCTTTTACTTGTCTTTAGTCGAGTGGACCGGCCAAAATATCCATGAGGACAAGCCTGGCTATGTTCCTTTGGGCCTGAAACCGGTATTGGAGCGGTTTCATTTGGATACCGAGCGCTGGGTTCGCAATGTTGAGAGCTACGGCGGTCTTTTTTATCGAATTGCCGGTCCATTGGAGTCGATTGTAGCCCGTGCCCGGGAGAAGGGCCTCAGCTGGCTGCGAGGGCAAAAGGGGAGCCGGGAACTGTATAAGACCCTCGAAAAAGTGGCCTAGTTAGGGTCGCAATTAGGGAAGAGTTCAGGGTTTGCGAGGGCAGGCTGCATCTCGTGGACCAGAATCCCCCCCCCCTGAGATGTGGGCGATCCTTGATACTGATGGCTCTCTCGGAGATAGGGTGGCCTATTTCGAGCCCATCGGCTTGAAATTGACAAATGTAGTGGTGCGGCTTAATGAGCTCCCTCCCAGAAACATGGGTGTCCTTTAAATTTCCCAGAAACATGGGTGTCCTTTAAATTTCTCCCAGAAACATGGGTGTCCTTTAAATTTTTTATTAAATTTCCCAGAAACATGGGTGTCCTTTAAATTTCTCCCAGAAACATGGGTGTCTTTTAAATTTTTTAAATTTCTTAAATTTCTTATCTCCTTTAAATTTCAGGAGCCCTTCCCACCTGGCAGGGAGCCGTGAATTCGCTTGCGCCGGTCATCTTTGGAATCAACCTGGTCAACGGGATGTTGCAATTTTTTACCACAGGTGAACGTGATTTTTCGAAACAGGCATTGGAGCCGGCTCGGAGATTGAATTGGGAGTTCTATGCGGTGATAGAGGGTGAGTGTGCCCCTTGGTTGGAGGGACCGCCTCCGGCCAATTCCAAAACCACGGGTCCGGTCATGTGGCTTTTTCCTCCCTACTTTATCCATGGCTGGACGGGCCGCGATGATGTCAAGTCAAAGGTCGTGTGCCTGCACTATTTAAGCGTTCCGCAGCAACTGAAAGATCAAGTCCTTAAGAGTAAAAAAGGCTATCTCATGGTAGAGCTGTCGAAAAACGAGATTGGTATGATCCGGCACCTCGCGGAGGAAACCGGAAGAGAGTATCAGAGTCCGACCACAATCAGTCTGCTGGTTTTTGAAAAAGCATTGTTGGCGCTGAGTTTGGTTTTTCTGAAACGAGGCATCCGAGAAGAAGTCGCCACCTTGCATCATGACCGGGAGACGAAAATATGGAACGCAGTCGAGCACTTCAAATCGAATCTGCATCGCGGTATAAAGGTGAGCGATATTGCCCGGTTGAGCAATGTCTCCACCAGTTACCTGCGCCAGCTGTTTCATGAAGAAATCGGCCTGAGCCCGAAGCAGTGCTTTGAGCAAATACGCCTTAAAAAAGCGGCTGAGTTGATGAGTAATACAAATCAGACGCTCGATGTTATTGCCTCCACCTGCGGCTACAATGTCGGAACCGAGCTGAGCCGGGCTTTCAAGCGGCACTTTAATATCTCTCCGGATGCTTGGCGGCGGAGCCACTTGCCGGATCCTGAGGATAAAGAGTTTGCTGGTGAAGTAGATTCGCCAATGCCATTCGATCGCCACTTTCAGACGAAGGTGGACAAATATTTTGAAACTGTCGAAAAGGGGCTCGCCCATCGACAGCGGAAACTGACAAAAACTGAGTAAGATACGGAGTAAAACCGAGGTTTGGATCGCTGGTGGCTTTTGTCTCCATCCATTTCCGCAGTCTGGTTGCCGTGGCCAGTCGCGTGGAAAAAGATATAATAAGTGTTGATAATGCCATTCCCGCAAAGGGTATTTTCTGGTAGGCTTCTTGTTTGTTTAATGGAGGAGTTCATGTTCGGCGACCTTCACGATTTCCAGCCACCGCAAAAGCCTAAAGATAATGAATACTTTCAAACACGTTTTAGCCGTAGTTGTGTCCGCTACCATCCTCTGCTTCGGTGGAATGACGCCGGGTTTCGGGCTTCTTTCCGCTAAGGAGGACAAGCGGCCGAACATCTTATTTTGTCTGGCCGACGACTGGGGCTGGCCACATGCCGGTGCCTACGGCGATCCGCTGGTAAAGACGCCTGCTTTTGATCGCCTCGCCCGAGAGGGTGTGCTTTTCGAGCATGCATATGTCTCAGCCCCATCCTGTACTGCTTCCCGTAATGCAATCGTAACGGGGCAGGAATTTTATCGACTCGGGGAGGGGGCCAATTTGCATTCGACCCTGGACGTCGAGCACCCCAATTTTATGATGCTGTTGGAAAAGGCAGGCTATGAAATCGGGCACTGGAGGAAGACTTGGGGACCCGGCGACTTCGAAGCCGGTGGATATACCCGGCATCCGATGGGCCCGGAACAAGATTTCGAGTCCTTTCTGGAAGACCGTAGTGGTGATCGCCCATTTACCTTCTGGCTGGGTACATCAGACCCCCATCGGCCTTACGAAAAGGGTAGCGGTGAAGGTAGTGGCATGGATTTAGGCAAGGTGCATGTGCCTGCCTTCTATCCCGACGTGACTGAGGTTCGTTCTGACATCGCGGACTATTATTACGAAGTTGAGCGGTGGGACAGCGATGTCGCCCGTGCGCTTCAACTTCTTGAGCGGGCGGGTGAGTTGGAAAATACGATAGTCGTGATGACGGGTGATCATGGAATGCCGTTTCCCCGGGTCAAAGGTAACCTCTATGACTGGAGTGTCAGGGTGCCTCTGGCGCTTCGTTGGGGAGCAAAAGTGGATGCACGGCGCTACGTCAAAGATTTCGTGTCCCTGACTGATCTGGCGCCAACCTTCCTGGAGTCGGCGGGTATTGAGATCCCCTCCCGGATGACGGGGCGGTCACTGATGCCGATTTTGATGAGCGAGAAAAACGGCCGGATAGAAGCTTCCCGCGATTTTGTGGTGACTGGGCGCGAGCGTCACACTGCGGCTCAGGAGATTCCTTCCGAAGGGGGCTATCCCGCCCGTGCGATCCGCACTTATGACTATCTTTATATTAAAAATCTCGAGCCCGAACGCTGGCCGGCAGGGGTGCCCCAGAATGCAACCCACCCCATGGGCAGTTTTTCGGATATTGATGACGGAGGCACCAAACGGTTTATGATCGAACATGCCGACGAGTATCCCCAGCTCTATCAGCTGTCTTTCGGCCGTCGCCCGGCGGAGGAACTCTATGATGTTCAGCAGGATCCTTATCAGGTCAACAATCTGGCGGAAGACGCTGATTATCAAGAGGTCAAAAGGCAGCTTCATGAGCGTCTGCTTTCTTATCTTGTGAGGACCGGGGACCCCCGTTTTACTAATAGGCCGGTAATTTTTGATCAAGTGCCTTACCGGGCGTCCTATCACGAAGAAGCGATTCGCGAGTGGTATGAAAAGCATGGAACCGGCAAAGACGGTGTCGCCTATCCCGACCATGCGGACGGAGAGTAAAAGGCAGTCGGCCCGGGCGGGCCCGGCGGGTCTCCCATTTATGATCGACCTGCCGGTCAGCAAGGCTTCCTTCCTTCCTCGCCTGGAAGTCTAGTCATCATCAAGTTAGAAACCCCGGGGTGTTGAAAATGGTATGTTCGTCGCTGTAAATGCCATTCCTTGAGTCTCTGAATTCTGTTATTAATAGCTTTCAGACGAGAACGATGAAACCCACTCAACCAAAACCACCGACTACCGTCGTCCTCTTCGGCATCTCAGGATACGCCGAAAGATACCTTGAAGCAATTCAGGCAGGAACCACCGGGATCGCGGCAAGAATTGTTGCGGTCGTGGATCCATTTGCGTCGAAGGCGCGGCACTGGGACTGGGTTCAGTCGGAAAAGATACCCTGTTACAATTCTCTTTCGGAGATGAGCGAGGATCAGGTCTCGGCGGATCTGGCGGTTATTTCCTCGCCCATCGCTTTTCATGCGGATCAGGCTTGCGCGGCGCTTGATAGGGGAATGCATGTCCTCTGCGAAAAGCCGATCGCCGGTTGCTATGAGGATGCCCGCCGAATGGAGGCGGCGGCTTTGCGCAGCGGAAAAACTTTGGAAATCGGATACCAGTGGTCGTTCAGTGAAGCGATACAGGATCTAAAGCAGGATATTTTGTCCGGAGCCATGGGGGCGCCGATCCAGGCCGCCAGCCTGGTTCTCTGGCCCCGCACCAGTGCTTATTTCGGCCGTAATGCTTGGGCGGGTAAGTGCTATGACGAAAATAAAAACCCGGTGTTTGACAGCCCGGCGAACAACGCGGCGGCCCACTTTTTACACAACATGCTCTTTCTGCTGGGGCCTGTGATCGATCAGTCGGCCCGGCCTCAGTCGATCGAGGGCGAGTGTTATCGGGTCAATCCGATTGAAAATTTTGATTCAGTTTGCTGTCGCATATTAACCGACGACGAGGTCGAGATTCTGTTTTACGCGACCCATTGCGCCCGGCAGAATGAAACGCCTGTGTTTCGTATTAAATTTGAAAAAGCGATCGTCGAATATAGTGCGAGCGATGGTATCGTCGCTCGTTTCGAAGACGGAGAAGTGAGAAAATACGGGAATCCGAACGGGGAACCGATGCGGAAGCTAAGGGGCAACCTGGCTCGCTGCAGCGATCCGGAGGGCCATCCGGTGGTTTGCGGACCGGCGGCGGCCATGGCACACACGCGATGCATCGAAGGCCTGCAGGCGATGTCGGTCGCTGCCATACCCCCGAAATACATTTCTGAAGCCCGGATTGATGAGGACGAAAGATTGTTGTACGTCGAATCAATTGAAGCGGCTTTTCATGAGGCTTATGCCGCCGGCCGGCTCTTTTCAGAAATGTCGGTGCCTTGGTCTGTGAGAAAAGCAGAGACGGTTCATTTAGACGCGTTTTAGGCAAGTAGCCGGGAAAATCTTTGATCACCTTCGACCACCTTTGAATAATTGCGAATGAGAACCCCAATAATTGTACTGTTATCCACTCTGCTTTTTCCACTTGGGCTGCTCGGAAACCAGATCGCTCAATTTGATCCGGCTCCACTCCCCGAGCTTTCAGTGCAAAGCTATGGCGCGTCTGTGGTGGGCGGAGACCGGGTGATTTTGATCAGCGGGGGGCTTCCCGACTCTCCGTCGAGAGCCGGATTCGTGCAGGACGCCGGAGAGGGTATGCTCTACCGACTCAAAGAAGATGCTTCCGAATGGGAGGCTTTTTCCCTGGCTGAGAACGTCGCATTCTCAGCCAGCGTGATCCATGAAGGCCGGATGATTCAGGTCGGGGGCATCGGCTCCGGCGCAGCCCTCGATCAGGTTGCGGCTCTCGAAATTATCGAGGACGGTTCGGTACGGACGGAGATCCTGCCAGCTTTGCCAGAGCCTCTGGCGATGGCAGCTGCTGCGGTCCACGATGGCAAATTAGTTGTCGTGGGGGGGGTCCATTCCCTGGATCCGCTGATCCTGAACGAGCAGGTATTCGAACTTTCCCTGGCCGAGTTGGAGCTTGGGTGGACTCAGCGCGACTCACAATTCCCTCCCCGTATTCTCCCCGCCGCGGTCACCCACCTGAACCGGTTGGTGGTGGCGGGCGGTTGGACGCCGGATTCCGCCGGGGAGGGATGGCACGCAAGGAGCGACATATGGAGCTTTCGGACGGAAGGTTCCCAGTCGACCGACCCTTGGGCTGCCCTGATGGAGGCTCCGGAACCGTTGGGCGACGTGTCGTTGTTTTCGGTCGGACAATCGCACCTGATGGGGGTGAATATTCCGGTAGAGTCTACGGTGGAACGTTTGGAAGCTATTTTCAGCGAAGACCGTGAAAACCACCACATAGTAAAGAGCTACCACATCATCACGGACGAATGGTACAATTTCGACCAAGCTGAAGGGATCGAAAATAAAACGGCGGCCACCAACTGGAAAGTGACGGAACGGACCGGCTTCAAAACCATTTCAAAACAAGTGCCGGTGGTGTTGTCATGGTTGCCGGACGGGGAGCGAATAGAAGCAACCGAGCTCTGGTTTGATGCCGCCAAAGGACGGGTCGGATTTCTGGACTACCTGGTGGTTGGATTCTACCTGGCTGTCATGATTTACCTCGGTCTCTACTACGCCAAAAAGGAGAAAAACAGCGCCGATTATTTCGTTGGCGGTCGAAACGTCCCGTGGTGGGCCGCTGCGATCAGTGCGCAGGCGACGGGTGCGAGTGCCATTACCATGATGGCAATTCCTGCGCTTGTTTACATGGAAAGCCTGCGTTATGTCGGCTATATTTTGCTGGGGATTATTCCGGTCATCATCAATGCCATCTTTTTCATCCCGATTCTTCGCCGATTGAATCTGTTCAGTGTCTATGAATACCTGGAAAAACGCTTTGGTATCGTGGTCCGCCTGTGTGGAGCGCTCGCATTTATGACCACCCAGATCGTGGGACGAATGGGAGTGGTCGTGATGCTTCCAGCGATGGCATTGAGTGCTGTTACCGGAATCAACGTTTATGCCTGTATTGTTGTAGCCGGACTGGTCTCGATGATCTATACCACTCTCGGGGGGATCAGCTCGGTTATCTGGTCGGACGTTATTCAGTTTGCCATCATGCTCGGAGGAGCGATTCTCTGCATCTTCCTTGTCATCGCTCGGGTGGACGGCGGTTTCGGGACCTTTTTGGATGTGTCCTCGACCTACAACAAATGGCAGCTGTTTGAGTTTTCATTTGATTTGACGCAGCCCGTTTTTTATCTGCTCCTGATTTTCGCACCAGCGATATCTTTCCAGACGCTCAGCGATCAGCCCTTTGTCCAACGCATTTCTGCGGTTAAAGATGTGAAAAGCGCCCAGAAGGCAACGCTCTGGAACTTCCTCTGGGCGGTGCCGGTTCAGATCGCCATGTGGGTCGTCGGGATTGCGCTGTTTGTTTTCTTTAAGGACTACCCCGGAAAACTGGATCCCACCCTGGCAACCGATACGGTATTCCCGCAGTTTATCGCTGGTCAGCTGCCCGCTGGAATTATGGGGCTGTTGATCGTCGGTATCATCGCAGCGGCCATGTCCACTCTGGATTCTTCCATGAACAGTGTGGCCACAGTCTTTGTGACGGACTTTTACAAGCGCTTTAAGAAATCCGCCACCGAACGGCAATGTCTCCGGCTGGCCCGAATCATTACAGTCTTGAGCGGCGTGCTGGGGATTGGCAGCGCGATTCTTATCACGACGATGAACCTCGTCTCTGCGCAGGAAACCTTTGTGCGTATACTGGCGCTCTTTTTAGGAGGCTTTCCAGCGCTCTTTGCGCTCGGCCTGCTCAGTCGGCGCACGAATTCTATCGGCGGCTTTGCCGCTTTGTTCGGGAGCGTTGGGTTGGTCTACTGGCTTCAGACCTACACCTCGGTCCATTGGGTGCTCTTTCAGGGGAGCGCATTTGTTTTTGCCCTCACCTTCGGTTATATCGTAGGCTGGCTGACCGGCGGAACCCGCAAAGACCTGACCGGCCTGACCGTTTGGGATCTGAATATGCATAAGGGCAATACGGGCAATGCGGACAGCGGGAGCTAATCCGTCGAACTTCGGACTTTTCGGAAGTCCCTTTAGCGCATCGGTTATTCCAGCTTTTTTAGCGAAAATGTCAGATTCAGTGCCGGAAATGCTATTCCCGGATTCAGTGTGATGTGATAGATTACGTCCTTTCAGAGACAGTTCTGGAAGAAGAACCAACCAACCCCAAAAAAGAAAGAAATCAGCTATATGAAATCAGCTAAAAAATTAACTCTCGGCATCGCCTCAATCATGCTTTTGGGCGGTAGTTCCATCTACGCGGCGACGGCGACTTATTCGGTCTTTGACATTGGTACGGCCGGCGACGGCGAATCCGACATCCTCAACGACGGCACCTATGTGTTGGGCGCCAATTATGGAGATAATGACAGTTGGTCGATCAACGGCGTCCAATTCGACGGTGTCAGGGAGTCCGCAACTGCCGGAGTCGCTGAGATCACGAAAAACGGCGTCACGGCGACGCTGACTCTTGGCTTCGAAAACGAAAATGTCAATGGAATTGCTCCCTCGCAATATTCGACTGCGCTTCAAGATGTGTTTGACAGCAATATGATGACAAACCAAGGTGGAGGTGGATTTGCCGGAACGTTCAGCTTAAGCGGCTTAACAGTCGGGACTGCATACAGGCTTCAAATTCTGGGTGCCTACCAGGCTGGGCAAGACGCTAACCGCGGCTTTCGAATATCTGATGGTACAAACAGTGCCGACGTGGTTAGCGACGGTGTGACGGGTAAATCGGTCGTCGTGGTTTGGACAGCCGATGCCACGAGTCAAAGCTTTGATCTTGAAAGACTTCCTGATATGTCGAGCCGGGTTATGATTAATGGTGCCTCCCTCGCGGTCATCCCTGAGCCGGGGACTTTCGCCTTGTTGGCTGGTTCCCTAGCTTTGGCCTTTGTCGCAGCCAAGCGTCGTCGGAGCTAATCCCCGGCGATTGATCCGGCTTCGGCCGAATTCAGTGGCCGTTTCATTTGAAACGCCGTCCGTAAGCGGACGGCGTTTTTTTTGTGCCCCCAACAGAGACGTCACGCCCTCGGCGTTTCACGCCAGTGGTGCGGCTTAGGGCTCGGCAGGCAGCTGTGGAGCCTCTTGCAGAGGCCTGTTTGGCCCGGGGATGGGGTAGAAGCGGTTGTCGGCTAGGCCGGACCACGGCTGAGCAGTTCCGGGACC
The DNA here is from genome assembly GCA_018402305.1 of Puniceicoccaceae bacterium. Lineage (GTDB taxonomy): Bacteria > Verrucomicrobiota > Verrucomicrobiia > Opitutales > Coraliomargaritaceae > Thalassobacterium. Next base: position 181,562 of record JAGYJE010000002.1, on the reverse strand, counting down.
TCGGATTTTCCAGCCGGTCTGGAGACCGCTAATGTGATGGGAAAAGAGTTTTAACCACCCGCTGCGCTCCCGTCTGCCCCTCAGCAGAAAAGATCGTCGGGGCGTGGTTTCCGGTTGTCTCCATGGAGAGAGGGGCCGCTGGCGGAAGGCCAGCGCAGGGGATAGTTTGGATCTTGAGCGTTTTGTTTGTATCCCGAAGTCAGATAGCAGCTGGAGCCGAGCCATTCAAACAGGCGGAGCTGCAGGTCTCGTCGCACGGACTCCTGATCCGGGGCATCCCAAAGATTGTGCGTCTCCGAAGGATCACTGGCCAGATCGTAGAGTTCACCCGCTTCCTGGCCGAAATAATGAACCAGCTTGTGGTTTTCCGTTCGTATCATAAGCATGTAATTGTCCTCGCAGAAGACGGCATCGCGCTGCGGTCCCGGTTGGCCGGCCAGAGAGGCCCGCAATGAATTCCCTTCGAGACGGGTCGGAACGGGGATTCCCGCCAGATCCAGAAAGGTGGGGCCGAGATCGATCAACGATGTTAATTCCCCGCGGTTTCCGGCGCTGAGGTGACGGGGTTCCTTTTCCCAGAACACGAGCGGCACCCGGACCACCGATTCGTGCATCAACCATTTGTAAACCATCCCGTGATCACCGAGGTGCTCTCCGTGATCGGAGCTCAGGACCACTATCGTGTTCTCCAGAAAGCCCCGCGCATCGAGCGCTTCCATGACACGTCCGATTTGTTCATCGACGAAGGAAATTTTAGCGTAGTAATGCGCCTGCATGCGCTTGATCTGCTCCGGACTGGCGTTGGAGAGGTCGAGTCTGGACTCGTGGTCGCAAGAGGCGTGAAACGCACGTGTCGCCTCGTGTTGAGGAGGCTTGTCCTCTGAGTTGTTCTCGACCGGAGAGGGAAACATCTCCTGTCGTTCCAGATACTGATTCACCCAGCGCTCCGGAGCGTCCCATGGTTCGTGTGGTCCGGGAAAACCGACTTGGAGAAAGAACGGACAATCCGCTTTATGTTGTCGAGCCCAACTGATGGCCGAGTTCGCGGTAAAGGTGTCGCTGTGGAGGTGTTCTTCCTTTTCCCAGGGAACCCCCTGGAGTTTGGAGGCCCAGTCCGGATCGCTGCGGTGCCGGTGATTGGGGCGTTCCTCATTATGAAAAGCCAGATAATGCCCCCAGGCGTCGTCGCCGTTGCCGCCCCAGTTCATCACGCTGGTCGGATTTTCAACCACCACTCTTTCGTGGAAGCCGCCGCTAACATCCCGGGGGATATAATGCATCTTGCCGATATTCGCGCACCAGTAGCCATGGTCTGCCAGATCATTCACCCAAGTGCGGTGGTGCCCCCACTCGTCGAAACTGTAGGCACCGGTATTGTGGGGGTACATCCCGGTAAATATGGCCGCTCGGGAGGGGGCGCAGGTCGCGCCCGGACAGAATGCCCGAGAGTAGGCAACCCCACCTTTGGACGCCAGTTTATCCATATGCGGCGTGATCATGTGCGGGTTTCCCAGGGCGGCAATCGTATCGATCCGCTGCTGGTCGGTGAGGAGAAAGATGATGTTTGGAGATTCTGTTTTCATGATTGATTCTTGTGTGGTTGGATTCCGCGTGGTGATCCGCTCATTGCCTTCATTGCAGTGGTTGCCTGGATCCGGCGCCGCTTAGACGACCTTCGTTGGTGTCGTCGTAATAGTGGAGCGTCATCGGACCCTCTCCGCTTTCCACGCTCAGGGTGTAGTGCCCCTTCCGGCTTTCACTGAAGGTGATGTTCCCGGCCGGTTGACTGGATGCCGGGCGAATTTCAACGACCACGAAGCGCGGGTCGTCGGGTGTGTATACTTGTTCCCCGGCGTCGGTCGCGTCTTCCAGCCTTATGTCGCCCCAGCCGGGAGAGCCCCAGAGGAAATCATAGCTGCGCTGATCTCCTTTTTCAATGACCGCGCGGTCGAAATTGTGCTCAATCACCCGCAGTGCAAGATCGCCGACCAGCCAGCTTTCCTTTCCCTGTTCTTTCAAAATATTGGCGAAATGAGGGCCCCGCCGTTCGCTCCCGAGGCGGAAGATGACCGCGCGGCCATAGCCTGTTTGCCGACTTTCCGGCCTAAGTTCCATATAGCCTACCATTCTTTGCCCGGTCAGGATCCACAACTGGGTTTGAAGCCAGGGCAGCCGTTCCGCTTTGTTGCGTCCGCCCCCGGAATTGGGCTCCTGGAGTGTGGTTTCAACGGTGAAGGCGGCCCCTTTTTCGTGGAGGTGAGTCTGGGATATTTCAGTGCCTCCTGTTCGATCCCCCATGGAGATATATTTACGGTCGTCGGGCGTCTCTTTGTATTCAAAAAAAGCGCCCATCAGCGCACCGCTCACGGGGAAGGCCTTGGGATCTTCGTTCGTCACCATGGCCCCTACGTAACTCATCTTGCCCCGGTCCCGACGGGTGTCGCGCCCGGTCGCAAGGAAGCTCCACCGGCCGAATCGACCGCGCGGGCCAACGATGTTTCGGTCCAGAATGATGGCGTTATCCGAAAGTTTCGCCGGTTCCAAGTCGGGATTATAGAGGCTGGCCGCCATCAGGTTGGCCTCATGGCCGTTCCGGGCGGCGATTTTTTCGGCCAGCGCTTTATTCCATGGGCATCCGGTAACCCCGGCTATGATTTCCGGATACGTCGACGAAACCCGATGGGTGCCAAGGGTTTTCCAGAAGGGGGCCGCCGTATCCAAGCCAACCCCGGCAGGCTCTATGCTGATCGGAAAATAGGGCGCACTGTTGACCAGCGCTTTTTTCGCCGCTGGAGAATCGCTCAGCTGCCAGTAACGCACCAGCCGCCGCAGAGTTACATTGTGGTAGTTGATGGTCTCGTTGGTAAATCCCATATAGGTCCAGCCGCCATGGGGAAACTGCACTCCGATTTCGCTATTGCTCTCATATGGTGGGGGCGGATCCGCGACCTGTGCCAAGCGGCGCACCCTGAGCTCCGCCAGTTCGAGAAAGTTTTCAGCATCCTCACGGTACGGTTCTTTTTCCTGCAGGATGCGTCCTGCCAGATGAACCATCAGCGCGTAGGTGGCGTCGATATTCGGATACCAGAAAGGAAGGCGGTAATCGGCGTCACGGGTCTGGTTTTCCCAGCGTTTTTTAAGCTTTTCCCAATCGTAAATTTCAGGCTCGAAACTCTTTACTTCGTGTTTTGCCCCCATCCAGATCGCTTTTTCATAATAATCGCGGAGCGGATCAGGCAGCAGGTCCGGAAACGTACGGACGAGCATCAGATAGCTGTCATTGAGCGACGCCCAGGTGAAACGGTTCATGTTACCGTCGCCTCGGCCGCCCACCACAAAATTGCCGCCTTTTTGGAGAAATATCAGATCCTCCAGATGCGCGAGGACGCTTTTCAAATGATCCGGGGAAAGATAGAAGGAACTCTGGGGCGAACACAGATCCCAGACCGCCGGGTTGAGCTCGTAAGCACTGCTTCTACAGCCAACCGCGGATACTGATTCGAAATACCGGTCATCGCGTTTTTTAACCGGAAAGGAATAGCCGGAAGTGCGCCGCGCGCGGAGAAAGGCTTGGCCGTATGGATTATCACTGATTACGGGAAGGTGCGAGACGACGTCGTTTTCCTGTGGTCGGAAGTCGTCGGGCCCTTTTCGTTTCGCTTGATCCAGTGCCCGATTGAAGCGCTCGATGGAGTCGGAATTGCTGGTCGCCTTGGCCATCTCCAGTTCCCGTTCGAGCCATTCGACCAGAGCATCTCTCAAACTTTTGGCTTCAGCTCTGCTGAAAGATTTCTCAGCCGGAGCCTCCGCTGATTGATCGGAACCGGCACTGTCTGCTGTTGTTTGTTCACTCATCTTGCCAGCCGCTTGGATCCGCTGTAGAAAAATATCCCTGGCTTCAAGCGAGCGTCTTGGAAGGTCCGTCTGCGTGATCGGGATTCGGCGACTCAGCTCGCCCAAAGCCACCATAACTTCGCCCGACTCAAGATCGATCTCCTGCAAGCGGACGGAAGCGCCTTCGGGCGCAGTCGATTCGCCGATTCTTTCCCCTCCTTCATGAATGACAAAAGTCACCGGAGCGGCGAGATCCAGTTGCCTCGGCCACAAGCTCCGGTCGGCATGCAGCCATGCCAACACCTCCGCTTCAGTCAATTTTGCCGGCTCATCTTCCGTAACCGGATCCGAGGCCGTGTTCATATCCTCTGCCCGTTGCTCTCGGGGCATTGCTTCCTCCCGAGCTTCGTCTACGGCTTTGTCTTCTGCTTTGTCTTCGGCCTCGTCTTCGCCCTTCGGCACGGCTTCCGAGGGCGTCGCTTCCGGATCCCGCTCCACGTTGAAGAATGAAAAGGCAATAAATCCGGCAGCCGTCAGAAGCACTGCGAAGAAAAGAAAGAAGAAAATTTTTTTCATGAAATATTCCGGTGATAGAACCCAGTTCTCGGAACCGATTTTCAGTATATAGCGGGGCAGTTCAAAAATACATGGCAAAACCGCTGGAGATTATAACACTTTGAACAAGAGAACGGATCGATCCTGCAATCGCTTGCTGCTCCTAAAAGGGTATCGAGGGCTGATCGCGTATACCCTAGGTGAGGAAGCCTGTTTGATAACCATTTTCCGGTCTTTGGCGTGTTCTTGATTGTCGAAATAGGTAGCATTGATAGCGAAAATGCTATTCCTGCTGGCGCTGTTTTCTGATAGGATTTGCGGAAGATAGTCGATCCCCCTGTGTACTTTGTAAAACCATGATTGAAAAAACTTCTTTAACCCCTTTCAGGCGCCTCAATTTCATTTTTCGCTATATTTCGAACCGATTCCGTGCGCCGGCGCCGGTTGGGCCGCCCCGTGGGCCCCGGCCTGGCCGGGCCGGTTTAAAATCGCTGGCCAAGGTTTCCTTGGGATTTCTGCTGGCGTCTTCGGCTGCGCCCGGGGGAGCGGATTTCGTCAGGGATTTTGATCCGGACCGGGGCATTTCCCTGGAACTGGTCGACTACCTCGATTTTCCCGCCTACGCCTGGCCACGCACGCTGCTGACCTATCCGATTCGATTTCATGGAGACGTGGCGCCCGGAGACCTGCGGCTGGTCAATCAGAAGAACGGAGAAGCGGTGCCTTTCCAGTTGTCCGGGATCCGTTCCGACGGCGATCAGCTGGCTTTTGCCAAGCTCAGCTTTTTCGCGGATCTGCCCTCCGGAGAGGCACGGACTTATCGCCTGAGCGCATCGGGTTCGACTGCCGCCATACCACCTGTCAGAGAACCGGTAAAATCGAGGCAGTTGGGAAATGAACTACTGGAAATAGACGGTGGGGCGCTGGGGGTTCGAATTCCGCTCAGTCGGAACTTCGGCGCACAGGATGCCGTCCCCGGACCTGTCATGGGCTTGAAAACCGGGGATGGTTGGATCGGTCGCTCTAGATTGGTCGGGGGAAATAAAACCGTGGAATCTTTGACCACCGAAACACTGGAATCCGGTGATCTCTTCGCCCGCTATCGGCTGACCTACCGGTTCGTCCAGGGAGGCAGTTACCAAGTGGTTTTGACGGTTATTTCGGGCTATGAATTTGTGAAATACGAGGAGACGATGGTGGAACTGGATCCCATGGACGACGTGGCGGTGGAAATGGTATGGAATCAGTTCGATCCGACCCAGCGTTTCGGCTCCGACTGGCGCGATGTGCATCAGCCCGGCGAAGCCTGGCCGGGCATTGAACGGCCCATTAGGACCAGTTATTACAAGGAGGATCCCAGTTGGCAGCCGGGCTGGCGCGAAGATCCGGAGGAAGCAATGATCTTTCGCCTGTCTCCCTACGGGGGCAATAGCGTGCGGGAAAATCCGCCCCACATTTCTTTTTGGGAAGGTTCCCCCGAAGGGAGAGAGCTAGGGGTCTTTGTTCTCGACCACGAAAGATGGCAGGACCACCAGTATGAAGTCTGGCAGCACTCGACCTTGCTCCAGGTCCGCTTCCGTTACGGGTCGGAGACTTTGGCTGACGGGGATGACGAAAAAAAACTGATCTGGACTTGGCCGCTTATCACCGGAACCCGGTCCACTGGAATCTCAATGCACCGGGTGGCTGACGGAGAAGCCGAGGTGGAGCGTTACCGGACCTACTATCAGCCAGTGGAGCAGGCGGGCATTACGTCCAATACCCGCTTTCTCGTGGATAGCATGAAACTTCGCTACGTCCAGCTTCTTCGCTCCATGCATGGGTTTCTGTCCCTCAATAAAGTCAAGGACTGGGATCTGGAATATGCTGAAGCCGCTCCCCGTGCGGACGCTGTTTTCGACTCGGGCTACGCTGAGACCGCGGACCAGTTCGAGGACATGCTCTTTCGTTCGAGCTTCGTTTTTTATCCACTCGGCTTAAACACCTGGCCCGGTATCAACTCGATCCAGCACCGTTTTGTTTACGATTGGGTGACTGACGGCTATAACCGGCTCCATTCCGAGTTCAGGCCGGAGCAGCGCAAGCGGATAGAAGCGCTTCTCCTGTTAACCGGTTACATCACCAGTAGCGAGGCAATGCACCCGATTCTGACCGCTTTGGCCGGGGCGCCTAACATGGCGGCCGATGGCTGGTCGGTGCCGGGGCAAATAGCCTTCTTATTTCCGAAACATCCGATGGCCGGGGAATGGCTTGATTATTATGAGCAGACGATGCGAACCAGCAGCCGTTTTTTCACCCGTCCGGACGTCCCCGCGCTGGAAAGCCATGGCGGCCGCTGGGCGGAAAGTCTTTCCGTCTATAACTGGGCGCACCTGCGCCCCACCTCGCATTCTTTTGTGGCGGGCCTGCTGCGTGATGGCAGGAACCGCTGGGCCAACCCCTGGACGGCCGACCGGGGCCGCTGGATGGTCGATATGCTGACCGCACCGATCTTTAACCCAAAACCGTCCTGGCGTATGAAATCCCCCCGTGGCGAAGCACCGAAAGCACTGGATCCACAGTGGCAGCCGGGCGATCCGCTGGGAACGGAGTTCGGGTTCACCCGGCAATATCCGGCCCACGGCGCCCACGGTTCCGGGACTACGATCATGCCTCCTTCCTTCGTCGGGCTTATGGGGCATGCCATGCGCCGGTACCGTCCGCTGCTCGGGGAGCACCTGATGTGGGTGAACCAGGGCGAGGGTACTTTTGGGAAGCACAATATGTGGCTGAGGTTTATCGATAAGGACTTTGACTACCGGACCGTCGCGCACACCGACTGGCAGGGTCTCGAACGCGAAATTTTCGATTGGGAAAACAAGGGCACGCCTCCGGATTTGGTGTCCACCAAATACACCGGGCACGGGATCGTGGTTCGGGCTGGAGTCGGCACGCCGGAGGAACTTTCCATCCACCTCAATCAGGTGGACCGCGGGCCGAATTACCGCTGGGGTAACACGGGCGAAGGCGCCAGCGGGATCCTTTATTTTTACGCTCGGGGCAAGCTTTTTACCGCCCATGAAACGGAGAGTTCGGGGGATCGGGATTTGGACGATACGGATGGTGTGACCACGTTCGGGGTAATGAAAGAAGGGACGTATCGTTCGATTGGAATGAATCTGTTGGAGCAGCCGCTTTACGATCTGGGCGTCGCCCAATTCGCGGCCATCACACCGCGCCAGGGGCCGGGTGCTTATTCCTGGCCGGAGTATGCTGGCAGAAACCTCTTCCTGGTCGGCACCGATTATTTTATTCTCAGTGACGAAATGGGCACCACTGGTCGGAACAGTTCGCGTTTTACCTGGTTTACCGCCAACGACCAGGAATTTCCAAATCTTGTTTTCCTGCAGCCCTCATCGACCCGAGATGACCATTGGACCCTCTTGCGCACCCGGCTCAGCAAAGGTTTTCACCGCGATGCCAAAGGGACTCATCATGTTTTGGTCACTCACAAGGACGATGTGGAGGTTGAAAACATGCGGTCCCGCGAGCTCCCTTTTCTCAATCAGCCAAAGCTCAAAGAATACCGCCGAATCGATAAGGGCAACTTGCCGGCCGGCGCCTATCTGGTCCAGACACCGACCAGCCGCGATCTTCTTTTCCGTCACGAGGACGGCCTTACCCATAGTGCTGAGGGAGTCGATTTTGAAGGGCAAGCCGGGGTGATTCGACGCCGCGACAACAACCTGCTTGAACTTGCCATGGTGCACAGCAAGCGGATCGGAGCCGATGGGGTGATGATCGAGGTGGATCGACCCGAACTCGGGGTCAGCCTCAAATCCGATCCCGATCATAGCGGCTATGTTGGCCAGTTTTACAGTCGGCTCGGTGGATCCATGAGCCTCCGCTTGGATGCTGCCGAAAAGATGGGTGACTTCAGCTTCTACGTAGACGGAGCGCCCTATCCGGCGGAGATGGACGCGGCTACCGGCGTCTTCTCGGCGCAGCTCCCCCCGGGAGCGGGCCAATGGGAGCTCTCGGCCCGCTCGCCCCGGCCGATGCGGCCGACGGTGCTGCGGACCGGGAACCGGAGTGGCGGGGCGCGTGTTTTCTGGACGAAATCGGAGGGAGCGACCGGCTATCGAATTGAAATCAGTGAAGATAACACGGAGACATGGCAGGAGCGGGAGAAGGTTTCCGCGGATGAAGGTTCGCTTGAGTTGGATCAGCTTCTGGAAGGCCTGAACAATGGCAGCAAGCTTCACGTCCGGGTGATCGCAGTCAATGACGCGCATCACAGCGTACCCTCGGCGGCTTATCCGATTTACGTCAGTGATGAAGCGCCCTTGCCCCCGGACGGGCTCTTTCTCAACCTGGGCGAAGATCAGGTTGATCTGTCCTGGGGCAGCGTTCTGGGAGTCGACAGCTATCAGCTCTATCGACGGGCGGTGGGCGACCTCGCCTGGACCCTTCTTTCGGAAGGCTTGTCGACTGAGTTTCTCGACCGGAGCGCAGTCGGCACCGTGCCCGCCTTTCCGCTTCCCGGAGCAGAGGCCAATGCACTTGCGGAAATGGATGATGTTATCGTATATGAGTATGCCGTAAGCTCAGCCAATGGAAACGGGGAGGGGCCCAAAAGCCTGCCGGTGAGCACCGATCCCCGCAGCTGGCTCAACTGGAGCCCCGATACAGATAGCATGCATTTTCGCCGTGATACCGCTTATTGGAAACCACCTTATGTTCCGGCCGAGTTCGAGCCACCATCGGCCTATCCAAGCGCCGAACAACCGGAGGTGGGCGAGGGCCTTGATTAAGAACGGAACTCCGGCAATTCCAAGGTGTCCTGTAAGAGACACTCTTGATATGGGAAAGAAAATGCATTTCACAACCGCTGCGCAAGTCAGGTGAGGAAGGGAGAAAGAGAATGAATTTACAGCATGAAGCTCCTCCCCATACTCGCCCGCAGGGCTCTCTAGCGGTTGTGAAAAAATGGAATCAAGGGAAGCGAAAGCACTTGCCGGATTCGATACCGCAGGGCAGCCTGGAATCCATATCCAGACGACGCAGACAACCCATGTAACCCGCCCTGAAATTCTAAAAAGCAACTGGACGATTGAGCCTGTGGGCTGGTTGTCTGGTCTCACCGATAGTCGGCAAATGTCAGGATGGGTAAACCGCTTTGGCGTTTCCGAGTTATCAGAGCTTTGATGGCCGACGAAAGAGCCGGGAGCGTCGCTTCGAGACCGATTGGTAATGTTGAAAAAGGTATAAACAAAGTCGGAAATGCTATTCTTTGATCTTGCCAGTTCAGATACTATCTGTAGCCGGTCCAGATGCTTGGTGCGTCAATCCACTGCAAGCGAGATCGACGAAACCTTTACCCCTATTTATTAATCCGCCATGCTTGAAATTCGCAAAAGCCGTCTTTTTCCAAACCAACTCATATCCCGCTTTGATCCGCATGGAGGGCGGCAAGGCTTTGCCTTGGTGATTGCGCTGGGTTTGATGGCTTTCATTCTCCTGCTTCTCCTTTCGATAACCACTTTTGTCCGGGTGGAATCTCGAAACGCTGAGCAGACGACCAAGGTGCTCGCCGCACGCTCGAATGCTCTTCTGGCGCTGAATGTCGCGCTCGGCGAGCTTCAGAAGGCCTCGGGGGCGGATCGTCGGATCACGGCGAGCAGCGATATCGTCAATTCCAATGGTTATCTTAACGATGATCGCGACGATGCCAAGCGCCACTGGACGGGCGTCTGGTCGACTGAAAATTACCTCGATTCCGAGCTTGTTTCGCGGAATCGCGCACCACGGACTCTGAATCCCGAAAAAGATCTGGATCTGGACGCGGTCCAAGAGGACGGGTTCCAAGGATGGCTGGTATCCTATGACCGTGATTCCGGCATGGCAGACGATATCGATGACGCATTCGGCGGCTTTAGCCAGCCTGCCGAGGATCTGGTGACGCTTGTCGGGCCCGGCACAATTGACGCCGGAACTGTCGGTAGCGCCGGTGCCACCAACTCTTATGTGAGGGTCCCCAAAATACCGATTGGAGGATCCGGCAATGCGGAACACGGGAAAATCGCATGGTGGGTGGGGGATGAAGGGGTGAAAGCGCGCCTTGACCGAGCGGATCCGCACCGTGAATCAGGCAATGAATCACAACGTCTGCGCTCGCTTGCCGCCGCGCAGCGCGTTGGCTTGGAGATGTTTTCCAATCAGTTGGATCCGGAGTCCGCGACTGCAGGTGATTTCCTGTCGCTGGATCCCGCCGATCAGGAACCGCAGCGGGCATTGGCCAAACCGATCGATCTCTCCGCTGCGGGCTTGGTCGATCCCCTGCTGGAACCGCTCGATGATTATCGTTTTCACGATGCCACTTTTTTTTCCGAAGGCCTCTTTACCGATGTTAAATACGGGGGCCTTCGCCGGGACCTGAGCCTCGCCTTTGAAATGCCGCTGGAGCTGTTCAACGATCAGCCGGAGTTTGGCAGCGGGTATGATGCCTATGGTGTCAACACGACAGGCGGGGAAGGTAACCGGGGCATTACGGAGCTGGATTTTGATTTTTCGCCCCTCTTTGAATTCACTGATTTTGATAACAGCCCGAATGTCAGAGGACGCGCGGTCTATCGAGGACCCGCCTGGCAGCTTCTCCGCTCTCATTATCGTTTATATAAAGACGTCAATGACGACCTTTCGATTTTGGAGTCAGAAAACGGCTATTACCCCGGCAAGGATTTTGGTCTTAAAACCCGTAACAGTGACGGAACCGTTACCCGGGTGGTTCAGCAGATAGGTTTTTCGGCGATCAAGATCAACTCGCCGGATCGCGGTTACCTCAGCCATCGACATGGTTACGATACTCCGGCGTCGACCGTCGAGCGAAATGGAGATCCGCTGGGTACCCGGGTGATTCCGGACATCATGCCGGTAATGACCCGCTTTGCTTTCTTCGTCAGCGTTCGGCCAAAGTCGAACGGACGACTTGAGATGATCATGGATCCCGCCGTCGTGCTGTGGAATCCCTACAACGTAGAGCTTGAATTTTCCCTCTCGGGCAATCCCCTTAAAGCGAGTTTTCAGAACATGCCAATGGAGGTTCGGGTTTTCTTTGATAAAGGGGAAAAAACTTCGGACGATACCGCGGAATCGGGTCCTTTCATCAATACATTTGAGATGAAAGAGATTTTTGGCGGACTTTACAGACCGGCTTTTAGTAGCACCAGTGGGACTGTTGTTCTCGGGCCTGGCGAGCTACGGGTTTTTGCGGGGAACGGTCAGGGGGCCGGGGCCTTGTTTGATCAAGGGTTGGTCTATAATCTTAGCGAGGAAGGCGGTCGCGCCAGGGAACTCGAGCTGACCAATGATAGTGGTGAGGCTCTGCGGCTCACCCCCGAGAGCCGGGTCGCTTTCGCTTTTACCTGGGAGCCGGGAGTCGAAAGCTTTTTCAACCTTTTCCAGCAGGTACAGGGCTATCAGGATGTCATCGGCCAGGCGACCTTTGTTGCGCTCGACGCGGACAGTATCACTGGTTCGAATCTTTACAGCGAGGGAATGGACGTAAGTGCCGATGCAACTGGATCGCTCTATTGGCCGATTCCCGACCGGTCCTTTTCATTGACCGATCCCAATGGTTATATTGCGGAGGACAATTTCAAATATTATCAGTCCTCTGGAGGTGATCCGTATATCAGTGACATCTCCGGCAAAGAGTCGATCGGCGTCGTGGATCTCTATCTCAAAGCGGCAGGCGAGAATCCTAGTTTCGAAGTTCAAATGTTAAACCATTTCAATCCCCGGGCTCCGACACAGTTCGTGGGGTATGATATAAATGGGGGTGATCTGCGGACTGCGGGGGCTTATCCAAGTCCTTCCGATAACTGGCGGGTTAAATATTTCCGTAATGAAAACTGGACCAGCACACAGGCGGGTGGTTTAACTGCGGAAAACGGTTTCTGGGGTGAAAACCATACTGCTGGCGTGAGCCAGGTGGTTCTTTTCGATTTGCCTTCACGTCCCATCTTGTCGCTCGGTTCTTTTCAGCACCTCAGCACGGGGGTATTTGTCGACCAACCCGCCTTTGCCATTGGTAACGCCTATCCTTCACCTTTTATTCCGATTGATAAAATCCACGCAACGACGACCTTCGGTTCCGGCAGTACCTACTCCCGCACGGATGTTAGCTACCTCGCAAATGAAGCGCTCTGGGATTCTTATTTTTTCTCAGGACTGGCCGAGGACATCGGAGCTTTTCAACAAACGCTCTCCAATCGCTGGGATGATTTCGCGCGGAAGCAAAGCGAGACGCTGGGCGAGAACTCGAATATTACACTTGCGCTACCCGAAGGCGTGACTGCCGCCGACGCCTCCGTGGCTTTATTCAATAGTGGTCCCCGCGCGGACGCCTACGAGAAGATCGGGACTTATATCCGGAATAAGGGAGCCTTTAACATCAATTCGACATCGGTTGAGGCTTGGCGGACGCTGCTCGCCAGTACAAACGGATTGGCTGTTCCAGTCGCCGGGCAGGGCGATGAAAGCCGTAGCGGTTCGGCCCTGAGCCGGGTCGGTGCTCCAGTCCAGCCGTCGCTTGAAGGTGGCGGAGACGAATGGGGGGGATTTCGTCGGCTCGCCTCGGACGAAGTGGATGAGCTGGCGCGCGCCATTGTGGAAGAAGTGAAGCGTCGCGGACCCTTCGCTTCGCTGGCCGACTTCATCAATCGCCGACTGGGTGCCAGCGATGAGACGGAGCTTCGAGGTGCCCTTCAGGCCGCCATTGATGCCACCGATATCAACAGCCACATGTCGGGTTCGTTTCAGGCTGGCGCGGCTGGCCCAAACTTTCTCCCTGAGAATGCGAACTTCACCCCCACATCGGCTGCGGCCACCACCTACCTGACACAAGCCGACCTGTTGCAAACCATCAGCCCTTTGCTGACGGCGCGATCCGACACTTTTCGTATCCGTGCCTATGGAGAGGCGGAGACTTCCGTTACCGGGGAGCCGGGTGCGACTGCCGTCTGTGAAGCAATCGTCCAGCGTACTGCCGATTATATCGATCCCGCCGATCAGCCGGAGACGCCCAGCTTCACCACACCGACGCTTACTTCACCGGTCAACGAGGACTTCGGACGACGTTATCGGATCGTTGCGTTTCGCTGGCTCGGAGCCGATGAAATGTAATTCACAAAACTTATGCCATTTTACCTCAAGCACTTCCTTCTTTTCGTTCCGTTCATCCTTTTGTTTCCTGCCTGGGTCCACTCCCAAATTCAGGACGAAAGCCCTCCGGTCGTCTTTCGCTGCATCGAATGGCAGCGTGTGGATTCCGAACTCTTTTATTTAAACGACGAGGAACGGATGAATGTCCGAATGCGGCCGACCACGCGGAGTCAGGACTACCGTTATACCGGTCAGGGGCCTCTGACCTTCTTTCTTCCGGGCGGGGAAGAACCTGTAGCGGTCGCGCAAACAGAGCTGCCGTCCGGGCAGGGGCCTTACCTCCTGATCTTTTTTGAAGAAGGCAAGTCGGCTGGCGGAACCCCCAAATATCGGATCCTCGCGATCAATGACAGTGACTCGGAGTTTCCTTTCGGCCAGTATAAAATCTATAACATGGCTCCTTACGATGTCGCGATGCAATTGGGAACCACCAAAAACCGAATCGACTCTCGTTCAATCGCTGAAATCCAGCCTGATGGCATTCGTGCCAATGGTATGATGGACGTGAAAATTGCCGTTCACCAGGAAAATGGAAACTGGCGCTTTCAGTTCGTTGGACTCTGGCCTTATCACGAAGAAACACGAGCACTGCTGTTTCTGGTGCCCGACCAAAAGCACGGGAATAAAAAGATCAGAGTCAAGAGCATTGTCGAACGTCGGCGGAGCGTAGAGTCGGATAGGTAAAAATAAATCCTAGGCTCATAGTGAAAGTTTTTATTCTAAACACGGCTAATCGGCTGCCCCTTCTTTGGACGGCCTCGCTCCTGGCGGCGACATCGTTACAGGCGGAACTCGTTACCCTGATCGGTGATAACGCTTTGGGGCAGAGTTGGGAGACGGGCGATGATTGGAGCGATGGCCAACCGGCGGGCCCGGGCAAAGATTACCTGATCGACGGCGACTTCTCGATGCGCAGCCCCGATGGCGCCGAAGACGATGTTTTTCCCGGTGATTCGTTGACGGTGAATACCGCCCGATCGGGTAAGGGAATCGGCTTCAAGGCTTCGGCGGACAAGACCATTACCTTCAATGACCTTCAATGGGGTGGCGGACGCCTCAATCTGGCCAGTGACAGTGACTTTACTCTTGCCGGTGGGCTGAACGTCTTTGAGGGGCAGGGGGGCGGCACCCAGGTAAGCGGATCGGGTGATCGCAGTCTTACCATTGCCTCGGAGGTGAGCGGCGGCAGTCGGATCAAGGTCAAAAAATTAAAGAAAAAATTAAAGGACACCCACAGAAATATACGAATAACGTTGACGCCAGAGGTAAGTGAACATTAATTCACCTTTAGATGACTTAGACGCGTAAAGCAGTCGTATCGATCGACGAAGTAGGGATATATCATTGTTCGCGCACCCGCCCGGAGGGCACCCGGCTTTACACACCCTCCGCTGTGCTCCGGGCACCTCTCGTTGGTCGGCACCATCTCCGTGCTGTCGCGCTGCGTGGGAGCGCCTTTTCAAATGTCAGCGCCTGCTGGATGAGGGCGCTATTCTCGCGTGTATGGCTTATGTGGATTTGAATCCGGTGCGTGCCAGCGTAGTCGATTCCAACACTCATTGAGGCCTGTGATTAGAAAAGTGCTCACTGTCTGCGCAGGAGATTTCAAAATTTACAGTACCCCACCGGGTGCAAATGCTTGATATTTTAAACTTGCTATACCCTAAAGGGGGCATTTATTCTATTGGCATTGAATTTATACCCGAACGGGAAGACTATGAAAGATCCATTGCCTGGTTTTGTGAAGCAGCGTCGTCGTGCTTTGTCTTTGACGCAACCGGATCTCGCGAATCGTGCGGGAGTTGGCTTGCGGTTTATTCGTGAGTTGGAGCAGGGGAAGCCCACGCTGCGTTTGGATAAGGTCAACCAGGTCTTGGCCTTGTTTGGGCATCGCATGGAGCCAGTTGCCTATCGTATGGAGGTGGATGATGCGCCGCGCTGAAGTGTTTATCCAAGGCTCGTTGGCGGGTGTTTTGGAAGAAGGATCCGCATCGTATATTTTCACCTATGACGGTGCCTATCTTGCGGATGAAGGAGCGGTGGCGGTTAGTTTATCGCTGCCTTTACGAATGGAAAGCTACGAAGATAAGCGGCTGTTCCCTTTTTTCGATGGGCTCATCCCCGAAGGTTGGTTGCTCGATATTGCCGAACATACTTGGAAGTTGAACCCGCGCGACCGCATGGGGCTGCTGTTGGCATGTTGCCGTGATTGTATCGGAGCGGTGTCCGTTATTCCAGTGGAGGATGTGGAGGATGCATAAAGTCACCTGTCAGATTTGCCTTCAGGCTTTGAGTGATCCGGCCGCCCGCTATCATCCAGTATGTTGTGAAAAACTCTTTGGCTCGAAGCAGCCTCCGGTGTTTCCTTATAGTTGGGAGCAATTGAATGGACTGGCCGAGCAAGTGGTGCGTCAACAAGTGACTGTGCCTGGGGTGCAGCCCAAGCTCTCTATGCATTTGGAATCGCCGCGAACCAAAGGAGAGAATGATCGTTTTACATTGGTCGGAATGGAGGGAGGCTATATTCTTAAGCCACCGGTGGAGCGCTTCCCTGAATTACCCGAGTCGGAGCATTTGACGATGCGTCTGGCGCGGTGTTTTGGCCTGTCCACTGCGGAATGTGGCTTGATTGAGTTAGCTGGAGGCCGTCTTTGTTATGTGACGCGGCGTATGGATCGTATTGGCGCCACCAAACAACACATGGAAGATATGTGTCAGTTGACGGATCGATTGACTGAAGAGAAGTATCGCGGCTCATTGGAACAAGTCGGCAAGGTCATCTTGTGCCATTGCGATAACCCGTTGTTGGATGCACTGTGCCTGTTTGAGCTGAATGTTTTCTGCTTTCTGACTGGGAATGCTGATATGCATTTGAAGAATTTTTCACTGCTCTATCGCTTGGGGGGCGAGGTGAGCTTATCGCCAGCCTATGATTTGGTTCCGACTATTCTCTTTATGCCGGAGGATCCCGAAGAGACGGCATTGACCTTGAATGGGCGTAAACGGCGACTGCGGCGCAGCGATTTTGACCAGTTCGGTTTTTCCTTACGATTGACAGCGAAGCAGATCGAAAATGCGTATGCCCGCTTTGCCAAGAGCCTGGATGCTGCCTTGCAACTGATCCCGTGTAGTTTCTGTTCGGTTGAGTTCCAGCAACGCTATGCCGCATTGGTTCGTGAGCGAGCGCTTCGGCTGGAATTGACAGGGTAAGTGATTTGACGGATACGTGAGCCGGGAAGTGTGTAGAGTTCTGTCAGACGATCCAAGGCGTGAAGGTAGCAGAGGCTAATTTACACTGCCGCCTAAAATGTGGGTGTCAAAAATGTGGGTGTCCTTTAAATCAAAAAATGTGGGTGTCCTTTAAATCTTTTTAAATCTTTCTCACTTTAAATCTTTCTCAAAAGCCAGATGTTGAGGATGGAAGACAGAACTGTAGGTTTTCACAATTGTAACATTACTCGCGCCCTACAAACTTGACGGTGCTGTCGTGCTGGAAACGATCTGGTGATTTCATGAAACTTCTGCGTCAGCGAATACTTAGTTCCATGAGGTCCAACCAAATCCTGTTTTTCTGGGCTTCGGCTGTTTCGACGCTTTTGGGTGCGACTCCCTCCGTCGATAACGAGCGCATCGCCGATATCAATGGATTCGGGAGTGGGCAATCCGTGCCGCCCGGGGGCTGGAGCGACTATCCGGCATTTACCTTTGAGCTCTTGCCTGACGATCTGGCCGAGCGCATGCAGATGGAGCGTCCGCCCTTTGTCAGCAGTTCGGCGGAGCTTTTTACCGAGTTTTCGGATGAGCGCGACGAGGGGATTTTTCAGCCCGATGGGGGGTATCTGGCCACGCGGCAAAAAAGCCAGCGGCTGGGTGGCTTCGTCAATATGTCAAATCGATCCGGTTTGGATTACGATGGCTTCTTCGCCTCCGTTCAGGGCCAAGCCCGCTACTACGATGTGGTGGAGGATTTCGACGGTCGTCCCTCCTGGCGGAACCGTGTGCGTCTGGCCACTCAGTTGGGGGCAGACGAGTCTTTGGGTGTTTTCTTCTACGCGCAGCAGCGGCGCTACTACTTCGGGGCGGACGGGCTGAAAAACGATTGGGGCTTCGACTTTAGCCAGCCCGTCAATTCAACGAACAATCCGCTCTTTCTGGATGAATACCAAGTGCGCCACTCTGAGGTGGAGCGCGAGCGCTACGAATACGGGCTCAACTTCAATTGGGAGCCCACGGAAGACACCCAAGCCTACCTGCGTCTGCTTTTTGTCGATACGCAGGATATCGAGCGCCGCGATGCGATCGAGTTCGACTCCAATTCCGACGGACGGGCGGCTTCGGCGATTTTCGATTATACTCCCGCCACGGACGTGAGGGGAGACGTGCTGGAAAGTGCCACCATGCGCTCGCAGCCCAACCGGCCGGGGCAAAGTCGCCTTGAGCACAAGCTGAAAGATGAATTGGAGGAGGAGGAGCGCTGGGGCTTCGATACGGCTCTTGAGCACCGCTTTGAGCGCGGCTGGCTGCTGCGGGGGAGCGCTCAGTTCGCCCGTCGCGATAAGCGCGAGCCCGACCGCCGCGACAGTGAATACCGCCACCGGGATAGCGATTTCAGCTACCGGTATTCCCTTGGCGGCGATTCCCTGCCGGATCTCGACTACGTCTCGGATGCAGTGCGCGATCAGGCACTGGATCCAGCCAATATTCTCCTCGATCGAATCGAAACCGAAGACAATCGTCGCCTTTTTGAGTATCGTCAGTTGGCTCTGGAGCTTGATTCAGGCAAGGAATCCTTTGAGTCGGGGCGCTCCTGGAGCGGAGGTGTCGCCTACACCCGCCAGCGTAAGGTCTACGACCAAGAGTATCTGCGTTTTCAGCCAGCGGGCGGGGCGCCCCTGAGTGCCGCTCTGAATGCAGACAGCTTGCCGCCGATACTCGGCAACGACTTCGGTCCGCGCATCGATCCGGACGCGGCTCGTGGACTGGCGACGACCGGTTTGCAGGAATTGGAGTCAACCTACCGCTCGACCCGCGAGGATTACAACGGCGATCAGGTGGTCCAGGCCGTCTTCTGGGCCGAGAGTTACCAGCGCGGGGATTGGAGTTTCCATGGCGGAGTTCGAGCGGAGCGGACGGAGTTCGACGACCGCGCCCGGCACATCGAGTGGAATGGCGAGGAGCCGAGCGGAAATCCTTTTTTTCCGGGGGGGCAAATTTTCTTCAATGACCCGCAACGTGAACAGCGGAACGAGGTGCACTTGCTCCCTGCGCTCGCGGTGCGCTACCAACCGCGTCCCGAGCTGATTATCCGGGCGCAGTGGTCCAACGCACTCGCCCGTCCTCGGGCGGAGGAGCGGGCGCCGCTCATCGCGATCGACGAGGATGACGGGGAGGAGCCTTCGGTGGAGGCCGCTAATAGTGGCTTGGACATCGACGAAATCATGCACTTCGATTTTTCAGTGGACTGGCAGAATCGCCTCGGCAGCTTCTTCAGTGCGGGAGCCTTTCACCGTCGGCACGAGAGTCCGATCTTGCGGCACGGAGCGCTGGCCACAGCCGATCAAATTCGAGACGGCCTGCCGCTCGGTGATTCTCCCTTCCAGTTGAATCAGCCCCGCTATCGCGTGCAGACTTTTCTCAATGCCGAGGATGGCGAGGCGACCGGGTTTCGCCTCAATGCCTATCAACGCTTCGATTTTCTGCCTGGCTTTTTAGATGGATTCGGCGTCTTGGCCAATTATCGTTACACCGATTCGCGGCAGGATGTGAGCACCCTCAACGGCAACCAGCGGCGCACCAACTTGCAGGAGACACCTGAGCACTTTGGCAACATGGGGCTCTTTTACCGGCGTGACGGACTCTTCGCCACTCTGGTAGCCAGCTACGCCAGCGAGCAGCTGGATTCCATCGGTGGCACCGCCGACGGCGGCTTCGGCACTGGCGACCGCTGGGTCGATGCGCGCACGACGCTGGATTTTTCCCTGGAATACAATTTCTCGCGCCAGTTCGAAGTCTTCTTTGAAGTTCGCAACCTCAGTAACGAGCCCTTCCTGCTCTATGAGGGAGACTCGCGCCGGGTGGTGGAATACCTGGAACTGGGACGCGAGTTCCTCCTCGGCTTTCAATATAAATTCTAGACCGATGGTATGCGCTTTCACTTGAGTCAGTTTATTCACGGCAATCACGCTCGCTTCTTTGCGGGTCTGGGCTTTCTCTTTCTTTCCGGAATACCCGCCCTTGGCGAGACCGTCCGCCTGGAGTTCTTGGCCCGCTACGCCATGAAGCCGGGTGGTGCGGAGATTATTGAATACGCGGCGAAGGAGCAGGTGCTGGTCTCGACGCGCTCCCATCACCGGCACGGCCGAGGTGTGGAAGTGATCGATCTGGCGGACCCGGCGCAGCCCGAGTTGCTCCGGCGCATTGATTTCGATGCCTCGGTTTGGCCGGAGAAGGTGCGCGGCTTTGATGTCAGCTCGGTCACGGTGGATCCGCTGGGGCGGGGCTTCGGTGCCGCCGCCTTGATTCCCGAGCCCAGCAACCGGCAGACCGGGCGCGTGGTTCTTTTCGACTATCGCTCGGGCGAGACCTTGGCGGTCCTGCCGACGGGTTACCACCCCGATTCGGTGCTCTTTTCCACAGAGGGCCGCTTTCTCCTCGTCGCGGACGAGGCTGAGTATCAACGGCGGGGCCCTCAAGTGCCCGGTTCGCTGACCGTTATCGATCTCACTGGCATTGGCCAGGCAAGTGACTTGGGCCAGCTCTCGACCGAGGCCGCGCAAACCTACCCCTTTACCGCCGCGCTCGGGGCGACAGATGCCATGCTCGATGGCATTCGCAACCACCATGGCCCTGGGACCGATATCCGCATCGCCCTCGAGCCGGAGTATGTGGCGGAGTCGGAGGGGCGCGTTTACGTCTCGCTTCAGGAAAACAATGCCCTCGCGGTTTTCGATCTGGCCTCCCGCCGCTGGCTGGCAATTCACGACCTGGGCACGATCGAGGTTGAGATCGACCCTTCGGATCGTGACGGTGCCTTTGGCTCGCCCAGTGCCCAGGTGCGTCATCCAGTCGCTGGCCTGCCCATGCCCGACACGATCAAGGCCGTTAAATTCCAGGGCCGGACGCTCATCCTAACCGCCAACGAAGGCGATGCCCGTTCCGACGCCGACGACCGTATGCGGCTGAAACATGCCGGGGTGGACGGCCCCCGCCTGCATCCCGAGCTGCGCGCCGAGCTCAAAGCCCAGCTGGGCGCTGACCCGCTGGGCGATCCCTACCTCGGGCGACTGCAAGTTTCGAAGTTGGACGGCCTGGATGCGGACGGCCGCATCGTCCGCCCGACCATGTTCGGGACGCGCAGCTTCTCCATATTGGATGGAGCTACGGGCCAGAGAATTTTCGATAGCGGTTCCTTTTTCGAGCGTTACCCCATGCTGCGGGATCCCCGCCGCTTTAACATCAACCGAGGCACCGAGCGCCGCCGCGATACCCGCTCCGATAACAAAGGTCCGGAAATTGAGGCCCTCGCGGCCACGGTTTACCGCGACGCGCTTTGGATCGCAGTGGGGGCTGAGCGCCAGAACGGGATCTTTCTCTTCCGCGCGGAAGACCCTGCCCATCCCGTCTTCGAAGCCTACATCAACCTCGAACCAGTCGGGGATTTTTCCCCGGAAAGCATCCAGTTGATCGCGCCGGAAAAGCGCGCCGATGGCCGCTTCCTTATGGCTGTGGCCTACGAGGGTAGTCACTCCATCGCCATATTCGAAATCCTTGAATAGTCATTCGTTTTAACATTTCACCCACCAAAAATTATGAAGTATCCAAAGCCCGCCGCCCAATCAACTCTTCGTTGGATCAGCACCGCCTGTTTCAGCTGTTTTTTCGCCGCCTCCGCGCAGAGCCAAATCCTGATCACGGAGATTCAATCGAAGCAGGACTTCTCTGGAGGTGAGGACTTCTTCGAACTGACGAATTTCGGGGCCGCTCCGGTGGACCTAACGGGTTGGAAATATGATGATGACACCGCCAACCCTGCGGTCGCATTTACTTTTGGTTCGATTTCGATAGGGCCGGGTGAATCGGTCGTTTTTGTCGAAGCTTTGACGCCGTCTGAATTTCGCAACTGGTGGGGCATCCCGGAGACGACCCAGGTATTCACCTACAGCGGAAGTGGCCTCGGGCTGGGACAAAACGACCAAGTGAACATTTTCGATGCCAGTGATAACCTCGTTGTTTCGCTGAGTTACGCAGCGGCCGGGTTTACCCGAAGCAGTGGCGATCCTTCACTGGGTGGGCATGCGGGTCCATCGGCGGGTGGGGGCCAGGTTTATTTTTCATTGATCTGGGACCCGACCTCCAGCGTGGCTGCCCCCCGCTATACCTTTGCTATGGCAGGCGCAAATGGTGCTTTTGCTGCCGCCCAAGGGCTGGATGTTGGCTCGCCCGGCGTCGTCGAGACCGGAGCCGCGCCGACACCTCTCGCTCCAGCCTTTACCTCGAAGCCGGTTACCTACGGGCGAGCGGGACTCAATTTGTCCGTGTCCGTCTTTACTGTTTCCGCCCAGGATGGCAATGGTGACTCGCTCACCATCTCGGCGACGAGCAAGCCTGCCTGGGTCACGCTGACCGATAATGGCGACGGCACCGCCACCCTTTCCAGCACCGGACCGCTCACTTCCAGCGAGGTCGGGGAGCATAGTATCGAACTGCTCGTGACCGACGACAGTCCCGCCGCCCTCACTGGCACGCAGACCCTGAACTTGATTATTTTTCGCGACGACAGCCCGGTCATAGTCAACGAATACAATGCCGTGCGCAGCGACCGCTGGCTGGACACGGATGGATTGGAAGCCTCCGACAAGGAAGACAGCTTCTTTGGCCGGATCGAGGGTAATGGTGGTGATTGGTTTGAGCTCGTGGTGCTCGGCGACGGCACTGCCGGATCGACGGTCGATATGCGCGGCTGGGTGATCAAGGTTTCCGACAACGGGGAGGCGGATCGCTCCATCGTGCTCTCACAAGACAGCTACTGGGCGGCTGTTCCGGCGGGCACGATCCTCACCTTCATTGACCGCCCCGATGCCGGGGGCTTCGACACATCGACCGCCATCAATCGGGTCAATGAACTGGGCACGAACGGATTCGCCTGGACGAATATCCAGCTGGACGACCCTTTCTTCATCGATCAGTCGGCCAGTGACTTGGCGGGCTTCTCCATCAGCCACGACGATACCCTGATCCGGATCGAAGACGCTCTGGGCGAAACACTCTACGGTCCCGTCGGCGAGCCGGTGCCCGCCAACTTCGAAGATGGCCTGCCCACCGGACTTGGAGTCAACTCCCGCGAGGTCTTTAAACTGGAGGAGAATCCCTTGGCCTTTGGCTTGAAGCCGGATCCGTATTTCGGCCTCTACCAAGATGGCACCTCCAGCACCTTCGGTGCCCCCAACGAGTGGAGCGGCGGCAACCAAAGCCAGGACTTTTCCGTCTTCACAACAAGCGCCTACACGGCGCCGGTTTTCACCTCCACCCCACCACGCGAGGCGCACGTCGGCGAGACCTACAGCTACGTCATCGGGCTGGACCGGACGGCCAGCCTCAGCGTCGCGCAGGCGAATGGCAATGCCTTGCCTGCTTGGCTCAGCCTGAGCGGTAGCACCCTTTCCGGGACACCTGGAGTCGGCAATGCCGGTTTTCTGGACCTTCGCATCGAGGCCACCGCCGGGGGCGATACCACCCCCCAGATTGTCCGCCTGACGGTTTACCCCTCAAACCCAACGGTTATCCTGAACGAATATAACGCTGTTCCCGGCTCGAACTTCCTCGGCGGGGGCGATGCCGCTGCCGATGCAGAGGGCAACCTGCCCAGTGTGGCGCGCGACACTCACTTTGGCCGGGTCGAGGGGAACGGGGGCGACTGGTTCGAGTTGGTTGTGGTGGGCGATGGCGGTCGTGGCACCGTTGACATGCGCGGCTGGGCGATCGAGATTCGCGACGAAGCCGTCTTCCCCTTCGAGGCCGAGTCGCGCATCGTGCTTTCCCAGGACACCTTCTGGGCCGCCGTGCCCGCTGGCACCATCCTAACCTTCTCCGAAGACGACAGTGCCAACGGTGGCCTTGATACCAATCTGGCCATGAACGATGCCTTCGCCACCGACGGCTACGCCTGGACCCATGTCTGGGTGGGTGATAGCCAAATGATCGATCAGGCGGCCAGCTCCGGTTTCACGGTGGAGGCGGGTGAAGTCAGCGGTATCCGCATCAGCAATGACAATACGCAATTCCTCATCCGCGATGCCTCCGATGCCTGGGTCTTCGGACCGGCTGGCGAGGGAATCGCGCCGCGTAGTGGCATCGCCGATACGGAAATTTTCGAGCTTGAGGGCGAGCCTCGCCCGACTGTCAAACCGACGGTGCAAGCCTCGGACGATCCCGTGACCGAGGGCTACGACGACGGCAAGAGACAGAGCACCTTCGGCTCGCCGAATGAATGGGATGGCCAAACGAGGGAGCAGGACTTCTCCCCCTGGCAAAACGGCCGGCCCGTCTTCACCTCCACCCCGGCGAGCGAAGCGACGGAAGGCACGGCCTACAGCTACGCCATCAGCACAACGGATAGTGATCCGCGCAGTCTGACCCTGGTGGACGGCCCGGCCTGGCTCTCGCTTTCGGATAACGGCGACGGCAGCGCAACTCTGACGGGCACGCCTGACGCCTCCGATCTGGGCCCGGCCTCGGTGGTCCTCTCCGTTTCGGACGGCCATCTCTCCCAGACTCAGACCTTCACCCTGACGGTGGCGGAAGCCGCAGGCGGGTTCGCCAGCTTCATGAGCGACCTGGAACTCAGCGGCGACGAGGCGGACTTCGACGCCGATCCAGTGGGTCGTGGTTTCAGTAACGGGGTACTCTATGCGACCGGAGGTTTTCTGCCCGAAGCCAGCGAAAGCGGCAGCCCCACACCGCAGTTCCAGTTTACGCTGCGCCAAGCAGTCGACGACATCACCGTCATCGTGGAATGGACCAACGACCTTGCGGGCACATGGACCGAACTCACCCCGGCGGCCCAAGTCGGCAGCCCATCGGTGGACGATCCCGAGGCGGGCTTTGACACCTTCACCTACGCCGCTCCCGATAACCTGACCGAGACACCCGCGCAGTTCTTCCGGCTGCGTTTCACGCTGCCATAGTCGCCTGTTTGATCCGAGCCACAGACACTCTGCCTGGATTGTTTACGATCCAGGACAGAGTCGTTCTGACCTCTTATACCAAAAACTGACTTTCTCTGGTAATATCCTAGCGATAGGCTGTTTACCGCTTTTTGTAGCGACGCGACGATAGTCGTGTCGACGTAGATGCGGTCAAGGCACTTGCTGGATGCTTCAAACGTCGACCCCGCTGCCGCGGGTTCGCTACGAGACGATAACGTGAGTTCACCCTATAATACTAAGAAGACCGTTGGAATTTGAAAATAAAAAAGCCGCTCGTCGGGAGACGAGCGGCTTGTAAAACCTAATCGGTTAATAATTCGAACCTAGCGGCGGCGACGCAAGGCAACGAGGCCCAGAGCTATGACACCTGCCAAAGCAGCAAAGGCACTGGGTTCGGGCACGGCGGTAACCATGACATTGTCGATGCGCATCGAGTTGTTGCCTGTATCGCGGTCAAAATCATCGAAGCGAATCGCTACAAAACTCTGATTGTTCAGCGCGGTCGCCGAACTGAAATCAACGACCACCCGCTGGAAGGAAGGATCGTTGGTTCCGGCGGGAACCGACTGATTGTTTAAGAATTCGGTCGAAAGGCTGGAATCGAAATCCTTGATCGTGCCAACGACAGCGCCAGGGTTGACGGCATCGACAAGTGCGTTGGTGTCGTATTTGACATCAAAGCTGACAACGGGAGCATCAGCGCGGCCGTAGAGATCAAAGCTAACCACAATGTTGCTCAAGCCCAAGGTCGAGAAAGTCAGGAAAAACTCGGCATCGTTATCTCCGGACTTCGCGATATCGTCCCATGCCATGGATTGGCCGGCCGAGGCGTTGATGCTGTTTGCGGCATCGATGAAGGCATTGCCGCCCTTGCCGTTGCCGTCAATGTCGGCGCGTTGCTGATATAGAGTGCCAGTTCCGGAGGAAGCAGCGTGGACAATCTGAACGGCTCCGCTTCCAACGTCAAAGCCGTCGTTAAAATCCCAAAAGGCAACGAGATTCGCCGAAGCGGAAGAAGCCAGAACGAATCCGGCTGCGAGTGTGCTATATATTTTTTTCATAGTGTTCGTGTGGATCTATTAAAAAGAGTCTTTACCATTTGGATTGAGGGCATCGTTTCAAGAAGTTACATGTAAAAATTAGGTTACGAAAAAGAACGGAGTTGGAAAGGGCTTCGCGAAGGGGCTTCGCGAAGATGACATGGGAGGAGTTGCAGACGGTGAGGAATCACTAGACTGCCATTTCGACCATGAAACGTAATAAAAAACTCACTCCCACATCACATTCACAGACTGAAGCCACCGCCGAAGTCATCAAGCTCGGAATCGACATTCATAAATCGAAGTATGTCGCGATCCGCCAGATTGACAATCAACCGCCTCAATCCCTTCAATCGTTTACCCCTGACGAGTTTCTCGTTTGGGTGCAGCGGCAACGCCTGCTGGCTAAGCGTGTGGTCAGCTGCTACGAAGCGGGCTGCTTTGGTTTTGTTCTCCATCGAAAGCTTGAAGAAGTTGACAATTTGTGAGACAATTTGTGGACACCCATAAATTCATGAGGCCAGCGCGCTCGTCATGCTCTGGGAAGTGGGTGTCCTTAAAATTTTTCCTTAAATTTTCAACAGGCGCGCTAAAACCCGAGGCCGTGGAGCCAGTTTCGGGCGAGGTCGGTCCATTGGGCGGCGCTCGGGTTGCGGCGATCGTCGATTGTGCCGAGGCCGAGGCCGTGGGCACCTTCGGGGAAGACGTGGAGCTCGTGGGGGATGGCTTGTTTCTGCAGGGCGATGGCCATGCGGTAGCTGTTTTCGACGGGGACGCAGTTGTCGTTGGCAGTATGCCAGAGAAAGGTGGGGGGACCCTTGGGGTGGACATGTAATTCCCAGCTGAGGGCTTTTTTCTCTTCGGGCTTGGCATTGACACCAAGAAGGTTCTGGAAACTGCCGGCGTGGCCAATCGTATCCGAGCTGATGACGGGGTAACTTAAAATCGCGGCATTGGGTCGGGCGCTGATCTGATCGAGTGTGCCATCGGGTCCAGTAACCAGTCCTCACGATCAAAGCCATTGGCGAGGCTGGCAGCGAGGTGGCCGCCGGCGGAAAAGCCGATGACGCCGATTCGTTGGGGGGCGATGTTCAGGTCACTCGCCTGGGCGCGCAGCCAGCGGAGGGCGTAGAGTGCTTGTTGTTGCGGTTGTGGGTAGATCGGGTGCCCTTCGGCAACGGTGTATTCGAGCACCGCAGCGGAGATACCTATGGAGTTGAGCCATCCGGCGACGGGGGGCCCTTCCTGGTTGCTGACCATTCCGTAACCACCCCCGGGCAGGACTAATACGCAGGCGAAGTCGCTACCATCTTCAAGAAAGCTGGGGTAGAGCCGTGCCTGTGAGAGCACAGGATGGACGGGGTGCAGGAGTTGTGATTTTTCCCTTGTAGAGACCATTAAGAGCAAAGCCTAGTTGAGTGCGGGCGCGATGAGCAATCCGGTTTTTCGGATAATCGGGGTAGGGGCTGGACTTCATAGAACGTCAAATGAGGGACAAGCAGGGGGCGCTTCGTAGCGGCCCGGCGTTCAAACGAAATAGCTGCAAAAAAGAATTGCTTTCGAAAGGGGAGTACCTACTTTCCGGCTCTTTTTCAGGAACCCACAACCACACAAAGTCATGCCCAGAGAGCACATCATTCTAGAATGCACCGAAGCCCGCGCTGAGGGGAAGCCCGTATCCCGCTACATGTCGAGCCGCGACAAGAAGCAGCAGCCGGACCGCGTTGAGAAGAAGAAATATAACAAATTTCTTCGTCGGCACACCCTGCACCGTGAGATCAAGAGCTAGTTTGCCCGTTTCCGGGAGCTTTTTATAATTTCGACGCATTGCATTCAAAACCCGCCACTCCGGCGGGTTTTTTATATCCGAACTTTCCCCGAATTCTCATGAACAAAGCCGACTTTTTCGAGCGCCTACTGGCCGCCTTGCAGGTGGAGCTGCAGGATGCCGTGAAAGCATCGAAAGACGCGGCCGAGTATGCCACAAACGACGAGTCCCGGGCCGATTCGCAATGGGACACGCAGGGACTGGAGGCGTCTTATTTGGCCGCTGGGCAGGCTGGCCAGGCACGGCAGTGGGCGGCTGCGATCGAGGACCTGTGCTCGCGCCGGGAAACCTTGCTGCAAAAAAAGGACCGGGTAGCCCACGGAGCTTTGTTCAGCTGTGACTTTGGTGATTC
The DNA here is from genome assembly GCA_018402305.1 of Puniceicoccaceae bacterium. Lineage (GTDB taxonomy): Bacteria > Verrucomicrobiota > Verrucomicrobiia > Opitutales > Coraliomargaritaceae > Thalassobacterium. The sequence goes on along the minus strand of JAGYJE010000002.1, from coordinate 153,545 downwards.
TACGGAATATTTTTTCTTCGCCGGTGTTGCCGGCGGGCAGACTGTGGAGATGAAGGGCGTCACCGTTACGGTGATCACAGCGCAATCGCCCCTAATCGCCCGGCTGCGGGGCTTGAAAGCCGGAGAAAGCTTTCGCTTGCCGAATGGAAGTGTCGGGCAGGTCTTGACGGTCGCTTGATTCTGCCCCCATCTTTTGAGCGATGCGTGCGATCGAAGACTTATTAAAAACGGTAGCGTCCTTGCGTGAGCCGGAAACCGGCTGCCCTTGGGACATCGAGCAAGATCATCAGTCCATCGCGGAGTGTCTGGTCGATGAGTGCTGCGAGTTGCTGCAGACGATTGATCGTCTTGATATGGATCATATGGAGGAGGAGTTGGGGGACGTCCTCCTGCAGGTGGTCATGCACGCACAGATGGCAGCTGAGCGCGGGGATTTCGACTTTGAGTCGGTCTGTCAGGTGGTTAACGAGAAGCTCATACGGCGCCACCCCCATGTATTCGGTGGTGGCCAGACTGGGGATACGGCGGCCGTGCTCCAGCAATGGGATCAGATCAAGGCGGCCGAGCGTAAGCGCGGTCCCGAGCAGACGGGACGGTTTAAAGATCTGCCCCGCCAGTTACCCGCTTTGATGTTTGCCAAGGACGTTTTTAAACAAATAGAAAAGCAGGCGATCCCGGTCGACGGCTTGCTTAACACGGGAGCGATTGAGGCCCGTGCCGAATCGATGGACGCGGCCCGGCTGGGTGAGGAGTTGTTTGAGATTGCCGCAGCCTGCCGGGCTCGGGGTATTGACCCGGAATCGGCCCTGCGGCGCTACACCCAGAAACTGGTTGATACCCTCGATCAAGCCTAGTGCGCACCCGGACATCATGAATTTTCGCTCTGAAGACGGGCGGTTCGTGCCCATCGAAATAAGGCGGCGCAAGGGCACGCGGCGACTCAAGCTCACGCTTGGTCTGGAGAATCAGATTGTAGCCTCCGCCCCGCTCCGAACCAGCGACGCCGAGGTGCTCCGCTTCGTGGAGAAGCAAACCCGCTGGCTGAATCAGCAATTGGGCAAAGCCCCCCCGGCGATTGGTCTTGAAGCCTGGCTGCAACAGACGCCCCAGCTCAGTGCCAGCGGTGATCTGTTTTTTGTACGTATTGAAGATGGCTGGATGGGGCGTTCCGAATACCGCTTCGCCGAGGGCGGTTCGGTTGTTTTGCTGCGTCCACGGAGCGGCACCGGGGCGAATCTGCGCGCCCTTGTGCTGAACTTTGCCAAAGACGCGCTGACCTGCCGCGTGGCTTACCAGGCGAAGCGTTTGGGCCTCAGTTACGCTGCATTGTCGGTCCGGGATCAATCCAGCCGCTGGGGCTCCTGTTCAGCGAGGCGCGGGATCTCGCTGAATTGGCGGCTGGTTCTCCTCGCACCGGAGCTGCAGGACTACGTTATCCTCCATGAACTGGCGCATCTCACGGAGATGAATCATAGCGCTGGTTTCTGGGCCTTGCTGGATATCTATGACCCCCGGCGCCGGGATCACGAAAAAGACCTCAACGCACTAAGCAGCCAGATCATGCGGGTGGGGCGTGGCGGCGCAGGCTGAGTCAACGCCGAGCGGTGGTTGTCATTCGCCGGGTTCTTTTGTTCGCCGTCTGGAATGGATTGTCTTCAAGTTAAATTCCTTTGACTTCCGGTTTGCCTTCTTGGGCTGGCAGCCTAGAGAAATAAGGCATGGCGGAAAAACCGGAGTTAAGCACGTATGAAAAGGCGCTGGCCATCAATTTGGATTTAAAGCGCTACGGTGTTTTTGCGGAGATCGGTGCGGGTCAAGAGACGGCGAATTGGTTTTTTCGGGTATCGGGGAGTGCGGGCACGGTGGCCAAGACGATTTCGGCCTACGACATGACGATGAGTGACGCTCTCTACGGGAAGGGGAATCGCTACGTCTCACAGGAGCGGCTGCATGCCATGTTAGCCTATGAGTATAGCCTGCTTGAACAGCGGCTCGGTCCTGTGCGGGGGAAGGACACCACATTTTTCTCCTTTTGTAACACGGTGCGGGCGCGGGGCTATCAGGACTCCGGGGAGTGCCACGGCTGGTTGGGGATTCGCCTGCAGCTCAAGCCGGAGACAAAGCCCTGCGAGATTGTTCTACACGTTCGCCTCCTGGACGAGTCGAATGCGGATCAAATGGACGCCCTGGGCAAAATCGGGGTAAACTTGATTTATGCGGCCTTTTATCTTCGGAAAAATTTGACGGACTTCGTCGAGTCGCTGGCCGCGGGTCTGACCAAGGGCCGTATCGAGGTCGATATGCTGCGTTTTTCCGGGGAGGACTTTCGCTATGTGGACAACCGCCTGTGCGCGCTGCAACTGGTCCAGAGCAGCCTTACCGAGGCGGCTATGTTTAACGAGAGAGGGGAGATCGTGCAGGCGACGGACGTGCTTTACAAACGTCCGATTTTGCTTTTACGCGGCAGTTTCAATCCAGTCCTAAACCTGCATCTTGATATGATCCGACAGTCCCGGACTGTGTTTTCCAACGTCTTGGACGAAGCACAGAAAGCGCGCTCACTGGAGATCTGTGAAATCAGTATGAACAACCTTCTGCGTGACGGCGCGGTGGACCACGAGGATTTCATCGATCGGGCGGACGCCCTGCAGGCCTTGGGCAAGACCGTGCTGATCAGCCGGAGTGCGGAGTTCCACCGCATTGCGACCTATTTGAGCCGCCACACCGCTGAGCCGATTGCCGTGATTCTGAGCATCGGTTTGCTCAACGAGTTGTTTAAGGAAAAGTGGTCAGCCAATCTGGCCGGCGGTGTTCTGGAGTCATTCGGGCGCCTCTTCAAAAACGGGGTGCAGCTGTTTGTCTACCCCTGGCACAATGCCCACAGTAGGGAGTTGGTCACCGCGGAGAATTTTAAGGCGCCGGAAAACTGGCAGCATTTTTACACTCATCTGATTCAAAACGAGCGAATTCTGCCGATTGGAGTGGGTGATCCCAGCTTGCTGGCAAATACGGGGCGCAAGATCATGAAGATGATTGAGGCAGACGATACGAGCTGGCGTGATTGGGTTCCCCTGGAGGCGCATGGGATGGTGGAGCGCAAATTGAAGCGCTGATCTGCGCCTACGTTCAATGGCAATTATTTGGCAACGGAGTTTGGATGGAAAGCTCTATGAAGTGCGCACCGCAGGTGCGTCGGTTCGTTTGTATCGGAACGGGGTGAATCACTCGCAGTGGAACCCGAACCGGCCGCTGGCGGGCTCGATTTGGGACCTCATTGTAGTGCCGACTCTCTACCGCAAGCCAGAGACCATTGGAGACGTTCTCATGCTGGGCTTTGGAGCGGGAGCGGTGGGTTGTCAGATGGCAGCGCTAATTGCTCCCCAGCGCATCGTTGGGATCGATTTGGACCCGATCCACCTCTCTATCGCTCAGGGCTTTTTCGAATGCCCCGATATTTGTGAATTAGTGGCCGCCGATGCGGTCGAGTGGGTGGAGTCAAGTTGCGAGGAAGCGCGGTTTGATGTCATCGTCGAAGACCTTTACGGAGAAGCGGAAGGGCTGCCGGCCCGCTGCGTGACGATGGATGCTGCCTGGTGCCGGTCGCTCGGGCAAATGCTTCGGCCTGGCGGGGTGCTCATTTTCAACCTGGTGGAACCGGATAAGGTGGCGCATTTGCCCATGTTCCGGGATGCGGCGCTGCGCCGCCGCTTCAGCGAGTCGATCACCTACCGAATTGAGGGTTATGAAAATCGTGTGGTTGCCTTCAGCGAAGCGCCATTTAATCCGGCAATCCTAAAAGCGAATCTCCGCGCCATTGAGCGGCGCTATCCCGCGTGCCGCGGGGTAGCGCGGCGCTACACCAAGTGTCGGCGCTCCAGTAATTCCTCGCCTCACTGAGGGGAGGGGGACCGCGCGCAGCGTGGTGGAGGGGTGGAGGCTGTAGTGGGCCCCCCGTTTCCTGACTTCTGTGTAATCGGTTTCGTAATCTTAATCGACTTTGCTATGAAAGCTCGGATACTGACTGGATGGAGATAAATGACAGTTCAAAACGGCCCAAGCTTGCCGTGATCGATTATGGCATGGGCAATCTGCGCAGTGTCGTGCGGGCCTGGCAACAGGTCGGCGCGGAGGCCTATCTAGCCGCTTCACCGCAGGCAATCGGTGCGGCGGACGCGCTGATATTTCCGGGGCAGGGGGCTATCGTGGATGCCATGGCCTTGCTGGAGCGGACTGGGTTCGACCGTGTGATCCGCGATTGGATTGCGGCAGACCGGCCTTTTTTCGGTATTTGCCTTGGCCTCCAGGCACTCTTTGAGCATTCAGAGGAGGGTGACGTTGCGGGTTTGGGCGTATTTAAAGGGGAAGTCCGTCGCTTCCGGGTGGACCCTGGTTTAAAGATCCCACACATGGGTTGGAACTCAGTCACCTTTGACCCCGGCACCGGCTTGACGGATGGAATTGTTTCCGGCCAGGACCAGTTTTACTTTGTGCATAGCTACTACATCGCGCCCGTCGACCCCGGGTTGGCCACCTTCCACACGGACTATGGGGGCCGCTTCGTTTCCGGCATCCAGCATGGAAATTGCTACGCGACGCAGTTTCATCCGGAAAAAAGTCAGGCAAAAGGATTGCAACTATACGGAAATTTTTTGAGATCGCTTTAACGATCAAAACGAGCTCCGCTCTGGCAAAAAGCTGACACGAACGACAAACATGGAAAACACCGGCACGATACGATTAGGCAATGAGAATTTTGAGTTCCCCATCATCGAGGGCACTGAAGGCGAAAAGGCTTTGGATACGCGGACCTTACGCGCCAAGAGTGGCTGCATCACCTTCGACGAAGGCTACGGGAACACCGGTTCCTGCCTGAGCGATATTACTTTTATCGACGGGGAGAAGGGCATTCTCCGCCACCGGGGCTACTCCATTGAGGAGTTGGCAGCGAACGCCTCTTTTTTGGAAACAGCGATGCTCGTCATTTACGGGGAACTGCCGAACCAAAGCTGCCTCGATGCCTTTAGGGCGCATATTCGTAAAAATGGCGCGATTCACACGGGTATGCACAGTCATTTCGATGGATTCCCCAGCGCTGCGCACCCCATGGCCATTCTTTCTTCGATGCTCAACTCACTCGGAGCCTACTACCCGGAAATGTCGTCCAACGACCGCGAGCAGGATCTGGCACACTTTGACGAAACGGCTGCTTTGCTCATCTCGAAAGTCCGAACCATTGCGGCGATGACGTATCGTATGAAGATGGGCATGCCCTTTGTCTACCCGGCGGATATGAGCTACACAGGGAATTTTCTCCACATGATGTTCTCGGAGCCCTACAAGCAATACGTCGACGATCACGGCGCGGGGAAGGCGCTTGATTTGTTTTTGATGCTGCACGCCGACCACGAGCAAAACTGCTCGACCTCGACGGTGCGGATGGTGGCCTCCGGTGGTGCCAATCTCTTTGCGTCGGTTTCGGCGGGTGTCTGTGCGCTTTGGGGCCCCTCGCACGGAGGTGCCAACATGGCAGTGATCAAAATGCTTGAGGAGATTCACGCCAACGGGGATGACGGCTCACGCTTTATCGAAGCGGCCAAACGGGGTGAGGCAAAGCTCATGGGCTTCGGCCATCGCGTCTACAAGAACTACGACCCACGGGCAAAAATCCTGGGCAAGAGTGCCGAGTCCGTACTGGAGAGTATCGGCATAGAGGATCCGCTGCTCGACATCGCCCGCAGGCTCGAGCAGGCCGCTCTGGAGGACGATTATTTCGTCAGCCGAAAGCTCTACCCGAACGTCGATTTTTATAGTGGCATTATCCTCAAAGCCATCGGGATTCCGGTCGAAATGTTTACGGTGCTGTTTGCCATCGGCCGCATGCCAGGCTGGATCGCTAACTGGAAGGAAATTGCAGAAAACCCGAAAAGCCGAATTCACCGGCCCCGCCAAATCTACACGGGCAAGGCGCTGCGGCAATTCGTGCCTATTGAAAAGCGCTGAGCCTCCACGTTGCCGACATGCGAACGAATGAGGTGCAGGAGATTCAGGGGCTCTATGGTCCGTTCAGTTTATCGGAGCGCGTCCTGCAAAAGATCTGGCTTCATGGGGATTTCGATCAAAGCCGACTCACGACAGTTAGCGGCAAATCGCTGCGCATCCTCCACCCGGGGCGCTGGAATTTACTGGACGGGCCCGACTTTCTCGAAGCCCGCTTTGAGCTGGATGGTCAGGCCTGGGTGGGCGACGTGGAAGTGCACTTTTACGCGGCGGATTGGGAGCTGCACGGCCACAGGAGCAATCCGAATTTTGCCAGGGTCGCCTTGCATGTGGTGCTGATGCCCGGCAGTGCGGACGCCTCTGTGCAAACATGCAAAGGGGAGGCGCCGGAGACCCTCTATTTAATGCCGCTCCTCGAACGGGATCTGGAGGACTACGCGGTGGATGACGCACTCCTCGAGCTGGAGCAAGTGGAGGACGCCGTCTGGATGCTGGAATTCTTTGAATTGCCCTTGGACGCACGCCGCGCCAAGTTGCGTGAGGGCGCGGCGGCTCGGTGGCGTCGAAAGCTGGGTTTTGCTGAAAAGCGTCTGTCAGGGGCCGGTTGGGAGCAAGCCTGCCATCAATTTTGTCTTGAAGTGCTGGGTTATGCGCGCAACCGGGCGCCGATGGGGCGTCTTGCCTTGACTTATGGCATTGGGGATTTTGCCAGTGGCCGACTTGCACCGGATGATTTGCTTCAGGAATCCGGCACGAACTGGCGCCTAAGCGGCTTGCGCCCGGCAAATCATCCCAAACAGCGACTTCGGCAATACCGGGCGATCTGCGAGACGCATCCGGACTGGCCGGAGCGGTTAAGGCGGATGCTCCAGGCCTTCCCGGCAGTGAATACCGCGAATCCTGCGAAGCCTGCGAATCCTGCGAATACTGCCGCGGCTTTTCGAAGGAGGCAGGGACTGGCCGATTTGGTTGAACGTCTTTCCTCCGAGGTATTTTCCGGGGTCATCAGCGCAAAACGCCTGAATACGCTCATCTGCGATGCGCTGTTGCCACTGGCCGGGGCAGAGGGCCTGTGTCCGGCAGAGGACTATTGGATGCACTGGCCAGCCGGCGATGCCCCGGATCGGCTTTTTCGCTTTTTAAAGCAAGCGCAGGTCATCGACCGAGCGGAGCCTTTTTCCAACGGTCAATTACAGGGAGCGTTGAACTTGCTTTGCCAATAGACGGGTGAGATTTCCAGGCTTTACACCTCGTAAGCAGCCAGCGGGACAGGATCGAGCACGGTGGTGGCCGGCATGCGCTCGGCCAATGCCTCCACAAACCAGGCACGGGCGGGGGGATCCCCGTGGGTCAGCACCACACTGCGGGCACCGCTGGCCTCCGCGTAGTCGAGCAGCTCACTGCGGTCCGCGTGCCCGCTCAAATCAAAGCGTTCAATCGATGCTCGAATGGGCGCGTTGTAGTCGAGCACGTCAAAGAAAAAGCTCTCCGCTCCCGGGTCCCCTAGGAGCTGGCCACCGGGAGTGTCCGGGTCGCAGTAGCCGACGAAGCAAAGGCCGTTCCGCGGGTGGGGTAGCAGCGAGGCGGCGACTTTATAGGAGGGCGTGTGCTCGACCATCATTCCGCTGCTGACGAGGTAAATACCTTTCTGGGGTAGATCCCGCCCCGGGCGCATATTCAAATCCAGGGCCCGCACCCGCATCGTATCCAGCATCTTGATGTCAAAATCGATCAAGCGCGTCTGCTTGCGGATCGTATCAAAATACTCGCAAATCGCCATACCCAGTCCGGCTGCAAAGATGGGGCTCTTGGGCAGGCGACCGCTATTACGTGCCTCGTAGAGAATTTTGAAGAGCTCCTGCATCCGCCCCAGCGCAAAAACGGGAAGCAGGCAACTCCCGCCGCGCTCCAGAATCCGGCCCACCTCGTCGATCAGGTCATCCACTTCGGCATCGCGGGTCCGCGCGGGGTCCGGTTGCTTGGCGCCATGGGTGGTTTCCATAATGAGCGTGTCAATGGGGCCTTTCGGGAGGCGCGCCCCGGGGAGGGTGCGCTGCGCGGTGAAGAGCACGTCCCCCGTAAAAACGATGCGCCGCCCCTCGTGGATGATCTCAACGCTGGCGGCTCCAGCTACGTGGCCCGCCGGGTGGAGGATGACCTCAATCCGGTCCGCGCCTTTGCGATAGACCTCGCCGCGCTCAAAGCGCTGGATGGTGATCTGCCGGGTGAATTGAGCCACATCGCGGTGCAGAAAAAGCGGGTATTCCGCGATGCCGTGTTCCTCCCGCTGGCGCTTCATTACGTTGATCGAATTACGCAGCATGCGCGGGGCGATGGTCGCATTGGGGGCGCTGGTGATGACGGGTGTCTTGGGGTGGTGCGCCGTCACAATCGGCATCGAGCCGACGTGGTCGAGGTGGCAGTGCGTCAACACAATGAGGTCGAGGTCAATGTCCTCGATCGGCTCAAAATCCGGCAGCGCATCGTAGCCCAGTTTTTTTGGATGGAGGCCAGAGTCGATAAGGAGGTTGAAGCTGCCAATCTGCACGAACAGTGAGTTCGCGCCGATTGCGCCGTGTCGGTTTAGATCGATAAGCTTCATGATTTCTGGATGCCGGGTGCCGCCTACCAGGCAGCAGACAGTTAAGGGCATGTAACCGTGCACTGTGACCAAGGCACCGCCCGTGGCAAGACGCAAGCTCGCCCGGAAAGGAAAGGGGCGGTCAATTGATGCATTCCGGTGAATGGTGGAGTGCCATGGAAGCGGTCTTGCAGGTAGACTGAATACTTAGAAGAGTCAGCCAACAAGGACGTATTCGAGTAAGCGCTTGTCTTTCGACAAAGGGGTCGCTAGGCGTCTTATTCATGTGTACTGTCCGGCTCGCTTTTCTTCTACCGCTCTTGATCAACGGTTGTTTATTTTTATCCGGCTGTGATCGAGGTGCAGACAAATCGTCGACCGTGCAGGATCTGCCAAGGCCGGTCATTTACCATGCGGTAGTGGCTTCGGAGGGTGGTTCGGTGCGGTCTTTCCCGGCGCGGGTTACGGCATCGGATTTGCGGGAGTTGACCTTTCCGCGGCCGGGAGTGGTCGCGTCGGTCCTGGTCGAAGAGTCGGACCCGGTGGTAGCGGGGCAGATCCTGGCCCGTTTGGATGATCGTGACTACGTGGGCGCGCTCAGCGCCTCGCGGGCGCGGCTGGAGAATGCGGTGCAAGCGCTGGAACGTGCCCGGACCCTTTTTGCGGAGGATGCCATTGCCCGGAATGTGCTGGAGCAGCGGGAGGCAGCGGAGCAGGTGGCCCGTTCGGAGTTTGAAGCGGCGGAAAAAGCGCTCGCTGAGGCGCAGATTGAAGCGCCCTTTGCGGGTGTGGTTTCGCGGGTCCTGGTGCGGGAGTCACAGGCGGTCGCGCCGGGCACGCCAGCGGTTCGGATTTTTGCGCTTTCAAATCTGGAGGCGACGATTGCGGTGCCGGCGGCAATTATTTTAGCAGCGGATGGGACTCGTCGGGCGGAGTTGGGGGCGACGGTGCGACTGGATGGCGGGTCCGGGGCTGCGATTGCCGCGCAATTTAAATCGGCAGCGCTGGAGGCGGACGCCGCTTCGCAGAGCTACGCGGTGACCTTCGGTTTCGAGTCACCGGATGGCCTGAATGTGCTGCCCGGGATGAATGCGGAGGTCGAGCTGGAGTTGGGGCAGCCGGGGGAGGTTGGCCTGGTGACGGTGCCGCTGCGGTCCATTGATGCGGTGGCGGCGGCGAATTATGTTTGGGTGGTTGACCGCAGCAGCGAGCCCCACCGGGTGGTTCGGCGCGAGGTCGAAGTGGGGGCGGCGATTGGTGAGTTTTTGCCGATCTTGAGTGGTCTGGAGGCCGGTGAGGTGATCGTGGGCGCCGGGGTTTCGAGCCTTGCGGAGGGCATGGCGGTGCGTCCCTGGGAGCGCGCCGCCAATTGATCGGCCGTGGCTGTCATTTGAACCAAGGTGCCCCATGAATGCCGCTGACTTTACGATTCGCAACAAGTTGTTGAGCGCTGTACTTATTCTGCTCATCCTCGGCTTTGGCTGGTCGGCTTACCAGAAAATGCCCCGCTTTGAGGACCCTGAGTTCACCATCCGCACGGCGATCGTCTCGGTGGCCTATCCCGGCGGCAGTCCCCGGGAGGTAGCGGAGGAGATTGTTGAGCCTCTGGAAACAGCCATTCAGCAGCTTCAGGAAGTCAAAAGTATAGTATCTACCGCGCGCGCGGGTCGGGCTGAGTTGAAAGTCGATATCAAATACGATTTTTCAAAAACAAAGAGTGAGTTGCAGATCGTATGGACAAAGTTGCGCAACCGCATCGCAGATGCGGAGGCCCAACTGCCGCCGGGTGCGGGCAAGGCATATGTCAATGACGACTACGGGGATGTTTACGGATTGTATTATCTGATCACCGGTCCGGATTATTCGATGGCGGAACTGCGCGACTATGGAGAATCGCTCCGCGATGAGTTACTCACGGTCGACGGTGTGGCCAAAGTCAGCTTGCTTGGCGTGCAGAGTGAGGCGATCTACGTGGAAATCTCCCGCGCGGAGGCGGCACGGTTGGGGCTGTCGATCCATTCAATCTACAACACGCTGAACCGGCAAAAAACGGTGGCTTCGGCGGGTAGCGTGGTGGTCGATGGGCAGCGGTTGGTCGTTGAGCCAAGTGGTGGTTTGAGCTCTGTCGAGGCGGTGCGGCGGTTACCGGTGGCCCAGACTCCAGAGGGCGGTCTGGTCTTTCTCGGAGATATTGCGGAGGTTTATCGGGACTATTTGGAGCCAGCGACGCGGCTGGTTCGCTACCAGGGCATGCCAGCACTGGCGCTGGGTGTGGCCAACGTTCTGGGGGCAAATGTCGTGACGGTCGGCGCGTCAGTGGAAGCGCGGATTGCCGAAGCCGTCAGCCGTCGTCCGCTCGGTATGGAGCTGCATGCTTTTTACCAGCAAGGGGAGGTCGTCGATGCGGCGATTGGTAATTTCGCGGTCAACGTGATGGCGGCACTGGTCATTGTGATCGTGACCTTACTTATTTTCATGGGCTACCGGGCCGCGGCCGTTATCGGTTTAATTCTTCTGCTCACGGTGGCGGCGACTCTGGCGATCATGAATGTCGCGGGCATCCCCATGCACCGGATCAGCTTGGGTGCTTTGATCATCGCTCTGGGGATGATGGTGGATAACGCCATCGTTGTGACTGAGGGTATCCTCGTGGGCGTGGGGAAGGGGCGACCGAAGCTGGAAATCGCCAAGGAGGTCGTCCGTCAGACGCAGTGGCCGCTTCTGGGCGGCACCGTGGTGGGGATTTTGGCCTTTGCACCGATTGGCTTTGCTCCGGGTTCGACGGCGGAATACACGAACCACCTGTTTTGGGTGATCCTGATCTCGCTTTTCTGTAGCTGGTTCCTTGCCATCACACTGACGCCGCTCTTCTGCTATTTGGGCTTTCGGCGGGGACGCGTGGATGGGGAGGACGCCGACGCGGTGGCCAAGCCGAGCCTCTACCAGCGGGTCATGGTGCAAGCCCTGCGCTGGCGCTGGGCGGTGCTGGCGGGCACCGCCTGCCTTTTTGTGCTTTCGGTTTGGGCCTTTCAATTTGCCAAGCGGAGCTTTTTTCCGAATTCGACGACACCGCAATTGGTCGTGGATTTCTGGTTGCCCGAGGGCACCGACATCGGGCGCACCGCTGAAACGGCCAAAGCGGTCGAGGCCTATCTGATGGATCAGGCCGGTATCGATGCGGTTCAGACGCTGATTGGCTCCGGCGGTCTCCGCTACATGCTGGTTTACGGTCCGGAGTCGCCGAATCCGGCCTATGTGCAGTTTCTGCTGCAGCTGGAGGATTATCGATTGAGTCAGCGATTGATACCGGAATTGCAGGCGTATTTGGACGCCGGATACACGGAGGCGCAGGCCAAGGTCTGGCGCTTTTCGCTGGGGCCCGGCGGCGGGTCTAAGGTCGAGGCTGAATTGAGCGGGCCGGACCCGGCGGTGTTGCGCCAGCTTGCGGTGCCCGTGCAGGCGATCATGGTGGAGGACGGTCGGGCGCTCTCCATCAAGACCGATTGGCGGCAACCAGTCAGCTACATTGGGCCGATCTTTTCGACCGACCGTGCCCAGCGGGCCGGTATTACGCGTGCGGACTTTTCCGGGGCCTTGCTCACGCATACCGAGGGCACACGCGTTGGTATTTATCGGGAAGGGGACCGGCTTCTGCCGATCATGGCCCGGGCTCCGGAGTCCGAGCGGGGGTCTGCGGCGACGCTTTACAACGCGCAAGTGATCAGCCCCTTGAGTGGGCAGGCCGTGCCAGCTGCGCAGTTGGTCGACGGCTTCCGGACGGAATGGCGGGACGGGATTTTGAAGCGCGAAGATCGCATCTGGCAGATCAAGGTGCAGTGCGATCCGATGGGTGATGAACTGGCTTCCACCTTGCTGGGCCGCCTGCGTCCGCAAATCGAGGCGCTTCCCCTGCCGGACGGTTACGAACTAAGCTGGGGCGGGGAGTATGGAAATTCCTCCGAGTCGCAGCGCGATCTCGCATCGACCATTCCGCTTGGCTTTCTCGCGATGGTACTTGTCGTGGTGGTTCTCTTTCGGCGCATTCGCCAGCCGCTGCTCATTTGGCTGGTCGTGCCGCTCTCGCTCATTGGGGTCGTGGTCGGACTGCTCGCAACGGGACTGCCGCTTGATTTTATGGGGATACTTGGGCTGCTTTCACTTTCCGGGCTTTTAATCAAGAATGCCATCGTTCTCGTCGACCAGATGGATTTGGAGACGAAAACGGAGGCCGGCCGCGGCGCGGCGCTCCTCCATGCGGCAGGCAGTCGCGTGCGACCGGTCATGATGGGCACACTGACAACGGTGCTCGGGGTCTTCCCGCTCTTTTTCGATGCCTTCTTTCAATCGATGGCCGTCGTCCTCGTCTTCGGGTTGAGTTTTGCCACACTTCTGACGCTGATTGTGGTGCCGACGCTTTACGCCTGTTTTTTCCGTATCCACATCGAGCCCTGATCCGTCCTTTATGAAATGTTTTCTAAACTGTAGTTTGCTATCGCTCGCTATGCTGGGCCTGGTCGTCTCGCTCGGCCGTTGAGACGGCGGGATACGGTAGCCGCTCGCCAAGCGGATGCCATGGGGCCGGTCGCCCGGAGGCTCCGGAGCGTTTCAAGGCGGCTGCGGCCGACGGCCCCGTGGAGCAAAAGTGGCTGAGCAGGTTTCAAAGCGCACAACTCGAAGCGTTGGTCGCGGAAGCGCAGGCGCACAATCGTGATTTGCAGGCGGCTGCGGCCCAAGTGGAGCGGGCACGGGCGCTGGCTGCCAAGGCCGGTGCGGCGCTCAAGCCCAGTCTGGCCGTCGCCGGGAGTGGTGGCAGCAGCGGTCTAATCGAAAACCGGCAGACTCTGGAGGATTTTTCGGTGGGTGCTCAGGTCAGCTGGGAGTTGGACATTTGGGGTAAGCTGTCGGCGGGTCAGCGAGGTGCGGCCGCCAGCGCGGAGGCGGCCGAGGCGCAGTTGGTCTTTGCCCGCCACGCCATCGCGGCGGCCACGGCTCAAGCCTACTTTACGGCGATTGAGGGCAATCTGCAGGTCGATTTGGCGCGTGAGAACATCGAGACTTTGGAGGCGCTCAGCCGGATCGTCCAGATTCAGCATGACAACGGTTTAGCGGATGCCCAGGACCTCGCACTCTCGAAGTCTGATCTGGCGCTGGCGCGGGTCCAACTGGAGGAGGTTACGCTTGCGCGCCGCGATGCCGTGCGAGCACTGGAGTTGCTGCTGGGTCGCTACCCCGGCGCCGAGCTGGAGCTGGCCCTCTCCTTGCCAGGCCTGCCTGCCGCACCCCCGGCTGGCTTACCCTCGGAGCTACTGGAGCGGCGGCCGGATGTGATCGCGGCCGAACGCGAGGTCGCCGCCGCTTTTGAGTCGACCGCCCGGGCCCGCGCCGCCCGGCTTCCGACGCTCAGCCTGACCGGAAACCTCGGCAACCGTTCCGGAGAGCTGGTCGATATCCTTCGTCCGGATAATCTGGCCTGGCAAGCTGCTGGAAATCTGCTCGCCCCATTGCTCGATGGCGGTGCCCGCCGCGCAGACCTGGCCGCCGCCACGGCAGGGCAGAGGCAAGCAGTGGCCAACTACGCCCAGACGGCCTTGCAGGCCTTCGGCGAGGTCGAAACCCTGCTGGACCTGGGCTCGTCACTCAACCGGCGCGCCGGGCAGTTGGACGAAGCGGCGCTTGAGGCCGAACGGGCTCTCAAGATAGCCAGCTTGCGCCACAAAGAAGGCGAGTCTTCCTTACTCGATGTGCTCACCGTGCAGCAGCGGGTGGCCGCGCGCAAAAGCCAGTCGATCCACATTCAACGCCTACAGCTCGATCAGCGGGTCCGGTTGAATCTCGCGCTGGGCGGGGCGTGGTGAACTAGTCGTTTTCGGGGAGTGCCCGTGCTTCGAAAATGGCGACGGTTTCGCCCGCATCATCGAGCAGGCGGATTCGGCTCGCGCCAATCACAGCACGCTCGTAGTCACGCAGCACTTTGAGAAACGCAGCTTCGCCCTCCATATTGGGGCAAGCCATCATGGTGGTCGCTACGGTGGCCAGTTTGAAGCTGCCACTCGTAGACCGATTTCCCCGTAGTCCTTATCGGTTTGACGATAGCGGCGACGAGATAGGTGGACGATTGAAAAAAATCCACTCGTAATCCGCTCTCGTCGCCGTTCTCGTAGACCGATTTACCTGTAGTCTATATCGGTTTGACGAAAGCGGCGACGAGATTGGTGGACGATTGAGAAACGCTACTCGTAAACCGCTCTCGTCGCCGTTCTCGTATTCCGATTTCCCCGTAGTCCATTTCGGTTTGATGATAGCGGCCTGAGATTGGTGGACGATTGAAAAAACTCCACTAGTAACCCGTTCTCGTCGCCGTTCTCGTATTCCGATTTCCCCGTAGTCCATATCGGTTTGACGATAGCGGCGACGAGATAGGTGGACGATTGAAAAAACTCCACTCGTAATCCGCTCTCGTCGCCGTTCTCGTTAGCCGAACTCATGGGTGCTGGTCATTCCTCTGCTCGTTGCATTCACACCAGGCATGGAGCATCGTGATGATTCTCACTTGCGTTCGCTTGCCCTCCGCAATTCGATGCTCCGTAGTTTCATTTTTGGCGACCATCAGGTCCAGCATCAGAAGGGTCTGATAAGCGTGTTCCTGGGCTGTCTTCATAAAGCGATTCTGGTCGGCCACGGTTTGACGCCCATGTCCTTCAGCTATATTCAGCACGGTTCCGGTGGTGCTCGTGTCCAGTTTGCGCTGAGTACGACTCTTTGGCTCCAGTTCCTCAACGTATTGCTGAATCCAGCGAACGCCATCGAGCGAAACCCGATACATGTCGAGGGTCGTAAAAGGAAATTTCGAGGTGCCATACTGCGCGCGCTCCTCCCTGACCGCCCACGAAATACTGGCCCTTTTCATGCCCAACAGCATCCCGCGTATCCGCCAGAGCTTCTGTGTTCCGGCGGTGTGAGCGGATTCATTCATCACGCACCTGGCCAGGCAAACATCGAGGGAAGCCGCACATTCGTGCGTCGAACCGATTGCAACATTCAGGTAGTTCGCGCGCGCTGCCGAACCTGCGGGCTGCCCGTTCCCGCGCATCAAATTCACGCCTATGCTCTCCATCGCCCGATCAAGATGGTCGAATGCCACGATTGGGTATGGGGCGTTTGCCACGATATCGGCGCACAGATTCGCCGCTTCCAGATAGACCCGGTAAATGTCGAGTCGCTCATGCGGTAGATTCTGATGCGTTTGTTCGCTCATGTGTAATTCATATCGGTTGACGATAGCATTGACGAGATTGATAAGCGATTGAAAAAAACTCCACTCGTAATCCGCTCTCGTCGCCGTTCTCGTAGACCGATTTACCTGTAGTCTATATCGGTTTGACGATAGCGGCGACGAGATAGGTGGACGATTTTAAAAAACTCCACTCGTAATCCGTTCTCGTCGCCGTTCTCGTATTCCGATTTCCCCGTAGTCTATATCGGTTGACGATAGCGGCGACGAGATAGGTGGACGATTGAAAAAACTCCACTCGTAATCCGTTCTCGTCGCCGTTCTCGTATTGGGATTTCCCCGTAGTCCATTTCGGTTGACGATAGCGGCGACGAGATAGGTGGACGATTTTAAAAAACTCCACTCGTAATCCGTTCTCGTCGCCGTTCTCGTATTGGGATTTCCCCGTAGTCTATATCGGCTTGACGATAGCGGCGACGAGATTGGTGGACGATTTTAAAAAATCCACTCGTAACCCGTTCTCGTCGCCGTTCTCGTTGTCCGATTTCCCCGTAGTCCATATCGGTTTGACGATAGCGGCGACGAGATAGGTGGACGATTAAAAAAACTCCACTCGTAACCCGTTCTCGTCGCCGTTCTCGTAGACCGATTTACCTGTAGTCTATATCGGTTTGACGAAAGCGGCGACGAGATTGGTGGACGATTGAGAAAACTCCACTCGTAATCCGTTCTCGTCGCCGTTCTCGTAGACCGATTTACCTGTAGTCTATATCGGCTTGACGATAGCGGCGACGAGATTGGTGGACGATTGAGAAACGCTACTCGTAAACCGCTCTCGTATTCCGATTTCCCCGTAGTCCATATCGGTTTGACGATAGCGGCGACGAGATAGGTGGACGATTAAAAAAACGCTACTCGTAATCCGCTCTCGTCGCCGTTCTCGTATTCCGATTTACCCATAGTCTATATCGGCTTGACGATAGCGGCCTGAGATTGGTGGACGATTGAAAAAACTCCACTCGTAATCCGTTCTCGTCGCCGTTCTCGTTGTCCGCATGTTCAAGCAACCCGCTGAACCATGCCCACCTACGTCTGGTTGGGTCTTCTCGATCGTCTTGCTGCCTTGATGTAAACACTGGAACGCTCAAGCTTTCCGACTGTGATCACGATGACTGAAACCGTTTCATTTTCGACCTCATAGACCAGTCTGTAACCAGATGACCTTAATTTTATTTTGTAGTGGTTTTGAAAACCGTGCAGACGATCTGCTGATACCTTGGGATGCTCCAGCCTCTCTTTTAACTTCTTTTTAAGCTGATCGCGTATCGTGGAGCCGATCTTATTCCATTCTTTCAGTGCGCTCGGAACAAATTTCAGCTTATAGCTCATCGAGACTGATTTCCCTGGCTTGTGCTTTTTCTTCTTCCCTTTGCTCGATAATCTCTCGCAGTTCCTGATCCTCGATCATGTTGCTGATCCACTCAAAAGTCTCTGCCGGGATTAGGTAAGCCGTTGGTTTATTGTGGTTTAGGATCGCCACAGATTCACCCCCAGCCCGCTCAATCAGCTTACTAGGGTTCTTTTTTAATTCAGAAATACTGGCAGAATAGGCACTTAATATAGGACTCATAATAGGTCTTAATTTAGTGCGATTTTAGCTCGTTTCAAGTTTTCTTTTACCCAATACCGGGGTGCTGCCGGGCCTGCCCGCTTTCGATGCGCCGACCCACGGACCGGTGGGGATAAAGCCCACCATCATCCCGATCCCACCGATCCGGGGAATCACCCCCGCATGCGTGTGATGATGCTGTACATCTCGCGCGCCGCCCCGCCCCACGACCGGAGAGTCGCAATCACCAGTTTCGACCAACAAGCCTACTTAATCGGTCGGCGTGCGGCGGAGCTGCTCGTTTCCCGCATCGAGAAAGGGCCGTGGAAGCGCCGACCCAAGGCAAAGACCTTGCCCAACCGGCCATGCTTGGTTGAAGGAACGTCCTGCGCTATTCCGACTTCGTTTTTGAATCCCGATTAAGGCTCCTCTTAGCTTAGTCCTGCTATCAGGCTTCGATAAGCTCATCACAGGATTGTCATTATGCGAATTAATCTTGCATTTAACTTAACATATAGGCTAAGTTACTAGTATGAATTATGAGGAGCTCAGGAAATGGACATGCCAGTTGCCGGTGTTTTCTGCTCAGGACGTAGTGATCGTGTCCGGGCAGGATTCCTCAAGCGTGCAAGTAGCGCTGCACCGATGGACACAAGCGGGTCGGATTGAGCGTCTTCGTCGTGGTCTTTATACTTTGAACGAGCACGATAGGGAGGTCGCGCTGACTCCGGCTTATTTAGCTTCGGTATTGGTCGAGCCTTGTTATCTGTCGGGTGTTTGGGTTCTGTCGCAGTTTTCTGTGATACCCGAAGCGGTCTTTGCTGTTATCGCAGCTACAAGAGGGCGCAGGGTTCAATTTGAGAATGCATATGGGCGTTTCACATACCATCGCTTGCCCGAGCGTGCCTGGTTCGGTTATTCGAGCCGAGAAGTGCAAGGTTTTTGCGTTTTGCAGGCTAATTGCGAAAAGGCTCTGCTCGATGCGATTTATTGGAGTGATTCTTATTGGGATCAAAATCGGTTCAAGCAAGAACGTGTCGATGCCCGTTGCCTTAACGAGGGGCGCCTGCAGCAGTATGCTGAAAAATGGGGGGCGGCGAAGCTTAGACGCTCGGTGGAGCAATTCAAATTATACAAGGAGGCGGCATGTCAGATCTGGTAAGCATTTCTCAGGAGGCCAAAGCGCTTGGCGGTGGGCTCAACGGATTTCGTGAATCGGTGCAGCGCTATATTTTGAGAACTTTGGCCGCGGCTGGATTTTTCGAGGAAATGGCATTCGTCGGCGGCACGGCTTTGCGTATCGGCCATCAACTGAACCGTTTCTCAGAGGATCTCGACTTTGCCGTTTCGCGACCGATGTCGGTTGATCGCACGATTGAGCTGGGCGATCTTGCCTTCGAGGCACTCATGCGGTTGAAGATTGGTATCAGTTCGAGGCGTGATTTTCGGACGATTCCGATGGGCGGTCCGACTGATAAACTCGATTACGTCTGCCACTTGGACGTTCGTCTGCCGCCTGTGTTCCGCACGGGCGGAGCCGCCCGTTTCACCCTGCGTTTGGATCTCGACCGTAATCCGGCGGAAGGTTGGGGGAAGACTCCCATGCTCATCCGTTCGAAGATTCGTCCGTTTGCCCTGACTATGCACGACCTGCCCAGCTTATTTGCGGGTAAGTTGCACGTGCTTTGCTGCCGTGTCGACCGCGCCAAAGGGCGCGATTTCTTCGATCTTGCCTGGTATTTATCTCGTGAGGTCTCTCCGAATCTAGACTTCTTGGACGCGACGATCAAAGCATTGGAACCGAAACCATGGCCTGCCTCCGAGTGGAGAGCGCGATTAATTGAACGCTTGGACGAGGTTGATTTTGATCGTTTGTTGCGTGAGCTCGAACCCTTTTTGATCGAGCCCGCCGATAGGATGCTTTGCAGCCGTGAACTCCTAATCTCTGCTTTAGAGCAGATGGGCTGAGCGCCTCCCGCATCGAGAAGGGGCCGTGGAAGCGCCGACCCAAGGCGCTTCGACCGTTCGACATACTCACGGCAGGCAGAAGCTCAGGCCAGGGCGGCAGAGCCAACCCGGCTACGTGCGTGAGAACCGTAGGCGAAATGGCTCCGCCGTTCGCCCTGTGTGGTGATGGGTTCGCGTCGGAATTGGACGCGGTTTCGACAGGCCTCGGCCGGGCGCTTCGACAAGCTCAGGCCAGGGCGGCGGAGCCAACCCGGCTACTCTCGGCGGAGCACCCAGATCGAGCTTTCGAGTCCGTCGAGTGGTAGGTTGTAAACACGGGTATAAGTGCCGCTGGCGTCGTCGTAATCGACTTGCCAAAAGTCGTTGCCGTTCACGGATTGGTCGAGTGGCGATTCCACTCCGTTTTCGATTCGATAAAGTGTGTAGCCGCTGGCGGAAGACAAACCCTCAAAGCGGATGGGGACGTAGCCCACGCCGCCTTGGATGCGCACGGTGACTTCGTCGGCCGAAGTCCGGACATGGATCGGATAGTTGCGATAGGCATGGCCGGCATCGACTTCAACGACCAGGTCGTTGCCGATTGCTTCGCGGTAAGTGGTCCTCCAGGAGCTCGGGTGCTCGCTCAGATGCCGGCGGTAGGCCTCATTGGGGCCGTAGTAGTCGTCGGCTTCGCGGTGAAGGTTGATCCATTCGAGATCCATCTCGATCGTATCGCCGGGCTGGAAGTGCTCGACGCCTTCGGGGACGGTCAGGTGGAGGTCGAGGTTCTTGCTGCCGTCATCATTAATCTGATGCACCGGCACGCTGATGCTCGGCTCATGGTAAATCCTGCCGCCCAGCGTGGCCTTGTAGCTGCGAATGACAAGCGCCCGGTAGCCGTCTGCCATTCCCTCTTCCTTGGTCTTAAATGCTCCGGGGAAGCTCAGCCAAAAAGGTGCTTGCCCCTCAATGGTGGCGTTTTCGATCAGGAAGCCGGCTCTTTCCAGTGGTTCCGGAGGCGCAGCCTCCGCGATGAGACCGTCCGCATTGCCGTAAGCGAAGCGAGGCATAGCGTAATGGCTGGTTCGGCCCATTTTGAACAGCCAGGCGTCTTTTGTCGGTACTTCTTTGCTGAAGGTGTAGCGCAGGTTCTGGAAGGTGCGGGCGTAATCGTCGCTGCGGGTTGTTTTGACCTGCACGTCGAAGACGACTTCGTCCTCGCTTCCGAGCTTACCGCTATAGCGCACATCCGTCAGGCAGGGGCCATGCGCGAGGTAGGCGGTCTTTAGTTCGTTGGGATGGAGGCGCTCACCGCCGTCATGCTGGACCCTAAGCCAGTCGCCGCCCCAGCCGGCTGTGGTCCAGCCCCATTTCCGTCCCTGCAAGCCGTCCCGCGCCATGAGCATGCGAACGTCCGTGATGGCGACATCGACGAGGCTACGGTCGACGTCGAAGCAGAAGGTTTCCCCCCAGCAGCCGATGGCCAGCTGGTCCCATAGTCCATTGCCCCCTTTGTCACTATAGCCGACGAGAGAGAGCTGGGCATGGGAAGCCGAGGGGAGGCTGCCGTAGAATCCGTAGGCGATGCGAAGCGTGTATGACTTTGTGCCCGGTGGAACGGGGAGCAGTGTATAGGCTCGGAGATAAGAGCCCAGCTCACGGTTGTGCCAGTTTTTACTGAGCTGGACCGGGATGCCCGTCGGCTTGCCCTCGCTATCGCAAAGCATAGGCACGAGGCCGGTGATGTTGGCCACGTCGCGCAGGTCGAGCAGGAAGGGCACAGAGCGGATCCCGTCGCCCGGGTTGTCGATCTCCAGGGTGAATTCGTCGTAATTCCGGATGTCGGTGTAGCCTGTCTTCCAGCCCCGCCGAAGCTGATCGACTTGGACGACTTGGCAATTCAACACAGGATCGAAGACCGACGTCAGTACTTGATGATCGGCAGTTTTCAGCCTGACTGGGAGCTGCCGGTCGGTGGACACCCCCGGGGCCAGTGCACAACTGAGCGTCAGCTGTCGGCTTTCCCCCGCTTCCCATTGTTGGATGACGGGAGAACGTTCTTCCCAAGTGCGACCCTTGATCGCCAGCTCTATACGCGTAGCGACCACCCCGCTGTGGGATTTTTCCGGAGTCAGTTCCAGGGTGAAGGTCAGGGCATCCGGCCAGGCTACGAGAATCAGTCGGGCCTCGCCCTCGAATGAATGACCCTCCGGATCCTCAAGTTTGAGATCTATCAAATCATAGTGCTGGACAAAGCGTCCTGACTCCCAGAGTCGCGCTTTCCTCAGCCGCCGGGCGTCTGTCCGGGGGCCTGTCGCATTATGGGTGGCAGTGTAGATTCGTCCTGAAGCGGTGACTTGGATCAGGAGCTCGGCAGGGAGCAGTTCTGGAATGTCTTCTGGATCGGTGAGCAGGCCCCGAAGGTAACCCTCTCGTCTCAAGGGGCCGAGTCGGGCTTGCCGGATGTCGCCAAGATTCAACACGAAGCCGTAATGCCCCGTCTCAAAGGCAAGAAGATCCGGAGAGCGCTCCTTCGGGTTCTTGCGAAAGCCGTGAACCCAGTACGCGAATGTTTGATTGCGCGGGTCCAAGGGCGGCGGACTCAGATCAGCAGCTGTTTTCAGAGTGGCGGGTTGGATACTCTGCGACTCCGCCATGTCCGCTTCAACGCGGAACGGGAGCACCATCAGCACGCCGAGACTCATTAAAAGCACGAGTGTACGCATCCTTGATCCGGGGAGGCGGGAGTGGCCTCCCGCATCCCTGCCGATGCCGTAGCGGTATCTCCTGTTTAAAGTCTGTGATCGGCGGTTTTTCATGTTATTGATTGGCAGTGCCGTGCCGGGTTCATTTGAATGGCTTGCTAAGGCCTGTATCAGTGGTATTTTTTTAAAAATTCCAATCTTTTTGATAGTATTAACTTCATTTCTGTGTATTGTCGAGCTGTCAGTATGCCTGTCTTTCCCCCACTCAAAAAGCCCGGATCGACCGGTGGCTTCGCCCTCGTCATTGCTCTGGCCTTGATGGCCTTTGTGATTTTGCTGCTTTTGAGCATCACGACCTTGGTTCGGATTGAGACGCGTTCGGCGACGGCTTCGCTCGGACGCCTGCAAGCGGAGCAAAATGCCCTGCTGGGTCTGATGGTGGGCTTGGGGGACTTGCAGAAAGCGACTGGTGCGGATCAGCGTGTGACCGCCACGGCCAGCTTATTGAATGCTTCGGTCGCCGGGAACCGGCACTGGGTCGGCGTTTGGGACAGCTCCTCGCATGACCGGCTCGATCCGGCGAATACGCGGGCATTTCGCGGCTGGCTGGTTTCCGCACCGGAGAACTCCGGGGTCGATCAGCTGGATTATCCGGAAGATGGTGTCGTCACCGACGGCCTTGCGGGCGTCGAACTCTTTGCGGGACGGGATAGTGCGGGTTCCGCTATTCCGGAGAGTTCAATCCATGCACCCCTGGTCGTGATAGACGGCGGCTCAAGTGAAGTGAGCGCCTACGCCTACGCGATCGAAGATGAGGGGCTGAAAGCCAAGGTGTCCTGGAACGAGGATGAAGATCGGGTGAACAGTTTGCCGTCCTCCCTCCTCCAGCGCAGCCGGCTCAGTGCCCCTCCGGGAGTGGATACGTCCGTTTTTGCGGGGCCCTTTGCCAGCGAGCTGGATTATCCGCTTACTGACCCGGCGAACCGTGACTTTCTCTCAAGTTGGAGTCGCGTGCAGCAGACCGATCAGCTTCGACTGCTCGGTGATGCCGATCCTGGGGCGGATTGGCTGCAGAGCCAGCGCCACAATCTGACGCTTGCGTCCAAAGGTCTGCTGACGGATACAAAGAACGGTGGCCTGAAGCGTGACTTGTCGCTGGCCTTCGAAATGGATGCCGCGGTCGAGGATCCGAACCAGTTGACGAATTTCAATCAGGCCATCGGTGAGTTTGTCGGCAGTGGCGTTCGGAGCGAGGACCCGCACTCGGCCATCTACCAAGCCGGGGGGCAGAACTTCTTCACCCGTTTCATTTTCGCCGAAATCACGAGCGGCGGCATCGCCCGGGGGGGCACCTGGCATGCGATGCGGGATTACTACAATGTATACAAACGTCTCCGGCTGAGCAGTTCCGGGAGTGGCTATGAGATGGATCTGCAACCCTATTTTCCAAACCGATCCGAACTGCCGGGCGATAGGGATTTATTCTACCGCTCTCGCTTTGCGCAGCCTTCCGGATTTACCGACGTCTACACCCAAGAATTGGGTAGCGGTGGGCAATACCGTTATATGCCCAGCCGAGGGAGTTATACGCCCATTCTGTTAGGCTACCGTTTTGCTCTCACTCTGGTGCCGGTCGATTGGGATTCCGTTGCCGGCACGGGTAGGTTGGCTCTCGCCTTTGATCCGTTCTTCTATCTCTGGAATCCCTACGATCAGGCCATCCGTTTCGAGAATATTAAAATTCAATACAGTAATCTCCCGCTTTTGGTCTCTATCAGCGTGGAAGACCCATCCGGAGATCAGACCTATCGGGCCTTTCTGGATGATTATATCACTGTGAACTTACCCGGGCTGAATCAGTTTGAAACCTTTCTTAACGACGGGGGCGGGGATGTCGTCATGGATCCGGGTGAGATCTTGGTTTTTTCGAGTCAGCAGGCAGGGACGTCCACAGAATCCTGGCCTGGCCCCCAGTTAAACAACAACTCGGGCATTTTACTGCGGAACCATCCGGAGGCCGGAGGCCTGCCCATTCCCATCACCGAGAACAGCCTCCTGGACGTGGAGATGACGACGGACTTGAGAAATGCCATTTTGCCGGACGATTTTGCTGATCCCTGGACGAGTAAGGCCTGGTTTATCACTAATTTGGATTTCGTTGCCGACGATGACTTGAGCTACGCAACCGGTCGGCAAAACGATCCGCAGCGGCGCACAAAGCACCTGCAGCACTTCTTCATCAACATGGCCTCGCCCGTCGATTCCAATGCCAATTGGGACCGGACCGTCGTTTTATCCGACATCAGTGTGAGTGTCGATATGGCCCCCGGTGTAAAATATCCGGTCGGTTATTTCGATAACTTGATGAAGGGAACGCGGGACGACGCCGACGGTACGATGCGGGTGGCACCGTTTGCCCACTTCAACCCCACGAGCACCTTTCACGCGTTACGCTGGAGCTGGGTCCCGCCCAATCGTTTTTCCCTGCTCGAAGTGGAGCCGAATATCAATGCCATGTTGCCGAGCACGATCAACGACGGCAAGACCTCTTGGGGGGATGGCTATGCCTCGCTCATATCCGGCGGAGTAGACATAGACACGACGACCGTTCCCATGCGTGAGATCCCGACCACGCCCCCGGTCTCCCTTGCGACGATGGGGAGTGCCGACATCGCGCCCTTTATTTTCGATCCGGTCCGTACGATCGGCAAGTCCAGCCCGAGCCCGCTCATCGCTTTGGATGGTATTCATGGGATAACGCCCGCTCCGCATGCGATGGAGATCTATGACTCGACCTGGCTGGCCAATGATGCCTTGTGGGATCGCTATTTCTTTTCCGGGATTGTTCCGGACTATCAGATCACTGCAGGGGGCTATTCGCCGCAGGGGAATCTGGGCGAGGCGCTGGCCGATTTTCTCGATGAAGAGACCGTTTCCGCTCACCTGAATTCCCGCATCCAGCCCATCGGAGCCGCAGAGGCGGGCACGGTCCTGGGCGAGTTGGATCCGGTATCGTCAGTCGATGGTTACAAGCGGATAGCGGAGTATGCTTTCCAGGACGGGGCCTTCAACATCAACTCAAGCTCAGTCGAGGCATGGACCGCGCTCCTTCGGTCGAACCGCGATTTGGCGCTGGAGGGCAGGGGAGGCGTGAATGCCTCGCCGGGTTCGGGGCAAACCCCCTTTCCCAAGACGGCCGAGCCATTGGCAGACGATGGAGACTCATGGGCCGGCTATGCCAGTCTCAGCGATCCCGAGATCGACCGCTTGGCCGCTGAGATTGTTAATCAAGTGAAACTCCGGGGGCCGTTCATGGGGCTGAGTGATTTCGTGAACCGCCGGATCGAGTCGGGAGCCTTGGGCGAAGCCGGCGCACTGCAGGCCGCGATCGAAGCCGCGAATCTGAACAGTGCGATCCAGTCTGAGGGAGCCACGCCGGAATACACGGATACCAACCTCTTTCCGGACGGGACTTCCGCCGATTGGGGCAACACGGCTTCCGGGATCGGTGGCTATTTGACTCAGGCGGATTTGCTCAAGGCGATCGGCAGCGCGATCACTGCGCGATCCGACACCTTTCGTATCACCGCGCAGGGCCAATACACCAATCCGACGAGCGGAGAAATCGTGACGGCTCGATGCGAGGCCATCGTGCAACGCTTTCCCGAGTATGTGGATCGCGCGAGCAACGATGCCATCGACGAGCCGGACGCTCTGAGCGCTATCAATGCAGCCTTCGGGAGACGCTACAAGGTAGTGGGCTTCAATTGGCTCAATTGAGTTTCCAGCGAAATTCGTATCCAAATACCCATTATGCGCCAAATATTGATCTACCTCCTGTTTTTCCTTACCGGCACGGTGCTTTCGGCTTTGGATTTCACCGCCATCACTCTTGAATCCGTGGACGAGGGGAAAGACCTGTTTTACCTGGATGAGGGCGACTTCAATGCGCTTGTCTTGCGTGACGGCCGTCGTTCG
Source organism: Puniceicoccaceae bacterium (assembly GCA_018402305.1). Lineage (GTDB taxonomy): Bacteria > Verrucomicrobiota > Verrucomicrobiia > Opitutales > Coraliomargaritaceae > Thalassobacterium. The sequence goes on along the minus strand of JAGYJE010000002.1, from coordinate 127,497 downwards.
CTTCCGGGCACGACGCAGCTCGACGTAGACGGATTCCTGAATCTGTATGTCAAAAATGAAGCCACCGCCGAGGATGCCCCCCCCTTCCTGCTTGCCGGAAGGGCGGCAGTCGATCCTCGCTTGCAGCGGGTGCTGATCTTTATCTCGCGGAACCAGGAGGCGGGGGCGGAGCGCTTCGGTCTGAACGTGATGGAAGATGAATTCAGCTCCTTTCCCGGCGGCTCTTTTCGGTTCATCAACCTTTCCGGTTTGCGCCTGGGGATCTTAATGGGAGATGAAAAAGTCCTCCTGCCCGACCGGGAAATCAGGACGGTCGCCGCCGATTCGGATGAGGGCAATTACGTCCAGGTCGAATTGGTCGGCGAAGCGGGCTATGTTTACCAGAGCACCTGGTATGCAAAGGACAGTAGTCGTGAATTAGTCGTCTTATTGCCGGATGGCGACGGTGAATCGGTTCGGCTGGCCATGTTCAGTCAGAAGGTTCCCTGAGAGAGGGTTTTGCCCGTAGGCGAAATGGCTTTGCCGTTCGCCCTGCGTGGTGATGGCTTCGCGTCGGAACAGGAGGCCTTCGACAGGCTCAGGCCAGGGCGTTTTCGAGAGGCCTCGGCCGGGCACTTCAACAAGCTCAGGCCAGAACGGCAAATCGTCCACCAATCTCGTCGCCGCTATCGTCGAACCGAAATGGACTACGAGGGAATCGGTTAACGAGAACGGCGACGAGAACGGATTACGAGTGGAGTTACCCGTAATCGTCCACCCATCTCGTCGCCGCTATCGTCGAACCGAAATGGACTACGAGGGAATCGGTTAACGAGAACGGTGACGAGAACGGATTATGAGTGGAGTTACCTGTAATCGTCCACCCATCTCGTCGCCGCTATCGTGGAACCGAAATGGACTACGAGGGAATCGGTTAACGAGAACGGCGACGAGAACGGATTACGAGTGGAGTTACCCGTAATCGTCCACCAATCTCGTCGCCGCTATCGTCGAACCGAAATGGACTACGAGGGAATCGGTTGACGAGAACGGCGACGAGAACGGATTACGAGTGGAGTTACCCGTAATCGTCCACCCATCTCGTCGCCGCTATCGTCGAACCGAAATGGACTACGAGGAATCGGTTGACGAGAACGGCGACAGAACGGATTACGAGTGGAGTTACCCGTAATCGTCCACCCATCTCGTCGCCGCTATCGTCGAACCGAAATGGACTACGAGGGAATCGGTTAACGAGAACGGTGACCCAGCCTTCGCCGGAGGCGACGGCGGGCAGGCCGAGAGCGGATTACGATTAGGATTAGGAGCTTGGTAATCGCCCCCTAGCGCTACAACCTATCGGTTTAAGTCGGAATAGGAGGCCTTCGACAGGCTCAGGCCAGGGCGAATTGGACGGGCCTCGGCCAGGGCGCTTCGATAAGCTCAGGCCGGGCGCTTCGACAAGCTCAGGCCGGGCGCTTCGACAAGCTCAGGCCGGGCGCTTCGACAAGCTCAGGCCGGGCGCTTCGACAAGCTCAGGCCGGGGCGGCAAAGCCAACCCGGCTGCAAAGAGAAGACTCACCACGTGGCTCCACGGGGTGAAGGTGCGGGACTTTTTGTCCACGCCATGCTTGCGGGCAAGTTCTTCCGTCAAGTGCGACGGGATGAGCTTACAAAGCTGATGCAATGTGCTGCTGTAATGCTTGGTCGGCGTTATGGTTTTCACGCTGCGGATTCTTTGGTCAGAATCCGGTGCCGACCACTTTTTTTATCTGAGCTTAAACAGAGCTCTCAACTAAATCCTATGGGATGACTATGAGTTCGATTATATGTGAGAATTTCAGTCATTATCTGCGAAGCGCTTCAGTGCTTCTTTGATTGAATTGAGCGCACGGGCTGCGCCTTCTTCGGTAAAACGGTGGGCTGGCCAAGCGACGGCGATCATCGGTTCGGTGGGGCTCTTACTGAACCCGTGTGTGGCCAGAGCGATCATTCCGGGGACCGATTCTTCTCGGTTCCAGGCGACCCCCGTGCGTTCGATTTCCTTCAATTCCTCCAGCAGTTTGGGGTCTTTGATCGCTTCGACAAGATCCGGGCGTCGGGAGAGGGCGAGCTTTCCGAGAGCGTTGATCTTTAAGATGTGACGCGTGTCGGGGGCAGGTGCCACTCGCAGCATTTGGTCGCTCTCGATGTAGTCGATGTGGACGATGCCGTTGCCCTCATGTAGACCCAGTAGCACGAGCTCGTTTATGGATAAGGCTACGTGCTCCAATACCTTTCGGTAGCGATTGATCCAGTGGTATTGGCGGTCGCGCTGCGCCCATTGGTCGAAAACTACGCCACAGCAATAGTTGCGGCCTTTTTTTTCCACCAGGCCATAGAGTGTCAATGTGTTTAGGGTGCGCATGAGCGTGGAGCGGGGCAGATTCATGGCTTCCGCCAGCTCAGTCATGTTCATCCCTTTGCTCTTGGCCGAGAGCAGTGTGAGCACGTCGAGCGCTTTGATCAGCGAGGTAATCGGTTTCATCTTGTAGGGAGTCGATTGACTATAGCGTCAAAAAAAATGCTATATTGATACAAATCAAGGAAATTATCCAGAGGCGAAGCTCGGTAAAGAATCGGCAATAAGACTCAATCTGCTCTTCAAAATGACCGAAATAGCGTCGCGGTAGGCCGAGTCATACAATTGACATGGCAGATGCCGTATGCTTTTGTGTTAATACAAACTTAAACAAGTGCGAACCGCACTTACTTCAATTCACCCCACAACCCAATATTATGAAATACCTACAATCAGACTTAAAGATATCAATGCTTGCCGGACTACTCCTATCTGCAGTCGCCGCTCATGGAGCTGCCATTACTTGGACAAGCGGAACCTTTGATAATACAGGTCCCGCTTCTGTGCTGAATGCGGATAATCTCGTTTATGCGGCTAACCTGAGCGGTGGCGGTGGTGACCTGACTGTAAACGTTTCGGGTACGAATGTGTTGTTTGAAGAGACATTAATCGGGGGAACCGCAACTGGTGTGGGTGTTTATGTTCCTCTCCTTAGTGGTATGGGTACCATTACAGATACCTACTGGTCCGGTGGTGATGCGAATTGGGATACTATAAATAATACTGTGATCTTTCGCCCATCAGGTAACTCTTTTCAAGTGACATTGCAGGGCTTGACTGATGGTCAAGAGTACCAAGTCCAGCTATTTGCATCTGATGACGTGAATAGTGGAAATAGAACCTCATTCTATAGTGATGCTGCAACTGGCGGCAATATCTCATCTGAGCTACGTATGGGTGATAAGGACTATGTAGTTGGCACGTTTATCGCATCGGGCACGACGCAGGATCTTTTTGTTCAGGCTGGTAATATCGATGTTGCTTATCTCTCTGCCTTGTCACTGACCACGATACCCGAGCCTGGTACCTTTGCCTTGCTTGCCGGCATGCTGGCCCTGGGGGCGGTGATGATCCGTCGTCGCCAATCATAGTCTTTGGTTTAGACATCGCTTTTCAAAAGAGTCTCCGGTTTCGCGGAGACTCTTTTTTGTCGGGAGGTGGCCATAAAATATGACTCAATTAAAGCGCAGGCTTTTTTTTATTTCGTTGCTGGGGATCACTGCTTCCGTTGCTTCCATTGCTTCCGTTTCCTCTAGCGTAAAGCCTGAACCATTGGTGACTTCGAATGGAGTGATCTTCGAGGCTCCCGATCACTACCCCGTTTTCTCATGGGAGACGGTGCCCGTCTATATGATGTTCGCGCATGGTAGCCGCATGTTGGAAGCCTCCGAGGTGAACAAAATTGCCAGTGAGAGCGATTTCATCTGTATCGAAAAGAATCATGGGCTGAGTTCATTGGGGGATGCGGTGTTAGGACTGGAACATGAGGTGGATGCTTTCAAAGCAGTGAAACCCGGCATCATGGTGCTGGGTTATCTGAATGGTGCGCTCACATATCCGTTCACTCGTTATACTCAAATGCTGACGGAAGCGAAAATTGAGCAGCATCCCGTAATGAAGGCCTTTCTAGTGACCGATCCCAAGACCGGCGAATTGGCGAAGACACGGGGCTTGTATGGCTATAATGTGCTCAATCCCGAGATGCGTGCCTGGTGGTCGGACTCAGCGGCGGATATGGTAGATGTGGCTGGGGCAGATGGGATCTTCATTGATCAAATGCATGGGTTTTCATGGTTACATCCGGAAGAAAAGCACAGTGAGGTGGTTGCCGGAGTGGGGGATATGATGGCGCAATTGAAGGAGAAGATTGGTCCAGAGAAGATCCTTCTGGCCAATAACGGTGCGCATATTGATCCAGTTTTCGAGGTGTCGGATGCCTTCATGTTCGAACATTATAAGCGGTCGGCGACGCACACGAAGGAGAAGCTGCTGGAAGACTGGCAGCTGATGGAGAAAATCGCCGATGCCGGGAAGATCTGTGTTTATCGCTTCGGGGCGGCTCCGGAACCGGGCTCCCCTCTTGCGGACTTTTCCGACGGCCGGAGCCGCCAAGTCAATAAGCGCGAGGAGTGGGCTGCGCTCTCCAAAGAACAAGTGGAGTTTTACCTCGCTCTCTATCTCATCGGTGCACAGCCGTATTCTTATTTTCAATGGAATTGGGGCTGGCGTTTGGAAACGGGGCCGCTGGAAAATTATCCTGAATTTCACAAGCCGCTGGGAAAACCGCTTGGCAAATACACGCGCCTGCATCCTGACCAATGGAAATTCACCCGCGAGTTTGAGCATGCCAGCGTCTGGGTCGATACCGATAACTGGGAGGCTAAGATTGAGTGGGAAACTTTGGAGTCAGCGGCGGCAGGCGACCCAGTAAAGTAATGCCCCAAAGCTGCCTAGCTCTAAAGGATAGACTTATGCAGAAGTCGGAGCACGCCCCCGGGCAGGCGCAGGATGACTTGGACGTTGTGCTTTTTGTTCGAAATAGCGTCTCTTTTGTGTGCTCTGTAAACTTGAGCCCGCGATTGTTTCTTGCGAGATTGTTGGGATGAGTGATTCATTGGAAATTCCCACTTATGCAAATGATTCGGAGCTATTCGATTTTATGCGCGAGGGCTTATTCTCTGCCGTGATCGGAGACATCATGGACCTGATGGGGTATACTCATCAATTTCTGCCCCCAAAAATTATGCCTTTGCGAGACGATCTCGTCGTGGTGGGGCGGGCGATGCCGGTCTTGGAGGCCGATGATTTTGGTGGCGAAGGACCCGGTCGGGTCGGAGCCGACTTGAATCAACCTTTCGGTTTAATGCTCCGGGCACTTGACGATTTACGCGAGAATGAGGTCTACATCTGCACAGGTTCGTCGCCGAACTATGCGCTCTGGGGAGAGTTGATGAGCATGGCCGCGAGTAATCGGGGAGCTGCGGGCGCGGTGGTCAATGGGTATTCGCGAGACACACGTGGCATCCTGGCGCAAAATTTTCCCTGCTTCTCCCACGGACGCCACGCGCAGGATCAGCGTCCGCGAGGCAAGGTGACTGATTATCGCTGTACGATTGAGATCGAAGGCGTGCGTGTGCGTCCCGGCGATATTGTCTTTGGGGACTTGGATGGTGTTTGCATTATCCCCAAAGAAATTGAAGCAGAGGTCTTCCGTCGCTCATGGGAAAAAGCCTATGGAGAGAAGCAGGTCTTCGAGGCGATCAAGGGCGGTATGGGCGCACAGGCGGCATGGGATAAATTTGGCATTATGTGAGATGGGGGATAGGGGATACGGGAGATTAAATTTGTGAACTAAAATGAAAATTACTGAAGTCAAAGTGTGGCTGGTCGAGGGTGTGAAATACAACTGGACCATGATTAAAATCGTCACGGATACCGGTCACACTGGTGTGGGTGAGGCAACAAATTGGCCGGGCAGTCCGATCATTGAGGCGGCGGCCAAGCATGCGGGCGAACGCATCATTGGACTCGATCCGCTGCGCACTGATTTCATCTGGCAGAAGCTGTATCGCGATTTGAATTGGATTGGCCCGTACGGTGCCAGTATGTGCGCGATCAGTGGGATCGATATGGCCTTGCTCGACTTGAAGGGCAAGGCCTACGACATGCCTTGCTATCAGCTGCTGGGCGGTGCCTTCCGCACGCAGCTGCGCTTATATGCGAACTACTGGTTCACGGGTGGCGGCCATTCTGCGGAGGATTATGCACGACAAGCCAAGCGTGTAAAAGAGCTGGGCTTTACGGGCCTCAAATTCGACCCCTTTGCGCATACCAATTATCTTTATGGTGAAGATCTGGATACGGATCTCGGGCTCACCCCTGTGCAACAGGACGTTGCCTTCGAAGTGACCAAAGCGGTGCGTGAGGCCGTCGGCCCCGAGTTTGATATGATGATCGAAACTCACGCCATGCTGAATTTTGAGGTGGCGGTGAAGATGGCCGAGCGCCTGGCACCGTTGGGTGTGACCTGGTATGAAGAGCCCGCCGGGCCCGAAAACGCCGATACGCTGCGTGCCTTCCGTGACCGCCTGCCGAGTAATGTGCCGATCTGCGTGGGGGAGCGTCACTACACGCGCCACGGATTCCGACCTGTTTTGGAAAAACACATTTGCGATGTCATCATGCCGGACATCACCCGTTGCGGAGGTCCCTCCGAGATGAAGCGCATCGCATCGATGGGTGAGGCTTACGGAGTCCTCGTCGCGCCGCACAATCCGAACGGCCCACTCAGCACCTTGGCCAGCGCCCATGTCTGTGCCTCGATTCCGAATTTCTTCCGTTGCGAATTCATGGTGAATGATGTGGCATGGCGGGATGAGGTCATTACGCATCCGCTCGATGTGCGCGACGGGTTCCTCCATCTTTCGGATCGTCCGGGACTCGGTGTGGATCTGGTTGAGGAAGAGTTGGAGAAGCACCCCGGCATTCGCGGCCTGAAGGAAAAAGAGAATTTTTACGTCTAACCCGAGAATGCAGCCATGGCCTTGAATATTGATTTAGAAAACAAGCGAGCCTTTGTCTCGGGCTCTACCCGTGGGATCGGCCTTGGCATCGCGCGGGCTTTGGCCATTGCCGGATGTGATGTGGCCGGTTGCGGCATGGCTGCTGCAGATCACGAAAACGTATTAAACTTCATCCGTGAGGTAGAGAGCTACGGACGCAAGGCCCTCTATGTGCAGGGCAACTTGTCCGAGCGCGACACGCCGGCTCGTCTGATGCAGGCAGTGGCAGGGCAATGGGGTAGCCTCGATGTGTTGATTTCCAATGCCGGGCGCAACGTGTTCAAGGGAGCGGAGTCATGCTCTGAAGAAGATTGGGATGAGTGCATGAATCTCGACCTCGCTTCGCATTGGCGGCTCTCTAAAGCAGCCTTACCCTTATTGAAAGCGGGCGCTCAGGGTGAACCGGGCGCGATTGTTATCATTGGTTCCAATCATGCGAACAACACCATTCCCGGGTGCTTCCCCTACAATGTCGCTAAGGCAGGCTTGCTCGGCTTGGTTCAATCCCTCGCCATCGAGTGGGGGCCTGAAGTGCGCTGTGTGGGGGTGGCCCCGGGCTTTATCGATACGCCGGGTAATGACGCCTGGTTTAACTCTTTTCCGGATCCTGCTGCGGAACGCAAACGCACCGAGGACTCGCATCCGGCCGGACGGATCGGCACGGTCGATGAAATCGGTGCGCTCTGTGCCTTTCTCGCCAGCCCGCACGGCGGCTTTATTTCCGGCACCACACTACTCGTTGATGGTGGGCGCAGCGCCCTGATGCAGGATGCATGACGCCAGTTCGGTTCTCACGCATGAGAACCCAGTGAATCTTTCAATTGCCACAGTGTAATTCCTATAAAATGTTAATAATAAACAAAAATGAATCCCATGACCTACCGCAGAATACTCCAAACTCTTTTTTTCTTATTTTTAGTTCTTTCAGCATCGGCAGGCACTTTCGTGGTCGATGGATGGATCGTAGCGGATGAATCCACGAGCAATGATGCGCAGAGTCGCTTTGTTGCGCATGGCTTTACTGCTCCGGCAAGTCTTCGGGGCACGCAGGACTGGGGGCAAACTTCCCGGTATTATCGCGAGGACGGCTATGCGGAGTGGACTTTCCTCAATCTCCCTGAAGGTATCTACGAAGTGGCGGTGAGTCATGAACCGGATGCGAATCGCGCAACGGCGGCCCCTTTTTCAGTTCAGGGGCAAGCAGTGGCTAAGGTCAACCAGCGTATGGCGGCGACCGGTGGCCCTGTCCTTAGTGACGGCACAGCAGAGATCCCTTTTCAGGTAATCACCCGATCCGCAGAGGTCAGTGATGGCACACTTAAGGTCAGAGTCGATACGGTGGATAACAGTGACCAGCGTCAATTCGTGATGGCGGATGCTGTCGCCATTCGACGGCTCACCCAGTCGATGTTGGAGGCTAAGGCTGAGCGGGAAACCCTGCGCGATGCGTATGTTTTCTGGAAGGACCCGAGTGTCTATACCGTAAACACGCTGTCCCACCAAACAACCAAAGTGCCCTATGCCAGTATGGAATCAGCTCGGCGTTCTTTGCAAAACTTGGCTCAGGCGGATTACGTGGATCTGGAGGCTTCCAGTTACTATCAATCGCTGAATGGAGAGTGGAAATTCAGTTGGGCCAAGCATCCGCTCGAGCGCAGCATTGGCTTTGAGGCTTTGGATTTCGACGATACAGGTTGGGTCACCATTCCGGTGCCTTCGTGCTTGGAACTTCTGGGGTATGGTAAGCCCTTCTTCGGCACGATGCCAACCACGCGCATGCGCGAGGAAGCAGGACATGTCATGGACATCCCCGATGAGGGGAATTCCGTTGGCAGTTACCGTCGAACGTTTACCGTTCCGGAGACTTGGGACGGCCGTCAGGTCATTCTTCATTTCAATGGTGTGTCCAGTGCCTTCAACGTCTGGGTGAATGGAAAATTTGTCGGCTACGATGAGGATTCATGGACAGCTGCGGCTTTCAATATTACCAAGCACTTGCGACCCGGTGAAAATGTTTTGGCGGTGCAGGTGATTCGCTGGTCCGACGGTTCGAATCTGGAAGACGCGGCAGGATGGAACTTTAGTGGCATCCTGCGCGATGTCTACCTCTACAGCACGGCAGACTTGCACATTCAGGATTTTTTACTGACCAGCGATTTGGATGAAAATTACGAGGACGCGCTACTTCATGCGGAGGTCAAAGTATTCAATCACCGGATTGAGCATGCGCTGGACTACCAGGTTGAGATGACTTTGCTCGATGCGGAGGGGAAGACTGTGGGCCCGCAGAAGTTGGCAGTGGCGACACCGTTCAAGGATCGCGATGGGGCGGGCGGTTTGGTTGCGGTGCTGGATCTTGAGGCCGCGATCCAGAATCCGCGCAAGTGGTCGGCGGAAGACCCTTATCTCTACCAGGTCTTGCTCACGCTTCGTGATAAAAATGGGAATCTGATCGAAGCCACGGGTGCTCACTTCGGATTCCGTGAAATTGAGCTCAATTTGAACGGACTGTTTGTGAACGGAAAGAACGTTAAAATCAAAGGTGTGAATCGCCATGAGAACGATCCCGAAGGAGGGAAGACCCTGACTGTCGAAGGGATGGTACAGGATGCGAAATTGATGAAGCAGTTCAACATCAACGCGGTGCGCAGCAGTCACTACCCGAACGATACCCGCTGGTATGATATTTGTGATAAGTATGGACTCTACGTTATGGATGAGGCGCTGGAGACGAGTGATTTTTTTATCAAGCGTGAAGGCTTGCCCGGGAGTGATACCCGCTGGTTAGGGGCATCGGTGGATCGGGTCTCTGCGATGGTCGAGCGGGCAAAAAATCACCCTTCAATTATCTTTTGGTCGCTGGCCAATGAATCTGGTATTGGTCGAAACCTGATGATCATGGGCGATGTCGTTCGCCGTATTGATCCGACGCGTCCGATCTCCTACGATGGTCGTGAAACGATCGAGATGGAGGAAAAGGATTGGTTCGACATGAACAGCTCCATGTATCCATCGATTGACCACCTCAAGAGTTTCTGGGGTGAGCCGCGTTTTGGGAAGCCCTACATCATGATCGAGTTTGCCCACGCAATGGGTAATGCACTGGGTAACTACGACGTCTACTGGGACCTGATCGAAGAAACTCCGCACTTTGTCGGTGGATACATTTGGGATTGGGTGGCGCAGACGGTTCGAATCGAAGGCCCGGATGGCACACAGCGTTGGTCGCACGGTACTGATTTTGAGCGAGGTGCCGCGCACGAGGGGGAGTCCAGACAAGGCGCTAAGGATGGTGGGGTCTACTGCCTTATCTTTTCGGATCGAACCGTTCAGCCGGAAATGTACGAGGTGAAGAAGGTGCAGCAATACATCGGCTTTGAACTACTTTCCGCCAAGGATGCTAAGATCGAGATTCGTAATAAATACAATTTCACAAACTTGAATGAGTTTGTCGGTTCCTGGGAATTGATTCGGAACGGAGAGCCGGTTAAATCTGGCGATTTTCAGCCGATCGATGTGGAGCCGGATGGCAGTGCTGTAAGCCAAGTCCCGGTAGGTCCGCTCGACCCGGGTGCCGAGTATTTGCTCAATCTCAGCTACAAACTCGGGTCATCCACGCTTTGGGCCGAGGCCGGACACGAGGTGGCGTCCGAACAATTTATTCTGCAAGAGGGCACCGCCCTGGTCAGCGAGGGGAGTGGAGCTGTTCGGCTTTCGGATGGGCCTGCCTCACTCGTCGTCGAAGGAGCGGGTCTCTCTGTTCGCTTCAATAAGCAAACAGGATTGATGACTTCGCTACAGGTTGATGGTGAAGAATGCTTGGCACAGAATTCCAATATCAAGGGCATCGACTTGAATTTATACCGGGCGCCGATCAGTAACGACCGCTGGTTTCGTGGCCCTTGGATGCACAACCGCATTTATGCCCCGGAGCAGGCATTGATTGACTTTCAATCCTCGATGGAGGCAGACGGATCAGCAACGATTCGGGTGGTCAAAGAGAATGTCTATCCAAACGGTCGCGTGGACTATCAGCTGGAATATCGTATTTACGGGAACGGAGTCATACGGGTTCGCTGTGAGATGACTCCGGAGGGGCTGGAGGAATTTGAAGTGCTGCCACGTGTCGGACTCAAGCTCGCACTCGACCCCTCCTTTGAGCGAGTGCAGTGGTATGGCCGTGGCCCGCACGAAAATTATCCTGACCGCAAAACTTCAGCCTTCCTGGGGAATTATACGTCCACGGTCACCGACTTGTTTGTGCCGTATTTGAATCCGCAACACAATGGTTTACGCAGCGATGTTTCCAGAGTCAGTTTGACGAGCCCGAATGGCAATGGTCCTGTCTTCCGCGTGGAATCTTCAGAGCCCTTTCTTTTCACCGCGCTTCACTTTGACGAGTTGGACTATAGCCGCTATATACGTCCCGGTTTCCTCACCCCGCGCCAAGAGACGATTTTGTATCTGGATCACCGGATGCTTGGGCTCGGCAACGCCAGCTGCGGGCCGAAGCCGTTGCCAGAATATATGCTGCCCGTTCAACCCTATCAGTTTGAAATGACTCTAAAAGTCGAATAATAGCAGCCAAAGAAAAAGGTAACTTATGAGTATGAATCAGAAGAAAGTCATGCAGTCGATCCGTCGCCGGATTGGCGTGGGAGTGTCGGTCGCCGCCTCGGCGGCGGGAGCCTTGTCGGCGGCAAGTGCGGCAGAGTGTGAGAACCGTAGGCGAAATGGCTTTGCCGTTCGCCAGTCGCGTGCTGATGGGTTCGCGTCGGAATGGGACGCGGGTTCGATAGGCCTCGACCGGGCACTTCGACAAGCTCAGGCCAGGGCGGCGGAGCCAACCCGGCTACGAAAGGCGGCACGGAAACGTCTGGTTGCGTAGGTGGGTTGGCTCTGCCGCCCACATTTCATCCCTGCTCCCTTCACTCATACGATCTGTTCAGTGTTGATGCGCCTTGACGGGCTTTTCTCAATTTCCGACCTTCGTGCGCTTGAATCAACAAGTCCAGATAGTGTTTTCGAGTGTCGGCTTCGCCTCGGTATTAGCGGTTTTGGCGGGTTGGATCCGTCTTCGTCTGGCAGTCGCCGGACTACGCCGAGACAAGTGAAGCGAAAACAGTTGTCGTATCTAGCAACTTGACGCACCTCATTTATGTGGCTGAATCTGACTCATGCCAATAAGTTTATATTTGGACTGCTGTGCGTTGCAACGTCCCTTCGATGATCGCTCACAATTGCGTGTGGCCACTGAAGCCGAAGCAGTGCTCAAGTTGATCGAACTTTTTGAAGCAGGCGACTTGGTTTTGTTTTCCTCAGGTGCGTTGCTATTCGAAGTTGGACGGATCACGGCCTCTGCCCGTCACGATTACTGCCTAGATTTACTGGGGCGTTGTTCGGAATTCGTTGAGTTTTCGGACGCGATTCGCGATCAGGCCAACGACTACGCTCAAGGCGGTATTAAGCCAATGGATGCCTTACATCTGGCGTCTGCTGTCACGGGCAAGATTACGTATTTTTGCAGCTGCGATGATCGCTTCTTGAGCCGAGCAAAAGTGCTTAAGACAGGTTTGACTCAGGTCGTATCAGTGCTAGAGTTGGTCGAGAAATTGAAATTATGAGCCATCCTATTAAAACATTACATGAACTTTCTTCGGAGGCACGTCATGTCCTTTACGAGCGTTTGGGTGTGTCTAATACGGTTCGTTTTTTTAATCAGTTTGAAGCCGGAGAGGGGAACTACACTGAAGAACGCGACGCAACTTGTGGCGGTGCCAGTGTCGACGAAATCGCCGATATGATACAGAAATCGGAAGCCTCGCGCCACGTTGGCTAGACGGAAGCTAATCCCTGCCCCCTTCACTCATACGATCAGATCAGTGCTGATGCGCCTTGACGGGCTTTTCTCAATTTCCGACCTTCGTGCGCTTGAATCAACAAGTCCAGATAGTGTCTTCGAGTGTCGGCTTCGCCTCGGTATTATACCGATTCGAAAAAGGTATGAACCTAATAGATCTGCATACCGTGGCCTCGGTTTTGGAAACCGGGGCGACCGACATCGACCCCGAAACTGAGTTTCCTCTTGATCGATGGGGATTTTCACGGGGATTCGCGCGTTGCCCACTCAAAATCGGCGAAGATGATCTGAGTGATATCAGAACCCGGTGCGGGCTTCAACTCAACCATTTGTGTGTCGGACCAAGAGGACATAGTTTGCTGGTTACGCGTGCTCACCAAGTCCTCTGCCGGAACCCGCATGCGCTGCCACTCATCGGAGGCCGTGATCTGCAAACGCTTCTCGAAGTGTCCGTTCACTACCAGGGCAATCTCCTGGGGTTGGGTGCAATAGAATTTGAAGGCCAGATCGGCACCCTCGGGGGCTGTCCACTTTGGGTCGTTAAACTGATCATTCCGGGTGCCGCGATGGCGATTTAACACGCGGAATCCCTTGACCCCTCCAACACCTTCGGCCGGTGCCACCTCTTTCCACATGCCCGTGCCCTCGGAGAGCTGGTTGGAGGGTTCGTCGGTGGCGATGGCGGCTCCCAATTCCGAGGGAATGGCGGCCTCGAAATCGGATGAGATGACGACATCGCCTTCATAGCGCAGGTTCGCAAAGGCGAACACATAGTCGTCAACATTCAAAACGGGGAGTGAACCGGTCCAGCGATCGCCTTCCCGAACCGCCTCCACATCGCGCCATGCGCGGGCGAAACTGATGGGACTCTTCTGGGCATAATATAGCTTGAGTGCCTCGATTTTATCGACCGATGCCGGCTCGATCGTAAAAGCCGGAATCCCTTCGTTATCCAGCGAAATGGTGGTTTCAGGCCGTTCCGGCCAGAAATGGTCGATTCCGAGCACGTATTTTTCCAGCCAGATTTTCGCACTATTGCCTAGTTTCTCGGTGTTGTGGTGTCCCCGCGCCTGATGCGCGAAATCCCAGGGCACGCCGGGCTGGAACATCTTGAAAGTCTGCTCCCCCCGCTCGTGCCCGCCATGATGGTCGTTGCTGCCGTTCAACCAGAGGCAGGCCGCGTCTATGTGGGCCGCATGCGCCTGAGGGGCCACTGTTGCCAGATAGAGTTCCTCGCCGGGCGACCTTGGCGGTTCGACATGGGGATGGTTATACATCCAGACCCGCTTGCTTCGGTAGTAGGTATTCCAGCCGATGCCAAAATAAGCGACCACCGCATCGACGCGCGCATCCATAGCCAAATTCCAAATAATCGTCCCGCCATAGGAATAGCCCTGGGCGCCAATGCGACTGGTGTCCACTTCCTCCTGAATGCACAGATAACTCAGCACCCTGCGCTGGATGGCATACCACAGGTAATCCGATGTCTGTTTATAGTCCGTGATCGACTCCTTGTTCGGCAGCTGATCCCAGATTGGGGAGGCAATCTTACGATCCATATTCCCGTGCTCCAGGGATTCGGGATACTTTGTGTAATGCGTGCGATCACCGGTTCTCCCACAGTAATCATGAGCCATAACCGCCCAGCCGTCCTCCACGTAGTCGTCCGCAATACGAGGCATGCTCATCCACCCGTGAACATTCATCAAGCCCGGCGCATTGGTGGCACCTTCTTTGACCGCATACTTGCAATAGACCCGGATCTCCTCCCCCAGGACATAGGCGCTGATGTAGCTCTCGCGGTAGTAGATGCCGTTTCGAACTGATTCGGAAACGATCTCCTCGTTGAAGTCACCCGCGTCCGGATCGTATTGCGCCCAAATTTCCGGAGGGGTGGGGTACCTTGCATCCGCCGAGGCAAGCAAGGGGAAAAGCACCAAAATAAGGTGAATGAATACAGCGGGATAGAATTGGGTTTTCATAAGACATTTCATTAAGATGAAGCAGTTGAAAAGCCCATGCTGCGGGGGTGCAGACATGGGCTTGAATCGGCGAATCAATCAAACCTGCTTACAGGGAGTCAATCGAAAGCGCGACGGACTGTGCCTGCCCCCACTGGCGTTCTGAAAGGTTGACGCGCCAGAGATGGTTGCCGAGGTCTTCCACCGATACGATCTCGCAGCCTTCTGCATCGACCGCTTCGAGGGCTTTTTTGCTGTAGAAGGTCAAACTACCTTCCCGGGCACCGGCATCGATCAAGTCGATCATCAGCTTTGTCGGCGTCACACGGATATTGGCAATCTCTGTGGCTCCCATTGCGATGTGCAGGTTGGAACCGACGAGAACCGGAAGATCCGTTTGCGCTGCATTCATCGGCGTGAAACGCAGTAGACGGGAGGAAAGGCCCGGCAGTTCTTCGGTGGTGTAGTTATCAGTGGTAAACCCAACGACCTTGTTTTCCCAGAAATCGAAGACCGCACAGTTCACACCGGCAGGCAAACCCGCCTCGACCAAATCAATAGAGACCGCTTTCTTGTATTCGGGATCGCCGGCCTTCTGGTTGCGGTGATCATCCTCAGCGTGACGCGGGTTGTAGAGATTGTAGACGGCAAAGTCACCATAGGGACGGCTCGCGTCAAAACCGAAAACCTCATTGTAAGGCGAGCGGCCGAGCGTGAGCAGACGTGTGGTCTCATTGTGCGACGGACGCAGGATCTCATAGTTGCGCCATGTCTCCTCCACGCCAGGTGCATCAATGGGATCACTGATCATCGAGGTGCCACCCACCAAACCGACCGTATTGTGCCAGCTGCGCCACATGCCCTCGCCCTGCGGGGTGCCACCCAGCGAGCGCTTCTCGCCGTCGACCACCGTGCCGGTGGGGCTGACGTAGGCCACATCCGGGTCGTTCTGCCACCAGACATTATCAAAGATCTGGAAGCGAAGCACCGACTTCAGGCATTTGGAAAAATGGGCTGGGTGCGAGTCCGGACCAACCCGGGCGGAATCGATAAAGCCGACCACGCCGCGGGTTGGCTGACCGAGGCAGGAAAGGATGTAGATATCCTCACCGGCCGCCTCGCGATAGATCGTGTAGAGCTCCCGGAAGACCTGCAGCCGGGTCTTTTTCGGATCATAATAATCCCCGATCCCGTTGAAATCGATTTTGATGTAACCGAAGCCGCGCTCACGGGCATCAGCAATGATGTTGTAAAGAAACTCTTTCGACTTCGGATGGTCGGACCGGATCCAGTGCGCCCCCGCCGGGTGGAACGGGTTCGGGTTCATAAAACGCTCGAGCCCGCCAGCACCCTTCTGGATGGCATCCGGATTCTCGATGGCCCATGGGTGGTCCGGGCGGATCATGAGCGGGGCAAACCAAACACCCGGGATGTTTCCGGTCTCGCGAATTTGCTCGGCGACCGCTGCCATACCCATGGGGAATTTGTCGTTAGCGGTCCAGTCACCATCCATTTTCTGGTAACCGTCGTCGATCTGGATGATGCCCTTGCCGAAGGTATTCGGATTCGCGTCGATTACCTCGGTCACATTGAGCACGTGCTCGGCGGTGATATTCGTAGTCGTATCATACCAGCTGCACCAGCCGTAGACCGGACCGCGATGGAGACGCGCTCCGTGGGTGGCCGCCACCCAGCGGGTCCAGATATCGGTCGCCATAGTCGTCGGCTCGAAGCAGAAGATCATTTCCTCGGAGCGGCGGCTCTCTCCGGGGCTGACGAGCACTTCCATATGGACCGAGGCAATCAGCTCCTGATTCACAAATTGCACATTGGTGAAAGCCTCGGCCGGGCCAACTGGGCCGACCAGAAAGCCGTCCCCGTCCGGCCCCTTGAACAGTGCCGCTTCGTTCAAGCGTTTTTCCGCTTTATCATACGTGGTCGCCGGGGTGTCTTCCATCAATGGCGTGATCAACCACTGGCTCGAGTCGTCCACGGTCAGTGCCCCCCCCATGCCCTCACGCATGTCAAAGAGATCAAAGACCTTCAACTGCACGTCCACATCGCTGCGGTTATGGAAGATTCCCTGCACGGTAAAGGCATCGAGGTCCTTCAAGCGCTTGATCTTCAGGGTGTATTGATACGGGTGCCCTTCACGACCGTAGGTCGCCTCCATGAGCTCGGCATCGCCGAACGGAGTGACCACTGTGCTGGTGCGGACATCGCCCAGTAGATTACGCTCTTGCGTGCCGATGCGATGCGTCTTGCCATCGACCGTAAAGACAGCCGACGACGCGCCCGCGAAATCCGCGATGCCATCAGCTTTGGCCGTGACGTTCAAATGGTCCCTGGAGAAGCGCAGATCGTCGACGCCGGCGGTTAAAGTGAGGGACTGCAGGCACAAACTGAGTAGTCCGATGGAAGCGTACTGGATGGTTTTCATAGTTACGGGGTTGGAGGTGGATTCTGAAAAGAAAGGCACATACGGCTTTCGATGACTATTGTCAGATGTGCATATTAACAGAAAGCTTTAAATTTCCAATCGTGTGTTTACAGGATTTCGCCTGAGAAATCCAAATCTTGGTCGTGATCACCAAAGGCGCAGTCAGTTCACCCATGCATGTGGCTCACCTTGGTCCCCGAGTCGGAGCGTAGGCGAAATGGCTTTGCCGTTCGCCAGGCGTGGTGATGGGTTCGCGTCGGAATGGGAGGCCTTCGACAGGCTCAGGCCAGGGCGTTTTCGACAGGCCTCTGCCAGGCGCTTCGACAAGCTCAGGCCAGGGCGGCAAATCGTCCACCAATCTCGTCGCCGCTATCGTCGAACCGGAATGGTCGGAAAAACGGGAATCGGTTAACGAGAACGGCGACGAGAACGGTTTACGAGTGGAGTTACCCGTAATCGTCCACCAATCTCGTCGCCGATATCGTGGAACCGAAATGGTCGGAAAAACGGGAATCGGTTAACGAGAACGGCGACCCAGCCTTCGCCGGAGGCTACGGCGGGCAGGCTGAGAGCGGATTACGATTAGGATTAGGAGCTTCGTAATCGTAATCGCCCCTTAGCGCTAGAACCCATCGGTTCGCGTCGGAATGGGAGGCCTTCGACAGGCTCAGGCCAGGGCGTTTTCGACAGGCCCCTGCCGGGCGCTTCGACAAGCTCAGGCCAGGGCGGAAGTCAATCCGGCTACTTGAGGCTGGCACGCAAACGTCTCGTAGCGTAGATCCCAAAATAGATTTGCTCATCGCCTTAAAATATTCTTACATTCACACCCATGAGCTTAACTGAATTAGAAAAAGAAGTCGAAAACTTGGATTCTTCTGATTTCGAGGCATTTACGAAGTGGATTGATGCCTACGCCGCGAAACGCTGGGATGCCCAGTTCGAGCAGGATGTTGCTGCCGGGAAACTCGATAAGTTGGGGAAGAAAGCAGATCTCGCCTTTGAGTCAGGGCAGTGCACAGAGCTATGAAGCACTTTAACTCTCCCGACTTTTGGTTTCACTACAGATTACTGCCTGAGAACATTCAGGACCTGGCGGATAAGAACTTTTCGCTGATGAAAGAAGATTCAAGGCACCCCTCCTTGAGGCTGAAAAAAGTGGGGATATTTTGGTCGGCAAGGGTCGGAATCAGCTACCGGGCTTTGGGAAAAGAAAGAGAAGAGGGCATCGTCTGGATTTGGATTGGAACTCATGCCGAATACGACCAACTCATAAAGTAAAATGATCGTTTGATTCGGGATGCGGAGGAATACCGTAAATGGAGGAACTATTTGGAGATGAACCCGGTCAAGGCTGGTATTTGTGCCAGGGGGAAGGCGTATCCGTATTTGCGGCTCGATGATGCGTAGCCGAAATGGCTTAGCTGGTCACATTTGTAAAAATTTGTTTGTAATGTTAGTAGTATCCTGCTGGCTTCTCTCGCTGAACTGCACCTTATTCAGAAAAATCAAGTACTCCCTTCGTCTTTATGCACGTCCTCGAAATCACTCTGTTTATTCTCGCCGTCGTCGGCGTCATCGCTCTCGGTATATGGAAAAGCCGGGACGAGGACGTCCATGGCGAAAAAGGCGCCTCCGACTACTTCCTCGCCGGGCGCGGTCTATCCTGGTGGCTGATCGGGTTTTCGCTCATCGCCGCCAATATCTCGACGGAGCAATTCGTCGGCATGTCCGGTGGCGCGGCGGACCGGCAGGGGCTGGCCATCGCCTCGTGGGAGTGGCTGGCCGCTGTCACCTTGATTATCGTGGGCTTCTGGTTCCTGCCGAAATTCCTCAAGGCGGGCATTTATACGATTCCCGAGTTTCTGGAATACCGCTTCGACTCGGTCGCCCGTTTGGCCATGTCGATCCCGGCCATTCTGACGCTGGTTTTTGTGAACACTTCGACGGTGATTTTCTCGGGGGCCAAATTCGTCTCCGAATACTATGCCGACGTTCCGGTGATCGGGAATTTGACCGCGATGTGCTGGGCGATTGCCGTCCTGGCGGCGGTCTACGTCTTTATCGGGGGTTTGAAGGCCTGCGCCTGGACCGATCTGGTTTGGGGTGGATCGCTGGTCCTCGGCGGCGCGATTGTCATGGTTCTGGCCTTCAATTATCTCGGAGAAAGGCCGGCGGAAGATTTGATTCTGACCAAGGTCGCCAATTCGAACGCGACGGTCGAGGATATCGCGCAAGCGGGGCCGATCGAACGCTTCATGCTGCTGAACGACGGGGTCGACGGCGAGGCGGAAGCGGTGGTCGGCGCCAACGGTGCCGGCGGCAAATTGCACATGGTTCGTCCGGCGGACGATCCGGACATGCCCTGGACCGCACTCCTAATCGGTATCTGGATTCCGAATTTCTTCTATTGGGGGCTCAACCAGTTCATCGTCCAGCGGACCCTGGGCGCGAAATCGCTGGCGGAGGGGCAGCGGGGCATCGTCTTTGCCGCCTTCCTGAAGTTGTGCATTCCCTTCGTTGTCGTGATTCCGGGCATTCTGGCATTCAACCTGTTTTCGGACGACCTGCGGTCAAACGCAGCCAACATCAACGACACCGTTTTGGCGGAAGCAGCGTCGGACGCGCTCTTCAAAGTGGAAGAGGATTTCGTCTCTCTGGACCGGGAGCAGGCGATCGGTATTTGGCAGCGCAACAGTGCGGCCACCGGAATGCTGACTCCGGTTCAACTTTCGGCCGGGATGAGCGCCCTGGAAATTTCCAAGCAGATCAACGCCATGGTGGACGAAGCCGTGGCCCGGAGTCCGGAATCGACGGTGGCGGGCACCCTGAAGGGATACGACTACGACGCAGCCTTTCCCGTGCTGGTGCGCAACCTGATCAAGCCGATGCCCTGGATCTCGTGGTTCGTGCTGGCCGCCCTTTGTGGTGCGGTCATCAGTTCGCTGGCCTCGATGCTGAACTCGGCGTCCACCCTCGCCACGATGGACCTCTTTGCAAAATTCAAAAAAGATGCGCCGCAGGCGACATTGGTCAAAGTAGGCCGCGGCCTGGTGGTGGTATTCGTCCTCTTGGCGGCCTCATTCGCACCGCAGCTTAACGCTTTTCGAAGTATCTTCGCTTACATCCAGGAGTTCCAGGGATTCATCTCACCCGGCATTCTGGCGGTCTTCATTTTCGGCTTCTTCTCGCCGAAAACCCCCCGCTGCTTCGGGGTGGTGGGGATCGTCACCAGCGTTTTGGTTTACGGTGCGCTCCTGATCTTCGCTTCGGATATCGCCTTCCTCAACCGAATGGCCATCACCCTGGGCATTGTTCTGGTGACCGGCCTGGCGCTGACGCTTCTCAGGCCGATGGCGCAACCGGTCGTCATGCCGGTCAATGATCAGATCGCGCTGGAGTCCTCTTCGGGAGCGAAGCTGGTCGGCGTCGGCGTGGTGCTTGCGGCCATTGCGCTCTACGTCGTCTTTTGGTAGGCGCGTCCGCGCAGGCTGATTTTCGAGGATGTCGTGCCATGATCGGCTCATGTCGGAATGGGTGACGATCCAGACGGCGCATCCCTTAAACTCGGGATGGGCAAACTGCGCAAAATCGTGTAGGATTTGAGTTTTGTTACCTTATGGTGGGAGAGCTGTTGTGGCCGTCCACCGTCCTTCAAACCATATCCCATGCGAAATCTTCTCCTTTTTCTTTGTGCCTGCTTTCTCGCGACCGCTGCGGTCTCGCCATCTGCCGCGGCATCGGCCAAGCCGAATGTGGTGCTTTTTCTGATCGATGATCTCGGTTGGAACGATATCGAACGGACCGGCAGCACCTTTTACGAGACCCCCCGGCTCAATCAGCTGGCCGCCGAGGGGGCTTTTTTTCCTGCGGCCTATGCGGCCAGTCCGGTCTGCTCGCCCACGAGGGCGAGCGTGCTCACCGGGAAGTATCCAAGCCGCTTCGGATTGACCAACCACAGCGGATCCTCCGGTCCCAAGGGGCCTGACTACCCGCTCAATCCGCCCGCCGTATCCGGCAACATGCCCTTGGAGGATGTGACCCTGGCGGAGGCGCTCAAAGAGGCCGGGTATCAAACCGCCCATGTTGGAAAATGGCATCTCCAGGCTCACAACGACACCAGCGAAGACTACTTCCCCCGGGAGTATGGCTTCGATCTGAACATCGCCGGGCACCGGATGGGACAGCCTGGCTCGTATGACTATCCTTACGAGAGCGAACAACACCCCGGGACCAACGTGCCGGATATGGAAGACGGCGAACCCGGCGATTACCTGACCGATGCCCTGACCGACAAGGCGATCGATTTTATCGAGGCGAATCAGGATCAACCCTTCTTCCTGAATATGTGGTATTACACGGTCCACACCCCGATCATTCCGAGAAAGGATAAGCTGGAAGCGTATCGGCAAAAGGCCGAACGACTGGGGCTGGATACCGACCGGCCGGAGCCGGTGCCGGTTTGGGACAGTCAGAGCCGGGCCCGCCAGGACGATCCGCGCTATGCGGCTATGGTGGAGAGCATGGATGAAAATATCGGTCGCATCCTCGATGCTCTGGCCCGGTTGGACTTGGAAAACGAGACGATCGTTATTTTCACCTCGGACAACGGGGGACTTTCCACCGGGGCAAGCGGGAATGCACCGACCAGCCTGCTGCCCCTGCGGGCGGGCAAGGCCTGGGTGTATGAGGGAGGCATTCGCGTGCCGTTGTTGGTCCGTCTCCCCGGCAAGGTGAAGGCCAGCCGGACGATTGAGGAACCGGTGATCACCACAGATATTTACCCGACCATTCTCGAGCTGGCGGGCCTGCCCCTGCGCCCCGATCAACACCTCGATGGCCGCAGCCTCGCGGGGCTGCTCAGCGGAGACGAGGAGTCGCTCGAACGCGAGGCGCTCTATTTTCATTACCCGCATTACCATCACATCAATTCCATGGGCCCGGCCGGAGCGGTGCGTATGGGCGACTACAAACTGATCGAGGTCTACGAAACCGGCGCGGTGGAGCTCTATAACCTCAAGGCTGACATCGGCGAGCAGAACGACCTCGCTCCGTCTATGCCCGAGCTGACTGCCAAGCTAACCAAAAAGCTGCATGACTGGCGTGAAAATTCGGGAGCCGTGATGCCGACCCCTAATCCGGACTACAGCGAAGAGAACGACTGGCGAAACAAGAAAATGGATGGGGTGAAGCCAGAGGTCCGGAAAGCTTCAGGGGGTGTCGTGTTAGGTGCGAAGCAATCCCCCGTGATCGAGAATAAACCGATCGAAATTCACTGCTCGGTTGTTCCCGGCCAGGCCTCAGATGGTGTTCTGGTTGCACAGGGCGGAAAAGAAAACGGTTATGTGGTTTACGTTGAGAACGGGAATGCCTGCTTCAGCGTGCGGATTAAGAGCAGGTTGACTACCATTAAGTCTGTTGTGCGGGTGCCTGAAATACCGTTCCGGATCGAAGCCATACTGGCTGAAGGCGGGGCGATGTCTTTGCGGGTCGACGGGGTCGAGGTGGCCTCCGGGAATGCGGGAAGCTTGCTGACGGCTCAACCTGGCATGGGCTTTTCGATTGGACAGGATGCGTTCTCTCCAGTCGGCTCTTATGAGTTGCCGTTCACCTATTCGGGAGAGGTTTCCGAGGTCTTCATTAACGGAGAAGAACGATCCGTTCCGGCAGCTAAGCCAACTGCATTCTACACGCCCAAGCAGGATTTGGATGGGCTGAAAGAAAACACCGCCATAAAAGCCGGACTGCCGAATGTGATGATTATCGGCGACTCGATCTCGATCGGCTACACGCCACCCGTTATAGACTTATTGAAGGACGTGGCGAATGTTCAACGCGTGAGTACCAACTGCGGCGACACCAATTCCGGCCTGCAGAATTTGAAGCGCTGGTTGGGTGATACGAGCTGGGACGTGATCCACTTCAACTGGGGCTTGCACGACCTCTGTTATCGCCATCCGGAATCCAAGGTGCAGGGGAACCGCGACAAAATAAAGGGCACTGTTGCCGTGCCGCTCGATCAGTATGAGCAGAATCTGGAAACGCTGGTCGTGCAGTTGAAGCAATCCGGCGCAAGGTTGATTTGGGCATCCACCACCTCCGTGCCGGAAGGAGAGGCTGGCCGGGTGGTCGGTGACGATCTCAAGTACAATGCCGTCGCGGAAAAAATCATGAAAAAGCACAGTATTGCCATTAATGATCTGTATGCGTTGTCGAAAAGTTTTGCCGGTCAGTACTCGTCGCCCGGAGATGTGCATTTCAACAAGGAGGGCTCCGCCAAGCTCGCCGAACAGGTGGCGGAATCCATTAAGGTGGAATTGGGCAAACGGGTGGTCGCACAGTAATTGGCTGGCATCCTCAATCCGGATCATCCGGAGACCAAAAAATAGCTGCACAAGATCATCAGCGATGCCCCTGAACGCGGCTACGGCTATATCAAGATCGACTTCAACCGAATCGGCAGCCAATTCGTCGACCCGACCAAGGGCGAGCTGAGTCGTTACAAGAAAAGGTTGAAAAATTTGGCCTCTACCCGCAGAATCAAGCCATCTGGGTCGATCGGCAGGATTTTCAATAATATCCTGTAAACACAGGATAGACAAGTAGGCGTGAGTATGCTATCTTCTGGACTTTGAGTTTAGTATTATCATGCTCGCAATTCCTCCTTTCGTTTGTCGCCAGCACGAAAGGGCGAAATACCAACGCTGTTATTAACAAAAAAACAAAAAAATACTACAACCATGAAAGCTTCAACCAAACTAGCCATTCTCCTGACCCCAGTGGTTCTGATCGCGGCATCTGCCCAGGGGGCTCTAATTGCCGAATACGACATGACTGACGGCGATTTGCTCAACGATTCATCCGGTAATGGAAACACGTTGACCGAATTCGATACCTCTCAAGCAGCGGGAGACGGCGGGATCTCCTTAAACGCAAACGGCTATGCCACTTTCACCGGGGCCGGGTATTTGCTAGTCGACAGAAACAATACGCTAGAGACCGGAACGTTTACCGTCTCTTACTGGTGGCGCAGCTCCGACCTTTCGGCGGAGGCCAACTTCGAGGGCCCTAGCTTCAGCACTATGTCTAATAGCACTCAGGAATGGCAAATCACGAGTCTGGGAACCAACCTTCAGGTACGGGACGCAAGTGCTTTGGTTACGAGTCCCAAAAGCAACTATTTGGATGGGGTCTGGTACAACACAGTCATTCAGTCGTCAGGTGGAAACACCTTCGACCTCTGGATATCCGAGGAAGGTGGAACTCTAACACAAGTAGGAAGCAATATTGCCACGACAAACGGCGGTTTGGTTATCGAGGATTTCATCTTCGGCACCAACCGGGCGAAAAACGCGTTTGGCACCTTCGATCTTGCTAATGTTAAGATCTTCGATGATGCGACGGTAACCGCCTCAAGCTTGCTGGCGGAGGGTTCGCAAGCGATTCCCGAACCTTCCAGTTATGCCCTGATGGCCGCCGGTGTCGCGCTGGCCTTGATAGGCCTGCGTCGCCGCAGTGCGTAACTTGATAGGGTAGAAGTCAACGAAGGGCCGCACTTGGGAAAGTGCGGCCCTTTCTTATTCACTGGATGGCGTATTGAATTGTGTTTATCCGGGGATTCCGCAGGCGCAGGATGGGAATTAGGTAAGCAATGCGTGAGCGTGGATCACCGCTTATATTTCCTTATGCACGCCTATGGACAGACAGAGGCAGGGAGGAGGTTTGCAAGAATACACTGAGAGTAGTTTTGCACGGATTTGGTATCCGAGCCGCCGCCGTGACTGACCCTGCCTTGGAACTGTAGCCAGCGAGACAGTTCGCCGTTCTGGCCTGAGCTTCTGCCTGCCGTGAGTATGTCGAACGGTCGAAGGGTAACCCTTTTCAGTCCGACTCCGCATTTCGTGTTGTGCCATGACCGGCTCATGTCGGAATGGGAGGCGGTTTCGACAGGCCTCGGCCGCTCTGGCCTGAGCCGGTCGAAGTGCCTGCTCAGTATAATCATTACACCCCCCTGCCATCCCCGCAGGCCACGCGCATCGAGCGCCGCTTCTCCCGCGCCTTTCGGGGTGGGGGGCTGGTGATGAGCTGCCAGTTGCCGTGCGCTTTGGCATAGGCGCGGATGCCATCCAGGCACTGCGCCATCCACGGCAGGGAGGCCGGATAAAGAATCGCTACGCTCTGCACTGCGTTTTTGGGCATATTCGACTATAATTTCGTATTTTTGTGTTTGCATGCGAGAGGTTTTGTAGGGTATTAACATAACCGTCTACTTATTAACCCTTCAATTCACCATGAAATTTAAGATTACCCTACTATCGCTTCTTACAACGGCTTCGGTCGCGCAGGCTGACTTCCGTGTGAATGTTGGCGGACAAGACTCCAGCTTCAACGCAGGTCAAGGCCCCCAAGGTGCGAATACGGATTACCTGGGCTACGCGACGGCGCACGAAGCTTCAACCTCAGGTGCCAAGGTCACCTACAACAACATATCCTTTTCTGAGGGGGGGCTCGCGGGCACCTACAATGTTGGCGTCGAATTTTCGTGGCCGGATGCCGATGATGATACGGCAAAGCAATCTTTCACCCGTAGCAATATCCAAGGTTACCCCGATTTTTGGTCGTCATGGGTCGGTATAGATAGTCGCTCGGCGACTACGGGCGAGCTTACTATGACTCTTTCGGGATTAGAGGCGAACCAAGACTTCGTGTTGACCTCCTATCACGGGGATACCCATGATCAAAGTGGCACCTTCACCGTCAATCAGACCATTACGGGTTCTGAGACGGCAACTTCTCCCTTCGACTTCGCGCGCCTCAACCAAAACGGAACTCTGACGCCTTGGACGACGAATGCCTACAGTTTTGATGTAACCACCGACGGTTCCGGAAATTTGAGTGTCACCTACACCAACGCGAGCGAAATTTGGACTGGAATCAACGGTTTTGATCTGGTTGCGATTCCCGAGCCCGGCAGTTACGGGCTCATCGCCGGAATGCTCGGGCTGACTTCGATCGCGCTGCGACGTCGTCGGTCGTAGTCTTGAACCTCATGTTTTGGCTCCCATAATCAAATCTTTCCGTGAAGAGAGAATTGATTCGGCGCAGTGACTCAAGGCGGTATTGGAAAATTCGGAACGCTTTGTCAGAAATCCAATAGTGATGCCGTTCCGATTGCCGTTTCTGGTTTGTCTATTCATGGCGGCGGCTTTGCCGGTTGCGCTCGGAATGGACGAGGATGTTGAGGCGCCCGCAGAAATTTTCAACGTAGCGGACTTAGGCGCTGTAGCCGATGGCACGACGCTCAACACGCCTGCCATCCAGCAGGCAATCGATGCCTGTGCGGCGACTGGGGGCGGGGTAGTCCTCGTGCCGGAGGGACGGTTTGTCACCGGAACCATTCGGTTGAGAAGTAATGTTGAATTGCGTCTCGCGCCCGGAGCGGAACTTTTGGGCAGCCTTTTTCTTGAGGATTACGACCGCGACATACAGGGTGCCATCGAGGCCCCGGCTTTCGATGAGTGTCTGGTCTATGCGGAGAATGCGACCAATATCCGCATCACGGGCGGCGGCACGATCAATGGGCGCGGCAGCAGGGAGAACTTTCCCGTAGGATCCGCAGAGGCCTACCATGACCGGCCGATGTTGATTCGTTTCGTGGACTGTGTCGGGGTGATCTTCGAAAATGTCACCTTTAAGAATGCGGCCTCCTGGTGTGTGCATCTGGTAAATTCCGATAATGTCATTGCCCGAAAGGTGACCATCGATAGCCGGGTAAACCGCAACAACGATGGCTTCGACCTGGACGGGTGTAAGAATGTGCTGATCGAAGATTGCGAGATCCATACCGGCGACGACAGCATCTGCCCCAAGAGCACCACCACGCGGATCACCGAGAACATTGTCGTCCGCAACACGCGGGCCAGCAGTCATACGGCGGCTTTCAAATGCGGCACCTCTTCGCGTGGTGGCTTCAGGAACATTACGGTCACGGACTGTGATTTCTCCGGCACGAAAATGGGGGTGATCAAGCTCCTCGCGGTGGATGGAGGTATCCTTGAGAACATCCATATTTCCAACATTGTGATGAACGATGTCGAGGGGCCTATCTTTATCCGCTTAGGCGATCGTGGACGTAGGTATGACGAACCCTTTGAGCAAATCTACGCGGTCGGTGCAGAGCCCGAGGGCGTGCCGGTCGGCATGGTCCGAAATATCCGCATCAGCAATATCAAGGCGACCGTGACGGGTGAGGATTTGTCGCGCCAGGGCATCATGATTTCCGGTATCCCGGGCCACCCGGTCGAGGATGTGGTCCTGGAGAATATCGAGATCAGCTATCCCGGCGGCGGGACCGAGGCGCAGGCCAAGCGCGTGGTGCCCGAGGACATCGCCCGCTACCCCGAGCAGTTTTTCTTCGGCGTCCTGCCTTCATTGGGCGCCTACATCCGCCACGCCAAGGATGTCGAGTTCCGCAACGTGGAGCTCGTTACCCGCGGGCCCGAGGCCCGCGAGCGCATCGTCCTGGAGCATGTGGACGGATTCGTGGAGGAGTAATGCCGCTAAAATCGGGTTAAGCGGGCTCGGGCGAATTGCGAAGCTCCTGCCTGTCTTCGCCGTTCGAGTTGCAAAATCATTGGTTCAAATCGGAAAGAGCAGGTTTTCTGAGCACAGATTACACGGATGGGCACTGATTCCCTTGCTTCATTTTTTCTTTCTTTCATCTGTGTCCATCGGTGTCATCTGTGGTTCTTCAATGATTTGTGACAATCTGTGAT
The DNA here is from genome assembly GCA_018402305.1 of Puniceicoccaceae bacterium. Taxonomy (GTDB): domain Bacteria; phylum Verrucomicrobiota; class Verrucomicrobiia; order Opitutales; family Coraliomargaritaceae; genus Thalassobacterium. The sequence continues at coordinate 99,522 of JAGYJE010000002.1, read as the reverse complement.
GGTATGCGGGGAGAGAGTGTCATAATTCATTCAGCCATTCGGACTTTGAGGCGGTAAAAGCGGGCAGAGCCTTTCACGGTGTCGTCGGTATGGGTGTCGCCCCCGCCAGTTCCTTCGAACTCGGGAATGAGCGTGTGCCAATCGTCCGTTCCCACTCATCCCAAATTCCGGCATCCAGAGTCTCGTCCGGGAAGACATTGCCCTCCATGTGGAGCGGTTTGGTGTTTCCACTTGTCCAAAAGGTGTTTTGCACACCGTCTCGATTCAGCCAGTTAGCCCGGTTCCTCAGCAACGAATGATCCGAGCAAGGCGCCGGGGCGCTAAAGTCGTGAGAGTAATAGGCGACATTACTCTGCTCCCAGCGATCACTGAACATGAGGTTGTCGCGAATCTCGAGGTCCTGCCCTCCGCAGAGCCCGATCCCCACCTGCCCCGGCGACACACCAATATTGCCCACCGCTTCCAAAAACCGCCCCCCGCCATCGCCCAGCATGAGAAACGAACCGGAAGCCGAAGGGCCATGCCCTCTTGCTCGATTGTAATTGAACTGCGCAGGGTCCTCCCGCAGTCCTTCCACTTTATAAACCGATATCCAATCCTCCACATCCTGTGTTCCCGGGCGCAGATAGTCCCCGACACGTTCCATGGTATTGTAATTCACCCGGATCCCGGGGCCCCTACACTTGTCCAGCTGAACAAAATTTCGACCGATATTCACCCCCCGATTCCACTCGATCCGGATAGGCCCCTGGCAGAGCGTTGGTAAAATCGCGGAAGAGACACGGGTAAAGAAGCACTCCGTCACGATCAGCCCATCCACACGTTGTAAACGAAGGGCTCCGTTGGTCTCACCGTCCCCGGAGCCCAAATCGCTGAAACTCACTTTGTGGAAGGTCACGTTACGACCCGACGAAAAATAGATCCCGTTATCCGTATAATTCCGTAACCCGAGCCGCTCAATCGTCACATTCTCCGCGTTGCCATGAAAGGCCGAAGAAACCGTATTCCCTCCATCCATCACCGCACCGGCTTCCCCGATCCAAGTGTTTCCGGCTCTTGGATTCAACACACTCTGTTCCATGTGAACGCCTGTCGCCACTCGAAAAACTGTCCCGCCAGGATGGAGATCATTTTGCTGCTGAAAGTTTTCTCCCACTTCCAGCCTGACCTCTTCAGCAGTAGACACGAAATCCCTGCCGTTTAAAGAGGTAAAGAAAATGACGAGACAGGTGAAAAATTTAAGAAAGCGCATGACGTCCCTTTATTGCTGAGTAATCCTCCTCAGATCCACAACACGTCGGCTTAAATCTCGGCCAAAATCGCGCCTCAGTTCTGCAAAGCCTCCCCATTGCTACTCGCCCGTGACCGCCACGCTATACATCGCGCTGACCCCGCTGCCGAGGATGGAGCCCAGGGCGACGGTCTCGCCGGCTCGGAAATTCTTTTTGTAAAGCAGCAGCTCATTGCTGGCGTAGATCGAAAGTCCGGTGAGTTCCCAGCTTTCCAGCCATTCCGGCATCGTCCTGATCTCGTCCTTGATCCCGACATAGACGGTGCCGTCCTCCTTGGCGGTGAAACGAATGATCTCGGCGTTCGGATTGGCCCGGTCCTCCATCGGTGTCCGGATGAGGGTGGCGCCCTCCAGTTCGGCAGGGATCTTGCCGACTGTGTAGCCGCGGTCCGTCCACAGCGCCGCGCCTGCGCGCAGGCCGCCCGGCACAACTTCGTAGGCGTTTTCGGTGTTGAAGCTCAAATCGTTGATTTGTTCCGTTTCCACCGGCTCATTTTCATAGACTGGCTTGGGCAGAGGCTCGCCGCTTTCCAGAACCTCGAGGCCGCGGCCGGTGTGTTCATAGAAATACGGGTAGGTGCCCTCGGCCTGTTCGAAATAGCTTTGGGCGGAGCCCCAGAAAGAGCCGTTGAGGACGCCGCGGTAAGCCTTGGTGTAGGGTTCGCCCTCGATTTGGGCGATGGCCTTTTTGAGCAGCAGGCGGGTGCGCCACATGTCCATGAGGCGGATGTGCATGAACATGGTCTCCCACTGGCCATACTCCGCCTTGTGGGCTTCTTCGAGCGCCATCTCCAAGTCGGCCAACGCCAACTTCAAGTTCCGGGCAAATGCTTCCGGAGCCCGGTCCTGCAGGTACTCGTTAAAGCCCTGGACCACATGATCGAGCATGCGGGCGGAATACATGTGCACCGCGACCTGATAGGTGAAGTGTGCCTGGTAGAAAGCCTTTCGATCTTCGGGGATTTTCGACTCCAGTGCCTGGGTTGCTTCCCAGAGGGCCGGAAAAAATTCCTCCGTCTCGACAAGGGGTCCGGCGGCCTTCCGGAGATGCATGTCGAGGGTATCCATCCCCGAGATATCGTCTCCTTCTATCATGGCATCGCTGTATTTCGTCAGGAGTTCATGGGTCATGTAGTGGAGCAGGTGCTCGCCTCTGGCACCGCGCCAGTGGTAGGGCTCCGGCATCTCCTCGCGCATGTAGGGGATCTGGTAATAGTGCAAGCGCAGCGCGGCCAGTTCCTCCGCCAGTTCGGGCGTGAATTGTTTCCCATACCAATCTTCGAGGTAGGCTTTTTCGGCCACTTCCGGAGACACGCTCAGGTAGGGCTCTGCGTTCCAGAGAAAATCGTTCATCGCCTGGACGGACATGACGGCGGGGCGGATGCCGCTCACGTTGTTGATCGCGTAGGTGGTGGCCCCGCGTTCGACGTAGCGGCGCAGTTCCTTGTAGATGCGTGAGGGTGGCACCAGCTCCGTGCTGCGGTTCTGCGTGTTCATCATCATCATCACGTGGTAGTAGAGGCCATCACCGGGATCGAGGTCGGAGCCGTCTCCCTTGTCCCGCATGTAGCCGCGGCCATCGTCGGCGAACATTTTGGTCACACCTTCCGGGACCGCGAGGAAACCCCGGTTGTAAAGGTCCCCGAGTTCATTCCAAAGCGCGGCGATGATGGTGGCGTCGGGATCGATCTCCCGAATGATTTCCACCTGTTTGTGCATGGCTGCGGAGATCACGTCGGCCCGCCCCTGGTCGTCTTTGGGCGCGGCGGGGTCGCCGTGCCAGAAGGCACCGTCGGTGTTGCCTCGAAAACCGATCGTCCAGGCGACCTTCTTATCGGCGAGTGCGAGGGCCGATTTGCGCCAGGCGTCCTCCAGGATGTCCTTGTGCGTAATGTAGGAAAACGGCACGTCCTCCGGCCAGTGCATCATGTTCAGACCCAGCGGGAGAATGTGGTGGAAAGCGATGATCACATCGCGCCGCTGGCAGAGATCGTAGACTGTAGCGTCCGGGAAGGGGGCCGACTCCGGGGCAATCATGTTGCCCTTCGTGCGCAGGAGCGTCTCCAGGATACCATCCATCCACTCCATGGAAATGACGTTTCCGTTCAGCGGATCCCGGTGCATCCCGTCGTGGAGTTCCTCGTCGTTGATAAACCAGCCGCGGTGCTCGAAGGTCGGTGTCGTGGACACATAGGCATCCTGCGCCGTAACCGTAATTTGCTCGCGACGCTCCGGGACATGATCGGTGAAGATATACATGGGATCGATCCCGAGCACCCTTTCACTGAAAGTGTAGATCGCGTAGATCGTGCCCCGGGTATCCTGTCCCACCGCGGCGATCGCAGGGTTGTTGCCCGCTTCGGTCAACTGCACGACATGCTGTTCGGCGCCTTCCGGAACCTCCGCGGCAACCACCTCCCTGGTATTCTCGAGCGAGCCGAGAACAAGCACCGGGCCTTCCCAGTGCGATGGGATGCTACCCCTGAAAACGACCGGGGGAACCCGGAAAACCTTATACCAATCCCGTTCCGCGTCCCGGATGGCCTCCTGAATCGGGGGCTGCTGGAAATCATCTGTCATGATCAACCAGGGCGTATCACCGTCGATCGTGATCGACTGCGGCGATTGGGCGGCGGCCGGGAGGCTGAGTAATAGGCTAAAGAAGGGAAGGATCCAGTGAATCGGTTTCATGTGTCTTGATTGGGTTGTTTGGGTTGAATTCAGTCAGAGGGGATCGGGGGTCCCCACCGGAGCGGCGTTTTGTGGGATGGCGGGGAAATTAGGATTTTTTTGGTTAAAGCAGATGGGTTGCTGCTAGTAATTGACTGATAATAATAACATGTCAAGTGCGTGTGCTTTCAAATGAGCCAAGAAAGTTTGCCCGCCCCGGCAAGCGCAGGCGGAAAGGCTCCGCCGTTCGCCCTCCGTCGTGCAAGTTTTGATTCGCCATATCCATCGGCTTCCAGAGGCCACGGACGACCGGTATCTGCAAGGTTCTCTATGAAGCTACATGCCGAAAAGTGAGGGCAGCCAAAGGCTGAGGGCGGGAAACACGGAAACCAGGACAAGTGCCAGTACCATGGCGAAAAGCAAGGGCAGGAGCGGCCGCACGACCTGGGTCATACCCACACCGGCGACGGAGGAGCCGATAAACAGCAGCGAACCGACGGGCGGCGTGCAGAGGCCGATGGAGAGATTGAGCACCATGATGATCCCGAACTGGATGGGATCGATGCCGAGGGGCACGACGACCGGCAAAAAGATCGGGGTGAAGATGAGCAGCGCGGGCGTCATGTCCATGAAGGTGCCCACGCTGAGCAGGACCAGATTGATGATGAGGAGAATGACAATGGGCTTGTCCGAAAGTGCGAGGAGCGCGGCGCTGACGGTTTGCGGTAGGTGGATATAGGCCATTACCCAGGACATCCCAATCGAGGCGGCGATCAGAATCATGACCATCGAGGTGGTGCGCACGGACTTGGCGAGGACCTCAGGCACCTCCTTGAGAGGCACGTCGCGATAGAGAACCACGGAGAGCAGCGCGCTGTAGAGCACGGCCACGCCAGCCGCCTCGGTGGGGGTGAACCAGCCGCCGATGATCCCGCCCATGATGATGAAGAGCAGCAGGAGGCTGGGGGAGGCGGCGAAAAAGCTTTTGAGGATCGGCCCGATGCCGACCCGCGGCTCGGTGGGGTAGTTACGGCGCCGGGCGTAGATGTAGGCGACGAGCATGAGGCTACCGCCCACGAGGATTCCCGGCAGGTAGCCGGCGAGAAAGAGGCTACCGATCGAGAGCCCGCCGGCGGCGAGCGAGTAGACGATGAGGCCGTTGCTCGGCGGGATGAGCAGGCCGGTGGTGGAGGCCGTGAGGTTGGTGGCGGCGCAGAAGGAGCGCTCGTAGCCCGCCTTCGCCATTTGGCTGGTCATCGCGCCGCCGACTGCCGAAGCGGCCGCGCCCGCGCTACCCGAAATCGCGCCGAAGAGCATGGCGGCGGCGATGTTGACGAAGGCGAGCCCGCCCGGGAGGAAGCCGATGCAATTTTTGGCAAAAGTGATGAGGCGGCCTGCGATGCCCGGCGTATTCATAAACTGTCCGGCGAGAATGAAGAGCGGGATGGCCAGCAGGACGAAACTGTCCATGCCCGTCGCCGTGCGCTGGGCCATGGTGGCGAGGGTCGGCTCGACGGGCAGGAAAAGGAAAAGCGTGAGCGTGGTTGAGCCGATGATGGAAAAGGCCACCGGCACGCCGATGGCGAGCATCGCGGCGAAGGCTCCGACAAGGAGGATGACGGGAAGCAGTTCCATTAGTCGATGGGTTCACTCGGTTTGTCGTGGGCAACCGGATGGCCCATCCGGTGCACCGCGAAGTAGGCGATCAGGATGCCGCTGATCGGCAGGGAGAGGTAGATGGCGGACATCGGGAGGCCGAGGGCCGGACTCGTCTGCCCGAGATCCTGGGCCAGCAAGACGAGGCTGCCGCCCCCGAATAGAAAGACGCCGAGTCCGATCAGCAGCAGGATGGCAAGAATCACGCGGTCGAGCTGTCGGCGGCGCGTCTCGCTCGCTTTCTGGAGAAAGTAATCCATCTCGAGGTGAAAGCCCTCGGCCACCCCGTAGGCCGCGCCGAGGGCACCGAGCCAAATCAGGATGAAGCGGGCCAGCTCCTCCGTCCAGACGCTGGGATCGCCGATGATGAAGCGGGTGACGACCTGCCAGAGGACGTCGAGCGCCATCGCCGCCAGGAGTAGAATGAGCAGGGCGCGCAGCACGGCGAGGAGACGATTATGAAAGGTGGTGGACATCAGAGCTGACGGATGGATTCGACGATCTCGAAGAGCTTTGGTGACGCTTCGCGGAAGCTTGTATAGAGCGGTTGGACGGCATCGGAAAAGGGTGCCTTGTCCGGCCGGTGAACGGTGATGCCGGCATCCTGGAGCTCGGCCAGCGATTCTGCCACGGCCCGAGCCCAGAGGTCGTATTGGTATTCGGCGGCAGCCCGGGCCGAGGCCTCGATCCACTCCCGTTCCTGCGCCGAGAGGCGTTGCCAGGTAGGCTCGCCGATCAGGAGGAGATCCGGAATCGAAGTGTGCTCGTCGAGCGAGAAGAAGGGAGTGATCTCGTAGTGCCTCGAGGTCAGAAGGGAGGGCGGATTATTCTCCGCCGCGTCGACCACGCCCTGCTGAAGCGCCGTGTAGAGTTCGCCCCAGGCGATGGGAGTGGGCGACGCGCCGAGCGCCCGCATGGCGGCGATGGCCATGGGGCTGTTCATGACCCGGATCTTCTTGCCCTTCAGGTCGGCGGGCGACCTGACGACGGCGTCCTTCGTGTAGAAACTGCGGCTGCCCGCGTCGAGGTAAGCCAGCCCGCGGAGACGCTTCTCAACGGCGGATTCGAGCAAACCGCGTCCGGTCTCGCTCCGGAAGAGCCCGAGGCGATGCGCACGGTCGCGAAAAAGGTAGGGCAGCCCAAAGACACGAAAGGTCGGCGCGAAGCCCTCGATCGAGGCGGTGGAGGCGATCGTCATATCCAAGCTGCCGACCTGCAGGAGCTCGAGTGCTTCACGGGCGTTTCCCAACTGGCTGCTGGGGTATATGACGGCATCGAGCTCGCCATCGGAGCGCTGCGCCAGGTCTTTGGCGAAAAATGAGAGGGCCTTGTGGTTGGGGTGCGCCGTATCGAGCGGGTGGGCGATCCGCAGCACGCGGCCGGTCTCGCTATCCGGACGGCAGCCAAAGCCCAATAGGATGGCGGCCCCAAGGAGAAGACGGCCGCTCAGGAGGCCTCGCTGAATCTTATGGATTAAGTGCATCAGGATTAAATTAAAAAAGGGAGCAGAATTCGGACTTCCAGCGATGAATCAAAGCAAGCGGGGGGATACGTTTCCTAACTCTGGGCTATTGAAATGTTAATACAATCAAAATTTATATTATGGAATCGCCGACCCGTGTGAGCGTTTTTTGGAACATTGGATACGTCGCGTTCGCTTTTGCTTCGTGCTTGGCTCGAGCCGGCTTAGGGGTGGCTTTCGACATCAATCGATGTGTTGTAGAGCTGAGGGGCGATTACGAGCATGAGCAGGATTATGATTACGAGTAAGATTACGATTACGATTTATCTTACTCGTAATCTCCCCCCAGCTCTGCATCAGATTGGCTCAAGCCCGAACGGGCAGCGATTTTTTTACGACGTTCGAGCGCAGCGACACTCAACCGAAGGGCGAAGCCAATGTCGAAATGTCGAAGGGCGGATGGCCGCGTCGCCGTCCTGACCTGAGCTTCGTCGATGGTCCTGACCTGAGCTTCGTCGAAGGTCCTGACCTGTTCTCAACCCAGAGCTTGCCGTGGGGAGCTCTGTCGAAGGTTTAGGGACGCCCCTTTGTTTGCGGGACAAACGGATTGCAAGCACTTTACACAGAGCTAAACATACCATTTTTCATCGAAAAATATCATGAGCACCGCAACCGTCAGCGCTGAGCCACTCGCCACCCGTGCATGGGTCGAAAACCGCGTCGTTTATCTGGAACTTGCCGATCAGCGAATTTTCGGTTTTCCCGCCAACCGATTCAAGCGACTCAAGCACGCGCCCGACGATCTGCTCGCCAAAGTCGAGATCGAAGTCAACGGCTATGCCCTGCGTTGGGAGGATCTTGACGAGGATATCACCGTCCCTGGCGTCGTCGCAGGGCATTTCGAGTTGCCGCCAGAAGCTTAAAAAGAGTCTGCACCATCCCTCCTGAAATCCAAGTTGCGTGGTTGGATACAACAGCTTGGTTGGCTCCGCCGTTCTGGCCTGAGCTTCTGCCTGCCGTGAGTATGTCGAACGGTCGAAGTGCCCACCTTTTTCAGTCCGACCCCGCAGTTCGTGTTGTGCCATGACCGGCTCATGTCGGAAAGGGAGGCGATTTGAGAGGCCTCGGCCGGGCGGCAGAGCCATCCCGGCTACGGCGGCGGCACGAAAACGTATCGGAGCGTAGGCGAAATGGCTTCGCCGTTCGCCCTTTGCACGCTCTAACCGCCGCTTACCCCGCTTCGTGAGGGGTAAGCGGCACCCAATGGTTAGCCGCAACCAAGAGGCGGATTCGAGAGGCCCCGGCCGGGCCTTCGACAGGCTCAGGCCAACCCGGCTACGGCGGCGGCGCGGGACGTCTCGGAGCATCGGCGGGTTTCAGACTCTGGCAGTCCTTCGCTTAGTGTTCTAGTTCTCGATCCCCAGCGTTTCTTCAATCTGGGGCACCAAATGCATGTATTCTGCCGGTGGTGCGGGCAGGTCCTGATAGACCGCCTTGATCTTGTCGGTCAACTGCTTGCGCAGCTCTTGTGCAATTTCCGGATGCCGGGCCAAAACACTGTTGAATTCACTCTGGTCCTCGCGCATGTCGTAGAGCTCAGGGCTATCTCCCTGGAAAAACAGATGATACTTAAATCCCGTTTTGCTATACAGCACCGCACTTGCTCGCTGTCCCCAGCCCAGACGATCTTCGGGGAAATACCAGTAGAAATCTCGCGGCTCGACGGATTCGCCTTTTGTGAGCATCGGGATCAGGGATTGTCCTTCTTCGCCCGCAAAGTCATCCGGTAGAGCAACGTCGGCAGCTTCCAAAATCGTCTTGAACAAATCGAGCGTCCAAATGCGCTCATCACTCACGCCGGGATCAATCTTGCCCGGCCATGCAAAAATCGCTGGCACACGCACGCCACCCTCGTAGAGAGAGTTTTTGTAACCACGTAGTGGGTAGATGGCTGCAGAATTTACGGGTCCGTTGTCCGAGTAGAAAATGAAGAGGGTGTTCTCATACTCACCAATTTCCTTAAGATGCCCGACAAGCTTTCCGACCGAGTCATCAATGCTTTCAACCATCGCACAGTAAGTTGCACTATTCGGATGGCTCTGGTATCTCGCCCCAGTCACTGGATCGCTCCTTATTTCGGCATCCTCGGGTAGCGCAGCCAGACGTTCTTTATACTTCGCGATGAGCTCAGGCTTGGCTTCATGCGGGGTGTGCACGCCATAATGCCATAGGTTCAAATAGAATGGCCTCTCCGGATCGCGATTCTCGATCAACTGAATCGCCTCGTCCGTCAGTCGGTCTGCCAGGTATTCGCCATCGACACCGCCAACATCGAAATCAGGCACGCGTAGCCCGGGATGATTCGGCAATTTGGCGCTCCGGTAGGGCCAAAAATGACTGCCTGGATCCCAGGATTCATCTCCCCCTAAACCAATCTCGAAACCCAGATCTTCCGGGGAGGTCCCTGCCGCTGCCCGACCCATGTGCCACTTGCCGAGGTGCCAGGTTTGATAACCGGCATTCGACAAAATTTTCGGATAGATCAGCGTGCCCGGCTCCACCCGGTGCGCCGCATTCCAGATGCCCAGCTCCAGATTATGACGCCCCGTCATGATGCCGGCGCGCGAAGGCGAACAAACCGCTGCCGTGGCATAGGCTTGCGTCATCTGTAGGCCTGATGCGGCCAGCACATCGATGTGCGGGGTATCAATCACCTCACTGCCGTAAGCACCAACATCGAAATAGCCAAGATCATCGATCAACACCAGCACGATGTTCGGCTTGGATGGCGCAGAAGTCAGCGAACAAAGACTGAGTGCCAGTGCACTCAGAGCGGGGAGGAAGAAACGTATCATATTAGTTTGATACTATCATATCTTGGCGAGCTGAGGTATCCCGTGTTTACGGGACAGGAGTTCGATCTTCCCCGCGTTTTTCAAAAGAGTTTGCCGTTCCGGCCTGAGCTTATCGAAGGGCCCATCTTTGCAGCCCGACCCCGCAGTTCGTGTTGTGTCATGATCGGCTCATGTCGGAATGGGAGGCGGATTCGAGAGGCCCCGGCCGGGCGGCGAAGCCAACCCGGCTACGTGAGGCTGGCAAGGAAACGTCTGGTTGCGTAGGTGGGTTGGCTCCGCCGCCCACATTTTTCAGTTCGACCCCGCAGTTCGTGTTGTGCCATGATCGGCTCATGTCGGAATGGGAAGCAGATTCACCCATCCAGGTCTTCGATCAGGCCGAGTTTGAAGGCTTTGGCGACGGCGGCGGGGGCGTTGCGCACGCCGAGCTTTTCGTAGATGTGGCCGACGTGGGTGTCGACGGTGGTGTAGCCGATCTTGAGTTGATCGGCGATTTCCTTTTTCACCAGGCCCTCGCTGATCAGGGTCAGCACCTCGAGTTCCCGCTCGCTGAGTAGGTTCTTCAGGTCTTTTTTGGGAAGCTTCTGCTGGAGGGTATGGAGGATGAACTGGGCGACGCCCTTATCCAGGGAGGCGCCGTCGTCCATCACATCGCGGATGCCGTCGGTGATCTGCTGCAGGGAGGCCGACTTGAGCAGGTAGCCGGAGGCGCCTCGGGAGATGGCCCGCAGCACGTCGGCCTCGGAGTCGGACTGGGTGAGGATCATGATTCGGGTCGCGGGCAGTTCGCGGCGGAATCGGGGCAGGGCTTCAAGGCCGCTCATGCCGGGCAAATTGAGGTCCAGCAGGATCAGCTGCGGCCGCGCTGCAGCGGAGGTCGTGTAGAGGCTCCGCAGGGCCGTTTCCGCGGTGCCGTGGCACTGGGTCAGCTCGATCTCCGGGTGGTCCTCGAGCGCCAACTTGATCACCTCGCGGTATTCGGCGTTGTCCTCGATGAGCATGACTCGGGTGGGTGAGATGTGCGTCATAGGCGAAAGGTGTTTCAGGTGAAAAGAAAACGGTTGATTTTGAGGGAGAGGGTCACGCGGGTGCCGCCTTCGGGCCGGGGTTGCACGGACACCTTCGCGCCGAGGAGCCGACTGCGGCGACGGATCGATTTGGGAATGCTCGGGCTGCGGGCCGGGTCGAGTCCTTTCCCGTTGTCGGTGATGCAGAGATCGACCGCCTTTGGGGTGGCGCGCAGTTCCGTGGTGGCCTCAGTCGCAGCGGAGTGGCGCAGAATGTTGGTGAGGCACTCTTGATAGAAGAGACAGAGGTCGATCCGCTTCCGGGGGGAGAGTCGGGCCAAGTGCTCGGAGCCTTCAATGCTCAGTTGGTGGTGGATGCCGTGGAGGATTCTGCCGGAGGCGCGACGGAAATGCTCGGCGATATCGCCGTAGAGTTCCTCCGCCTCGAGCATATTGGTGCAGTGGCGGGCCGCTGCGCCGGTGTGCTCGGTGAGCCGGCGCATGCGGGCGAGCAGCGAGCTCAATTTCTCGGGATTGTTTTGCGCGTTTTGGCTGAGGTCGCTCAAGAGCCCGATGGCGTGCAAGTTGGCCCCGAGCTCATCGTGGAGGTCGGCGGCGATGCGCTCGCGGGTGCGCTGGATGGAGCGTTGGGCCATCAATCGCGTCAGAACGGTGAGGAAGACCGCCAGGAGAACGATGACGACGATGACCCAGATGAGCTGGTTGAGTATGGCCCGTTGGCGGGCGTAGCGTTCTCTGAGGGCCTGCGCGACTTGGGGCCGCTCCCTCTCCAGCGCATGCCGCAGCGCGAGCTGCCCCAGCCATTCGCGCAGGGGCAATATGTCGCCGTAAAAATTACGCCCGTCGGTGAGCGCTTCCACCGTGCGCCCGAGATAACTGGGGTCGATACTGGAGGTGACCGGTTTGCCCTCGGCGACATTGCTTCCGTTGGCGATCACCTCGATCTCGGCGAGGGCGAGGTAGCCCGGAGACGCCGGCCGGGTCGGATTTGTGTAGGGCTCGAGCACCCGGAGGCGGATATACCGGCAGCGGGTCACGGGGAAGCGTTCGGTCAGGATGGACCCCACGTCGAAGACAGAGTCGACCTCGTAGGAAAAGAGCCGGGTGGACTCACGGAAGTCCGGGTCGTTGGCACCCTCCACGACAAATTTTCGGGGGAAGGCGTAGTCGCTCGGGACCGATTGGGGGATCGTGTCGGAGGTCTCCAGGGCGTGCAGGTTCACTTGGTTGACGGGATAGGACTGGCCCAGGTCGATCCGAAGCTCCGGCGGATCAGCTGCATCCGGGTCGTATTCGATTAGAAAGGCAGTGCTTTGACCGCCCGTTCGCGCACCCATCAGATAGGGGAGAAAGCCGTCGACGAGGTAGCGTCGGCTCCGCGCACCGATCTCCTCACTGCTTGAAGCCGTCACCTCTTGATGGAGCGCCACGTTTTCGTTGCCGCTGAACACGATCATCTCCGCGAGCTGAAGGCTTTTCACTTGATCCCAGGCGCGGGCCGCCATTTGGGTGACCTCGATCCGCACCGCCTTCGCCCGGTGGGGCGGAAAATCGATCACGAGGGGCGCGATGCGCGGCACCAGACGGTCTGCCTCGGTATACGCTGCCACAACGGTCCAGCGGCCCTCGTCATCCAGGGTGATCACTTTGAAGGCCACCGGAAAGGCGTCGGCTTCCGGGCCGTCCCGGGTGTTGCGCCACAAGGTGGGCACCAGGACTATCTGGTCGATTCGCCGTGTTTCCGCGAAGTCGACCTGCACCCATTCGTCGGGGCTCGGGCTTTGGCTCGGGAAAGAGCGAAAGCCGATCGGACCCATGCCGGTTGCGGTGTGGAAATCGGCCAGCTCTTTGAGCCGGGCGTCAATGTGCTGCTGGCGCGCTTCCAATTCGGCGGTGGATCTTTCCTCGACGGCATCCTGAGCCTGGTTAGCCGGAGGGAGATCGTTGGTTGTTGATCCCGCCGTCGCGGAGAGTGGGATGCAGGCAGCAAGGCCGATGGTTTTGAACAGGCCTCCTGACTTCCGCACGCGTCCAAAATAAGTCCGCAGGTATTTAGCTATGGATAAATGCATCGTTCTCGTAATCGTAATCGTAATCGATGCATTTTGGCCAAGACATGAACCGATGATTGTAGAGGATGCACTTCGAAGTCGGGCTGGGTGGTGGGCGGCAGAGCCAACCCACCTACGATCGAGAACGTTTCTGCGCCAACCGATGTGTTGCGGAGCTGAGGGGCGATGACGAACATGAGTAGGACTACGATTACGATGCCTAAAGGGTATCCGGAAGTGCCCTAAGGCGACATCAGCCGGGTTTCGATGATCGGGCCAAAGAGGGCGGGGCCGTCGCCGGTGAGTTCCACCTCGCTCTGGCCGTCGGCATCGACGCGAATCCGGCGAAAGCGATATTCGCCGGCCTGGTAGTCGAAGGTTTCCGCATCGTCTTCGTAGAGGTCGAAGATGCCCGGCTGTTCGCCGTAATGCCGCACGATCAGGGCGGCTCCGCGGGCCTCTTTCGTTTGCCGGACGGGCTCTGCCAGCATGGGTATGACGCCTCCATCCTTGACGAAGAGGGGGATGCGGTCCTGCAGGGCTTCGGCGGTGACGCGAATGGTCTCGCCATTGCCGGCGAACGCGCCGGTGTAGAAGTCATACCAGTTGCCCGCGGGCAGGACGACGCTGCGCTCGAGCGCTTGCTCTTCGTAGAAAGGCGCGACCAGGATCGAGGGACCGAACATGAATTGATCGGTTTTCTCGACGGTCCTGGCCAGCGCGTAGGGGTTGGTTTCGCCGTCCAGTTCGCCACCCACGACCTTACCGGTCGGCTGATACGATTCCTCCAGGATCATGGCGCGGAAGGGCGGGATGCCATCCTGTTGGTAGCGGGCGTAGGCGCTGTAGAGGTAGGGGAGCAGGCGCATGCGCAGCTCGATCGCCTCCCGAACGGCGGGGTAGACCTCGGGAAAGCTCCAGGGCTGCGTGCTCGAGGCCCAGCCATTGAGCTTGGCCATGGGGGAAAAGCAAACCGTCTGCATGCGGTTGAGCCACTCGCGGGCGGATTCCGCCGAACGGACCTCCGGCGTCCATTGCACGCCGGAGAGGCTGGCCGAGGAAATAGCGGTGATGTATTCCCCGTGGTCGTAGGAGTCCGAATACAGGACGAAGGGGTAGGCGGAGGCCGCCCCGTTGGAGGCGCGGACCAGCCCGTAGGTGCGCTGGTTGTTGGCCTTGAACAGATCGGAGTAGAGCACCTGCTGCAGTTGCATGCCGTAGGTTTGGCGCATCAGCTCGGCGGCGGTGCCGGAGGGGAAGGTGGCATGATCCGGCCACAGCCAGACATCGTAGCCGTCCACCTCGTCGATCTTGTAGCCGCTGATGCCGATGTCGAAGTGGTCTTCCTTGTGTTGCCCGATCAGCAGCTTCCGCGCTTCCGGCAGGGTATAGTCGGGAACGATCCCCAGCCAGACCAAATGGGAGCCGGACAAGGGATACATCGCTTCGTAGAGACGGCTCTGCTGTGAGAGGTAGGGGTTTTCCCAGAGGTTGAGGCGGATGCCCTGATCGAGCAACTCCCCGGTCAAGGCGGCCGGGTCGGGGAAACGTTCCGTCTGCCACTCGAAGGTGCAGGGGTAGGACTGGTTCATCCAGCCCGGTTCAAGGCCTACCACGTCGAGCGGGCACTCGTTTTCGGCAAAGGCCTCGACCTCCGCGCGGACCTGGGCCGCATCGTAGTGGGCGTGCACCCGGTGCCAGAAGCCAAGGCCCCAGAGCGGGGGCAGGGTACCCCCGCCGGCGTAGAGATTGTAGCGTTGCACGACCTCGAGCAAAGAGTCGCCGGAAAAGACCACGATCTCCACGCCGTCGGCACGGAGATTGCATTCGACGGCATCCCCAGGCGGCTGCGCCTGCCAGGGGCCCGGCTGCGCCGCGACCTGTGAGGGCGGCGGGTTGCGGTCCACTTCGGGCGGGCGTTGCGCGGCATCCTTGCGGTTACTGATCTTGCTGTGAACGGTCAGGTAGCGGGCCGTGTTGAAGAAGACCCCGTAGCCACGCGAGCTCAGGTAAAAGGGCACCGGCGCATGCGTGCGCCCCTTCCCCCAGTGGTCGACCTTAAGATCCAGAACCTTGCCGGTCTGATTGATACCATCCAGTTGGAGGCCGAAGCCGTAAAGGGTCTCATCCGGCTCGCAGGGGATGCGGACCATGATCCGCCCGTCGTCGTTCAGGGAGTATTGGACCGTCCCCGGTGCGAAGGGAAACGGGCGATCCGGGAGTTCGTTGATGCGCTCGAGGCGGGGCGCTTCGGCGGCAAGATCGGTGTAGCGGAGTTCCCCGGCGGTCTCGCCGATCGTCGATGTCCAGATTCCCGAGGCAATCGGATGCCAGTCGTCCACAGCTTGGAGATGATGCATGAGGGTGGGATCGGGTTGGGGAGAGGACGGTTCGTTCGCGCTGCCGGTGAGGCAGGTCAGTTGCAGTGCGAGGAGAAGGCAGCTTGCCGAGGCGGGGAGGTGGTGTTGAGGGAGGAACATGGGTTTTGATGTTGTCAAACGGATATTGCGGATCTCGATGTTAATAGGAAACACTAAATTGTCCATCCCGTAGATGCGGGATACCTGTTTCCCTTAAAATATCCTATGCTGTTACCCATGAAATTGCCCATCTACCCCTTCCTTGCCCTCGTGCTCCTGTTGCCTACGTCAATCATGCAGGGCGAAACCTTACCGCCCCTGCAAAACGGCGAAGCGCCCGAAACCCATGCCGAGCTGTGGGCCGACTTCGATCCGCGGGCCGAACCGCTGGATGTCGAAATCCTCCACGAGTGGGAACAGGAGGACGTTGTGCTTCAGGTTCTCCGCTACCGGGTGGGTGTCTTCAAAGGGGAGAAGGCGATGGTCGCCGCAATCTATGGCTATCCCAAAGGGGGAAAAAATCTGCCGGGTTTGGTCAATATCCACGGCGGCGGTCAATACGCGGACTACCAAGCCTGTCTGGCCAATGCCAAGCGCGGCTACGCGACGATTTCAATTGCCTGGGCGGGTCGTATCTCGGCCCCGGACTACAGGGTCTCGCCTGCGGAGGTGAAGCTGTTTTGGGAGAACAAAACAGAGGACCCGAACTACAAGCTGACGACCGACTGGGGCGCGCTGGACGGCTACCATGCGCCGTCCCGATACGGCGATCGCCCGCATCCGTTTGTCAGCATTCCTCCGGGAGCCGAGTGGACTCTCGATCCGGTCCGGTCGCCGCGAAATAATTCCTGGTTTCTCAGCACCATGGCGGCGCGCCGGGCGTTGACCTTTCTGGAGCAACAGCCCGAGGTCGACGGGAACCGACTCGGGGTTTACGGGCATTCGATGGGCGGTAAGTTAACGGTGTTGACAACCGCGGCAGATGACCGCGTGAAAGCGGCGGCCCCCTCCTGCGGCGGGATCAGTGATCGCGACAACACCGATCCGCTCTTTCGCAACACGGTGGGTGACGAAACGAGTCTGAAGAAGATCTCCCGCCCGATTCTCTTTCTCTCCCCGTCCAATGATTTCCATGGGCGGATCGACGACCTGCCCGCTGCGGTGGAGGCCCTTCGCACCGACGAATGGCGGATCACCAGTGCGCCACACCACAACCACCAGGACACCGCGGAGTATGAGGTGGCCAGCCAGCTGTGGTTCGATCAGGAGCTGAAAGGCAGCTTCGCCTTTCCCGAGACACCGCGATTGGATCTGGATTTGGACACTTCCTCGGGAGTGCCTTCCGCCAGCGTGCAAGTCGATGCGTCGAAACCCATTCTGGATGTGGATGTGTTTTACACGCAGCAAGGCCAGATCGATGGCGCGCCGGACGACCGGAAAAACACCGTCAGCCGTTTTTGGCGTCACGCGGGGGCGGAACGTAACGGGAAGGAATGGGTGGCTGAACTGCCGTTGATTTCGACCGATCTGCCGCTCTGGGTCTATGCCAGTGTCACCTACGCCCTGGAAGAGCCGGTGACCTCGGCCGGCTATTATTACCGTCTGGGCACCAGTGATCGGTTCGTGCTCTCCTCTCTGCCGGAGCTGCTCACGTCGGCGCAGCTTGAGGCGACCGGCGTGCAGGCCACGCTCCAGCCTGAATTACAGATCGAAGACTTTGAAGGGGAGTGGGAAAAGGAGTGGTTCAACTACCGCGAGGGTTGGGCCCGCAGCACCCATAAGGTCTACGATCCGCAATGGCATGCTCCGGAGAGCGCCACGCTTGCCTTCGAGGTCGCCAGCGAGGCGGCGAATACTCTGGTGGTGCGGATCGATGATGCTATCGCTGAAGTTTCCTTGAAAGGCCGCTCCGAATGGGAGTCCGTTCAGCTGGCCGCGGCTGATTTCAAGGACGCGGAGGGAGCGCCCCTGCGCGATTTTTCCGGGATTTATCAACTCCGTTTCAGTCCCGGTGAAAACCTTAACCGCAAGGGTAAGCAACACCTCACCTTTGGAGGCCACTGGCAGGGTGCGGATCCAGTTTTCCGGGATTTGCGCTGGAGCGCACGGCATTAACCTGGCGGCGGTTCTGGATACGCTTCTGTTACGGGCGCAGATGTGAAGACAGCTGTAGGCGCAGCCTCAGTTGACGATAGCGGCGACGAGATAGGTGGACGATTGAGAAACTCCACTCGTAACCCGTTCTCGTCGCCGTTCTCGTTGTCCGATTTCCCCTTAGTCCATATCGGTTTGACGATAGCGGCGACGAGATAGGTGGACGATTGAAAAAAACTCCACTCGTAACCCGCTCTCGTCGCCGTTCTCGTAGACCGATTTACCCGTAGTCTATATCGGCTTGACGATAGCGGCGACGAGATTGGTGGACGATTTTAAAAAATCCACTCGTAATCCGTTCTCGTCGCCGTTCTCGTATACCGATTTACCTGTAGTCTATATCGGTTTGACGATAGCGGCGACGAGATAGGTGGACGATTGAAAAAAACTCCACTCGTAACCCGCTCTCGTCGCCGTTCTCGTAGACCGATTTACCCGTAGTCTATATCGGCTTGACGATAGCGGCGACGAGATTGGTGGACGATTGAAAAAACTCCACTCGTAAACCGTTCTCGTCGCCGTTCTCGTAGACCGATTTACCTGTAGTCTATATCGGTTTGACGATAGCGGCGACGAGATAGGTGGACGATTAAAAAAAATCCACTCGTAATCCGCTCTCGTCGCCGTTCTCGTATTGGGATTTCCCCGTAGTCTATATCGGCTTGACGATAGCGGCGACGAGATTGGTGGACGATTTTAAAAAATCCACTCGTAACCCGTTCTCGTCGCCGTTCTCGTAGACCGATTTCCCCGTAGTCCATTTCGGTTTGATGATAGCGG
The DNA here is from genome assembly GCA_018402305.1 of Puniceicoccaceae bacterium. GTDB lineage: Bacteria > Verrucomicrobiota > Verrucomicrobiia > Opitutales > Coraliomargaritaceae > Thalassobacterium. The sequence continues at coordinate 81,215 of JAGYJE010000002.1, read as the reverse complement.
CGACGAGATAGGTGGACGATTAAAAAAACGCTACTCGTAATCCGTTCTCGTCGCCGTTCTCGTATTCCGATTTCCCCGTAGTCCATTTCGGTTTGATGATAGCGGCGACGAGATAGGTGGACGATTGAAAAAACTCCACTCGTAACCCGTTCTCGTCGCCGTTTTCGTATTCGGATTTCCCCGTAGTCTATATCGGTTTGACGATAGCGGCCTGAGATTGGTGGACGATTAAAAAAACTCCACTCGTAATCCGTTCTCGTCGCCGTTCTCGTTATCCGCATGTTCAAGCAACCCGCTGAAACCATGCCCTCCTACGTCTGGGTGGGTCTTCTCGATCGTCTTGCTGCCTTGATGTAAACACTGGAACGCTCACGCTTTCCGACTGTGATCACGATGACTGAAACCGTTTCATTTTCGACCTCATAGACCAGTCTGTAACCAGATGACCTTAATTTTATTTTGTAGTGGTTTTGAAAACCGTGCAGACGATCTGCTGATACCTTGGGATGCTCCAGCCTCTCTTTTAACTTCTTTTTAAGCTGATCGCGTATCGTGGAGCCGATCTTATTCCATTCTTTCAGTGCGCTCGGAAGAAATTTCAGCTTATAGCTCATCGAGACTGATTTCCCTGGCTTGTGCTTTTTCTTCTTCTCTTTGCTCGATAATCTCTCGCAGTTCCTGATCCTCGATCATGTTGCTGATCCACTCAAAAGTCTCTGCCGGGATTAGGTAAGCCGTTGGTTTATTGTGGTTTAGGATCGCCACAGATTCACCCCCAGCCCGCTCAATCAGCTTACTAGGGTTCTTTTTTAATTCAGAAATACTGGCAGAATAGGCACTTAATATAGGACTCATAATAGGTCTTAATTTAGTGCGATTTTAGCTCGATTCAAGTTTTCTTTTACCCCATACCGTCGAAAAAAGAGCTTTACCCTCCCCCTACACCGACTCAAGGGGTCCCGGTTCAAGGTCTTAGCGGGACAACCCACCTACGGTGCGAGGCGATTCCAGCTACGCCGGCAAAATCGTCATTGGAATCGTGCGCGTGATCCACCGATTCCATGTCCAACCGCAAACTTCGCTCAATCCCGTTTCGTCCGCGCGAGGTCTTCGCAAACATCTTCGAACCAGGCAAGAAGCTTGGCCTCCAACCGGCGGACGCGGTCGGGGTGCTGAGTCGACAGGTCGTGCTGCTCCAGGGGGTCGTTTTTCAGATCGTAGAGCTCGACCGGGGGCGGAGCCGGCAGATCCACCTCGGGCGGCGGGTCCGTCAGGATGCCGTTCTCCATAAAATACTCCGGCTCATACATGGAGCGCTCCAGCCAGTGGATGTCAGGCACCTCGAAAGCTTCCGGAACATAGGGGCGGACGAGCTTCCAGTCGCCGTCGCGGATGGCCGCGTTGTATTCAATTTTCGGACTGTAGCGGTTCCACTGCCAGCAGCGCTCGGGATTGACCTGGCCGGACTCCCCCCGCAGCACAGAGCTCTGGTCGATGCCGTCCAATTTGAGCGTCCGGGGGATAGGCACGCCGGCCAGGCTGAGCAGGGTGGGGAACCAGTCCGCCATGTGGAGAAAGGCGTCGTCGCGGCGCGGCGCGGTGCCGAGGCCCGCGGGCCAGCGGACGATGGCGGGCACGCGGATGCCGCCCTCGTAGGTCGAGCCTTTGGAGCCGTGCAGCTGGCAATTGAAGCGGTCGAGGCAGCCAGTGCCGTCTTCAGCACCAAATTGGGGGCCGTTGTCGCTGGAAAAAACGACAAGGGTGTTCTCGTCGAGGCCCAGCGTTTCGAGTCGCTCCATCAGGCGACCGATGTTCCGGTCCAGGTTGCGAATCATGGCGTAGAGGGTGCGCACGGCCGGTTCCAGTTCGTGGCGGTCGGCGAAGACCGCCATGTCTTCCTCCGGTGCCTGCAGCGGGGTGTGGGGCGCGTTGTAAGTGAGGTGCAGAAAGAAGGGCTCGCGGCGCGGGCGCTCGAGGAATTCGATCGCTTCATCCGTCCAGTAATCCGTCAGGTAGCGTCCGTCGGCCCGGACCACCCGGTCACCCGACTCCAAGCGCCAGTCGTAGTAGTCGTGCATCCCGCCGCGGAAGCAGACCGCCTCCTCGAAGCCGCGCCGCTCCGGTTTGTAGCGGGGGTCGAAGGCGCCGAGGTGCCACTTGCCGATCAGCCCGGTACGGTAGCCCGCCTGTTGGAGCACATCCGCGAGGGTGACCTCGCCCAGATCGAGACGCTCCAGCCCGCGCCACTCCAGGGTGTCAATCGAACCGGTCCGTTGCGGGTAACGCCCGGTCAGGAGCGACGCCCGCGAGGGGTTGCAGACGGGCGAGCTGGTGTAGTGCTGCGAAAAACAAAGACTCTCGCGCATCAGCCGGTCGAGGTGCGGGGTTTCGTTGAGACCGCCGTTGAAGCAGCTGAAATCGCCGTAGCCGAGGTCGTCGACGAGAATGTAGAGAATGTTCGGGTGTTTCATGTCGGACTTTAGAGTGTATCCAGTAACTCGAAAATGGGGATACCCAGAGAGTGGGGCGCTTGAGCTTTCATACGGGTGTCGTATTAAGGACCAAGGTAAACGGGAGTCAAATGCCAATGTTAACACTATCAAATTTCCTTGAGCCCTTGCTCGCAGTGCCTACCCGCCACGGCAACCCGGACATCGCCACACCGGCGATGGATGCCCGGCCGAGGCCTGTGGAATTTGCATCCTCTTTCGACTTCAGCTGATGATTATGTGGAGTGGTTTGCGGATTCGGATTGAAACAGGTGGGCACTTCGACAAGCTCAGGCCGGAACGGCAGAGCCAACCCACCTACGGTGTGAACGTTGCCGTGGTAGTGCCGTAGCCGGGTTGGCTCCGCCGCCCGGCCGATGCCTGTGGATTCGCCTCCCATTTCGGACATGGGTCGATGAATATGGAGGTTCAATGTCGGAGTCGGGCTTGCAACGGGTGGGCACTTCGACAAGCTCAGGCCGGAACGGCAGAGCCAACCCACCTACGGTGTGAACGTTACCGCGTCGGTTCCGTAGCCGGGTTGGCTCCGCCGCCCGGTTGAAGCCTGTGGATTCGCCTCCGATTTCGGACATCGGTCGATGAATATGGAGGTTTAATGTCGGAGTCGGGCTTGCAACGGGTGGGCACTTCGACAAGCTCAGGCCGGAACGGCAGAGCCAACCCACCTACGGTGTGAAACATTACCGCGTCGGTTGCGTAGCCGGGTTGGCTCTGCCGCCCGGGGGCGGAATGGGGTCCAAGAATCCATAACTTTCAACTCTGTTTCGGGGTCGATACGGGGTGCCCCGATTCCCAGAACCGAGGCCACAAGATTGAGCTCAATAGAAAGGTGCCCACGGAAGACTGAAACGAATTGAGGGCAGTCAAAGGGAGCGAACGTAAACGGTGCTATAAATGTTCCAAATCGTCCAAATCTTTGTGGCGACCGGCGGATTGCTTCGCCGCTTTCAAATGCCCCAAGTGCAGTAAACGCAGAGGAGCCTGATCGACACGCATCATTTCCGTCATTTTGTAGGCTTCTTCAAATTCGAGCCCCTTCACTTGGGTCAAGATATCAATGGCCACCGGGGGACGGCCAAAAGTGAAGACATCCTGGTCTTCATTTGAAAGAAAGGCTGCTTCACTAATCGCATCCGTCGGTAATCCGAACGCTGCGAATGCTCGTCTCAGTTTATGATAATTGTCGGATGTTGGCCGAACCCACAGATCCAAATCACCGGTGGTGCGGAAATAGCCATGTAAAACAACCGCATACCCCCCTACCAGAATGGATTCTACATCGTGTTCGTAGATGCAACGCAGGAAGTCGACAAAATCCTGATTCAGTAGATCGGGGTACAGCTCTCTCATTTCTGTGTGCGGACTTGAAACGCTGTTTTGTCCATCCTCGGCCATTCGTTAGCCGCAAAACCAAAGTTGACCCCCATCAAATACCGAAAACTGCGGCCGCGCTCTTCCCAGGACATTTGTCGGTAAGTGCGCTGATGATCCGCTGCCGAATCAAAACTCTGCTTGAAAAACGCTGTCCGATCGAGATGCATGACCGTATATTTCACTCCACCAGGTAAGATTGTCAACGCCGCTTCAACCCGAAGACATAGAGCCACAGGGCACCTTTTTGTCGATCGGCAATATTTGTTGATCGACGGCACCAACTACACGGGGTCAGAGACATCTTTCAGCATCGTCATTTCCGCGAACTACACCGAGCTTTTGAACAGCTACAGCGTGACAGGTTTTGGAACCGAGGGGGTTGATGGGAGTTGATCCAGATCCTTGGGCTACATCACACCTCTTGAGTTTGCTCAGGAGGAAATAGAAGAAACAACCTCCACTCAATGCTGGGACTCCGGTCGGCCTGCGGCCTCCCTGCGTCCCAGCATTGACTTACTCTACAATCTCGAACAACTAATTAACCCGTCCAGACTAACACATGCTCTGGCTCAGTTTGGGTAACTCGACCGCTTTGGGGCGGCGTCAGCCGCTGGGTGGCACTGGGGGTGAGGGGTCAAATTTTTCATGATTTTACGTCCTTGGTGCTTGGAGAACGATGAGAACTCAAAAAAAAATTGCTGATAGGAATTTGCTTTTTGGCGGCGCTATGCATAGCGGGGTGAGGGTTGGCGCGTAACCTCCCCGGCTCCCCAGATATCCGTTGCCGCAAACAACGATGAAAAGCCGAAGCAACTAAGGGCGATCAAGCCAACGATATATTCTGCGGTTCTCTGTCTAACTGTATTCATATCTATTTCTTTGTGCTATTTCGTCAAATACACATCGGCCCAGCTGGCGTGGTCACCGCCGCCGCCATTGCCGCTGAATGAAGTTTCTCCTGTTTCCATTTATTCAGCAGCTGTCAGCTTGAAGGTGGTTTTTTGGGTTTTCCGGGTCTTCACCCAGACCACCAGATCGGTGCCGTCGACGGTTTTGTGGTAACCGAAACGGAAGTCTTTGCCGCGCGGGATATCCTGACCGTCGAGCATGAGCCCGACCGGACGACTGCCCCAGTTATTGACGACAAAGGCGGGGTTGTGGACCGGGGAGTCTCCGTTGGCGTCGAGCGTAAATTCCAGCTCCCCTGCCTTGCTGTCCGTGCAGGCAAACACATAGGCGCGCTGGGATTTGTCGAAGGTGCCGCCCTCAAAGCCGGCACTCTTGAGCGTGACCGCCGGGGCGGAGTTCCACGATTTTGACAGCGGTGCGAGGCTCGCGGCGGGCTGATCTGTCATGCCGTAAAGCATGGTGAGGGTTGCGCTGTGCTCATCGCGGTGTATTTTCACCTGCGCATTCGCCAGAGTAAAGGACGACGGACGGTCCGAAACGATGACTTTGCGTCCATCGTTAGGCACCTGCGCAACCGGCCAGTGGTTCCAACAGGGAAACTTGGAGTAGTCCAGGCTCGGAGGAATCCCGAAGCCAAGGATTGGGGTATCTGGTTCGAAGATGATGTAAGGTTTCCATTGCGAACGCAGATTCATCATCTGAATGTTGGCACCGCTCGGTTCAGGAAACATTCGGTCTTCCAGCTTGGGTGCGTACTTGATCGGCGGACCGTTTTCCCACGAGTAGGTGTGAGACTCGCCGTTGATGTTGGCGAGGGTGAGCGCCTCGATCTCGACCGTATCCTCCGGGCGCGATCCGGGCTGGTTGAACAGGATCGTCTCCTGCCACTGGCCGCCGCCATTGTGATTGACAGCAACCATGTGACGAACCGTCACGCCGTCGGGGTAGATGGTGTAATATTCATCGGCCCAGATCCCCCAGCCCGTGTCGGGATCCGTTTGCGTGCGGTATATGAGGAATGACCCATCGATGGCCACACAGGCATAACGCGCGTGGACGACCACTCGCGCATCGTTGTTCTCAATGATCTTTGCCGAGGAACGTTCGCAACGCTTGTCCGCCATATGTTCGAAGCACCCCTTCTCGACACTGTTGACTTCCAGGCTCTGGTCTCCGCTCCACAGGCCGTTTTCGCTGACATAGGAGGCGCTGTAGTTCATGCCGCGCCAGAAAACGATTCGGCTGGGCGATTCATCGAAGCGAACCAGAATGTCGCATTCATCGCCCACGCGCCAGTGGTGTTCCCACTCCGGTGCGTACCGGAGCCTCGTATACACCGCGCCGAATTCCTCGGCCTGGCCTTCGGGGCCCGACGGCATGCGGCGGAATTGCAGCGGCTGGGCCACCTTCGGCTGAACAGCGGCATACGCCCCCGCCACCTCGTCGTCATTCACAGCCCGCCGGTAGATCTTCACCTCATCAATCAGTCCGTCGAACACCATCGGCGAGAGAAAAGTCTTGCTGAAAGCGCGCTCAGTGCGGATCGGATACGTTTTGGTGTGGCTTCGTCCAAGCCAGAGGTCCACGTCCGATGCGGGTGTGATCGCGCCGGTCGTGCTGACTTGGGTTTCAAGCTTACCATTGATATACACCTTCAGGCCGGAAGCCGGGTCGTAGCTGCCCGCGACATGGCTCCATTTGAGCAGCGGGAGCCGGGACTTCGAATTGCACTCGATCCACTTGCCATCCTTGGCAATATGCAGGCCGATCGTGCCGTCCCCGCCCATTCCAAAAAACCAGCCAGCCTTATGGTCGGCTTCCTGATTAAGAATCGCCGCCCAGTTCCAGGGATAGACCTGCGGCGCGATCCAGGCCTCGAAGCTAAAACCGTTTTCGAGAGATGGCACGCCGGCGGCCTTCCGCACGACCTTGCTGGTGAAGCCATCGAATTTGAGTGCCTGACCGCTGACGCCCTCTGTGCGCGTGGTATATCCGGAAATGAGATCCCGCTTTTTGCCTGCCATGTCCAGCGTTTGACCGAGCGTGTTTTCTTCGAAGCTCCATGAGGCGACTGGAGCGCCGGTATCCGGGCGATCATCACTGCCCACAGGGAGAAGATACGCATCCGCCCAGCTCGCATGATCACCACCCTTGTTACCATCTGCGTCGGTTACGATCAGGGTCAGCTCCTCGGCCCCTTTCACGGGAAGATCAATCGACGGGGCTTGATAGCCGGGACTTGACACCTTGCCGGTGGTAAAAACTTCCTTGCCGTCCAGCAGGATCTTCATCTCGATCACCCCGTGATGAGCGTCGTCCGGCCCGGGCACCACATGGAAGGTGCCGAACCGGCCCTTCAGCGGGAAGACCATCTTTGAATCGGCATGGACACCCAGGCCGCGGTCGTAGGTAAAGCCGCCGACGCTGATTTTACCCTGCCCCATCACAGACAGATCCTGTCTGGCATGGATTGAGCCCTCGACCTGCACCGCCTGATCCAGCGTCAGGTAATGCCTGCCCGACTCCGCGGCCAGCGATCCGGCGGCAATCCCCAACCCGACACATAAACTCAGCGCATGTCGCTTCATCTCCCTAGCCTCTCTATTCGGCGGTGGCTGATAGGAATTTGCTTTTTGGCGGCGTCAGCCGCTAGCGGGGTGAGGGTTGAAAAAGGATTACCCTTCAATGGAAAAATATTGATTAGATTCTAACGACGACGGCGCAGCATCACGTAGCCCAAGGCCAGTAGACCGCCGAGCAGCGCGTAAGTGCCGGGCTCGGGGATGACGTTCAGCACCACGGTGTCCCTTAGGCCACTGCCGTTAACATTTTCAGTAATCACCAAATTCCAATCGACTCCCTCAATGCCCAAGCTGGGATCAACGGTCACCTTGTCCGCAGTAACCATGGTTCCTGCAGCATGGGAATCAAACAGAGTATAGCTGCCAACGATCCCGGCAACTGCCGAAGCGTTAACAGTTACAGTATTTGGCGACAAAGCAAACCACGAGAAGTCACCGACGCCTTTAAGCGTGCTGATGCCACCTGAATCGAAAATAAAATCAAACACGCCTGTGCCGCCGCCCATCTGATTTAAACCGATAAAGGACCCGCTGCCGCTGCCGTCCACCCGAAAAGTGCCATTGTTAACTGTGCGCTGATTAATGGTATGAGTTCCACCACTGATATTGAGCGTGCCACCTGAATCGATAGTGAGTCCAGATCCATTTTGTGCGCCAGGGAGCGTGAAAGCTCCGCCTGTCAGGTTGACAGTGCCGGTGTTTTGGATCGTCAAAAGGGTGGACGTGAAGTTTGCTGATGCATTGAGGGTTGAGCTTCCCCCGACAGTAAGGGTGTAGGGGTTCGTCCCGGTGTGGGCAGCCGCCAGGCTGACGGTATCGCCGTTGTTGATGGTGGCCGCCCCATCGGTATTTCCTGGCGAACCGTTATTCCAGTTGCCGGCGGTGCCGTAGTTGAGATCCGTGGCACCGGTCCAGAGCGTGTCGGCTGACAATGTCGTAGCAAATAGCGCCATTCCAGCAAAGGCGACTAAGGGTGTTTTGATTAATGGATTCATCATTTTGCTTTGTTTTGGGGTTGTTTTAGTTTCATTGGATTGATATTAATTGTTAATACGGAAATGATTCTAGTAACCGTTGTTGGCTGTGAGTAGGGACGCTGCAGTGAGGATTTGAATAAGTATGTCGTATTCTGTTACTTTGAATACCCTCTAAATAGGGGGTAGTGGGCAGTGGATTAGAGAGATTTCTTACAGATTAGCTGATAGGAATTTGCTTTTTGGCGGCGCTAGCCGCTAGCGGGGCACTGGGGGTGAGGGGTCAAATTTTTCATGATTTTACGTCCTTGGTGCTTGGAGAACGATGAGAACTCAAAAAAAACTAAAAATACATCTGAGGAGTCATGTCAAACCTTTTTGTTAATACTAGCTAATATGGGTGTAATTTTAAGGACCGAGGTAAACTACGCGGCCTTTTCGCGTTCTTGCCAGTATTGATTCCATTGTCCGTTTGCTCGTAATGCTCGGTTCTTTGCAAAATTTTCACGTTTTTGGCAGCGCTTGATTTTCTTGTGATTGTGTAGTCCATGCTCTGTGGCCATACGCTGTTCCTAAGACCATGAGCTTGTGTGCCAAGCAGATAAACTGAGCCTGCCGTTCTTCGCGATTTTTAATGGTTGTGATGGTATTGCCTATATCTACGGCTTCCATCGCCACCTCGGGATGGCACCGGGACGGTTTCGGCGTGCACCAGCATAGAGCTATTCGATATTTTTACGATGCCCCGCTTCCAAAACCAATACGATAAAGGCGTCTTCTTTAACCTACGGTGTCATGGTTTATAAATCTGCGATAGCTAGCTACTTGGCGGCCCGAAAAAATGCTTGACTGAGTTAAGTGATAATATTACCAAAATTATTTATTTTTTTTTTAAAAGTCTTATTACGAGTCCCCAGCCAGTGTATATTATGAAAACAGTAGTAAAGCAGCGAATAATGGTAGCAGTGTTGGTCTTGTTTGCTGGTAGCGTTTGGGCGACGGGCAGCGCGGCATTGACCGCCACGGAGCCCGTTGTGGTCATGACGCCGACCGACGTTAACCGGATGGGCTTTTTCTATCCTGACATGCAGCTATGTCCCATCCCGGGGAGAGGGCGACCGCCCCTGGTTATTCGCTGGGTGCATGGCGTTGGCACGGGATCCGGAATCAACGCGATGCCGGCTCAGGTCTTCGAGGGCCCCATGGACCGTCCCGGCAAGAGGCTAATCTTCGTCAAACCCCAGGCTGAATACTTCGCCAATCCCAATGAATTCGACGGCAACAAGTGGTTGATGAGCATCTATCAGCATGCGCCGAACCTGCTCATCGGCGTGTGTCATGTTGAGAACAGCGCGAGCACTATTACCGAGGGCTGGGATCATTTTCGTATTGGCATAGCCAAATCTGTGGACGGAGGGGATTCCTGGACTTATCTCGGGCATGTCGTCTGTCCGGATGGCGACCTCAACAACTTGAACATAGGGGGTGGGCCCTTTGCCATAAAGGACGGATACTTCCACATCTTCTATAACCGGACGGGCGACCAGCCAACCGCCGTGGCGCGGACCGTGCTGGACGACCTGATCGCCGCCGCTAAGGACAACACGATTTCAGATTGGGAGAAGTATAGAGACGGGGCGTGGCATCCCACCTCGTATCAGGATCCCTCGGAAACCTCATCTCTGAACCTGCCCAACATCGGCAACCACAACCACATGAAGCAGAGCTCAGTGGACGGCAACTACTACTGCGCCGCCCTGGGGGAGTACTCGACGAAAAGCGTGCGTGTCTACCGATCTTCCGATTTGATTCACTGGAGCGACCTGGGCGCAATTGCAACTGACTATGAGGATCTTTTTTACGTCAGCATGCTGGATGCTTCCGGGGTAGCCACTGAGACGATAGGTAGCTCATTCTATGTTTACTTCATGTCCCAGATTCCTGACTGCCTCCCGGGAGATGGCGGACCCGGTGCCTGGGGCAAGCCCAATACCAAGGGGTACTATCGGGTAAGAGTTGATTTGCAGTGAGTGCCGATGCTGCAACGGGTTATTTGAAGCCACTAGCGTCCAGTTAAAGGTCACTGAAAGTCAAATGCTTAGAAAACACATCTCCGGCGCTCAAAAGCCGTATTTCAGAAGTCCCCTAAAGTTACCCTGGCATCTTAATAATTCGGTTGACAAAAATATGGTAATACTATCAATTTTTGCGCAGGTTCATTTATTTGAAATCAAACCGAATCCTTCTCATGAACAAATCCTATCTGCTGATACCCCTTATGCTTTTTGCTCTGACCGCCTCGCTTTGGGCGGGGCGCGCGGATAAGCCGAACATTATCCTGATCCTGACGGACGACCAGGGCTACGGTGATGTGCAGGCGCACGGGCATCCCTATTTGCAAACGCCGCACCTCAACCGGTTGCGCGAGGAGAGTGTACGCTTTGATAATTTCTACGTGAGTGCCTCCTGCTCGCCCACACGGGCGGCTTTGATGACGGGGATGCATGAGTTTCGCAGCGGTGTGACCCACACGCTCCCGCCGCGGCAGGGGGTGTATCTGGAAGCGACCCTGGTGCCGGAGCTGCTGAAAAAGGCGGATTATCGCACGGGTTTCATCGGCAAATGGCACATGGGGGACGGGGCTGGCCACGAACCGGCGGATCGTGGATTCGACTGGGTCTCGACCAACCAGATGGGACCACGCAAGCACTTCGACCCGACGATGATCCGGAATGGGAAGCGGGAGGTGGTGGAAGGCTACCGCGAGGATATCTATTTCGACGACGCCATGACTTTTATCGAGGAGAGTGTCCGTTCAGCAGACTCAGGGCAGGGCGAGCAGCCTTTCTTTCTCTATCTGAATACCTACTCGCCGCACACGCCGCTGGCGGCGCCGGAGAAGTTTATCAAGCCCTTCCGCGATGCGGGCTTGAACGATACACATGCCACCTACCTGGCGATGATCGAGAATATCGACTACAACCTGGGCCGGCTGATGGCCTTCCTCTCGGAGAACGATCTCGATGAGGACACGATCGTTATTTTTATGAACGACAACGGCGTGACGGAGGGACTCGATGTTTACAACGCCGACATGCGCGGCTGCAAGTGCACGATTTGGGAGGGCGGCTCGCGGGCGATGTCCTTCTGGCGCTGGCCGGATCAATGGTCGCCTCAGACACGGACCGAACTGACCGCGCACCTTGATGTCCTGCCGACTTTGTGTGAATTGGCCGGGGTGGCGATTCCGGAAGGACTTGCGGCGGAGCTGGAGGGCTACAGCCTGCTGCCCCTGCTGCAGGGCGACACCGGCGGCTGGGCGCACGGAGACCGTTACCTGTTTCACCACGTGGCCCGCTGGCCCAGCGGTCTAGCCGCCGAGCACAAGTATGCCATGGCCGGAGTGCGGCAGGGCGGCTATCTGCTCATCCGTAGTGACGATTGCGGGACGGAAGCTTGTGAACCCTACCAAAGTCAGTGCACGACGCTCCGCATGGTCCGTTACAACGAGCTACAGACCACGACCTACGCCAAGGGCAGCGCACAGTATCACTGGGGGGTCACACCGAAAAACCGCTGGGCGCTCTACAACGTGAAAGACGATCCCGGTTGCATTCAAAACCTGGCAGGCTTGGAGCCCGGGCGGGTCCGCGAGATGGCCGCTGTCTACGATGCCTGGTGGGATGAGGTCTTCCCTGTAATGATGGCGCGGGGCGGCGACGAGGGCGACCCGGATGTTGGCCGGCGCGCTTCGGAGCAATCGAAAGCCTGGAAGGGGCCAACAACGGACAAAAAGCAATAAGCTCCATTCAGGTCTCAAAGAACTTATGATCACGAAACCAGCAACCGCCTGCCTTTTGACCTGCGCTTTACTTGGCCTGGCACTCCCGCTGCACGCGGATTCGCGGGCCGAGGGATTCCGCAAACAATTTGAACGGATCGATGCCAATCAGGATGGCTTTAAGACGGTCGGTATTACGGCGGAATCGACCGAACCCGAGCCGATGGACTCAGTGAATTTCAAAACGATGCGAGAGAAAATCGAAGCACTGGGCGCCCTGACGGAAGCACCGGCTGTTTACCGGGACGATGCGCGTCTCGACGAGGTGCCCGGTCAAATCCCCATCTATTTCGATGCGCTGGATTACGAAGGCGCACCGACCAAGGTCTTCGGGTGGCTGGGCATCCCGGAAGATGTCGCCAAGCCCATGCCGGGGGTCGTCCTCGTGCACGGCGGCGGCGGCACGGCTTTTCATGAATGGGTGCGCCGCTGGAATGATCGGGGCTATGCGGCGCTTTCCATCGCGGTCGAGGGGCAAGCCGACATTCGGAATCCGGAGACAAAAAAATGGGAACAGCACGAGTGGGCCGGACCGGCCCGAGTCGGTATTTACCATGACTCGGACAAGCCACTGGAGGACCAGTGGATGTATCACGCCGTGGCCGATACGATTTTGGCCAACTCATTGCTGCGTTCCTTCCCGGAAGTGGATGCGGATCGGGTCGGCTTGATGGGGGTTTCCTGGGGCGGCATTATCACCAGCACGGTCATGGGCATCGACGACCGCTTCGCCTTCGCCATCCCCGTCTATGGCTGTGGCGGGCTGGACAAGTCGGGCAACCATTACAGCGGGCTCTCAAAGAACGAAGTCTACCAGCAGGCCTGGGATCCGAATTTGCGTTTGGCGCAAGCAAAGATGCCTTCGCTCTGGTCTTCCTGGCCGGGGGACAAGCATTTTTCCATGGACCTCTTTTCAGCCTCGGCGGAGCGCACCAGCGGTCCGGCGCTGCTCACGCTGGTGCCCGGCATGGGGCACGGCCACGGAGCGGCTTGGAGGCTGCCGGAGAGCTATGCCTTCGCGGACAGCGTGCTCGAAACCGGGCAGCCCTGGATTGAGGTGACGCAAACGGATGCGGTCACCGGCCGGGTCGAGGCCCGCTTCCGGTCGAGTCTACCCCTCGAGGAGGCCACGCTCATCTGGACGGAGGACTCCGGCTTTACCGGGAAGCGCACCTGGACGCAAAACCCGGGCGAGCTGACGCAGCAGGGAGACGAATGGGTGGCTTCGGCGAAACTGCCGGAGGGCACGACGGCCTGCTTCATCAATGTGGCAGGCGGCGACCTGACGGCCACTTCGGACTACCTCGAATTCGCACAATAGCCGTCGCACACTTCAACCCCAGGCGACTGAAAATTGATGATGAAATACACCCCTTATCTTCTGCTTTTTATTCTCCCGGTTCTGGGATTTGCGTCCGCCGGGCCGGATGCTCTGTGGACTTACAAAGCGACGGAACAGCGTCCACTCAAGCTGCATGTCTTTCTTCCGGAGGGGTATGAGGGCGGATCGGATTATCCCGTATTTCTGGCGTTTCACGGTGGCAGCTGGCGGGAGGGGAATCCGTCCTGGCAGTATCCGGACTGTCGATACTGGGCCTCCCGCGGGATGGTCGCCATCTCAGCGGAATATCGGCTGAAGGACCGGGATGGGGTGGCGGTGCCTCTGACCTGCATCCAGGATGCCAAATCCGCCATTCGGTACCTGCGCAGCGAAGCGGAAACCCTCAAACTGGATCCGGAGCGAATCGTCGTGGCGGGAGGGTCTGCGGGAGGCTTACTGGCGGCGTCTCTGGCATCGATCGACGCTCCCGACACCTGGGATGGGACTTACCCCAACGCCATTCACACGCGGCCCAACGCACTGATTCTCTATAATCCCTACTTCAAAACCGAAGATCGCCTTTCGCCGCCCGCGAACCTGGAAGTCGGATTTCCGCCCACCATCACCTTCCTCGGTGATCAGGACTCAGCGATTTCTGAGGACAGTCTCCTTCGCTTCCATCGTGAGCTTCTGTCGCTGGGCACCCCCTCCGAATACCACGTCGGAATCGGAGGCGGGCACGGTTTGATGAACGGAAGAAACCCCGCCAACCCGTTCTTTTACCGTGGTCTCGAGCTTCAGGACCGTTTTCTCGTTGAGCAGGGCCTCCTCACGGGAGCGACACAGGTCTCGCGACCCGATGCGGTGCCCGCCAACGACAAGGCGTTGTTCCGGTCCTTTGCCGAGTCGCCCGAGACGGGAAGCGACGGGCGGCCATTGCAGCCCAACCTTGTGTTTATTCTGACCGACGACCTCGGCTGGCAGGATGTGGGGGTCTACGATATCGACGAGCCCACGCCCATGGAAACGCCGCGCATCGACCAGTTGGCGAGGGAAGGGATTCGCTTCACCCAGGGGTATGCGCCCGCGCCGACCTGCGCGCCCACCCGGGTGGCTATTTTCAGCGGGCTTCATCCGGCCCGTTCGCACAAAACGCATGTGGTCGGCGGGGCGCCGCCCACCCCCTACAACATGGACCATCACCGGATGATGCCCCCTTGGTATAGCGGGCGGATGCCGGAGGACACGGTCACCCTGGCCAAGTTGCTGCGCAACCGCGGCTACGCGACCGGCCATGCCGGAAAATGGCACATGGCGATTAACCATGCCGCCTACCCGCAGCCGGAGGACCAGGGGTTCGGTTGGACGCGCTCCAACAGAGGCGCCACCCAGCGCATGCGCCCGCACCGCATGACTGGCTTCGCCACCGATGATCCGGACGATCCGTTCCGCTTGGATGAGAATGGATTCCCCTTTCACCAAAACAGCGAGGATGCTCTGGAGTTTGTGCGCACCCACGCCGACCAACCCTTTTTCCTCTACTACGCCACCTGGCTGGTGCACACGCCCATCCATTCCCGGAGCCGGGAGCTGTTGAACAAGTATGTCGAGAAACTCGGTGTGACTCTGCCGGAGGATCCCAATAGCTGGACCGGGGAAGGGCAGACCAACCCGTTTTACTGTGCCATGGTGGAGCAACTGGACTATCATGTGGGCCAACTGCTCGATCTGCTGGAGACCACGGAGGATCCCCGCTGGCCGGGGCATTCCCTGCGGGAAAACACCTACATCGTGTTTACTTCCGACAACGGGGGCATGGAAGGGCATCCCGGCGAGATTATCACCGACAACTACCCCCTCGACCGTGGCAAGATTTCGCTGATGGAAGGCGGAACCCGGGTGCCTCTGATCGTGGTGGGGCCGGATGTGCCGTCGGGGGTCGTTTCCGATGTGTTGGTGAACGGACTGGATTTATATCCGACCTTTCTCTCCCTGGCCGGAGCCGAGGTGCCCGCAGGCAAGCAGGTTGACGGTGTGGATCTGGAGCCCCTGCTGCGCGGAGATCCCACCGATCCCACGCTGGTTCGCGAGGCCGACGGTTCCGTCCGCGATACGCTGATGTGGCACTTCCCCAATAGCATCGCGCTGGAGAGCACGATCCGTGTGGGCGACTGGAAACTGGTGAAGAATCATGACCATGTGAACAATCCCGGTTCACCCCCCTTGGAGCTGTATCGCCTCGCCGTCACGCAGAAGGACGGAACTCTGAAGCGGGGAGATATCGAGGAAGCAAACAATCTGGCGGAGGCGCATCCCGAGAAGGCGGCCGAACTGGAGGCCAAGCTGGATGCCATGCTGGCCGAGATGGACGCCGATCTCCCATACTACAACCCCGCTTTCCGCAATCCGCTGCCGCATAAGGAAACGGTTCCCAGTTTCACGGCAAACGAGCAGGCCGGCTCACGGGTCAAGGCGACCTACCGGGAAAATGGTGCGCAGGTGGTGCGCGCACAATTACTCTACACACTCAACGGGGGCGAGCGCTACGAAGAATGGTTCCGGACACCGGCCCAGTTGCTGCCCGGCAACCGGGTGGTGGCGGAACTGCCGGAGGGCAGCACCCACTGGGTTTTGAATCTGATCGATGAACACAACTTTCTGGTCAGCGACCCGCAGATGCCCAGTATGCGCGAGGTGCGGCAGGCGAAAGCCCAATACTCGGATTATGCGCTTGCCGTCGATTCGCCATCATGCCCTACGCCATAAATACCCCATATCCAATCCGCTCTCGTTGCCGCTTTGCCCGGCCTGGACCCACCCTTGCTTTCACGCTGATTGAGTTACTCGCGGTGATCGCGGTGGTTGGCATTCTCGCCGCCATTTTGATTCCCGCAGTGGGCAAAGTCCGCGAGCGCGCAAAGGAGACCGAGTGTGCCAGTAACCTGCGGCAGATCGGAGTGGGTGTAGGCTTGTACCAAGCCGAGAACAATGGTTCGTTTCCCTCCCTGAACGATGGATCCGTACCAGGAGAGCAGATTACTTGGTTTGAGCAACTGCGTCCCTATCTGTCCCAGGAAATTGATAGTCCGAGCGTTGCAAAAATTATCGACGTGGTCCACTGTCCCTCTGCGGAATTTTACAAGGTAGATGCCAACGGAAACCGGAGGAACACGCACGGCTACGGCTGGAACATGTATTTGATACCCGATACGAGGGTTCGGCCCGACGGGAGTCGAAACAGTCCTTACCGGGCGCTCAATGTGCAGCGCCCCAGCGAGGTCGCTTTGATGGCGGACGCCGGGCAACGCAGCCCGAGCGGTTGGGCTTTCGGCTATTTCGTGTCCAAACGCGGCGCCTACGACCCCGCAACAGCCGAACAAACGATTCCGGAATCAGATTTTTATTGGTATGGAGCTTCCGAGGGCAACCCAGGCTTCGCTGCACGCCACAACGGGCGGGGTAATGTTCTTTTCGTCGACGGGCACGTTGAGTCTTTTGCCCCGGATGATTTCAAACAGAAGCATGTTAGGGTTGAGCAGCCTGCTGGGTGACATTCCCCCAAAGGCTGGTTCCGGAGGCATATTATAAGCTCGTGAGCCTTGAGAAGACGTCTACAAGTCGCCCGAGCGCGGCCATGGCCATCCGATTCGGCCGCTCCAGGGCGGCGCTAGCTCCGGATCCATGAGCTCTTCCGCATACCAGCGCATAAGTTGCGCACGCATGGCCTCCAACTGGATCGAATCGAAGGCGCTGCGATCTGCGGTCTCCATCGGGTCGTCGGCTAGGTTGTAGAGTTCGACGCGGCTTCCATCGGGGTTCATCATTAGTTTCCAGTCGCCATCACGCATGGCGAGCCGTGGGCTCTTTTGGATCGCCCGACCCCAGGAGCCGAAGCGGTAGTCCCAGTAAAGCGCTTTCTTCCGCAGTTGGGGCTCGCCTTCCAACGCTGCGGCGAGGTTCTCGCCGTCCACCGAATCGCTCTCGGGCAAGGGAAGCCCAGCGTATGCGCTGAGGGTGGTGAACAGATCCGTCGCCGCGAGCACGGTTTGCGTGTCGACTGAGTTCTCCGGGACGCGCCCCGGTTGCGATGCGATAAAAGGCACTCGGATCCCGCCTTCGTAGAGGCTGCCTTTGACCCCGCGGAGTGGCCCTGCCGAGCCTGCACCGGCATGTCCGGTGCCGGAGCTCCAGAGTGGAGAGGGGCCATTGTCACTTGAGAAGATCACCAAGGTATCTTCGCGTAGGCCATGGGCTTCGAGGCTTTCCATGACGGCGCCGACCGCGCGGTCGATGTTACTGATGATGGCATAGTAAACCGTCATCGAGCTGCGGTAATGATCCCGGACTTGGGGGTGGGTGTGCTCCATGTAGGGATCCATTTGCGCCTGTGTCGGATCAAGCACAGAGTGGGGATCCATGATCCAGAGGCTGAGAAAGAAGGGTTCGTCCGCGTGGCGTTCGATGAATTCGACGCCGCGCTTGCCGATTAGCTCGGACTTGTTGGCGTTGGTTATTACTTCGCCAGTTCGCACGAATCCTGGCCCCGAACTGTGGGTTGTGCCACTTTCCGTTATCCCGTAGTCGGATGGGGGTGGGACATTAACACTGGCATCCTCAGAGTGCCCCATATGCCACTTGCCGTAGTGCCCGGTTACATAGCCGGCACGCTTGAAAGTATCGTAGATCGTCGGCAGGTCGGCATCGAGCCATGGTACGCTGTTATACTGCGTACCAGCTGGGCCGCCGATAGCGTAGTGGATGCCGACTTCGCCGGGGAAGCGCCCAGTTACGAGCCCCGCACGCGAAGGCGAACAGACAGGCGCTGCCACATAGAACTGGGTGAAGCGCGTTCCCTCTTTGGCGAGACGGTTGATATGTGGCGTCTGTATCTCCCGGTTCCCGTAGGCACCGAGGTCGCCCCATCCGAGGTCGTCGCAGAAAATGAAGACGACATTCGGCTGGCGTGCTTCGAGGTGGCAAAGTGCGGCGAGTAAGAGAAGGAAGCTGAGTCGGCGTGTCATTAGATGGTTCGGGTTTTTAGGTTTATGATATCATTAACATTATCGATTGACTTCCTGGTTTGTAAAGCAGATTCTTTTCTATTTGCAGCCGCCCAAATTAGCTCCTAACTATGCATGCCTTAGAATTAATTGATTATATCGTGATCATCCTGATCCTAGCCTCACTCATTGGGGTGGGGCTCTACTTCACGAAGAAGGGGAGCAAGGACATGGATTCCTTTTTCGTCTCGGGTCGTTCCCTGCCCTGGTACATCGGCGGCACCTCGATGATTGCGACGAGTTTTGCGGCCGATACGCCGCTCTGGGTGAGTGCGCTGGTGCGCAGCCACGGGATTCACTATATCTGGCAGTTTTGGGCACCGCTCATCGGTTCGGTCTTGGCGGTGGTTTACTTTGGGCGCAAGTGGCGGCGGATGGCTTTCGTCACTGATATCGAATTTATGGAGGCCCGCTATGACGGCAAACCGGCCAAGCTCTTGCGTGGATGGTCGGGTGCCTGGGGGGCGATTGTCATTTGCCCCTTAATTTCGGCTTGGGTGATCAAGGCGATGGAAACGATCAGCCGTGAAGCGGTCGGCCTGCCGCCCGAGTCGCAACTGGCGGTGACGGTGGGGGTGGTCGCGGTGGCACTTCTGATGTGCGGACTCTCCGGCCTGTTCGGGGTGGTTTATACGGACTTCATTCAGTTTATTTTGGCGACGACGGGGACGGTTCTGCTGGCTGTTCTCGCCGTGCGCGAAGTGGGGGGGCTTTCTGCGATGGTCGAGCAACTGCGTGCGATGGAGGCATGGGGCGGCAATCAGCTCAGTATCGCCCCGCAAATAGGCAGCGGTGCCGGTCAAATGTCGATGTGGAATGCGATCGGGTATTTTGGTTTTTTGTGGATCGGTGTCGGCTTGAGCGGTGGCTACCAGGCGCAGCGATTGCTGGCGAGCAAGGACTCGAAGCACGCCAGCTACGCGCAACTGCTGCACAGTATCGTCTATTTCGCCTTCATGGCCTGGCCGTGGATATTGGTCGCGCTCTGTTCCATGATCCTGATCCCGGAATTGGAAACGGCGGATCAGAGTGCGGCTTACCCGCGGATGATTGTCATGATTCTGCCTGTCGGCCTGCGGGGTCTTTTGGTGGCAGCCTTGCTCGCCGCCTTTATCTCGACGATCAGCACACTCTTTAATTGGGGCTCGTCCTATCTGGTCAACGACATCTACCGACGCTTCCTCAACCCGAATGCGACGGAGAAGAACTACGTGCTTATCGCCCGCGTGGCCACCCTGCTCATAGCGGTGGCGGGAGCCTATATTTCCTACCAGGCTGAAAATATTCAGCAACTGCTGACCCTCGCCTATGTGCTGAGCTCGGCTGGAATCGTGCCCGGTGTCTTGCGCTGGCTCTGGTGGCGTACGACTGGGGTGGGAGAGTTGGGTGCGTTGGCCGTCGGCTGGATCATGACCATCCTGCTGGTCTTCTTCAAAGCCTTCGATGCTCCGGCAGCCGTTCTCCTCAATCTCGACGAAGGGGTGTCTTTCAGCACCGATCCCGACCTGGTCGGTGCGCGTATGTTCCTCATGGTGGTCTGCGTCGGTTTGGCGGCCGTGATTGGTTCACTGTTGTCCAAGCCGCGTGATAGGGCGCAGCTCAAACGCTTTGCGATGCGGGCGCGCCCCTTCGCCTTCGGGTGGCGTCCGGTCATCAAGGACATGGAATGCGTCTATATCGAGCCGGAGCCGATCGGGCGGACCCTGGTTTCATGGTCGATCGGGTTGGTCGCGATTATCAGCCTGCTCGTCGGCACTGGTAAGCTGTTGTTGGGCGAGCCGCTCTTCGGCTGCGGGCTGTTGGCCCTGGGTGTGGTGGGCATCGTCATGACGGTCCTGCGGATCCGTAAGGACTGTGAGAACGACGTCGATGAAGGCGATTTCCTCAAGCACATGGCGGATGGGGAAGACCCGTCGAGAGGCTGACTTTTAAAATAGAAACGGAAAATTCTAGGATGGAAACGAACTCATCTATGCGCGATTTAAAAGCTAAATCCAGTGTATTGACCATGACTCAGCCCGCTGGTTGGTGGCGCGATGCCTTTCCTTTGGGCAACGGCTGTCTCGGTGCCATGCCCTATGGGCGACTTTACGATGAGCGCGTCCTGCTGAATCAGGAACGGCTCTGGTATGCGGGCATTCGCCCGGAGCTGCCGGAGCTTTCGGGCTTGCTCCAGGAGTGTCGTCAGTTGATCGATGCCGGCAAGAGCCTGGAGGCAAACGAACTCTATACCGGGGCGCTGCAAACCCAGGGCCGACCCGGGCAGTGCGCCCGCTATCATCCGGCGGCCGACCTCCGCCTGCGTGCCACTTGCGAGAGCCGCTTTCGTGACTACAGCCGGGAGTTGGACCTGTCCCGAGGGCGCAGCCAGACCCTTTGGACCTGCGAGGGGGCACCCCAGCAGAGGGACTGCTTTGTCTCCAGGGCGGACGACTGCGTGGTGCTTCGGCAGGTCGGCAGTGAGGTGGCCGCGCGGGACTGGCGGCTGAATCTGGAAATGCACGAATTCGCCGATGCTTTGACCACCGAGGGCGATCGGATGGAGCCCCCGATCGACTTTGAAGCGAGTGCCGGGGGCGCATGGATGATTGCACGTGCCCGCTATACCGATCCCGTTTACGCGGGGGCCGAATATGGCCTCGTCGCCAAAGTATCGGTTCAAGGACCGAATGCCCGGATTCATGCGGACGACGGTGGCAGCCTCGTGGTCTCAGGGGCGGAGCGCTTTACGGTCGTGACCAAGGTCTTCGTTTACGAAGACGCCGCTCCCGCCGTCGAGCGCCTCAAAGCGGAGATCGACGCGCTGCCGGCGGATTTTGACGACTTGCTGGAGCGGCACATCGCCCTCCATCAGCCGCGCTTCGAAGCCTGCCGGGTCGATCTGACCGGCGACCCGGAAGCGGGAGCGACCAGTAACGAGCGGCTCCTTCTCGATGCCTATTCAGGTGATATGCCCTTGGAACTCCTGCAGAAAATGACGGACTACGGGCGTTACCTGTTGATCGCCAGTTCGAGTCGCGATTCGGTGCCGTCCAACCTCCAAGGCATCTGGAATGGCGACTATGCGCCCCCTTGGGATTGCTTTTTCATGATCAACGAGAACCTGTTGATGAACTACTGGCAGGCGCTGTCCGGCGGTCTCGATGAGGAAGTGCTAGGCGTCTTCAATTTCTTTGCATCGAATCTCGACGATTATCGTGAAAACGCCAAACGGCTCTACGGCTGCCGCGGGATCTTCATTCCGGCACTAAGTTCACCCGAGACGGGCCTGCTGGCACATGCGGGCTCTTGGATCGCCAACTGGATATCCGGGGCCGGTTGCCTGTGTCAGCTCTTTTATGACTACTATCTGTTCACCGGCGACGAGGCCTTTCTACGGGCGCGCTTGCTTCCCTTCATGCGGGAGGTCGCCCTGTTCTACGAGGACTACTTCACCTTCGATGCCTCCGGCCAGGTCGTGATCTCCCCGTCGACTTCGCCCGAGAATTGGCCAAAGGAGGCCTGCGGGATTGAGTCGCCGACCGCCATTCACCCGCGGCTAACGGTCAATGCGACGATGGATGTGGCGATCGCCAAAGAGCTGCTGGGCAACCTCCTGCGCCACGCCCAAGAATTGAGCGTATACGCGGAGCACTGGGAGCACTGGGAATGCATGCACGCAGGTTTGCCCGCCTATTCCGTGAATGAGGACGGCGCGATCCGCGAATGGTTGGACCCTCGCTTTTCGGACAACTACGAGCACCGCCACCTGTCCCATATTTATCCTGTATTCCCCGGCTTCGAGGTCGACGCAGAATCGCACCCGAATCTGTTCCCCGCGTTCAAAGTAGCCGTCGAGAAGCGGGCAACCGTTGGCTTAAAGGATCAGACCGGTTGGTCCTTTGCGCATATGGCCAATATCCATGCCCGGATGGGGGAAGGGGAGGCTGCGATGGAGTGCCTTGAAACCATGGCGCAGACCTGCGTCGGGAAGAATTTGTTCACCTATCACAACGATTACCGGGGATCGGGCATTACGATTAACTGGCGCTTTGGACGTTCGGCCCCCTTTCAGATCGATGCCAATATGGGCCTGACCGCAGCTGTTTATGAGATGCTGGTGCAGTCGGTGCCGGGCCTTATAAGATTGCTGCCGGCCCTGCCCGAGCGCTTGGGGCGGGGCAGTGCGCACGGCCTGCGCACGCGGGCGGGCGTGACCGTGGATCTCGAATGGCAGTTGCAGCCCTTTATCTTGAAAGCGCGCTTCCTTTCGAGCACGAATCAAACCATTCAGGTTCATCTGCCGACGGCGCGGTTGGCTCCGCAAGGACTCGAAACGCTGGAATTAGAGCTGAAGGCGGGCCAAACGCTTGAGCAGACCTGGAATCCTGAGAATGCGAAAGCTTTTATACACTCATGAAATCAACAAAACCAATTTCAGCCATGCTTGTCTGCTTGGCCGGCTTGTTCCTTGCGGCCTGTGCGCCGACTACCGGCGCGGAATCGGCGACTGGCTGGTCGATGCCAAAACAAGCTCAGGCCATTCACCTTAATTGGGTCAAGGGACCGCCCGCGCTGCAGGCCTTTCTCCCCATCGACGAGCATCTGGCCGGATATCGCAGTGAGGATGCGGTGATCGCCCTGCGCAGTGAGCAGTGGGGCATGCGCTTCGATCCGCGCAAGATGCAGCTGGACCGTATGGTGCTGGACGACACCCCGGACGCGGTGGCCGAGCTGCTCGACTACGCGGCGATACAAAGTGATTGGACGGAAAGCCGTCTCGATCTGGTGGCGACGGTTGAAGGCAAAGCGTATCGCCCGATCGGGGGGCCAATCCCGAGCTTGAGGGAGGACCACAGCTACGCACCCGTGCGCTTGGTCGAGAGCGGCGACTGGTATCAGCACTTCGGTGTCTGGGATCTTGAGGTGGTCGCGGCGACCGGTGAAAAGCTGGCGGCGAAGTCGTGGTTCGAAATCCGCGCCTGGGGCGACCGCTGCCTCTTGCAGTGGTTTGTCGAGCTTGAGAGCGGCAAGCCCGCCGAGCTTTCGATGAACTTGCAGCTGGGCAAGCAAAAGCAGATTGCCCAGCGAACCGGCGAGCGGGTGGAACTTCGACTGGATTTATCGGGCGATGTGATCCAGCCCATCGGGGAGGACGAAAGGAAACTCATTGCGAGCGTCGTCAGTAAAAACGACTTTTCACTCAAAGCACCGAGCATCCGCTACTCTGAGGACAGCGACGCTTGGGAGGTCACCTTGCCCACCCTGAAATGGCCGATGAAAAACGCCGCTGCCTACAATGAAGATCTTCTGGACCGTATCTCGCGTTACGACGTAAAGCTGGAGAACCCGACGGACGAGCCGCGCGAGGTCTCCCTGCGCTTTCGTCATGATAACCTGCCGGTGACGGGCTACGTGCCGATGATTCTCGATGCGAAGGGGCATCAGACCGGGCTCCCCGTCCAGAACAGCAAGAACTGGCACAACTTTCGGGAGGCGCGCTATGATGATCTCTGGGTCAACACGACGACCCGGCTGACGCTGGCGCCGCGGGCCGTCGTGGATCTCGAATACATCGTTGCGCATGCGCAGTGGCAGGGCGTGCCCGCCACCTCCGCCGGGCAGCTGAGCCTGATCGGATGGGGCTTTGATGGCTTTTGGACGCAGATGGCGCTGGGATCCTGGGGGGAGAGCGTCTGCATCCAACCGGGCCGTACCATGCGGCGCTCCTTCATCACCGACGTGCGCCCCTTCGACGTGATCGGGCGCAACGGCCTGCCTTACGACTGGACCTCAAATGTCGGGGGTGGCGATATTGCCAAGGTTGTGGGGGCAGATGGCAAGCTCATCACTTGGCTGGGGGCAGTCCGCGAATTCGAGAAAATTGGCCCGAACCTCTCACATGTCCGTGTGACCGAGCGTTCCGCCGACAATCGGATGCGCCTGGCCATCGATACCTACTTGCCCCGCAGCAATTCCATCAACCGCTCCTATTTCAAGGTGAAACTGGAAGCGCTCGAGGATGTGGCTTTTCAGGAGTTGGCACTCTTCCAGTTGGGGAGTGATTATTATAACGAACTGGAATCCACCGTGATTGCCTGGGGCAACCGAGAGGGACTCCTGGGGCAGGCATCGCCGCCCCAAGCAGAATGGGGTCGGGTGATGGAGCCCGTCGAACTCCCCGGAGAGCAGGCTTGGGTGAGTCTCCACGCCAACGCCGCAGAGCCGACTGCCGAGGGGCGCGGGGTGCGGGGACTGGTCATCCGCGATTACCGTGCTGCACTCGGCGGCAAAGTTTACCATGTGCCGCACCTGGCCTCGGCCCGCACCAGGCATCGGCTCAATGCCGAGCTCGTGCTGCCGCCGGAGCTGCGCGAATTGAAGGCGGGCGACACGGTCGAATTCACGGTTGAGATGCACGTTCTGCCGCTGTCGGCAGACGTCTACTACGGTGGCGACGACTCACTCAAGGCGCGGCTCGAAGCAACGCCCGACAGTTGGGAGCTGACCGCGTATGAGGCCCGGCACCAGACCGTTCAACTCGATGGACAGCCGCAGGTATTTCCCGCGACCTATGCCGTCACTGAAGCCCGGCGGCAGTCCTTGACCATCCGCAGCCAGTCGCGCATGGATACGCTCTGCCTGACCGGGCTGCCGCGTCCGGATGCCTGGCAAATATTCGAACAGGTGGAGGGTGCAGAGGTTCCGCTGGGCGGGCGCTTCCCCGTCGAAGCCGAGCCACAGCTGAGCTACCGCCCCGAGTCCCAGACCTGGACAGCCGTGCTGTCACTGGTCTTTCCCGAAGGCAGCCAAGAGCGCACATTTGTGCTGGAACTGGGCGAGTAGGCTGTTGATTGTTGAGTTTTACGGGCGAGGTATCGGGTTGTCCTGCTCCGGATGGATATCGATACCAGGATGACCTGCGGCATCGATGCTTATTTAGCTTGTTATTACTAAATTTGCTGTCTTATGTTAACTAACATGAGAAAAGGGTCCGGGGCAGTTAGTATTAAACAAATCGCAGCGGAGGCGGGCGTCTCGATGATGACGGTGTCTCGGGTGCTGCGCAGTCAGTCCAATGTGGCCGCGGCGACGGAGAAGAAGATTCAGGCGATTGCGGATCGGCTGGGCTATAAGCCGAACCGCCTGGTTCGAGGGATGCAAAGCGGGCGCAGCGGCATTGTCAGCGTGGTGATGCCGGCCGGTCACGCGATCGCTCCGACCATCCTTGAGGGCATCTACGATAGCTTGCACGAAACCGATCGCATTCTGGCTTTGGACATCGTGCACGGCAGTGTGGGAGCGCGCGCGATTGCCGACCAGAGTAAAGTGATCAACCGCCTCTTGGAAAGCCGCGTCGATGGCTTTATTCTGCTTCCGGTGAACGAGGACGCGAGTCCGCTCTATTTCAAGGAGGTGGTGGACCGGAAAATCCCACTGGTCCTGGTCGATCGGAACACGACGCACTTTGAAGCCGATTTCGTCGGAACCGATGACTTTCATGGTGGGGCAGAGGCGGCGCGGCTGCTTGCCGCCAATGGCTGTCGGCGCGTCATCCTTATTTCCACGGGCGACCATGTCAGCACCAGCCGCTTGCGGGCTCAGGGTTTCCGCGAAGCGGCACGCAAGCATGGTTTAGAACTGGTCAAGGAAGTCATGGCCCCGTCGTTTGATCACAACTCGGAGCTGATCGATGCGGAACTGGGCGGGCTCAAAGGCAAGTTTGACGGGATTTTCGGTATCGCGGACCGCCTTGCGATCAGTGCCTGGCATACCTGCTGGAGCCTCAATCTGGAGATCCCCTGCGAGGTCAAAATTGTTGGTTTCGGTGCCCTAAATCTGCGCGACCCGAGAGTCGCGATCACCACTTTCGACCAACAACCCTACGCAATCGGTCGGCGTGCGGCGGAGCTGCTCGTTTCCCGCATCGAGAAAGGGCCGTGGAAGCGCCGACCCAAGGCAAAGACCTTGCTCAACCGGCCATGCCTGGTTGAAGGGACGTCCTGTGCCATACCGGCTTCGTTTTCGAAACTCGATTAAGGCTCATCGTAGATTTGCTCAGACTTAAACTATGAACAGGGCTCGAAGATGTTGCAATCATCGGCTATAATTACTTAACACCGGGTTTCCAGATCACTGGTGGCTACCTTCCTTCAAAGGCACCGGACACCCTTTCTATACTGCATGGGCGACTGGCCGACGAGTTGCTTGAATTGGCGGCTAAAGAAATAGATATCTCTGTAGCCGAGGGCTTCGGCAATTTCGCTAACCCGCAGGTGGCTGCTTTCAAGGTAGCGGCGAGCTTCGATCATCTTGCAACTGATCAGAAACTGCTGGGGGGCTTGCCCGGTCTGTTTGGTGAATTCACGGTCGAAGTGGGAACGGGAGATTCCGATTTGCCGGGCGACCTGGGCGATCGAACCGACGCTGGCGGGCGATTCGTGGAAGAGCCGGAGTGCTTCGGCGACGGGGCCGCTCAGTGGCACTTCCGGCCTGTGCTCGCTCGCACCGATGCATTGCAGTATGAAGGCATGCAGCTTTTTCGCGAGCATTGCATCCTCGTCGCGCTGCAGGGCGAGGCGCATGATGACATCGATTTGCCGCTGCGCCAGACTAAGCGATTGGACCTGGCCGCCGAGGCGGGGGAGCCCCGGGACCTTTGTAATCCGGCGGCCGTCTACGAGCGGATGGAAATGAGCCGAGAAACGAGTGATGCGCGGGCCGGAGTGGTGGGCTGCCGAAATATTAAGATGGGGAGAAAAAATAAAAAACGCACCCGGAAAAATACGAAAGGACTGCGCCCCGCAGTGGAGATAGCCCTCACCATTGAGCGCCATCCAAAAGTTGTAGTGCCCGTCGCCTGAAGTCCGCCACTCCCAGTGCTCGACTTCCGTGCAGAGGTAGGGAAACCAGGGGCGGTCGACGACTTCGATGGCGTCGAAGGGATCGTCTCTTTCAATTGAGGGCATTTTGAGGGAAGCGGAGATGAAGAACGATTATGAAATGAGCCGGCGCAGTTGAATACGATGAAATAATGCAAATTTATGAGAGAGCAATCCATTTATTAGCCTTGGATGATCTGTTAAGGTTCGAGCATGATAAACGCAGCAGAAAAGTACCTAAACTCCTTATTCGGACTTAAAGACAAAGTAGCGGTCGTGATCGGCGGCACCGGCGAGTTGTGCGGCGCCATGGCGGAGGGGCTCGCGTCCGCTGGAGCGGAAACAGTATTAGTCGGCCGGAGCGAGGAAAAAGCCGCCGCCCGTCTGGCGAAGATCGAGGCATCCGGCGGAAAGGCTTATTTCGAAAAAGTGGATGTGAGTTCCAAGGCGTCGATTCAGGCGCTCCTTGCTACCGTGCTGAAGAAGTCGGGACATGTGGATATTCTGATCAACGGCGCAGGGGTCAACTCGCCCACGCCGATTTTCGATATCGAGGAGGATGAGTTTGATCGCATTCTCAACACAAACCTGAAAGCGGTGCTCTTCGCCTCTCAGGTATTTGGCCGGTATCTGGTCGAGCGGGACGAGGGCGGCAGCATTATCAACATCGGCTCGATGAGCGGCATCATTCCGCTCTCGCGTGTCTTTACCTATTCGGCGACAAAGGCGGCCGTGCACAACTTGTCGAAGAACCTGGCCCGCGAATGGGCGGCGTCCAGGGTGCGGGTCAACACCATCGTGCCGGGCTTTTTCCCCGCAGAACAAAACAAAAAGGTGCTCACGCCCGAGCGTGTCGCCTCCATCATGGGGCACACCCCCGCGAAACGTTTCGGCGAAGCGCATGAGTTGATCGGTGCCACGCTGCTGCTGGCCAGCGAGGCCGGTAGCTTCATGAACGGCGCTGAAATCGTCGTGGATGGTGGTTACGCATCCATGACGATCTAGCGACGCGGGGCGACGCTTCGCGGAAACCCAGTTACCGGTTTACCGGTTATCAGTTAACCAGTTTTCAGTTATCGGGAGACGCGCTCTCGGAGCGACTTAATAAACCGAACAACCGACCAACCGACAACCGACCAACCGAAAACAGAACAACCGAAAACCGACCAACCGACAACCGCCCCCCCTACTTATGGCCTATTTGCACGAAAACTTTCTCCTTCCGAACAAGACGGCGCAGCGCCTTTACCATGAAGTGGCGGCGGACCAGCCGATCATGGACTACCACTGCCACCTTCCGCCGGAGGCGATTGCGGGCAACGCCCGCTTTCCGAATCTCGCGGAAATCTGGCTGGGGGGCGATCACTACAAATGGCGGACGATGCGCGCCGCTGGCATCCCCGAGCACCTGGTGACGGGAGAGGCCACGCCCAAGGAGAAATTTGATGCCTGGGCCAAGACGGTCCCGCAGACGGTGCGTAATCCGGTGCATCATTGGACGCACCTTGAGTTAAAGCGTTACTTCGATACGGACCTCGTTCTCAGCCCCGAGACGGCGGACGAGATCTGGAACTTGGCCAACGCCAAAATTGCGGAGGACGGTTTCAATGTGCATAGCATTTGCCAGCAGTTTGACGTTCGAGCCATTGGCACCACCGATGATCCCGTCGACAGCCTGGTGCACCATATCGCGCACAATGCCGGAACGCTCAAAACGAAGCTGTTTCCAACCTTCCGTCCGGATAAGGCCATGATCACGACTGATCTGGCGGCCTGGAACCAATGGACGGATCAACTGGCCTCCGTTTGCGGCACGACTTTCAGCAGCGCAGCGGATTTTCTCGGCGCGTTGCAGCGGCGTCATGACTTTTTCCATGAGGTCGGCTGCCGCCTGACGGACCACGGTCTGGAAGCCTGCCCCTATCGGGCCTGCCGCGAAGAACAGGCCGAGGCCATTTTTAAAAAGCTGCGCGCGGGCCGGGCGCTTGAGGCCACCGAGGCGGCGCAATGGATGACTTACATCCTGCAAAACGTGGGCCGCTGGAACGCCGCGAGGGGCTGGACGATGCAGCTGCACCTTGGTGCGATCCGCAACACGAATACGCGAATGCATAAGGCGCTCGGCGCGGATACGGGTTTCGACTCAATGCTCGACGAACCGATCGTCCGCAACCTCGCGGCCTTCCTCGACAGTCTGGCGATCACCGACGAATTGCCCAAGTGCATCTT
This sequence comes from Puniceicoccaceae bacterium, assembly GCA_018402305.1. GTDB lineage: Bacteria > Verrucomicrobiota > Verrucomicrobiia > Opitutales > Coraliomargaritaceae > Thalassobacterium. The sequence goes on along the minus strand of JAGYJE010000002.1, from coordinate 51,554 downwards.
TTACCATGTGAATCCTGTCGTGCTGTATCCTCTGGCGACACTGATGGCGAGCTACCAGGACGGTGGCGTGCCGGGGAAAATGCAGCTCGGCTCCGGTTGGTGGCACGTCGACACGCTCGATGGCATGCGCACGCAAATGGAGGTGCTTTCCAGCGTGGGTCTCTTCAGCCGCTTCGTCGGTATGCTGACCGATTCGCGAAGCTTTCTCAGCTTCCCCCGACATGAGTATTTCCGTCGTCTTGTCTGCTCAATCATCGGCACAGATGTCGAGGCCGGGCTGATTCCCGATGATAAAGATCTACTCGACCCGTTGGTTGAGGGTATTTGCTATACCAACGCTAAAAATTATTTTAACTTCCCTAACGTAACATGAAAATCCTCCTTACAACCACCTCCTATCAAGATTGCCCCGGCGACCATCACGCCTTGCTGGAAAGCACCGGGGCGGAAATCGTCCGCGAACGCGGCCCGCTTTCGGAAGCTAAAATGCTGGAATTGGTGGGTGATTTCGATGCCTTCCTCTGCGGCGATGACGAAATCACGCGGGCTGTTATCGAAAAATCACTCCCCAAGCTGAAGGTCATTGCCAAGTATGGCATTGGCGTGGATAAGATCGATGTGGGCTATGCTACGGAGAAGAAGATCCCGGTGAGCTTTTGCCCCGGCGTGAATCATACGACGGTCGCCGAGCATGTTTTCATGCTGCTACTGGCGCTTGAGAAAAACCTGATGGTGCAGGCCAACGCCACCGCCGCCGGTGAGTGGAAGCGTATGACGGGTCACGAAATCATGGGTAAAACCATCGGTATTGTCGGCCTCGGTCGCATCGGCCGCGAGGTGGCGATCCGCGCCAACGCCTTTGGTATGCGGTGTATCGGCTACGATCTTTACTGGCCGGAGGACTTTGTGAAAGCGCATAATGTGCAACGGATGGATGGCATCACCCAACTTCTGCGGGCGAGCGATGTCGTTTCGCTGCACACCAACCTAACCCCCGAAACCCGTGACATGATCTGTGAGGCCAGCCTGAAAAATATGAAGGAGGGGGCTATCCTGATCAATTGTGGTCGGGGTGAACTGACCAATACGACGGATATCGCCGCCGCTCTCGAATCCGGGCAGCTGGGCGGCTACGGTGCCGACGTGCTCGACCAGGAACCGCCCCCCGCGAATCATCCCTTGCTCGGTGCTAAAAATTGCATCATCACCCCGCACGTCGGCTCGCGCACCTTTGAAAGCGTCCAGCGCCAGGCGGGCATGGCCACGCAAAACCTGGTTAATCTGCTGAAGGGCGAGAAAGCCCTGGCACAGGTCAACGATGTCCCGCCACCCGCGGCGCTTATCTGAAGGCGCCGCTTCTACTCGTAATCTACCAAACCACTGTAAGCGGGTGGGGACACCCGCTCTCCTCCATGTAAACGGCGTCGCCTCACAAGGTTTCATCCCGTTTTCCAAATCTATGTCTGAAAAATTCTACATCGTTCCTGCCGAGCGGCACAATCAACTTGTCCGCGAGGCGTATCAGCATCGCGGCTACAGCGAGGATGAAGCGGCCCAGGCGGCCCGCTTCTCCGACCTGGCAGCGGAGCACGGCATTCGCACGCACAATGCGATCAAGGCGCTGCACCTCGATCACCTTTTCGGGAGCGCGGCCGGTGGTTGCACCCCCGGTGCGGAAATTGTCGTAAAGGACTCGAGGTTTGCCGCCAGCCAAATTTGGGATGCCAACAAGAAGCTGGGACAGGCCACAGCCTACGCCGCGGTCGACAAAGCCATCGAGCTGGCCGATCAATACGGTATCGGCCAGGTTTCGGTGGACAACGCTTTTCACTATCTCTGGGGGGGTGGCTATGTGATGGAAGCCGCCAAGCGTGGCTACATTGCTTACACAAATTGCACGGCGGCCCTCGCCGAGGTGGTGCCTTTCATGGGCAAGTTCCCCACGCTCGGGACCAATCCCCACAGTTGGGGCTTCCCCACGACCGACGCGATTGGTTTTCCGATTGTCATCGATTGGGCCACATCGGTCATCGCGATGGGCCGGGTCCAGCAGTTTCAGCGGGAGGGCACGCAGCTACCGCTCAATGCCGCCGTTGATAAAGACGGTCAGCCCACGACCGATCCGAATGCCGTTAACGCACTCATGCCTTTCGGTGCCCATAAGGGCTATGGTCTCAGCCTGATCAACGAAATCGTCGGCGCTTTTATCGGCGGGAGCCTTCCCACCATTCGTAGCCGTCAGGCACCGGAGGGCGAGAAGCGCACACCGGCTTTCTACTTCCAGGTGATTCACCCCGAAGCGATGAGTGGTGGTGCCTTTGCAATGGGCCGCAACCAGTCCGAAAATGTGAAAGCCGTGATCGACGACATCCTGGGCCATGGCAATGAAAACTGCCTCCTTCCCGGTCAACTCGAAGCGAAATGGGCGGACCGCGTGAAAAAGGCCGGCGGCCTTCTCTTCTCAGAGGCAGAGGTGAAAGCCTTCAATGAAATAGCCGTTGAGTGTGGCGCAACACCCTGGGATTATATCAACGAGTTCAAAGTCGAGGCGTAGGCAGGTTGGCTTCGCCGCCTGCCCCGGGGAATCCGTTGCACCCGTTCTGCCGACAACGCCGGACCGGGCGGCGGAGCCAACCCGGCTACGAAAAGCGAGGTTTTGCAGGCTCCGCACACTCAAAAGAGCATCATCTGATCATCGTTCAGCGGCGAGGTCGCTTCGATGAGGCGGCTGTCTTTATTCTGCACGCTGTTGACCCTTCGCGAAACGGTGTGCTTTTCCAGAGGGACTTGATTGCTCAGTTCTTGCGCGGCGTGCTTGTTGAGCTGACCGCTCAGCCATCCGGCCTGCGTATCGGGGCCGAGTAGAACGGGCATCCGCTCGTGGATGTCGCGGACGGCCGGCTGTGCGGGCATCGTGAGAATAACAAAAGCCGACCCAGCCGCTTCATCCGGCGACGGGAACCAGAGTCCGGCGAAGAAGACGGGCTCACCATGCTTCGGATAAATGAAGTAGGGCTGCTTGGTAATGCCGTCCTGATACCATTCATAGAAGCCATTCGCGGGAAGCAGGCAGCGGTGCGTTTGCCAGCTCTCCCGGAAGCGCGGTGTGGTATCGGCGGTTTCGATACGCGCATTAATATGGAAGTTCTGCGGCGTCCGCAGACCCCAATGCAGCATCGTGGCCACGGGTTCCGTTCGATCCCGGGCAACGACGCTCAAGGCCTCGCGCCCGGGGCCAATGTTGTAGTCCGGCTCATACGCCTCCGGCACGGCGGAGCCAATGATCTCAGCGAGTTTTTCCCGGTTGGTATGAAGCGTGTAACGACCGCACATAAGACTGCGCATTGTGCGCGAATTGAAGGTTAAGCTGGATTCTTGTGGTTCGTGAAGGGTAGGGGGGGGAGGAAAAATTAATTGGCTCAGAATTGCAATACGACAGGGACACGGGGGCTCCAGAACTTGTCAATGGGAACAAACTGAAAAAGATTGTGGGAAAATGAGTTGATCTAGCGAAAGTGACTTGACCGATTGCAACTGATAGGTATTTATATTGCATATGAAATACAGGCAACAATCCGAAAAAGCCACCGTGGTGACCGAAGCGGCGGCTGCCTATGCCGACAATCCGGCGGTCGCTGTGGATCGGATTCTCGCGGGCCTGCCCGTCGAGGAGTTCGATGCGCTGCGCTCGATGCTCGGGCTGCCCGTCGAGGAGATGGCCACGAAGATCGGCATTTCAGTGGCTACTTTGAGCCGCCGTCGGGCGAAGCAGCAGCCGCTCGACCGCGACCACAGCGATCGCTTGATGCGCTATGCCCGTCTCTACTGGATGGCCGTCGATTACTTTGGCGAGCAAACGACGGCGCGCGACTGGCTGGGGCGCCCGGCACGTGGCCTGGTTGGGCGCAGCCCTCTGGAATTTGCCGAAACCGAAATGGGCGCCCGCGAGGTGGAAGATTTGATCGGTCGCTTGGAACATGGCGTCTACGTTTGATTCGGCTGATCTGTTTGATTCGGCTGATCTGTCTGCTCCGACAGTTCGGGCCTGGCGGTTGGTCAAGCGCAGCCGTGCCGCAACCGCCTTCGACGGAGAGGGGGCCTTCCGCTTCGGCGGGCGTTGGAACAGCAAGGGGCAACGCGTCGTCTATGCCAGCAGCACCCTGGCGCTGGCCCTGCTGGAAATTCTGGTTCATATCGATCCGTCCAGAGCCGTGCCCGAGTTAATGGCTTTCCCGGTTGAGATACCGGGTAGGATGGTCGAGCACGGCCCCCGGTCCTCGCTGGATCGGCTCGACGACGGCCTGCCCTGGTCCTTGAAGGAGACACGGCAAATCGGTGACCGTTGGCTTGCGGACGCACGCCTGTCGGTTTTGCAAGTGCCGAGCGCGATTATCCCTCTGGAAAGCAACTTCCTTCTCAACCCCGCCCATCCGGACTTCGCGCAGTGCCGGATCGGCGAGCCAAGCCCATTGCCGGTCGATACGAGGCTCTATGGTCATGCATGAGGCGTTGTCGGGCCGATTCATCGCCCAACTGGTAGCGGCCGCACCGTTATGGAGTGCTGCGGGTGATTCGAGGTCGGGAGGGGGCGCTGAATTGCTTTACGCAGTTGTCCAGATGCGAAGCGAGCTGAGGAAAAACAGCTCGAGGGCGGCGACCTGGTTGAAATTGATTTCCATGAGGCCAGCGGCACGTTCGAGTGCCTCCGTGGCGCGGTGGAGAGCGCTGGCGGGGAGTTCGCCGGGGTTGAGAGCCTCGACCTCCCGGGTGAACTGGGCCGTGGCCTTTTCGATCTCGCCGAAGAGTTGCTTGCGGTAGCCTTTGCTCAAACCCGCTTCCATGGCGTCTTTTTCATCGCTGGTGATGTGCTCGGGGAGGGTTTCTTTCTGCGCCGCCCAGCCGACCTTGGTCATTTCACTGAGGATCTTTTGAAAACGCTCATTCAGGCCGTAGGCGGCCATCATGATGTGGGGAATGCTTTGCTTGGTCGGACCGGCGAGGAGCATGCCCAGCCAGTCGCGGTAGTCGATGGTCCACGAATCCCAGTCCGCATGGGGGATCGACTCCAAGTCGCTGGGGATTCGAAAATTGAGGCAGCGGCTGCGAATCGTGTCGAGCAAGTCGTAGGGGCGGGTGGTGAGGAGGAAGAGAGTGGTGCCTTCCGGCGGCTCTTCGAGCGTCTTGAGGAAGGCATTGGCTGAGGCGGCATTCATCCGGTCGGCGTCGAAGACGATGCCGACCTTGCGTCCCCCCTGGTTGGAACTCTTGGCAATATCGACAACCAGCTTGCGCATGGAGTTGTTGTCATCCGTCTTGCCCACCTTGATGAGCCGGGCCTTGCCGCTGGGGCGCAGCAGAAAACAGTCGGGGTGCTCGAAGGGGTCCCGCTCGGTTTCCAAGAGCTGAGCGGCAATCGCGCGAACAATGCTTTCAAGGCTCTTAAGGCTTTCACCGTGCAGGAGGATACCATGAGCCAGGCGGTTTTGTGCGAGGGAGCGCTCCAGGACACCAACGGCACGGATGTGCCGCAGGGCCTCGGGCAGAGATTCGGAGAGTTTCATTCAATTCTTTGTAAGGATGCGCCGGGGCTTCGCAAGGCTTGAGGTGAGATGGCCGGGGCCATTAAATAAAAAAAATGATTCAAGATCTCGCGCAGTTCAGGAAACCCATTCTGAATGCGGCCATGACGAAAAAAGAACGCGCCGCCTACATCCTCAACCGCTTGCAGCAGCTCTATCCGGAGCCACCGGTGCCCCTGGACCACAAAGATCCCTATACGCTGTTGATCGCCGTCCTGCTCTCGGCGCAGTGCACGGATGTGCGGGTCAACCAAATCACACCGCTGCTCTTTGCCCGCGCGGATAAGCCCGTGGATATGGTCAAACTCACTGAAGCGGAAATCCGCGCGATCATCCGGCCCTGCGGGCTTTCCCCGATGAAGGCCAAGGGAATCGCCGGGCTCTCCCGCATATTGCTGGAAAAGCACGGCGGCGAGGTGCCGGCGGACATGGCGGCCCTCGAAGCCCTCCCGGCGGTGGGGCATAAGACGGCATCGGTGGTGATGGCGCAGGCTTTCGGAGTGCCGGCCTTCCCGGTGGACACGCATATTCACCGACTCGCCCAGCGCTGGGGCCTGACAAGTGGTCAAAACGTGGTGCAGACCGAGCGTGACCTGAAACGCCTCTTCCCTGAATCATCGTGGAATGCGCTGCACTTGCAGATTATTTTTTACGGGCGCGAGCACTGTACGGCGCGTGGTTGCCAGGGCTTGACCTGCGAGATCTGCCGCACGGTCTATCCGGAACGCAAGCGTCCTAAAAAAACGAAAAAGTAGGGGTGGCTGTCTACGGTTCGATGTCGAAGAAGCTGCGACCGAAGCTTTCAGTCTCGTTCAGTTGGGCGGTGTCGTTTTCTAGATCATTGAAAGCGGACCCGAAATCCGACTGGTCACTACCGAATGTGTTCGTGGTGAAGTCGAGTGGACTCGCCGATAGGCTGTCGGATCTTTTCCCGGCATCTGACTTGCGCACCTCGGGGTCTTCGAAGACCGTCTGATCAATCGGGATGCGGCGGCTATCGGCTGTGGCGTCGGCTTCCCCGCCGACCATCTCAAACAGCAGGTAACTGCTTTGTTGGAAGGCCAAGCCCGGATGGACGAAAAGCTGAGCAGCCCCCAGGACGGCGGCGAGGATGGATCCTTGGCGGTTTATCCTGGGGAAATTCAAACCTTTCATGGTTTCCGAGAATTAGCGTCGCCGCTGAATTTGTCGAGCGTAGAAGCCAGAGACAAGGCAATTGGCCTCGAGCCAAAATGTCGCTTTATTGGAAAAAATGTCTCATGTGCCCCGTGTTGGACGTGGATGGGCGATTGCTGGGACTTCATAACTGTATGTTTATGAATAACTAATGGGCAATTGATAACGCGCTGGGGCTGGAATGCTTTATGCAAAGACTGTATTATGAATATCGACTTAAATACATCCACAGAAAAATCGGCACAGGCCGTTCAAGAAGCACAGAACCTTGCGCGTCAAGGCGGGCAACAGGAGATTGGTGTCTGGCACTTGCTGCTGGCGCTGGTACGGCAACAGGGTGGCATTGTGCCGGGGCTCTTGGAGCGGATGCAGGTCACGGCATCGGCGGTGGAATTGGCTGCGCAGCGCGAGGTGGAGGCCTTGCCGAAGGCGAGTGGCAGCGTGAATGCCAGCCAGATCTATATCTCTACCGCGCTGCAAAAGGCGCTCACGGAGGCGGACAAGGCGAAGACGCGGATGGGCGATGACTTTGTCAGCACCGAGCACCTTCTGCTCGGTCTTCTGGAAGCGGATCCATCCGGTAAATTGGGCCGGTTTTTCGATCAATTTGAAATCGATTCGAAGAAAGTGACCCAAGCTATCGAGTCGGCCTGGGCCGGGCAAAAGGTGACCTCCCGTAACCCGGAAAGCACCTTTGAGGCGCTGGAGAAGTATGGCATCGACCTCGTCGAGTTGGCGCGAAAGGGCAAGATGGACCCCGTGATCGGTCGTGATTCGGAGATTCGGCGGGTTATTCGTATCCTTTCCCGCAAGACAAAAAATAATCCCGTCCTGACCGGAGAACCCGGCGTCGGCAAGACGGCCATCGTCGAGGGGCTGGCTCAACGCATCGTGCGGGGTGATGTGCCCGAGGGGCTAAAGGATAAAACGATTTTTGCGCTGGACATGGGCTCTCTCGTGGCGGGCGCCAAATACCGTGGCGAGTTTGAGGAGCGGCTCAAAGGCGTGCTTGCAGAGGTGAAAAACAGCGAGGGCCGCATCCTGCTTTTCATTGACGAACTCCATACCATCGTAGGGGCTGGGAAGAGTGAGGGTGCCATGGATGCGGGCAACATGCTCAAGCCAATGCTGGCCCGGGGCGAGCTCCACTGTGTGGGGGCCACCACGCTCGACGAATATCGCAAGCACATCGAAAAAGACGCCGCGCTGGAGCGACGCTTCCAGACCGTGCAGGTCGACCAGCCCAACGTAGAGGACACGATCTCGATCCTGCGTGGTCTGCGTGAGCGCTTTGAACTACACCATGGGGTGCGCATCCAGGATAACGCGCTGGTGCAATCCGCAGTCCTTTCGCACCGCTACATCAGCGAGCGCTTCCTCCCCGACAAGGCAATCGATCTGGTCGATGAGGCCTGCGCGATGATTCGCACAGAAATGGACTCGATGCCGCAGGAGCTCGACGAGTTGACGCGGCGTGCGTTGCAACTCGAAATCGAAGAAGCGGCTCTGAAAAATGAGAAAGACGACGCTTCCAAGGAACGGCTCAAAGCGCTCTCGCGGGAGCTTGCGGACATCCGCGAAAAAGAATCCGCCCTGCGCTCGCAGTGGGAGGGCGAGAAGGGGGCGATTGACCAAATTCGCGAGGTGCGCGAGGCCATCGATGCGACCCGAATTGAAATGGAAAAGGCGGAGCGGAACTATGACCTGAATACGGTCGCTCAACTACGGCATGGGAAGATGCCCGAACTGGAGGCCCGCCTGCGCGAACTCGAAGCAGTTGACGCCAAGGAGGGAGCGCTGCTCAAAGAAGAGGTTTCTCAGGAGGAGATTGCCGAGATCGTTTCCAAGTGGACGGGTGTGCCGGTGACCCGACTCGTTGAAGGGGAAAAAGAGAAACTGCTCCGGCTTGAGGACGTTCTACACGAGCGCGTAGTCGGTCAGGATGAAGCGGTGGTTTTGGTTTCCGAGGCGATCTTGCGGGCCCGCGCTGGGATTAAAGATCCCCGGCGGCCGATCGGCAGCTTCCTCTTTCTCGGCCCAACTGGTGTGGGTAAGACGGAACTGGCCCGCACGCTGGCGCAGACGCTTTTTGATACAGAAGATAATATCGTCCGGATCGACATGTCTGAATACATGGAGAAGCACGCCGTGGCCCGGCTGATCGGTGCCCCTCCCGGCTATGTCGGCTACGATGAGGGTGGGCAACTAACCGAAGCGGTGCGGCGTAAGCCCTACAGTGTGGTGCTTTTTGATGAAATCGAGAAGGCGCACCCCGACGTGTTCAACGTATTGCTGCAGGTCATGGATGATGGCCGCATTACCGATGCGCAGGGGCATACGGTGGATTTCAAAAACACCGTCATCATCATGACCTCGAATGTGGGCAGCCGTTACCTAACCGAGGGCGTCACTGGATCGGAGATACCGGAGTCGGTGCGTGAATCGGTGCTCGCCGAACTGCGCCAGGGTTTCCGTCCTGAGTTTCTAAACCGGATTGATGACACAGTGCTCTTTAAACCGCTGACCCTCGAGGAGATTACCCGGATCGTCGATCTGCTGCTGGCCGACTTGAACCGACGCCTGGAGGACCGGCGCATCACCATCGAGTTCGACGAGGCCGCCCGTAAATGGATTGGCGAAAAAGGCTACGATCCGGTCTACGGTGCGCGCCCACTGAAACGCTTCCTCCAGAAGCAGGTCGAAACAAAACTCGCCCGCGCGCTGCTTAGCGGCGAAGTGATGGAGCAAAGCACCGTCCGCTTTAAAATCGTGGACGATGCGTTGACGATGGAAACCTTCGCTTCAGTCGCAGAGAACGAATGACGGAAGCTCCGGCGTCCCTTCAGGACGCGGCGTTTTTCTTTCATACTCCCGGGGTTGAAACCCCGGGCTTTGGTCCGGTTGTGCCTTCAGCACGCCTGTGGCGGCAGCGGCGTGGATGGGTGGAGGGCGCAGAGGTCTGGGGGCGTAAACGGGTTTCGCTCCGCACAGGTCTGTTCTTGGTCTGATTTTGCGCGGGTTGGGCTGTTTGCCCTGAAGGGGCAGGGTTTCAAAGCCACGGGTTTTAACCCGTGGACCCGAGACTCCAGCGTTCAGCGTCCTGAAGGGACGCCGTTGCGGCTCATTGGCCCGGCAGAGCGGCGTCCCTTCAGGACGCGGCGTTTTTTTTTCCATTCCCCCGGGGTTGAAACCCCGGGCTTTGGTCCGATTGTGCCTTCAGCACCTCTGTGGCGGCAGCAGAGGTGTGGGGCCCGCCGGCCTCCGAAACCTAAAACGCGAACTGGTACTTACTAAGGCGTTGTCCGATTTCGGCGGCGATGGCGCGCTCCTTTTCCTCGCCCTGTGCGGCGAAGGTTACGGAGAAGCGGACAAAGCGGCCACAGTCGTCCCAAGGGACCGTGCTGATAAGCTCGTTGGTGATCAACCACTGGCTGAAGGCTTCGCCTGAATCGAATTCAGTCGTGGTGCCGCCGATGGTGGCGGATTTCGGGGCGGCGACATAGAGAAAGAAACTGCCGTTTGGTTTGTTGACCTGAAATCCACTTTCGCGGAGCGCGCCGATCAGCAGGTCCATGCGCCGCGAGTATTTCGTGGCGATCTCATCGGTGATACCGGGATTTTCGAGGGCCGCGATACCGGCCTCCTGAATGGCCAGAAACTGCCCCGAGTCGGAATTGTCCTTCATGTCGGCGTAGGCCTGCACGATGAGTGGATTCCCCACGACGAAGCCGATGCGCCAGCCGGTCATGTTGAAGGTCTTGGAGAGCGAGTGAAGCTCGACAGCAACCTCCTTGGCCCCCGGTACGGTAAAGATTGACAGCGGTTTCCCATCAAAGACCAGCGAGGCGTAGGCCGCGTCTTGCAGGATGATTAAATTATTTGCCTTGGCGAAGGCCACTGCTTTTCTAAAAAACGCCGACGTGGCCGAAGCACCGGTTGGGTTGTTTGGGTAGTTCAGCACCATAATCTTGGCTTTGGCCAGGATGTCGGCCGGCACGGCGTCGAGGTCCGGAAGAAAATCGTTCTCCTCGCGCAACTCCATATTATAGACATGGCCGCCGTAATACTTCGCGTGCGTGCCGAGCACGGGGTAGCCGGGCACGGTCATGAGAACGTAGTCACCCGGGTTGATGAAGCAGCCGGGGATCATGGAGAGGGCGGTCTTGGACCCGATGGAGTGGACCACATCGGTATTGGGATCGATCCCCTCAACGCCGAAAACCTCGGCCATGTAGCGGGCGGCCGCTACTTTGAAATCCTCGCCCCCGTTGTCGGCATAGCCACGGTTTTCTGGTTTGGCAGCAGCGTCTTGGAGGGCTTTGACCACGACCGGAAAGGCCATCTCATCCGGTTCGCCGACGCCCATGTCGATCAGCTCGACGCCTGGATTCGCTTTTTTGGCGGCTTTCTTGGCCCGTTTGATCTTCTCAAACTTATAGATGGCCGTGGATTTGCCGTATTGATTGCCGCCGATGCGCTCGGCGAAGAGTTCCTGGATGTAGGGGTCGCTCATTTTTATGTGTCTATCTTGTTTCGTTTGGGTTGCGATTGGTTTGTGATTGTTAAAGTGGAGAGAGTCTAGTAAGTGTCGCAGTCAAAGCTTATGCAAATAATACACTCGGCAAATGAAATGCAATCTCACGCGATCAGCCTGCGCTCCAGCGGTCGCCTTATCGCGCTCGTGCCCACAATGGGCTGTCTGCACGAGGGGCACCTCTCGTTGATTGATATTGCCAAGGAAAAGGGCGACAAAGTCATCGTTTCGATTTTTGTCAACCCCACCCAATTCGGTCCCAGCGAAGATTACGATAAATATCCGCGCGAATTGGAGAATGACCTGGAAAAATGCCGGGAGCGGGGCGTCGATATCGTTTTCAATCCGACGGTCGACGAGATGTTTCCCCAGGGCTACTCAACCTACGTCAAGGAAGAGCAATTGAGCGCGGGGCTTTGCGGGGTCTCGCGGCCCTACCATTTCCGGGGGGTGACCACCGTCTGTTTGAAGTTGTTTAATTTGACGCGACCGGACGTCGCGGTCTTTGGTCGAAAGGATGCGCAGCAGTGTGCCGTGGTCAAAAAAATGGTCGCGGATCTCAATGTGCCCACCGAGATCGTGATCGGCCCAACGCTTCGGGATGCGGATGGTATGGCGACCAGTTCACGCAATGTTTATTTGAGCGACTCGCAGCGTGTGGAAGCAGTTAGCATCTCCCAGGCGCTCAAAATCGCCAAGGACATGGTTGATTCGGGAACGCGCAGCGTGGACCGGATTGTCGCGGAGGTGACGCATCACTTGTCGCTGCACCGGCGCATTCGTGTGATTTACGTGAGTGTGGTGGATCGCGATAGCATGGAACTGGCGCGGACCGTTGAACCGGGGCGTCAGTTGCTCTGTGTCGCTGCATGGGCCGACCAGACCCGATTAATCGATAATGTGGAATTATAGGCATGGCCCGATATTATGACGTCATCGTGGTGGGCAGCGGCATCGCCGGACTTAGCTTCGCTCTAAAAGTAGCAGAGGCCGGCCGCAAGGTCGGGATTATCACCAAAAAGAATTCGGCTGAGTCGAATACGAACTACGCCCAAGGCGGTATCGCGGCTGTCACCTCACAGACCGACGATGTCGAGATGCACGTGGCCGATACTCTGGATGCGGGAGACGGGCTTTGTGATGAGGCGGCGGTTCGTGAAATCCTCCGGGATGGGCCTGCCAGCATTGAGGAGCTGGTGCAGCGCGGCGTCGACTTCTCCCAGCTCGGCGATGGCCGGGTTTCGCTTGGTAAAGAAGGCGGACACTCAAAGCGACGCATCCTCCACGTGCGCGACGTGACGGGTAAGGCGATCGAAGAGGCGCTCCTGCATGCCATCGAAAAATCGGAGACTATTGAGACGCTGGAGCATTTCTTTGCGATGGACCTCATCACACCGCTCAAAGTGCCCGGATGCGATGCCGACGAACTCGGGTCGAACCGGGTGCTCGGGCTCTTTGCTTTGAACACACAGGAGGACCGGGTGGAAACCTTTGGGGCGGGGGCCGTCCTCCTGGCAACCGGCGGTATCGGGCAAATTTACCAATACACGACAAACCCCTACATCGCAACGGGCGACGGCATCGCCATGGCCCATCGTGCCGGGGTGGAGGTGCAAAATATGGAGTTTGTCCAGTTTCACCCCACCGCATTCTACACCAAGGATTCGGATCGCTTCCTTATCAGTGAAGCAGTGCGTGGGGAGGGCGCCATCCTTCGCAATATGAAGGGCGAAGCCTTTATGGGCCGCTATGACGCGCGGAAGGATCTTGCGCTGCGCGATATCGTAGCGCGTGCGATTGATTCGGAGATGAAGCTGTCCGGGGCGCGGCACGTATGGCTCGACACCCGCGGGATTGAGCTTGAAGTGCTGCAGGACCGATTTCCCAACATTTATGCCTACTGTCAGTCGCGCGGCATCTCGCCGGATACGGAGATGATACCGGTCGTGCCCGCAGCACACTACCTCTGTGGTGGCGTGAAGACCAACCTGAACAGCGAAACCTCACTGCCCGGGCTCTACGCGTGCGGGGAGGTGGCCTGCACGGGTCTGCATGGCGCGAATCGGCTGGCCAGTAACTCGCTCCTGGAGGCAGTCGTCATGGCGAACCGTGGGGCCAAGGCTGTCGTTCGCTACCTCGATTCCGTTCACTCCAGGGAGGTGGACCTTCCGGTCTGGAAGGACGGTGATTTCCGCGATTCGGACGAGCGGGTGGTGCTCCTGCACAACTGGGATGAAGTTAAGCGGACGATGTGGGACTACGTGGGCATCGTGCGGACGAAGAAACGCCTCGAACGCGCCCGCACCCGCATCCAAACCCTGGAGCGTGAAATCAACGAGTATTATTGGAATTTCAAAGTCGACGAAAGCCTGCTCGAGTTGCGCAACATGATACTGGTCGCCGCCACAGTCATCGACTGCGCGCTGCAGCGGCAGGAGAGTCGCGGCCTGCATTACATTCTGGATTATCCTGAAAAATCAGCGGATTTTGGCAACAGTTGCGCCAAGCGAGCTTTCTTAAAGTGAATTTCGCACACCCACGCGGGTGAGTGCTCTGGAGATCCGGCCCAAATTGAGACTTGAAGGTGGGACGGATCGGACTAATTCTTTCACCTTTTCCCAGACCCCTGCGGTGCGGAGTGGGCTTCATGGCTCAGTAGGCATCCGGGCGTCGATCGTCCTTAAAACCTCTCATTTTAGAACACAGCAATCATGTCCGGACATAGTAAGTGGGCCACCATCAAACGCGCCAAGGGCGCGGCCGACGCGAAGCGCGGTAAAATTTTCTCCGTTCTGAGTAAGGACATTACGCTCGCTGCGCGCGACGGTGGGGGGGATCCCGAGTTCAACCCGCGCCTGCGCACGGTGATCGCCAAGGCGAAGACCAATAACATGCCGGCCGACAATATCGACCGGGCCATCAAAAAAGGCACCGGTGAGCTGCCGGGGGTCACTTATGAGGAGTTGCTCTACGAGGGCTATGGCGCCGGTGGCGTTGGTATCATTGTAGAAATCACGACCGATAATAAAAACCGCTCCGCCTCCGAAGTGCGGAGCACAATGAGCAAAAACGGGGGTAACCTCGCCGGGGTTGGCGCGGTGGCTTTTCAGTTTGACCGTAAGGGGCAGGTGATCATCGATTCGACCAAGATTGAGGAGGAGGCCCTCATGGACATCGCCCTGGAGGCGGGTGCTGAAGACATTAAAAACGAGGAGACCCACTTTGAGGTGACCTGTCCTTTGTCGGAATACGATACGCTGTGCCAGGCCTTGAGTGACAAGGCGATCGAAACAGAGTCTTCCGAGCTCGCCTATTTGCCGAATATTCTCGTGCCGGTCGAGGACAAGGAGATCGCCCGCAAGGTGCTGCATCTTGTCGAGAAACTGGATGATCTCGAAGATGTGAAGGCAGTCCACCATAACATGGAAATCGCCGACGATTTGTTGGACGATGACGATGTATAAAATCAAAAATCACGCAGAAACCGCTTGCTTTCGAGGCCGCTAACCGCATGGTTCCAGTCTGATCCAACAAACCCCAAATTAAATATGACTAGAAAAATTCTACTTTTACTCTCTCTTTCAATTTGCGGCCTGGTTTTTTCAGGTTGTGACGGTGGCACCGCTCAAATGGGCCCTAAAGAGGCCAGCGTGCTGGGCATTGTAAAGCTTGAGAAAGAAAGCTACCAAGCCGTGGGTCCAAGCACATTTGCTGTGAGCACGGACGAGCTCTATACCCGCAAAAATTTCCAGGGCAACAAAGCAACCTTCCTTTGGGGTTTGGTTACGCTGAAGGACTACTAGGTTCTTCTCTGGGGAGGGTTCTTCTCTGGGGAGGGTTCGTCCGACCCAGCGACCAAGCTGACGAAGCTTCCAAGCTGCTGGCTGCCCAGCTACTAAGCGAGTGGCCAGATGGACCCATCCAAAACCCTGATTTTCAGCCGCTCCTTTATGGGGGCGGCTTTTGTTTTTAAAGCAGTTGTTTTTAAAGCAGTTGCTCCGAAACAAAGAGCGTATCAATATCCAACACATGAACAGCATTGATTCAAAGAGTATCGCCACTGGAAGAGACGTCATGCGTACCGAGGCCGCGGCTATTGAAATGGCGGCTGGTCGTTTGGGGACCTCCTTTGCGGCTGCTGTGGATACGATATTGGCGGCACCCTCCAAGGTTGTGGTGTGCGGGATCGGGAAGTCGGGGCATATTGGGGCGAAACTGGCGGCTACTTTTTCCAGCAGCGGTACCCCAGCGGTTTTTCTGCATGCGGCCGAGGCGATTCACGGTG
This sequence comes from Puniceicoccaceae bacterium, assembly GCA_018402305.1. Classification (GTDB taxonomy): domain Bacteria; phylum Verrucomicrobiota; class Verrucomicrobiia; order Opitutales; family Coraliomargaritaceae; genus Thalassobacterium. The sequence goes on along the minus strand of JAGYJE010000002.1, from coordinate 35,980 downwards.
ATCTCGGCGTCTACCAACCCGGTGACCCCACGATAGTGCTCTCCAAGAGCGGAAGCACGGCCGAGGTGCTGCGTCTCTTACCCTTTTTTAAGCGCTTTCAATCACCCATCATCGCCGTCCTCGGCAAGACGGATTCACCGATCGGCGAGGCGGCGGATATCGTGATCGACGCCAGTGTCGTGCAGGAAGCGGACCCATTGAACCTCATGCCAACTTCAAGTTCGACAGTCAGCCTGGCCATTGGGGACGCGCTGGCAGCGGCATTGGCCAAGGCGCGCAACTTCACGGCAGAGGAGTTCGCCTCCTTTCATCCGGGTGGTCAACTTGGGCGCAATCTACTTATGACGGTTCAGGAGGTGATGCATCCGATCGGTTCGGTGGCCTGTGTCACCCGGGATGCCACCTTGCGGGATGTGGTGATTGCAATGACGCGTGCGCCGCTGGGCGCCGCCTGTGTACTTTCTTCAGTGGGCTCACTGGAGGGGATCATCACCGATGGGGACATTCGCCGCATACTATCCACCGAGGCGGATATTTTAGATAAACAAGTGGGCGCTTGCATGACCCCCAAGCCCATTGCTGCGCGACCGGAAATGACTCTCGGTGAAGCAGTCCGCATAATGGAAGACCGGCCATCACAGATATCCGTTTTGCCGGTAGTGTCCCGTGAGGCAGGGCGGTGTGTCGGCCTGATTCGGTTGCACGACGCCTACCAGCCCAACTTTTCCTGAGCCGCCCAAACACCGGGACCTTGCGATCCATCACCGCAGCACACCGTCCAGACTTTAGTTTGAAGGAATTCTAGTCCATCTTGGCCAAAAAGCGAAGGGCGGCAAGGTAACCGGCAAAGCCCAGGCCGGAGATGACTCCGAGGCAGGCCGGCGCGGTCATGGAGTGCTGGCGGATCGCTTCGCGGCGATAGATATTACTGATGTGGACCTCAATAGTCGGGAGGTCACTCCCGGCGATGGCGTCGCGCAGGGCGAGGCTGGTGTGGGTCAGTGCTCCGGGGTTGAAGATCAGCCCGAACACCTCAGAGTCCGCGTATTCACCGATCTCATCGATGAGAAAGCCCTCGTGGTTACTCTGGTAGAACTGGAGAGCCACACCGAGCGCGGCCGCTTCCTCGGTGAGTAGATTTTCCAGATCCGTGAGGGTTTGATCGCCATAGATGTCAGGCTCCCGAAGACCCAGTCGATCGAGGTTGGGGCCGTTGATGATGGCGATGCGCTTCATAGTATTTTTTAGAACGGAGGCTCTTCGTCGAGAATCTCATCCGCCGGGTCGAAGGGTGGGGGGGCGTCGCTTGAACTGCCCTTATTGCCGGCGGCACCCGCTGCCTCGATACGGAAGGCTTTCAGGTTAACGAAATATTTCTCATTCCATTCCCGACCATTGACGTCGAAGGTTACTTTGACTTGATCGCCCTCACTGAGTTTGTTGACCAGTTCGACATTGTCTTTGAGACACTCGAACTTGATATCCTGAGGATATTTATCGTCAGCAGTGGTCACCACAAATTCACGTTTATTGAAACCACTGGCAAAGGTTTGCTCCTCAAAAATCTTTTTTACAGTTCCGCTGAGTTCGTACATGCCGCAATAAAACGAGTTGGTCGCTACGGAGGCAAAACTTTTTATGCAAAAATGGTAAACTATTCCACAGTAACCGATTTTGCGAGATTCCGCGGTTTATCGACATCGCACCCGCGCTCCAGAGCCACATGGTAGCTGAAAAGTTGGATGGGGATGCTCATAAGGATGGGCTTTACGATCTCATGGCACTCCGGCACGCGGATGATGTCGTCCACCAAATTGTCCGGTATCTCGCAACCCTCGGTTGCAATGCAGATCACTTTGCCCTTACGGGCCTTGACCTCCTGGACGTTGGCCAGGCTTTTCTGAAAAATCTCACCACTGGTCGCCAGAAAGACACTGGGGCAGTTTTCGCAAATCAGCGCAATCGGCCCGTGTTTCATCTCAGCGGCAGGGTAGCCCTCGGCGTGAATGTAGGAGATTTCCTTCAGCTTGAGCGCCCCTTCCAGCGCGATGGGGAACATCAGCTGGCGACCGAGAAATAGGCAGTCCTCGTATTTTGCGTATTTCTTGGCAACTGCGGCGATTGCCTCGTTTTGCTGGAGAATCTGCCCGACCTGCTCCGGCACGCCGCGCAGAGCTTTGACGATCTGAATGCCGTCCTCGTAGCTCAGGTCGCGCAATCGGCCGAGGTAGAGCGCAAGCATGGCGCAGATCATAATTTGGGAGGTAAAGGCCTTCGTTGAGGCGACCCCGATCTCCGGGCCCGCGTGCTGGTAGATGCCGCCGTCCGACTCCCGCGCGATGGTGGAGCCGACACTGTTGTTAATCGCCAGCGTGCGGTAGCCCTTGCGCTTGGCTTCGCGCAGCGCCCCGAGCGTATCAATCGTCTCGCCGGACTGACTGATCGCAATGACCAGCGTATTCTTATCCAAGGGCGCATTGCGGTAGCGAAATTCCGAGGCGTATTCCACTTCGACGGGGATGCGGGCAAAGCGCTCGATCAAGTATTCGGCAACAAGGCAGGCATGCCAAGCTGTGCCGCAGGCCAGAAAGAGAATGCGGTCGATTTGGCGCAGTTCCTGGGAGTTTAAGTTAAGGCCCCCGAAAACAGCCGTGCTGCTATCGTCGGAGAAGCGGCCGCGCATGCCGTTTTGGAGCGAAACCGGCTGCTCAAAAATCTCCTTTTCCATGAAATGGCTGTAGTCGCCAAGTTCCGCAGCGGACGTATCCCAGTCCACCTTGTGGATGACCGCTTCGACGTTTTTGCTCGAAACGGTGGTTATGGAGAAATCGGCATTGGTCATGTGGACGACCTCGTTATCGTTCAGGTAGACGACATTTTGCGTGCAGTGGGTGATCGCGTTCACATCGGAGGCAATGAGATTTTCATCTTTCCCGATGCCGATAATGAGAGGCGAGCCCTTGCGGGCACCGATTAATTCAAGAGGGAAATCCGGGCAGACGACGGCGATGCCGTAAGTCCCCTCAACATGGCGGAGGCTTTTGCGCACGGCCTCAAGAAAGGGGTTCTTACCGCTCGCTCTGCCCTCCTTCGCGTAGTGATAGGCGATGAGGTTCGACAGTGCCTCCGAATCCGTCTCCGACTGGAAGGTGTAGCCCTTTTTCTCAAGGAACTGCTTCATGCCCACGTAGTTTTCGATCACACCGTTGTGCACCAGCGAGATCTTGCCGTCGCTGCTCGTGTGGGGGTGGGCGTTGGCCTCGGTCACGTCGCCATGGGTGGCCCAGCGGGTGTGGCTGATGCCCAGATTGCCACCGTATTGCAGCTCATCCAGCGCTTCCTCCAGGTTGACGACGCGGCCTGTGCGCTTCACCTGCTCGAAGCCTTTGTTCGTGGCCACAATGAGGCCGGAAGAATCGTAGCCGCGGTATTCCAGCCGCTTCAGACCATCCAGCATAACACTTCCCGCACGATCACGGCCGATATATCCTACAATTCCACACATAAAGCTTCAAATAAGCGCAGAGGTTCTCTAACTTTCAAGCTAATAAGAATCCCCTAAAAACCCTCAGGCGTATTATGAAGAAACGAAAAATTATCTGCATCATCATGGGCGGCGGTCGAGGCTCCCGTCTCAGTCCGCTCACCCGGGACCGCTGCAAGCCGGCCGTGCCGCTCGCCGGTAAATATCGCTTGGTCGACATACCGATCAGCAATTGCCTTAATTCGGGCTTGAATCAGATCTTTGTGTTGACCCAGTTCAACACCGCCTCGCTGCACCGGCATATCCAGGAATCATATAAGTTCGATCCCTTTGGCGGCGGCTTTGTCGACATCCTCTCCGCCGAGCAGACCGACGAGAGCGATACCTGGTATCAGGGCACAGCGGATGCCGTTCGGCAAAACATGCATCACTTTCAAAGTCACAGCGAGGGTGACCTGTACCTCATCCTGTCAGGCGATCAGCTCTATCGCATGAACCTCGGGGACCTCGTTCGAGAGCACGATGCGTCCGGTGCAGAGGTTACCATTACGGCTAAGCCTCTCGGTCTCGACCAGGCAGAAGGCCTTGGGCTCATGCGTATTGATGATAATTTGGAAGTCACCGAGTTTGTTGAGAAGCCCACAGACCCGAAGGTGATCCAGGGGCTGGCCGTCGGCGAGGCCGTGCGCAAAAAAATGAAAGATCCCGGTGACCGCGACTACTGCCTCGCATCCATGGGTATCTACGTATTCAATGCAAGCACACTGATCGAAGCCCTTAAAAGCGATACAACGGATTTCGGTAAAGAAATCATACCGGGCTTACTCGGCAAGGCGAAGCTGCACAGTTATGTCTTTGATGACTACTGGGAGGACATTGGAACTGTTAAAGCCTTCTTTGAGGCCAACATCCGCCTGACGGACCCCGTGCCACCCTTTAACTTTTTCGATGAAGCGGCGCGCATCTACACCCACGCCCGCTTCCTTCCCGCCTCGAAGCTGAATTCCTGCCGGGTTGAGCGCGCCATTATGGCCGACGGTTGCATCGTGACCGACGCGGACATCCGCCATACCACGCTCGGGGTGCGCTCCGTGGTACGGGAGGGCTCGTATTTGGAAAACGTCGTCATGATGGGGGCAGACGAGTTTGAGACCGTGGAGGACCTGGAGGAAAACCAAAACATCGGTCGGCCGGACTACGGAGTGGGCCAAAACTGCGTGATCAAAAACGCGATACTCGACAAAAATGTCCGTATCGGAAACAACGTGCAGCTCGACCCTACCGGACTGCCCGATAACTTCGGTCCTGAAGTAACCGTGGCCATACGGGACGGTGTTCTCGTGGTTTGCAAAGACGCCATCGTGCCGGACGGCTTCGTGCTAAAAGCTTGATTCAGAGCCTCGGCCTCGTTAGGCTGGTAAATGTCTCGTAAATCATGAAAAACATACTCATCTGCACCGACGGCTCAACTTACTCCGAACAAGCCTGCCTCTACGGGGCCTGGTTGCACGCTCAGACCGGCGCCTCAATTAGCGTCCTCTACGTAACGGACCTGCGCCAGTTCGAAATACCCGCCGTGGCGGACTTCAGCGGGAGCTTGGGGATTCAGCCTTTTGAGGGCATGGTCTCGCAGCTACACGAGGTCGAAGCGATCAAGGCCGACTTCGTCAAAGAACACGCCTTTAAAACCCTCGAGGGTGCGGGTGTTTCAGCCGATGCGATCACCTTCCACCACGAGACCGGCCTCCTTGTTGAGCTGATCTCCGACTATTCGGACGTCGCCGATCTGATTCTCCTCGGAAAGCGCGGCGAAAATGCAAACTTCGCCACCGAGCACCTTGGCTCCATGCTGGAGCGGGTCCTCCGCTCCGTGCATGTGCCCGCATTGGTCACAAATCGTCAATTCAAACCCGTCGAGAAACTCGCGGTGGCTTATGATGGGGGCGACAGCTGCCGCAAAGCCCTGGATTTTCTGGCCGGGAGCGAGTTTGCCAAAAACAGAGCGCTCCATCTTATTGTCTGTGTCGAAGGGCATAAGGAGGAGCTTGCCACGGATCGCTTGCAGGAAGCCGAGGCGCGCCTGCACAAGGCGGGCCTCTATCCGAGCTGCCAGGTCTTGACGGGAGAAGTCGAGACCGCCATCGCGAATTACGTCGAGGGTGCGCACATCGACATGCTCGTGCTGGGTGCCTACGGCCACAGCCGGATCCGGGAGTTTTTCATCGGCAGCACCACAACAGAACTGCTGCGCCGCTGCCGTGTGCCGGTTTTGTGTTTCCGTTGAACAACTCGGCGTAGAGCGAGTTAACGTCGTTCACCTGGAAATCCGGCAGCTTCCGAGAAGCGCTTCCGTCGTCTGAACAAGCGGTCATGGGACGCTTTGTCAACCGGTCAGGAGGACTGGCTATGGTATGAAATTTTGATCAGGTGATAAAAAATTCACTATTTACTTGACAGGCTCAAATTGAGGCCCCTATAACAAGGGGGTCGTTCACTTCTGTGCGGCATTCAACACGATTCATTCGTAACAAAAGCTAATAACACGTAACTGAAAGGAAAAATCATGAATCAGACAGTCATCACCGGAAACCTCACTGCCGACATCGAAACCCGCGATCTCAAATTGAATGGCGGCGACCAGCAGGTCAGTAAATTCACCATCGCTTCCAACGAAGGGGAGCGGGTGGTCTTCATGCCCGTCGAGGCCTGGAACATGCCGCACCTGGCGCAGTACCTCTTTAAGGGCTCAAAGGCCCTCATTACGGGGAGTCTCAAACAGGAAAACTGGGAGACCGAGGCGGGCGACAAGCGCAGTCGCATCGTCCTGACAGCCTACCGCGTCGAATTCCTCGATCCAGCGCCGGAGGGTGCCGCCCAACGCGGCGAGCACAGTGGGCACAGTGGGCACAATGGGCGCGGTGGACCCAGCGAGCGCGGTGATGCCCCCCGCTCATTCGACCGATCCAGCAGACCGAGAGGTAGCGCAAAACCGCGCCCCAACCAAGCGCGGGACGCTCGCCGCGCACCCGCCCGAGGGCACAGGGCAGCTTAGGGCAGCTTAGTGCTGCACCGGGCTGCTTAGTGCAGCTTAGGGCTGCACCGGGCTGCTTAGGGCTGCACCGGGCAGCTTAGGGCTGCACCGGAAGTTTCAAACCAGCCGCATCTTCGAGGGGATGCGGCTTTTTTGGTTCGCCCGGCAGGGCGCAAAAAAAACAGCCAGCTGTTCGAGGTCTGCCGGTGTTTGCCTGTGTTTGCCTGTGGTTGCCTGTGGCGTGTCCGCTTGCGGACGCTCCGGAAGCCCAGTCAAAAACCGCGCGCTCTCCAAATCCAAAACCCCCAGCCAGCCAACCGTACCTTATAGTATTTCTAAGAATTACTGGCCAGTAAACTTATTCGGCGGATTGCGCAGGGTGCATAACAAATTTATTCCAAAATTGCTTAGCAGAAATAGTTGTGCTTGCAGTATTGTCAAAATCGGCTGACAACCGAGAGCCGTTTCCAATAACGAGAATAGCATCGGCCCCTTTCTCAGATGGGAAAACATGCTCTGTGATTGTCGCGCAGAGGCGCAGTGGCGCAGAGGCTTCAAGAAGGAATGCCTTTATAGTTGAGGGAAACAGGCACTTGGCGTTCTACGTGGAGCCCCATTTGCTTCAGCTCATAGGCAAGCGCCGCCTCGTACACAGATTCTAACAGGCCAGGCCGGAGCTCACGGTGAACTTCAATTGCAGCCTCGATCAACTTGGTTCCTATTGTATTTTCATCCATCCACTAAAACCTCTGCGCCACTGCGCCTCTGCGCGAGACTGAATTCTTCAAATGTCGAGTTCCTAGCCATTTTTAATGCCTAAAATGAAGGCATTTATTCCTGTTGGAAAAAATTTGTTAGGCACCCGATTGCGCAGAGGCCCTGACAGGACAGTCGAAATCCCGGAAGTCGACGCCATCGGACAGCAGTTTTTTGGGCTCGCGTTTGATGTATTTGTGTTTCGGGAAAAACTTCCAGCTTGTCATTCATTGAATGCTATTATCTTCTTTTTACTCCGAACAGGGAAAAACTCCACTTCATTGTAAGTGGCTCCCCAACTGGCTAAATCCCTCAATAACCAAAAAATACCCCATGCGTCAACGAATCCTGTTTTTATTGATTTTACTATCTCACGGTGGCGTTGCTGCTGAACTCAATCTGCCAACCGTTTTTTCGGACCACATGGTGCTTCAGCGTGAGCAGGTCGTTCCGGTTTGGGGTCAGGCCAAACCGGGGGCATCCGTTACCGTGGCCTTCGCCGGGCAAACTAAGGAAGCAACTGCTAATCAAGATGGCGCATGGCGCGTCGATCTCGACCCCATGGGTGCCTCCGCCGAACCCAGGAAAATGACGATTCATTCATCATTGGCGGGGGAAGCTCTCGTCTTCAACAATGTGCTGCTTGGCGACGTTTGGCTCTGCTCGGGGCAGTCCAATATGGAGTGGTCGATGGTGCGATCGGAAAATGGAGAGCAGGTCATTGCGCGCGCCACGCACCCGGAAATTCGTTTGTATCAAACGCCGCGTTATTTTTCAAAGACTCCGAAAGAACGTATTGAGGCTCAGTGGACTGAGACAACTCCAGGAACAGTTCGTGGATTCTCAGCGGTCGCTTACTATTTCGGGCGGCGGTTAAACGCGGAGCTTGGCGTGCCGATCGGCTTGTTGCACAGTTCATGGGGTGGTTCGCGTATCGAACCATGGACGCCGCTTCTCGGATTTGAGGGGATTGAATCCCTCGCTGAAATCCGCGAACAAGCAAATAGCTTTCCGGTCGGGTTTGGAACGGATCCAGAAAAGGCGAAAAACGAGCGCCAGCACCCGACTGCCATGTATAACGGCATGATCGACGCACACGTTCCCTTCGCCATCAAAGGCGTCATTTGGTATCAGGGAGAGTCCAATCATCGAGAGGGTAGTCTGTATATCGACAAAACCAGAGCATTGCTCAAGGGCTGGCGCACGCTGTTTGAGGTGGACTTCCCCTTCTACTTCGTGCAAATCGCTCCCTTCCGGTATGGCGATTCCGATCCAACCATCTTACCCGAATTCTGGGAAGCTCAGGCCGAGATAGTGAAACAGATACCGAAAACCGGTATGGCTGTCATCAGCGATGTCACAACACTTGATGATATTCATCCGCCCAATAAAGAAATCCCCGGTGAACGTCTGGCGCGCCTCGCGCTGGATAAGACCTACGGTAAGGATGTGGTCAGCAGTGGTCCGACCTTTGAGCAAATGAAGGTGGAGGCTAGTCAGATCGTCGTCATCTTTTCCTCGGCCAAGGGACTTACGACCCGTGATGGAAAGGCGCCCAACTACTTTGAGATCGCAGGTGAGGCGGGGCATTTTTACCCGGCGGACGCGAGCATCGACGGCGAGCGTATTCTCCTGTCCTCGCCCGAGGTTGCTAAGCCATTGGCGCTTCGGTTTGGCTGGCACAAATTGGCCACACCCAATTTGATGAATGCAGCGGGGTTGCCCGCAGCTCCCTTCCGTGCCGGAAGTGCCCTTGAGGTTAAGTAGCACGTTCCGTCCGGCTAACTCGATAGCACGGGCAAATCAATCACCTGCCAAGGGAGGCCGTAGTTGTTGAGCGCCTCCATAAAGGGATCCGGGTCGTGCTGCTCCATGTTCCAGACGCCGGGCTCTTTCCAGAGGCCTTTTAGAATCATTTGTGCCCCAATCATAGCAGGGACCCCGGTGGTGTAGCTGATAGCCTGGCTGGAGACCTCTCGGTAGCAGGCCTCGTGGTCGCAGGTATTGTAAATAAAGATACGCTTCCTCTCTCCGTCCTTGGTGCCCACGATATCGCAACCGATGCAGGTCTTCCCCTTGGTGCGCGGACCCAGACTGGCGGGGTCGGGGAGCACCGCTTTGAGAAATTCAATCGGCTGGATCATTTGCCCTTTAAAATTGATGGGCTCAATCGATGTCATACCAACGTTCTCCAACACCTTGAGATGCGTGAGGTATTTCTGGGAAAAAGTCATCCAGAAACGGATGCGCTTGAGGCCCTTAATGTTGCGGCAAAGCGACTCCAGTTCTTCGTGGTAGAGCAGGTAGGCATCCTGCTCCCCGACTACGGGAAAGTCGTAGACCTGGTGGATGCTCATAGGCTCGACCTCTTTCCATTCGCCGGCTTCCCAGTAGCGGCCCTTGGCGGTGATTTCCCGAATATTGATTTCGGGGTTGAAATTGGTGGCGAAGTGGTAGCCGTGGTTGCCTGCATTGGCATCGAGGATGTCGATAGTCTCGATCTCGTCGAAGAGGTGCTTCTGGGCGTAGGCACAGAACACATTGGTCACCCCCGGATCGAATCCCGAGCCCAGCAGGGCGGTTAAGCCCGCCTCCTTAAAGCGATCCTGGTAGGCCCATTGCCACTTGTATTCAAACTTGGCTTCTTCCGGCGGCTCGTAGTTGGCCGTGTCCATATAGTGAACTCCGGCGGCGAGGCAGGCATCCATCAACGTCAAATCCTGGTAGGGCAGGGCCACGTTAATGAGCAAATCCGGCTTTTCGGATTGCAGAAAAGCGGTGGTCTCCGCGACTTTGTCGGCATCGATCGCCGCCGTGCGGATCGTGATACCGGTCTTCGCCAGCACATCGGCCGCAATGGCATCGCATTTTGAGACGGTGCGGGAGGCCAGCACGATTTCAGAAAACACCTCGGGCAACTGGGCGCACTTCTGCGCGACCACATTACCCACACCCCCGGCTCCGACGATAATTACTTTAGACATAGGCCGTTAGATAAGTGTGAGTGGCCTCGGCGATTCAAGATTATTCGCGACCGATTCAACTCAGATGAAGACTTATCCGAATGGCGCGTACTTAAGGAGAATCCTGCCTTGGCAAAGCGGTCGTGTTTGCTTTTTCGGGAATCGTGTTTATTCTCTCAATCTCTTAACGCTGTGAATTCTTACCAAAACCCAAAATGTATCGGACCCGTCGCCATCCTGCTTCTGGCCGGTGCTGTTTTTATAGACGCCATGCCCGAAAAACCAAGAACCCCGGATGGATTGAACACGGAAATCAACGAGTGCGCCTCCGCCTGTGGCTTACCCTCTCACGTGGACCTTTCTGGTGCAGGGTTTCCGGTGCAGCGCACCGAAGCAGAATGGCGGAACCGCCTGACGGCGCAGCAGTATCATGTAGCGAGGGAGCAGGGGACGGAACGCCCCTTTGCCAATCCTTACCACGACAACAAAGCGTTGGGCCTCTACCGCTGCGTGGGCTGCGATACACCCCTCTTCAGCAGTACGGACAAATTTGACTCCGGGACGGGTTGGCCCAGCTTCATGCGGCCACTTGACGAACGGACACTCGGCGAGCATCGCGACACGAGCTATGGGATGGTGCGTACCGAGGTGCACTGCGCGGTTTGTGGCTCGCACCAAGGCCACGTTTTTCCTGACGGGCCAAAGCCCACGGGCCTGCGCTACTGCATCAACTCGGCCTCGCTTCGCTTTGAAGAGGCAGAGTCAGTCGAGGCGATTATGCAGCTTGTGGAGCGGTGGTATGCGTCGGAGGGTTGAGCGGGATGTTGTCGCCCTGTGGCTTCATGGCCCTAATGGCTGCTCATGACTTTGCGCTCAGCTGCTCGAGGATCTGGTAGTTGCGCTGGAGCATATGGCTGGGGTCTTCGAGGAGACCGGCCGCCATGCGTGCATTGTCCAGGAGTTGCTGGCTGATCAGCGTAGCCAGATCGCGGTTTGACTCCCGGAGCATGGCCAGGTTTTTAACGAGGGAGTGACGCGGGTTGATCTGCAGCTTAACGGGTGGTTCGACGCCCATCATGTCGGGACCGCCGGTTTTTTGCTGCATAGCCTTCATCATTTTGCGCATTTGGGCGGTCATCATCTTGTCGGCATTGACGATCATGGCGGGGCTACCGACGAGGCGCTCGCTGGCCGAAACTTCGCTAACCGAGTCGCCGAGTTTTTCTTTAATGAACTGGCAGAGCGCTTCGGAGGCCTCCTTTTCCAGGGCCTCGCCCTTATCGGAGTTGGTTTCCGGGGCGATGGTATCAAGGTCGATTGCGTCGCTGTCCGCTGAGACAAACTGCTTCTCCTCGAAGGCGCGGGCGTGGTTCATAACAAACTCGTCGATCGGCTCGTAGAGGAAGAGGACCTCAATGTTCCGGACCTTGAAGGCCTCAAAATAGGGGCCGCTCTCAATGGCGCTGCGGCTTGGCCCGTAGAGGTAGTAAATTTCTTTTTGGTTTTCGGGTGCGCGGGACAGGTAGTCGCTCAAGCTGGTGGTTTTTCCAGCCTCGGTGAAGGAGGACTCGTAGCGAAGCAACCTCAGCAACTGATCACGGTGCGTGAAATCCGTGGTAACGCCCTCTTTGAGAAAGAGTCCGAAGCTTTCCCAGAAAGCGTCGTAGACCTCGGGTTCTTTTTTCGCCTGATCTTCCAGAGTTTTGAGGAAGCGCTTGGTCAGAACCTTGTTGAGCTTTTGAATGAGACTGCTATCCTGCATGGACTCGCGGGAGATGTTGAGCGGCAAGTCGGCGCTGTCGACCACACCGCGGATGAAACGGAGCCATTCCGGTAAAAGGTTCTTGGGCTGGCTATCGATGAGCACCTTACGGCAATAGAGACCGACCCCGGGTTCCATACGGCCAAAACCGAAGCCCTCCATGTTTTCTGTGGGGGCATAAAGCAGCGCATTGATTTCAATCGGCGCATCGGCATTGAAATGTAGCCAGAAGCGCGGTTCGTCAAAGGCCTTGGCCTGGAATTTGTAGAACTCCTTGTATTCTTCATCGCCGACATCGCCTTTGCTTTTAAGCCAGATCGCGCCGATTGTGTTGAGCTTCTCACCGTCGACCTTAACGGGGAACTGCACGAAGGCCGAGTATTTCTTAATAATTTCTTCGAGGCGGTCCTTTTTCGCGAAGTCTTTGTAGGCTTCACTGAGCTTGATCACGATGCGTGTGCCGCGGCGTTCGCCGTCGACCGACTCGATTTCGTAGGCACCCGATCCGTCGCTGGACCAGCAATAGCACTGGCCTTCCTTCTGCCAGCTACGGGTGTAGACCTTAACTGAGTCAGCCACCATGAAGACGGAGTAGAAACCGACACCAAACTGGCCGATCAGGTTTTCATTACGTTCGCCGCTTTCTTTGAGCGCGTTAAGGAAGGCCTTGGAGCCGGAGTGGGCAATGGTGCCAAGGTTCTCAATCAGCTCGTCATGCGTCATGCCAATACCGAAGTCGCGGATCGTGATCTCGCCAGCCTCCTCATCGGAGCTGACTTGGATCTCAAGGTCCAGGTCGGCGTCGAAGATGTCGGCATCTTTTTGAGCCACCTGGGTATGGCGGAGTTTTTCTGTGGCGTCCGACGCGTTGGAAACGAGTTCGCGGACAAAGATCTCCTTGTCCGTGTAAAGTGAGTGGACCACAATATCGAGGACTTGCTTCACCTCGGCTTGGAATTCGTGACGTTCAGGTGCTTGTGTAGGCATAGTTTTTGTCTGGTTCAGGTTAAAAAAAACGGGTCTTGGAGTCGGCAGGGCACCGCTGGGAGACCGCAAACTCAGAAAGAGCGCGGAAGCGTAGGCCACTTTCCCTAAAAATCAAGGATTGTGCGGCGCTGCCGTTCATTTTATTTTTTGGGGAGGTTGCCGGAAGTGCCCTAAAATCTAATTATTTTTAATCGCCTGCCGCTGTCGTTTTATTTGTACGTGAGCATCCGCGTCGGCACACCTGACGACGAAGTGGTCGCAATGCCTTTGAAGCACGGGATTTAAAAAACGATTTTAGCGCTCATCGGCCATTTGCAACTCGCTGGCGGGGATGCGGCGGTTCCAGAGCTCTTTACCTTCTGTGCTCAGCACGCGAATGATGAGGGCCCGGTCCTCTTCACCGCCAACGCACTCAATGATCGCGAAATGGCGCTCGAAACGACTCGTCCCGGGTGAACGAAAAAAGTTTAGTTCTTCGCTGCTTTCGCCAACTTCTGCGGTAAGGGGCCCGAGGGTGAGGTCATAGAGATTGTAGCCATTGGCCTGCACGAGTTTCGTTAACTCACCATAGGGCTTACCCCCGCTCAGGAAAAACAGCCCCGTGATGCGTTCATCCCGAATCATTTGCAGAAGCTCAGTGTGTTCACTTTCGGCGTAACTCAAGTTCGCCCGCGAATTGGCAGGATTGAGTATAGGCGCGCCGGCTACGACGATTTTAAAGGTGGCCGTGCTTTCAAGGAGTGCCTGTCGAAGCCAGGCAACCTGCTCTTGACCGAGGATTTCCGCTCGACTCGATGAATTGGGGGTATCATTGCGATAGCTGCGCACATCGAGCATGAAAAAATCAACATCCGCATAGCGGAATTGCGTCACCACGCCATCGAGTTGCGCGATCTCGATCGGACGCGGCCAAAATGCGATAAAGCTGTCCTCCGCGATTTGCCGGGTCGAGCTCAGCCGGCCCCCGTTTGGGGCTCCATAATCGCTTGCGCTCCAGGTGGCATAGTGAGGGAATGAGGCGAGAAGGGGCGCCAGTTGCGGAACGGCTCGCGCCTCGCTGAAGCGCTTCAGGAAACCGCTCCGCGAACCCCAGTCGCTCGGGCGAAGGTGCGCCGTGTCTCCCGTCCAGATCATAAAAGAGGGCTCTTCGTTTGCGATGCTCTCAAAAATAGCGTAGTCGCCGCCGAGGATGCGGTAGGGGGGCTCAAAACCCTCCTCTATCCGGTAGTGGGCGCCGCCAACAGCAAAACGAAAATCCGGAGCCGGGCTGCGCTCGTAGTAGTTGTCGGGCGTAACAAATTTTGCTTCGGGGCCAACACGCTCCCCATTAAGTTCAACGTAGTAGCGATAAGGAGTGCCGGGCTCCACTTTATCCAAAGTAAGCACAGCAGTGTGGCCACGCTGCACATCGGTCTCCAACGGAACCGTCCATTGGCCCTCGCTGGGGTTTGCCGCGGGCGCATAATACACTCGAACAATAGAGGGAGCCGCCGCCTGCAGCCAAATACGTGCTTCACGCAAATCGAGGTGGGCCAGCATGGGACCATTGAGCAGCTCGGCACGCAGCAGATTTGGGAAGACGAGGCAAAGGATACTGAGAATAGCCGAAAGACGGATAGAAATAAACATTATAGGGTCAGCTTTCAGGTTCTTTACCGCGAGGTCAAGATACCTTGATTTGGCTATGCCGCGTAAAATGCACCGTATTAACGACACGATCGACAAGGCGCGGCTGATTCATAGGTGCCGAATGTGTCGACTTTAAAATAGCGGCCATGAGTCGTTCGCGTTCTTCAGAGTCAGGGAGGTAGCGGTGCCGCACTTCAACAAATTCCGGACGCAGCTCCAACCAGAGGGCCTTGATTTGGTTTACGCGCGGGTAGCTGGCGGCTCGCTGGCTGAGCTCTTTGCTGACCCGCAGGTTGGGAGATGCCTCCAGGGCAGCACTGATTGCCTCGAGGCAGGCACGCTCCTCAGCGGCCAGTGATTGCCAACTGATTCCGCAGAGTTCACAACGCGCCTCAGAAAGAAGCCGATGCAGATCAGGGACCCGGATCCGCATGGCCAGGCTCACCCAGCGGGATGTCCAATTTTCAAACTCGTGCGCGATGAAGGCAAAGCGGGTCTTCGGTGCAAGGAGGCGTAACTTTGTGACAAGCGCTTCCGGCGAAAAAATGCTCCCGTTGGCAGGCGCATTGTGGATAAGCGCGCTGGCCAGCATAAATTCAAAGTCGGAGACGCGTTCCGCGTAGGGCAAATGCTGCCAGAGCCCTTTGAAAACCTGCTCGACCCGCGCGTGTCGGATCGCCTCCGATTCGCGCAGGCAGCCGCCGAAATAGACGATGGCCAGATCGAGGTAGTTTGCCGTGAGGGCCAAAAAGGCGGACGAATTCTCCGTTTTCGCCTGTTTCAAGTGAACCCGCCTGGCCTTTCGCTCCGGAGTGGCGTGCGTCAGACGAAAGATGAAATCTCGGGGAAAGCCCATGGGAACGAATTATATAGGAATGAATTAAATAGAAACCAATTAAATAGGAACCAATTAAATAGCGGCTACGACTCCTGATCCCCCGAGTGACGCTGGCACTCATGGCGGCAGTCACCCATAACTCGAATCCACAGCTCACGCAGATCAAAAAGTCGGATCCGCGCTTCGTAGCGGAAACCGTCGACAAAAGCGGCATTACTGTGAGTGAGTTGGTTGAGCAGTGATAAGGTCTGGTTGAGTGCGCTTAGGCTGTTCTTCAGGTGACAGATAGAAAGCCCGAAATCACCGAGGTCGAGAGCCTGGATCGAGAGCAATACATTCATTTCCGCCTGGTGCAGGCTGGTTGCATAATCCCAACTGAGCTTTGCCGATACCGCCCCATCGCTGTGTGCGAGGAAGTGCTCCCAGCTTTGATGCAGGTAGCGGTAGAGCGAGCGCGAGACCACGTAAACCGGGTGACGGTGCAGCGTGTAGGGCGCACCGGCGTCGGCCGGGTCTCTGGCATCGGCTGGGCCGTCTTTTACAGCTCCGTCTTCTGCCCGGGAATTCGGAAAATCCTCAAGATCACACGCCTCGTCGGCGCCTGCATCTGTATCCATGAAGGCGAATTCATCCGTCATGGAAATATCCTCTGCGTCCCAGCCCATGAGGGTGGCCACCTCATCAAGGTGGTTTGGCTGATCTTTAACGCTGTTATAGATCGAGAGAAAGCGGGCCGTCTCGCGATCGGAACCTTGGAGGTAGCTGCGCCACTGGGATTCGCTCCAGTTTGGGTCGCTGGAGAATTCCTCCCAATCATCACCCTCAGAATACTCAAAATTTGGATCGCTCATAATCTACGGTCGCTCCGTATCTGGGAGCAAGCTGGCTGGCTCCCAACTAAAAATCAACCCCATTTTTTCAGACTTTTGTCCAGCAGCAATTCAGCTCCGGGATGACTGCGCACTTCCCGTCGAGGGCAGGGAGCATGCCTGCCATCGCCTTGACGAAACCGTATAGTCCTATAAGAAAATAGAAAATATACCTTGATAAAAACAGTAAATGCCTTAAAAGTTAGGTATGTTTTCGCATTTATCTCGTAAATCGTCTCATTTTCTCAAGGAGTGGTTTCATTCTCCAAAGCGGAAACCTTTAATCGTTCGGGGTGCCCGGCAAGTGGGCAAGACTTCGATAGTTCGGGCTTTCACAGAGCAAAACGGCCTTGTTCTGTGTGAAATCAATCTGGAAAAGCACCTACATCTCGACGAAGTATTCCGCAGCTACGATGTTCGAAAAATTAATCTCGAAATCGAAGCGATCACCGGCGTCAGCCCGGAGAAGAAGGGCCACTTGCTCTTTCTCGATGAGATACAGGCGACGCCCCACGCTCTGGCGGCATTGCGCTATTACCACGAAGAGTATCCGGACTTGCCGGTCATTGCCACTGGCTCCCTACTGGAATTTACCCTGAGCCAGGCGAACTTCTCGATGCCCGTAGGTCGCGTGGTCTATTACCATTTGTTCCCGCTTTCATTCCGCGAGTTCCTACAGGCACTCGCTCCCGATTTGCTAAGATATCTCAACCAGATCAGTTTTGAAACCGAAATTCCTCAGAGTGCGCATTTGAAGCTACTGGAAAAGCAGCGGGAGTATCTCTTCGTTGGGGGCATGCCCGAAGCGGTCTCTGTTTACAAGGAAAGTGGATCGATCACGGAGGTGACCGAGGTCCACCGGTCAATCATTGACACCTACAGGGATGACTTTCATAAATATGCCTCTCAAAAGGAGTTGCTCAGGCTCCAGAAGGTTTTTTCGCAGATACCACATAGGCTGACGCAAAAGACGAAATACAGTCACTACGATCCGGACGCGCGGACGAACGAGGTGAAGCATGTCATTGATCTGCTGACCAAAGCCCGGGTCTGTTTTCCGGTGGTGCGCAGTCACTGCAACGGGGTCCCGCTGAATGCCGAGGCCGATGAAAAAAGTTTCAAATTGCTCTTTCTCGACGTCGGTCTGGCCAGCCACGTTCTGGGGCTGAAATGGAACTCGATTCAGGAGCTGACTCAAACTGAACTGGTGAACGAAGGCGGGTTGGCCGAGCAGTTCATCGGACAGCACTTATTGAATCTTGGCGAAGGCAAGCAAGCACCCGAATTGCATTACTGGCTCCGAGAGGGGAAGGCGAACAATGCCGAGGTGGATTATGTCATTGCACGGAGTGGCTCGATCTACCCCGTCGAGGTCAAGGCCGGGAAAAGTGGAAGCCTGAAGTCGCTGCATCAATACCTACTGGCAAAAAGCGACAAAATTGCCTTTCGTTTCGACCTGAATCAACCCAGTCGACAGGAACTGGAGTCATCGATTCGACTTAGCGGCACTGAAAATAAAACGGGTAAAGTCACCTACAGCCTGCTCTCGCTGCCGCTTTACGCAGTCGAGGAAATGAACCGTATCTGTGGGCAAATCAAAGGCGAGAGAAGCCTGCCGTCAATAGGCTCAAGCTCGGTCGCCAACCTGAACGAAACGATACGAGATGCTGGCTGGCAGTTTTAAAGGACAGTCCCTCCTTTGCCCTTCCGATGGGGGCGAATCCGGCAAGTAGCTTCGCTTCCATTAGCTCCATTTTTTGTTCACAACCGCTAGACGTAGCGCGGCAGCGCGAAGATGGCAAACGGGATAGTTTGCCCGCAGCGAAGCGGAGGGTGACTGAAGCGGGTGCCCTCTGGGCGCTGAAGGAACAGAGCCCTGAGCCTGTCGAAGGGCGGGCGAGGTTGGGGAGAGGCTTCAATCTGTAGGCTCATTCTCTTTCTCCCTTTCTCCCTGTCTTGCGCAGCAGATTGTAAAATTCATTTTCTTTCCCAGGAAGCAGTAAGGGTCAAAACGCCCAGTGAAATTTTTCAGATTGACAGAGCGGTGGGCCAAAAACAATCCTGCATCCCTCATGCTCGGGTGGTGAAATTGGCAGACACGCCAGATTTAGGTTCTGGTGCCGTAAGGTGTGCGGGTTCAAGTCCCGCCCCGAGTACTTTTTGCCTTCCTTCGAAGCGCCGTTTTTCTCCTTTATTCTGGTGGATTGAAGGTGACGTTTGTCTGAAATTTGAAACAATACGCGGATTCTATGATTCAAAAAGCAGGACAAACCGCCCTATCCGTCGTTTCCGAGTTGGGAGAACTGTCGGCATTCAGCTTGTTTGCTGTGCGCGGTTTTTTTCGTCAGCGCAACCGCGTGGCCAAGCTGGCTCTGGCGATTCATGAGGTCGGGTTGCGATGTTTGCCGATTGTTTTTATCGTCGGCTTGTTTACCGGGCTGGTCATGGGGCTACAGCTCTATTATACGCTTCTCAAATTCGGCGCTGAATCAGCGCTGGGCACGGCGGTGGCGCTTTCACTCATCCGCGAGCTGGGGCCGGTCTTGACCGCGCTGATGGTGGTCGGGCAGGCGGGGTCGGCCATGGCTTCGGAGTTGGGCATCCAACGGAACGACGAGCAGATTGATGCACTCGAAACCATGAGTATCGATCCGCTCGGTTTTCTAGTGGGGCCGCGTTTAGTTGCCACCTTTATCTGTTTTCCAATTTTGACGGCGGTTTTCGACCTGGTCGGGATTTTCGGTGGTTACCTGACGGGTTCGCTTCTGCTCAATGTGGATAGTGGGGTCTATTGGAACCGTGTCTTTGAGAGCGTGACTTGGGCAGATGTGCAAGGCGGCTACATCAAGGCTTTGGTTTTCGGTTTCCTGACCATTTCGATCTGTGCTTTTCGAGGCTTTCACACCCACCGCAAGGCATCGTTTCCCGGAGTGCGTGGTGTTAGCGAATCCGCCACACGGGCGGTCGTCTGGTCCAGTGTTTCCGTGCTGGCGGCCGATTATCTGATCACCTCGTTTCTTCTCTAATTATGGGCGCTTCTCTGAGCATACGCGGACTGAAAAAACACTTTGGTGAAAACCGGGTGCTGGACGGGGTTGATCTCGATGTCGCCTCGGCCTCGGTGACGACGATCATCGGGAAAAGTGGCATTGGGAAATCGGTGCTGCTGAAATGCATCGCCAACTTACTGGAACCGGACGCCGGGACGATTGAACTGAACGGTGAGCCGATCTCCATGAAGCGGAAAGCATTGGCTGAAGACGGCGGTGCCTTTTTCAGCTACATGTTTCAAAATAACGCGCTCTTTGATTCACTGACCGCCTTTGATAACATCGCGCTCCCTCTGCGTGAAGCGACCTCGCTCAAACCGGATGCGGTCAACGAGCGGGTCACCGCGATGCTGGAGCAACTGGAGCTGGGCGGTTCCGCCCGCAAATACCCGGGAACGCTCTCCGGCGGTATGAAAAAGCGGGTGGCGCTGGGGCGCGCCCTCATCACGAAGCCGCAGGTCGTTCTCTTCGACGAGCCGACCACCGGCCTCGACCCCGAGCGCAAATTCAGTGTTTTCGAAATGATCGCCGACTACCGCGAGCGCTTCGGCTTCACCGCGCTGGTTGTGAGCCACGACATCCCGGAAGTTTTTGAGATTAGCGACTATGTGGCTTGGCTGGATGGCGGACAGATCAAATTCCATGGCGAGCCGGATGCCCTTGACGACGAGGCCCAGACGGCGCTCGCTGGCTTTTTAAACAAAACAACCTTCCGGCGCTCAAAGCCCAGTTCCCGGGAGAACGAATCGAAAAACAACTCCACCGTATCATGAATAAACACACACTTGAATTTTTTGTCGGTTGTTTCGTCCTGCTGGGAATGGCAGCGGTCCTTTACCTGGCTCTTCAGGTGGGGGGCGCCCGCTTTTTCGCGAGCGACCGCTACGAGCTGCAAGCCCGTTTTAGCAGCGCAAGCGGGGTGAACCCGGGAAGCCGCGTCGAGATTGCCGGCGTCCGCGTGGGCTCGGTTCGGGAGGTTGAGCTCAGCGATGATTTTTATGCCATGGTCACGCTGGAGCTCCCCAATCGGATTGAGCTGGATGACGATACCATCGCCTCGGTCAAGACAGCCGGGCTGATTGGTGATCGGTATATCAATCTCGCGCCCGGAGGCTCCGGATTCCCCTTGGCACCGGGTGACCTGATCGTCGACACCGAATCGGCCCTCGACATCGAGAGCTTGATCGGTCGATTCGCGATCGGGGGTATTGACGCGGAGGTTGAGTAAGGTCAATGTCACATTAATGAAGCGTTACCTTAAAACGGCTATTTTCCTGATCGGTTTACTTGCCGCTCATTTATCTTATGCAACTGATGCGGAAGCAGAAAAGCTTTCGGGCACAATCGAATCGGTGCTTGATGTGATTTACGGAGAGGGTAGCCGCGATCAATCCATACAGGAGAAACAGGTCAAGGTGCGTGCGCTTCTCGAGTCCAGTTACGATCTCGATATCATGATTCGGCGTGCCATCGGGCGCAACTGGCAACGCATGAACGCAGAGGAGCAGACCCGCGTGCTGGAGCTGGTCAAGCAAATCACCGTCAAGTCCTACGTGCGTGGGATGGAGGGCAAGCAGCGCCCGGAAGTCAAGTTGGGCAAGCTGGTGGCGATTTCGGATAAGCGTATGGAGGTTGACTCGACCATTCGCCTGGATGGCAACACGTATTATGTGCTTTATCGCCTGGGGCGGATGCCCTCCGGCTGGCAGATCTATGATATTGTCGCTGAGAATATTAGCGTGGTTTCAAACTATCGACAGCAGATTGACGATCACTTTCGCCGTAAGGATACGACGAGCTTAATCGAACGTTTGGAAGAACTGTTGAACAAAGATGAAATCGATGAAACTATACAAATCTGACAAAACAAGCCTGCTGGCACTCTGCGCTGCCGGGGTGACTCTGGTATTGAGCGGATCCCTGCAAGCCGGGGAAGCCTACCTTTCAGAGGACGCGCTCTTCTACGAGGGCGTCGACGCGGGCATTGAAGTTTCCGATCCGTTCGAAGGCTTCAATCGCTACACCTTTGCATTGAACGACTTCTTGTACCAAAACGTAATGGAACCGATCGCTACGACCTATGGAGCGATCACGCCGGATCCGGTCGAAGTGGCAGCAAACAACTTCTTTGATAACCTGCGCTATCCGGTTCGTCTTGCCGGGAATCTCCTGCAGGGGCGCTGGCGGGGCGCTTGGGTCGAAACGGGTCGCTTTGCCATCAATAGCACGGTCGGTATCGCAGGCATGATGCGGCCCGCTGATGAGATCGCGGGGTTTGCGCCCATCAAACCAGAGGACATCGGGCAGGCCCTCGGCTCCTGGGGCGTGGGCGAGGGACCGTACCTTGTGCTGCCGCTGCTGGGACCGTCGAATCTACGCGACTTCGGAGGGCTCATTGCTGACCGCTCGGTCAACCCGCTAAAGGAGCCATTCAGTGGAATCCGCGACTGGGGCTGGGAGTGGGAGCTCGCCTTCGACGCGACTGATTTCATCACCTCAAGCCCAGAGGCTCTGGCCCGCTACCGTGAGCTGAAGGGGCAGGCAATCGACCCCTATAGCTCGCTAAAAAACGGTTACACGCAGTTTCGGCGTGGGGCCATCCGTGAGTAATGGCGATGCGGCCTTGCTAGGGCACGTTCATCGAATGAAGGACGGCGATGGGGCGTCTATCGAGTTTAAGGTAGCCGGGCATAACAGTGCCTGCTGCGTTTGCACTTGACACGGGCCGGGCCACACTTTGACTATTCAAAGTATGTATTTTTATAAATCAATTTTAAAGTGCATTCTATTCTTTGCGGCATTGATGACGTTAAGTGCTTGTGGAGTGGATCGAAGCGACGATCCGGTGGTTGCGGAGTCGGATCCGCGCTATCGGGTGGTGGGTACTGTTGGGATGATCACGGATGTGGTGCGGGCGATTGCTGGCGAGCATGCGGAGGTGGTGGGCTTGATTGGAGAGGGCGTGGATCCGCATCTTTACAAGCCGACTCGCAATGATGTGGTCACGCTGAGCCAGGCGGACGTCGTTTTCTACAACGGGTTGCGCCTGGAGGGAGCCATGACGAATGTCCTTGAGCGGTTGGTGGCGGCGGGCAAGCCGGTCCGTGCGGTGACTGAGGTAATACTGGAAGAATCGAATTATTTATTGAAGAAGGAAGACGGTTCAGCGCATACCGATCCCCATGTTTGGATGGACGTTTCCGGTTGGATGCGAGCGGTTCCAGTGATCGTTGATACGCTGGTCGCTTACGATCCGGAAAATGCGGTGACCTATGAGGAGAATGCCGCCCGCTATCTTGAGAAGCTGGAGGCGCTCGATGCTTATGCAAGAGAAGTCATCGCAACCATTCCGGTGGAACAGCGGGTGCTCGTCACCGCACACGATGCCTTCCAGTATTTCGGCCGCGCCTACGGTTTGGAGGTGCGCGGTATACAGGGCATCAGCACCGAATCAGAAGCGGGGGTGCGTGATTTGGAGGAATTGATTGATTTGATTGTTGAACGGCAACTTCCAGCTGTTTTTGTGGAGTCTTCCGTTGGGGATAAGAACGTAAAGGCCTTGGTCGAGGGGGCACGGGCACGGGGCCATTCGGTAAAAATCGGTGGCACGCTTTACTCCGATGCCATGGGCCCCGGCGGCAGTTATGAAGGGACTTATATCGGTATGCTCGATCACAACGTAACCACACTCAGCAACGCTCTCGGCGGGAAGGCTTCCGGTTTTTCAAAATGATGCGCGCAGAATCCAGGGCAGGACCCTTCGGCAGTGCAACGACCCCGCCCACAGAGGCCCATCGATTGCCGCTCTCGATTCGCGATTTGACAGTGGCCTATCATCGTAAACCGGTCATCTGGGACATCGACCTCTCCATCGAGCCGGGCAAACTGGTCGGTATTGTGGGGCCGAACGGCGCGGGAAAGAGCACCTTGCTCAAAGCCTGCCTGGATTTGATCCCGCGCTCCTCCGGGGAGGTTCTGGTCTATGGGCAGCCCTATGCAAAAGAGCGCAAGCGGGTGGGGTATGTGCCGCAACGGGAGAGTGTGGATTGGGATTTCCCGGTCAGCGCGCTGGATGTGGTCGCGATGGGAACCTACGGAAAGCTCGGTTGGTTCCGGCGGGTCGATAAACGGTGCAAAGCGCTCTCCATGCACGCTCTCGAGCGGGTCGGGCTGGCAGACTATGCTGACCGGCAAATTAGTCAACTTTCTGGTGGACAACAACAGCGCACTTTCCTGGCGCGGGCGCTGGTGCAGGACGCAGACATATACTTCATGGACGAACCCTTCGCCGCAGTGGATGCGGCCACGGAGCGCGCCATTGTGGATCTTTTGAAGGAGCTGCAGGGCCGGGGAAAGACGGTGCTGGTAGTGCATCACGACCTTGCCACGGTGCCACAGTATTTCGACTGGACCGTTCTGCTGAATATGCGGGTGGTGGCAAGCGGACCGACCGAAGAGGTCTTTACTCAGGAAAATCTGCGCCGCACCTACGGGGGCAAGCTCACTCTGTTTGCCCAGGCAGCCGACGAAGTGGTGCGGAGCGGTTGATGCCCAAAGATGCCTGAAATTGCCGATATTTGGAACGTCCTTTTTCTGCGTGATTACAACACACGCCTGGTCGTCATTTCGACGCTCTTGCTGGGCTGTGCCTCGGGCTTGATGGGCGGCTTTTTGCTCCTGCGCAAGCGTTCGCTGATGGGCGACACACTCTCACATGCAACGCTGCCGGGGGTGGGACTGGCCTTCATGCTGGCGGTCGCGCTGGGGGGCGACGGTAAATCGCTGCCCTTCCTCCTTGCCGGGGCTGGATTGACGGGGGTGCTGGGGTGTGCGGCCGTGCTCTTTATTCGAAACAACTCGCGGATCAAAGACGACACCGCGATGGGAATCGTGCTCAGTGTCTTTTTCGGTGCGGGGGTGGCCATTCTAGGTATGATTCAGACCATGCCGGAGGGCAGTGCGGCCGGGCTGGAATCCTTCATTTACGGGAAGACGGCGTCCATGGTCATGGTCGACTTTCAAATTTTGATGGCGGTGACGCTTTCAGTGCTGGTCTGTTCCTTGTTGCTCTTTAAAGAGTTTCGCCTGCTCTGTTTCGATGAAAGCTTTGCGGCGGCGCTGGGTTGGCCGGTCAAGCGACTCGACGTCTTGCTGCTTGGGCTGGTCGCGGCGGTCACGGTGGCTGGGCTGCAATCGGTTGGGCTCATCCTGATCATTGCTTTTCTTATAACGCCGGCGGCGGCTGCCCGCTTCTGGACGCAGCGGCTGGACCGCATGCTCCTGCTTTCGGGATTGATCGGTGGAGCGAGCGGCTGGTTCGGGGCCAGTTTGAGCGCTTTGTTTCCCCGTCTTCCGGCGGGTGCGGTGATCGTGTTGGTGGCCACGGTCGGTTTTCTCGTCAGCATGTTTTTGGGGACGGAGCGGGGTGTCTTGTTACGCTGGCTCCTTCAGGCCCGGCTGCAAGCCCGCGTGGGGAGTCAGCACTTGTTGCGAGCGCTCTACGAGATACTGGAAGCGGATGCACTGGAGGGGCCCTTGCGAATTCGCCCGGTGCCGTTTCGCCAGATCCGGGGACGCCGGACCTGGACGGATGCGGAGCTGCGAAAATCGATCCGGGGGGCCTACCAGCACGGCTTCGTCGAAGCGCTCGAACGGGATGAGGCAATTGTCCTAACTGAACGGGGGCTGGCTGAAGCGGCTCAAGTAACGCGGAACCACCGGCTTTGGGAAATGTATTTGATTGAATATGCCGACGTCGCAACGAGCCGGGTCGACCGCGACGCGGACCGGGTGGAGCACATACTCGGCGAACAAATGGTGGCCCGCCTCGAAAGTAAATTACAAACCTATCGGAGCGCGGGGAGTCTCGTCCCGCAGAGCCCGCATCCAATTCGTCCGGGAGATTAGAATGAATCCTCAAATATTAGATAAACCCGAAATGAGGTGCCAAGCATGAGTTGGTTCGCTTTGGATACCTGGATCGTAATCATCGGAGCGCTGGCGGCGGTGGCTTGTGCACTCTTGGGGAACTTTCTCGTGCTTCGGAAGATGAGCATGATGGGCGACGCGATTAGTCACGCGGTGCTGCCGGGGCTGGCCATTGCATTCCTCGTCACGGGGGCACGGGCCAGCGTCGCCATGTTTATCGGGGGGGCGGTTGTTGGCTTGCTCACGGCGGTTTTCACGCAATGGATCAGTCGTTTCGGGAAAGTCGACGAGGGCGCATCGATGGGCATTGTCTTTACCTCGCTTTTTGCGCTGGGCCTGCTGCTCATCGTGCAAGCCGCGGATCAGGTGGATCTCGATCCGAGCTGCGTGCTTTATGGCGCGATCGAGCTAACGCCGCTCGATGTGGTTTGGCGGCCGCAGGTCTTTGGGGTTGTTTGGGAGGTGCCCCGCGCTGCGATTATTCTGGCCGCGGTAACACTGGTCAACCTGGCCTTTGTAGTGGGCTTTTTTAAAGAGTTGAGGATTGTGTCCTTCGATCCTGAGTTGGCCGACACGATGGGCATCCACTCGAACCGGATGCATTATTTGCTGATGGCGCTTGTAGCCGTTACAACGGTGGCGGCGTTTGAAGCGGTCGGAAGCATCATCGTGATCGCCATGCTCATTGTGCCTGGAGCAACGGCGCATCTTTTGACCGATCGGCTTTGGTTAATGATAGTGCTCAGTGGAATTTTCGCGGCCGCCGCTGCTCTACTTGGGCATCTCAGCGCACTCACCGTGCCCGGCTGGTTCGGCTTCGCGGATACCTCGACCTCTGGAATGATCGC
Source organism: Puniceicoccaceae bacterium (assembly GCA_018402305.1). Classification (GTDB taxonomy): domain Bacteria; phylum Verrucomicrobiota; class Verrucomicrobiia; order Opitutales; family Coraliomargaritaceae; genus Thalassobacterium. The sequence goes on along the minus strand of JAGYJE010000002.1, from coordinate 9,835 downwards.
CGTAATGGCGGGGCTCTTCTTTCTGGTTGTTTTGTTTGCCGCGCCGAAACACGGCGTGCTGGTCAAGCAGCGGCGGTTTCGCTCAAGCTCTGCCAGCTAACGGAGTGCGGGTGTCCTCACCCGCTTGCCTCGTATTGGCCGACTGGCAGATCCGGTGTGTGGGGGCGCACACCCTCCGAACGCCGGGCGCTAACCCTTGTACGCAAATGCGGGTTGTCCCTGGATGCCCAGTCCGTCGATTACGAAGACGCGACCCGCCTCCGGTTCGTCAAGACCGGACTTAATTCCGGTGGTGACGAAGAGGCGGTCGAGATCGGCACCGCCGAAGGCACAGGCGGTCGTCTCGATGCAAGGGAGGTCGATACGCAGTAGTTGTTTGTTTCGCAGCGGATCAAAACGGACGACGCAGCCACCGTGGCAGAACGCGACCCATAGCATGCCCTCGGCATCGATCGTCATGCCATCCGGAGAGCTGGCGTAGCCATGCGCGGTGGTGTCGATTGCGGCGCGCTGATTGCCGAGGGAGCCATCGCTCAGCTTGTAATTGTAGGCGCGGATCTCTTGAGTGGGGGTGTCGATGTGATACATCGTTGTGGCGTCACCGCTCCAGCAAATCCCATTTGAATTGGTTAGCCCCGTGACTTTCAGCGTGCAACGGCCGTCTGTATCAAGGCAGTAGAGATTTGCGGTACCCTCATCTTTGATCGTGCTAATCGTGCCCGCCCAAAACCGCCCCGCCGGGTCGCACTTGCCATCGTTGAAGCGGTTCGTGCCGCGGAGTGCTGCCTCGGGGTCGGCGAGGGATGTCTTTTCGCCGGTCGACAGGTTAAGGCGTTGAAAACCACTGTCGCCCGCATAGATCACGCCATCGCGGTCTTCCGTTGGAACCACCGTCCCAATGCGCTCACCCACATCCCAAGCGGCCTCGTCGCCATTCTCGGGATTGAGGCGCCGCAGCGAGTGACCTTCGATATCAACATAATAAAGGTGCCCATCCCACCAGACAGGGCCTTCCCCCCATTGAGAGACTGTTTTTCCAATGGTATGAACGGTAGCGGACGTCATAGTATTTTTATGGGGGATTTCCAAGGTGGTTCAACCAGTCGTTTTTCCTTCCACTTGCTGACTTTTATTTTCAACGCAGTTGGGGAAGCGGGGCGCGAAGTTCGTGTCGGCGTCGGGAAGGTCGATCGGATCTAGTCGAGGCTCGGCTTCAGCGGGGGCGGCAGGCTACTGCGCCCGCAGGGCTCGGTCGAGGTCGGCCAGCAGGTCTTCGATGTTTTCAATGCCAACCGAGAGACGAACAAAGTCCGGGGTGACTCCGGCGGCCAATTGCTGGTCTGCATCGAGTTGTGAGTGCGTCGTCGTCGCGGGGTGGATTGCGAGTGATTTTGCATCGCCGATGTTGGCGAGGTGACTGAAGAGCTGGAGACGGTCGATGAACTTGCCGCCCCCCTCGAGTCCACCTTTCACACCGAAGCCGACAAGCGCACCATACATGCCTGAATCAAAGTATCGATCTGCCTTCGTGTGGTGGCGGCTGTTCTTTAGGCCCGGGTAGTTGACCCAGCTGACATTTGGGTGTGTCTCGAGAAACTCGGCGACTTTGAGCGCATTCTCGCAGTGACGCTCCATGCGTATCGGCAGCGTCTCCAGGCCCTGCATGATCATGAAGGCATTAAACGGGGCGGCACAATTTCCCATGTCGCGCAGCCATTGTAGGCGCATCTTCATGATGTAGGCTATGTTGGCCCCGCCGGCCGGTTCGAAGGCCTTGAAGGCATCCCAGTGCACGAGATTATGGTAGCTTGGGTCCGGCTCCGTGAAGCCGGGGAAGCGCCCGTTGCCCCAGTCGAAATTACCCGCATCGACGACGATGCCGCCGACACTGGTGCCGTGCCCGCCGATGAACTTTGTCAGGCTGTGGACGACGACATTGGCACCGTGCTCGATGGGGCGGCAGAGTGCGGGCGAGGCTGCGGTGCTGTCGATGATGAGTGGCAGCTTGGCGGCTTTCGCGATGGTGCTGATTGCCTCAAATGAAAAGATGTCGAGGCCTGGGTTTCCAATGGTGTCGCCGTAAATCGCCTTTGTTTTATCGTCGATCAATGGCTCGAAGGAAGCGGGGTCGTTAACATCGGCAAAGCGAACCTCAATCCCCAACTTCGGGAGCGTGTATTTAAAAAGAGTGTAGGTACCGCCGTAGAGCTGCGAGGCGGAGACGATATTGTCACCCGCCGAGGCGATGTTTAGAATCGCACTGGTAATGGCTCCCTGTCCACTGGCGTGAGCCAGCGCTGCAACCCCACCCTCCAGGGCAGCGACACGCTTTTCGAGGACATCCGTGGTTGGATTCATGATACGTGTGTAGATATTGCCGAGCTCCTCAAGGCCAAAGAGGCGCGCTGCGTGAGCGGTATCTTTGAACAGGTAGCTGGTCGTTTGATAAATCGGAACGGCGCGCGAGCCGGTTTCTTGGTCTGGGGTGTGGCCCGCGTGCAGCGCAAGCGTTCCGAGGCCGGGTGTCTTATTTGTTTTCATAGGATTCATGGGTCTGTGTTATAAAGTGAATCGATGCGGTCGAGCGTAGTCTGAGCATCCCAGGTCATACCGAGGTTGCGGTAATATTCGGCGGCCTCCTTGAGCAATGCCTGTTCCGGTCGTTCCTGACGGGCGATCCACCGGTAGTGGCGGAGTGCCTGGGCATTTTGCCCATCGCTTCGATAGGCGCGGGCAAGGGCGATACGCATGGATTTTTGTTCGGGATTCAATTCGATAATGGACTCCATGATATTGATCATTTCGATTTGGGTCAACAGCTCACCCGCAGTTTCATTCTCTTGCAGCGTTTCGATCAGAGCGACTTTGGGAACCCATGCCTCCGGCCATTGTTTGCTCATCTTTTGCCACATGGACCTGCGGTCTGCGAGGGTTAGCGAATGGGCGACGGCGATGCCCGACAGCATCAGAATAAAAAGAGTGAATCCAACGGACCAGAGCACCTTGCCGCCGGATCCGGTGCGTCCGATGATGCCCCCCAAGGAGCAAACTGCCAGAGCAACGATGATGGGAAGTGCGACGTAATGCGAATGATCTTCATGGGCGGGTTGACCATCCAAAAAGGTTCCGACCTTGAGCAAGCCGTAAATGCTCAAGAGCAAATAGGCGGTGAGCCCTACGAAGACGCTCCTGGCCCACGGCTTTCCGTGGTTAAAGAGGACCAAAACGTAAAACGGAATGAGCAGGAAAATCGGTAAAAAAGTATATTGTGCCCCAGCGGTAAACTCGGCGGATACTCTGGGCTGGTGAAAAAGGCGCAGATTACTGGGGATGAGTGCCTGTTTAATGAAGAAGAAGAAATTTTGAGAGGAATGGGCAACGGACACGCCCGGGGCCGCATCGGTAGGCGTTGACCCGCTGTGTGTCCAAACCCCGATAAAAAGTGCGATACAGAAGAGCGGCAGCAGATGGTTAAAATCCCTGAGGTGCGGGAAGCGTTTCTGATGAAAAACGACCAGTGTAAGCAAGAGCGGCAAGACAAGTGCTGCCGGGTGAAGCAGGCAGGCGAGGGCGGTGAGAAAGAGAAGGATGCTGTAGTCCCGGGTGGACCGGTTTTGTATGCCGAAGTAAAGCGCTGCTAAGATAAAAAGCAGCCCGACCAGTTCCTCGCGGTAGCCCGACCAGAAAAGGGTCTGCATGACAGCGGGATGAAGCGCGAAGACGAGCGAGGCGGAGAAAGCCGCAGGCAGCTTTAAGGCGTCGAGAATCTTGAGAAAAAGGCAAGCCGCCGCGATGTGTAGAAAAAGATTGATCGTGTGGTGCACCGCGCCAACGGGCAGTGGGAGGTGCTGCTCCAAAAAGTAGCTACTTAGAGTGAGGGGGTCCTCTGTGCGGATCGACTCCAGACTCCAGGCATCGGCCAACTGATCCATCGATGAAAAGGCGGTGCGTTCGACCTGATCGTAGTCCGACCAAATCAAGCCTGACTGAAGCATGGGTAAATAACAACCTACCGCCAAAAGAATCAGCGTGAGGTAGGCGCGCCACCCTGCTGGCTTGGGCTCCGCAGGGTCAACAGACTGGGAGCGGCGATGCCGTTTCCGCCGAGCCCGTTCTTGGGTTTTGCTCGTATGGCATTTTGGTGTCGCCGTGGGGCTGGGCTCTGCTTGAGATCCGGGCATGGTTTAATCGCTGAAAAGAGGATGGGCTTCGGTTCTGTGACTGCGCCGCTTTAAAGCGTTTTCCAGCGCATCGAGCTCAATCATCGCACCGGGGGTCACCTGGTTGGCCTCAAACCAGCCTCGGTTGGTTTCGACGGCGATAAGAATCTGCGCGCTGGTGGACGACACAGCGTTTTCGTCGAAAGGGAAGAGTTTATGAACCTCACGGAGGCGACCCTCCGCATCGAAGTAGCCAATGTCGAGGGGGATGCTGGTGTTTTGCATCCAGAATCCTCGGCGCTCGGGGCGATCAAAGAGAAAGAGCATGCCGTGGTCTTTCGGGAGCGATTCGCGAAACATCAGGCCCCGCTGCTGCTCGCTGGGTGTGAGGGCGAGTTGCAGCTGGAGGGCTTGCCCGCCGATGGCGATGGGGAAATAGGTGCCGGCGTCTGCGGGGGCGTTGTCCCGACCCATCGCGGCGTCGTCCTGGCCAGTGGGTTGGCAGGCCGCGAGGATTAGAAGGACAAAGCCTCCCGCAAAAATGATAAATTTCGCTTTCAATGTTCAAAAAATAGGATCGGTGCGTGACAGATAGGGTGAACCCTCTGCAAGATGGGGGAAATTGGCTCTAATGAAAAGTAAATCCTCGACCATTCGCTTACTTTATGCCGCATCACACGACAATGCGGATATGCTCTACGCAGCGGGTATCTTTGTGCCGGATCCCTTCCTGGCGATCCTCACGGATAAGCAGGCCTACGCGGTGGTCAGCCAGCTCGAGTATGGCCGGGTGGCGCGGGGGTCGCACTTCGACGAGGTGATGCTGCTGGAGGACATCCGCAAGAAAGCGGCGGAGAATTTACAGATGGAGTTGCGTGAGATCGGGGCAGGGGAGTTGATGATCTATTTTGCGCAGCGCTTTGCCGTGAAAAAGATCGAGGTGCCTGCCGAATTTCCGGCTGCTCTGTATGCCAAGTTGTATGAGGCGGGCTATCATCTGAAAATCATTGAGGGCCCTTTTTTCCCGGAACGCGCGAAGAAGAATGATGCGGAGGCGAAGGCAATTCGCCGCGGCAATGCGGCCGCCGCAGCGGGCATTCGGGCGGCGGAGGCGGTGCTTCGGGCGGCCCGAATCGAGGGCAAGCGCCTGATTTACGGGGGACGTGCGCTCACCTCGGAACGCTTACGAACCATCATCGACCAAGCCTGCCTGACTAAGGGAGCAATCGCACAGAGCACCATTGTGGCGGGTGGGCGGCAGGCCTGTGATCCGCACGAGGTGGGCCACGGGCCGCTCCGGCCGAATGAGCTCATCATTATCGATGTCTTCCCCCGTGTGCAGAAAACCGGCTTTCATGGCGATATGACGCGCACCTTTCTGAAAGGCAGAGCCAGCCTGGCGCAGCGCGAACTGGTCGCCAGTGTGCGGGCCGCGCAGCGGGCGGCCATTGATGTTGTGAAGTCCGGTGTTAAGGGGAGCACTGTCCATGAGGCGGCGGACGGGGTGTTTGTCGATGCGGGCTACAAGACGGAGCGGCGGGGCCAGAGCTTTGTCGGTTTCATTCACTCTACCGGGCACGGCTTGGGGTTGGAGGTGCACGAGAGCCCCCGTGTTGCCAAGGGAGCCGGGAAGCTGAAAACGGGCCATGTCATTACGATTGAGCCCGGTCTCTACTACCCTGAAATCGGTGGCTGCCGGATTGAAGATGTCGTCCGCGTGACCAAGAGCGGCAGCGAGTTGCTTTCCTCGATGCACGACCGCTGGGAGATTCGCTGACGAATCGCGGGGGTAATGCCGCAATTTTACCTAAAGAAAGCGCTCAGTTAGGCAGCTCACGATGTGCTGGTGGGCCTCTTCCACGGTGTCGACAATTTTAAAGAGCTTGAGGTCTTCAGGCGAGATGGTGCCCCAATCAACCAGAGCCTGAAAATTAACCACATCATTCCAAAACTCGCTGCCGAAAAGAACGATCGGTGGCAAAACATCGATCTTGCTGGTCTGCATGAGTGTGAGGGTTTCGAAGAGTTCGTCGAGGGTGCCAAAACCCCCGGGGAAAGCGACAAGTGCCTTGGCCATTAAAACAAACCAATACTTTCTGACGAAGAAATAGTGAAACTCGAATTTCAGATCCTCGGGTATGTATTGGTTAACCCCCTGTTCAAAGGGCAGGCTGATTCCAAGGCCAATAGATTTACCGCCAACATTGTGGGCACCCAAATTGGCCGCTTCCATGATCCCGGGGCCACCGCCGGAGCAGATGATGAATCGCTCCTTTTGCGGGCCAGGTAGATTCATCGACCATTTTGTGAGGGACTCCGAGAGTTGCACGGCGGCGTTGTAATAGGGCGCTGATTTGATGCCACACTCCGCGCGGTGCAGCGCGCGCTTTTCCTCGGGGCTGGGGTTTTCCGGATCAGTAATTGAGTCGCGAACAGCGGTGCGTAGCCGCTTCGCTTCCTCCAGAGGTTGAATTCGAGCCGATCCGAAGAGGACGATAGTAGCCTCCACTTCCTCCTTCGCGAAGCGAAGGCCGGGCTCCGTCATTTCGCAGAGCACACGAATATTGCGAGCAGATTCGCTGTTCAGAAAGTCGAGGTTTTTGTAGGCCTTGGTTGGCCACTCCTCACGAGAGCATTGGCTGGGTGTTTTCATGCGGGATGCGGGATGGGATTAATTACTGGGGCGTTCGAGGCCGAAAACCTGTTCGGCGAGGGCGTAGAGATCAGGGTGCAGGTGGGCTTCGTCGAGATGCTCCCTGAGCTGCTCCATGGGGTGGCTGCCCGTGGCCACGAGATGGCAGGACAGGCAGCCAGCCTCGGCGGCGGCAAGGTCGTAGGGGGAATCGCCGACCATGAGGGCTTCCTCGGAGGCGCAGTCCAATTTTTCCAGGGCATAAGCGGTGAAGCGCGGGTCGGGCTTGCGGTAGGGGCAATCGGGATCGCCCGTGCCGATGATGACATCGAGCCAGCAATCGAGGCCGAGGTGGGCCAGCACGGCGCGGCTGTCGGCGGCGTATTTGTTGGTAAAGACGGCGAGCCGCGCACCCTTCCTTTTGAGGGTGCGGAGGAGCCAGTCAGCACCCGGCAGAATGAAGACGTCATCGAAAATGATGCGCGCAAAGTGTTCACGAAAGAGCGGTTCAGCGTCGGCGGCATTCTCGTTACCGCAGAGTTTGCCGAGTGTTATGGGGACCGAGCCGCCGACCGTTGCGCGCACCGTAGCGTAGTCGCTTTCCGGCAGCCCGAGCATGCGTTGGGCGTAGGCCACGCTTTTGTGGATCGTTGTAAAGTGGTCTATCAGAGTCCCGTCGAGATCGAAGAGGATGTATTGGCTCATAAAATAGGCTTTATTCAGGTGAAGAATCCGCTATGACTACGACGGAATGCATGCGGTTTAAGCCGTCCTTGGCAAGCAAAGGTGTGCAAGGCGTATTTGAATATGGCAGACAGCGAACAGAAAGCAGAGATGGCGGTCCATTCCGAGGGAAGGACATTGGTCGTCCGAATTTCCGGGGCGTGGTCGACCGGGTCGAAGCGCCCGACGCTGGAAGGATTGCTTGCCGGGATCGATGGGGCGCCCGGATTGGATACGCTGCACTTTGACGCGGATGCGCTGTCCGCCTGGGATAGTTCCCTGCTTGTCATGGTTCGGCAGATTGGCGACTGGGCCGATTCGAAGGGTCTGAAGGCGCAGCTCAATGGGCTGCCGGAGGGCGTTCGGCGCTTGATTGAACTTTCTCAGGCGGTGCCGGAGAACGAGGGGATTGGCGCTTCCGTACCGGATGACTTTTTAACCAATATGGGGGTGCGTTTCTTGGCGGGCTACGAGGGACTGAGTGGGTATTTTAAATTCCTGGGGCAGCTCTGCATCGATCTGTTTGCTTTCATCCGCGGCCGGGGTCGGATCCGGTTTAAGGATTTTCTCCTGGTCTTGCAGGACTCAGGCGCCCAGGCGCTGCCCATTGTCAGTCTGCTGAGTTTTTTGACGGGGCTCATCATTGCTTTCATCGGCGTCATTCAATTGCAAAAGTTTGCGGCGGACATTTATGTGGCGGACTTGGTTGGCTTGGCGACCACGCGTGAACTCGGTGCTGTTATGGCCGGAGTGATCATGGCAGGCCGGACGGGTGCCGCCTTTGCCGCACAGATTGGCAGTATGCAAGTCAACGAAGAGGTCGATGCGCTGAGGACCTTTGGCATTTCGCCGGTCCAGTTTCTGGTGGTGCCGCGCGTTATCGCCTTGGTCTTGATGATGCCACTCCTCTGCGCCTGCGCCGATCTGATCGCAATGCTGGGCGGGATGGTCGTGGCCATTCTGATTTCGGACGTCACGGCGCTGCAATACACGAATCAGATCCAGGCAGCCGTCGGTTTGAACGATGTACTGGTCGGTATTTTTAAGAGTGCGGTCTTTGGCGTGATTATTGCCCTGGCTGGTTGCTACCGGGGCCTGAACTGTGGTCGGGACGCCAGCTCAGTCGGCAGGGCGGCCACATCGGCTGTGGTCACCTCAATCACCTGGATCGTCGTGGCGGATGCGATCTTTGCGGTTATGTTTCACCTCCTTGGTATCTGATCATGACTACTCAAGCTCATGCCATCTCGGTTCAGGACCTCACCATGGCCTATGGTGATTTTACCGTCATGCGGCAGCTCAATTTTGAAATTCGCTGCAGGGAGATAAAAGTCATTATGGGCGGGAGCGGCTGTGGGAAGAGCACCCTGCTCAAACACCTTATCGGGCTAAAGGTTGCGCAGGAAGGTTCGATCAATTACTCCGGGGAGCGATTTGTTCCCGGCACTGAGGCCGCCGAGCGCATCCAGCACAGCTTTGGTGTGTCTTTTCAAAGCGGTGCCCTTTGGAGCTCGATGACGCTAGAGGAGAACGTGGCCCTCCCACTTGAGCAATACACCAACCTAAAACGCAGCGAGATTCGTGAACTCGTCGATTTTAAACTGTCCCTCGTAGGCCTGGCTGGATTCGGGCACCGTTACCCCTCCGAGTTGAGCGGCGGTATGCAAAAACGGGCGGGGCTGGCACGGGCCGTCGCCCTGGATCCGAAAATACTTTTTTTTGACGAGCCCTCCGCCGGACTCGACCCCCTTAGCTCACGTCGTTTGGATGACCTGATTCTGCAACTGCGCGATGCCCTGGGAGCCACCGTCGTGGTCGTCACCCACGAGCTTGCGAGCATTTTTGCCATCGCCGACAGCGCACTCTTTCTAGACGTAGAGACCAAAACGGCCCTGTGCGACGGTAACCCCAACGACTTACTCGACGACGCAGCCACCGACCCAAAGGTGCGGCGCTTTCTTAGCCGCGGAGCGGGCGAGGGGTAGGCGCGGTCTCCCTCTTCTCGCTTGATATCTTCCCCATGCCACGCGGCCCAAGCAAGAAAAAGTGATCTGCCGGGCAGGGAAGAAAACGAGTTTGATAGGCCATAATGCGACACGCGCAAGGACTTTAACGGTCTGTTTTTTTTGACGTCGAGGCTGCAGCCTATGAAGCGGCCTGGAAAGCGAATTGACTAGAGTGGACCGAGGGTCATTCTCCGGGTCATGAAGTCAAGTGCCTCAGTCCCCGAAGAGTGGCGATTCATTTAAGGCTTGCGTGTCGTCAGGGCACGGCCGCTCTCCTGTACTCAGACCGCGACCTCTCAACAAAACAACTCAGT